>JAVEZS010000033.1:0-33732 GCA_034002885.1 Bacteroidales bacterium
ATGCAAGTATCTCCGGGGTGGTCCGGTAACCGTATTTCCGGATAAGCCTGTCAATGGCCGGGTCTTCACCGAAGGTCCTGACGCCGGGGGCAAGCACCACCAGTTCGCCGTCATCGGCAATCATCATGCGGGTGCGGTAGATGCTCTTGTTGCCGAGCCATGTGCTTTTAAACTCCTCCGGATCGAGCCATACCACCACCTTTTTCAGCCTGTGTGGCATGGTGGTGAAGTTGAGCCTGTGCGAGAGTGCGGCAGCCTGCCTGAAACATTCAATGTCATCACCGGCAAAGAGGCCTCTTATTTTCAGCTGGCCTTGCGCATCAGGCGCCACAACTGTCAGTATATACAACAGCGGCAATCGCTGGGCGGCTATCTCAGAAGCTTTGTTCAGCACTGCCCTGACCGGGTTGTCAGCCGTACCCAGGATGTTTTCAATACCTTGCACCGCCCCGATGAAATGGCTCTTATTGATAGCCTCGCTGCCGCCGCAGCCCACGAATACGTTCTTGTTGTAGTTGGCCATGCCGGTCACCTCATGCGGCACCACCTGGCCAACGGAGATTATCAGGTCATGGCCACCTGATGACAGGAGACGGTTAACCTGCACCGGGTAGTCAAAGTTGAGGCGTCCGCCTGTCACCGATGACACGAATGATGCAGGCACCCTCCCAAGTTCCTCTATGTCTGTTCGCCAGCGATGCTCCCTGAAGAGTGTGTGTGGGGTTCCTCCGAACATCCTTGAAAGCTCGGCGGCCTCCATGGGCATATGGGTGCCAAGGGCCGGGAGGATGTCAGTGATCCTTTCACCCAGCTGTTCCCAGAGCAGTTCGGTAATCACCCCCGCGCCCGAGTGCGCCCTGGTAATGTCAGGAGGCAGTATCAGCATCCGCTTCCTTCCGCTGAAGTTGCCAAGGATAGATTCAAGTGCGGCTCTGATCTTATCCCTGTTAAAGCCGCTGTCGGGTCTGTATTCGGAATAATGTATCATACTGTTAACTTCAACAGAATTGCAGACTTTTTGTTAATAAAAGAAACAGTTACTCAAGAATCTCTAGACTCCACTGAAGGCACCAAAACCTCCGTCGACAGGTATCACCACCCCGGTGACGAACGATGAGGTATCGGAAAGCAGATAGAGCATTGTACCGACGAGTTCTTCCGGTACCGCATAGCGTCCCATTGGTGTGGCAGATATTATCTTTCTGCCTCTGGGAGTCATATCTCCGGTCTGCTCGTCTGTCAGCAGAAACCGGTTCTGATTGGTAAGCAGGAATCCGGGTGCGATGGCGTTGACCCTTACTCCAGCGGGTGCGAAGTGGACAGCGAGCCACTGCGTGAAGTTGTTAATGGCCGCTTTTGCAGCGGAATAAGCGGGAATTTTTGTGAGGGGCCTGTAGGCGTTCATTGATGATATATTAAGGATTACGCCACTCCCTTTTCTGACCATGTCTTCTGCCAGAATCATTGTTGGCAGTACCGTACCCTTGAAGTTAAGGTCAAATACCCCGTCAAATCCTTCAATATCGAGTTCGAAGAAGGTGCCGGCCAGATCCCTGTCAATGCCAATAATCTCTTTTTTTGTGGTTGCTGAGGCTTTGTTACCCCCGGCGCAGTTGATAAGGATATCGAGTGATCCGAATCTTTGCCTTATCTGGTCACGTGCTCTGATGAGCGAATCCCTGTCGGTGACGTCAGCTCCCACACTGACAGCTTGCCCGCAGTCAGACCGGGCAGTCAGTTCCTCTGCTGTCGCGGCACCTCTCTCCGGTTTGACATCCAGGATAATAACTGTCACTCCGGCACTGCAAAGTCCCTTCACGAGAGTCATCCCTATGACCCCGCTGCCGCCGGTAATAGCGGCAATCTTACCTTTCAGATCACTGAAATCATTCATCATCGTATTAATTCTAGTCAATTATGGGTTTGTATTTCGGAACGAGCATCTTCATCACTATCCAACCTATGAGATATGCGACGGCACATATGCAGAAGACGATAAAATAGCCAGCTCTTATTCCCTCGAATCCGAAGAACTTCATGGGGCCGGTGAGGTACTGGGCACCGTCGGCAAGCAGGTCCTTGGTCATGACTGCAGACTGACCGTCGACCATGGTTGTTCCGGATGCGAAGTCAAACAATGCCCCGGAGCCCTTGTTGATGATGAAAGCTCCGATACCGCCCGCCATTCCGCCTATTCCGGTAATTGTGGCAATAGTCGATTTCGGGAACATGTCACCGATGGTGGAAAAGAGATTGGCAGACCAGGCTTGGTGTGCGGCTCCGGCTATACCGATAATTATTATCGGGAACCAGTAGGATGTGTGTCCCAGCGGCTGGGCCAGCAGTGCCAGCAGCGGGAAGAAAGCGAAGATCAGCATGGCGCGCATACGGCCGGCATATGGATTCATACCCTGTTTGTCAACAAAGTATTTAGGCAACCAACCCCCAATGATAGAGAGCATTACAATTGCGTATAGCACGAATATCAGAGTCTTTGCCATTGTGGTATCGGAGGTCAGTCCGTAGACGTCACTCAGGTAAGCGGGTGTCCAGAAAAGATAAAACCACCATACTCCGTCAGTCATGAATTTACCGAAGGCGAAAGCCCAAGTCTGACGGTATTTGAATGTTTGCAGGAAGGGAATCTTCTTTTCCTGTTTGGCTACGTTATTGTTTGCCTTTGTCTCCGCGATAGCATCCTGGTAGATGTAATCTAGCTCCGCTTTGTTTACCAGAGGGTGTTCATGAGGCTTTTTGTACATGAAGATCCAGAATCCCATCCAGATGAAACCAATTGCGCCGATGACAATGAATGCCATTTCCCAGCCGTATTTTGCTGCAATGACCGGTACGGTTATGGGTGCTATCAGGGCGCCTACCTGTGCCCCGGAATTAAATATGCTTGTTGAGAAGGCACGGTCTTTCTTGGGGAAGAACTCTGCTGTTGTCTTGATTGCAGCGGGGAAGTTACCCGCCTCCCCGAGAGCCAGTACAAAACGGGCAAATATGAAGAGAGTGACACTTACTGAAGTCACTAGCCCAATGTCATCCACAGTGCCGATTATCATGCGTGCCTCCTCAAAACCGACGAACCATTTCCCGGCAGTGATGCCTGAGGTTGCTATCCCGCAGAATGCGTGAAGCACAGCACCTGCAGACCATATGCCTATTGCCCAGAGGAATCCCTTTTTGGTGTCAATCCAGTCAACAAACCTTCCTGCAAAAAGCAGGCAGACTGCATAAAAAATCGAGAAAAGACCGGTGATGGTTCCGTAATCATTGTTGGTCCAGTGAAATTCGGGCGCAATGAAATCCTTCCAGGTAAGTGACAGTACCTGTCGGTCCATGTAGTTGATTGCAACTGAAAAGAACAACAATGAGGTGATGACCCACCGGTAGTTTGTCATCCCGGTTACTGAAGTTTTTGAAGACATAATGATAATCTAAAGGGTGTATACCATTGTTCGTTTTCGCGGTCAGGACTTCCTGCCTGATCCGATCAGTTACGGGTTGTCCGCAGCTTACTGATCAGGTCGAGTGTGTCTCGCACCATATTCTCCAGGGTTTTCCAGTCACCTGCGTTAATTATTTTATCAGTCACCAGCGCCGAACCCATACCTACGCATGTTACACCAGCCCCGAACCATTTGCCAAGATTTTCTTCCGTCGGATCCACTCCCCCGGTGGGCATGATGCTTGTCCAGGGGCAGGGGCCTTTGACGGCTTTGACGAATGATGGTCCCCCAACGGCAGAGCCCGGAAAAATTTTCACTATTTCTGCACCCAGTTCCTCAGCCTGTGAAATCTCGGTCACAGTTCCGCATCCGGGTATCCAGAGCACTTTTCTCCTGTTGCAGATCCTGGCCACCTCGGGATTCAGAGACGGGGAAACGATAAAGTCAGCACCCATCTGCATGAAAATAGCAGCCGTGGGGGCGTCAGGAACTGATCCGGCACCAATCATCAGGTCTGGTAACTCCCTGATTGCCCATTTCCTTACATCGGCAAAGACCTCATGGGCGAAGTAGCCCCTGTTGGTAAACTCAAATACCTTTGCGCCGCCTTCATAGCATGAAGCAATTACTTTTTTACATACCTCCGGATCAGGATGGAAGAAGAGAGGGACGAGACCCGTCTCTTCCATTGCCAGTACTGCATTGATTTTTCTGAATGATGACATAATTCAATAACAATTTTTAGAATTTGAAATAGTATTTTGCGTTGTAGTAGGAGATCATCTCGACCATTTTTCCTAACGTGCCGAGTTCAGATTCAGGGAGTTTACCTTTCTCTACATCTTCTCCCAGTATGTTGCAGAGAATTCTACGGAAGTATTCATGCCTGGGGTATGAGACAAAGCTGCGCGAGTCGGTGAGCATCCCAACGAACCTGCTGAGAAGACCCATGAGCGAGAGGGCATTAAGCTGGTTGATCATGCCAGTCTCCTGGTCAAGGAACCACCAACCGGCCCCCAGCTGGATCTTACCCGGGATCGAACCGTCCTGAAAGTTGCCGATCATGGTGGCTATCAGCTCATTGTCCCTCGGATTGAGGTTGTAGAGAATCGTTTTGGCCAGGTTGCCTCCTGCATCCAGCCTGTCAAGGAATTTTGAAAGTGTTCTGGCAACCTTGAAGTCGCCAATGGAGTCGTATCCGGTATCTGGGCCTAACTGCGCTAACATCCGGCTGTTGTTGTTGCGGATGGCGCCGTAGTGAAACTGCTGTACCCATCCTCTCTCGCTGTCCATTACTGCCAGCTCATACAGCATGGCAGACTTGAACTTTGATATCTCACCGTTTTCCAGGCGTGATCCGGAGAGCACCTTCCGGAGGATATACCCCACCTCTTTTTCAGTGTAGTCATCGGCATGGAACTGTTCGATGCCATGGTCACTGATGACGCATCCCGCTTCAGCGAAGTAAGCGTGCCTGACGCGCAGGGCTTCTATTAGTGAAGCAAATCCCTTGATCTCAGTCCCCGATGTTTCTTCCAGTTTATTAATATATTCTATGAATTTTGCCGGATCTTCAGGTGACATGGCCCTGTCCGGTCGCCATGCGGGCAGGACTCTGATCTCAAAGCCCTGATTTTTTATTGTTTTGTGATGCTCCAGGCTGTCGATGGGGTCATCGGTGGTGCATACCACCTCAACATTGAATTTCTTCATCAGTCCGCGTGCAGTATATCCTGGTTGCTGAAGAAGGGCTGTGCATTCTTCCCATATCTCAGCAGCCGAATCAGGGTTCAGAAGCCTGCCCACGCCGAAGACCCTCTTCAGCTCGAGGTGGGTCCATGCATAGAGCGGATTGCGCATGGTCATTGGCACAGTCTCTGCCCATCTGTCATATTTTTCTCGGAAAGTGGTATCCTTTCCTGTTATGTATTTCTCACTTATACCGTTGGTGCGCATCGCACGCCACTTATAATGGTCGCCCTCAAGCCAGAGCTGACCGAGGTCCTCGAAGCGCCTGTCTGTGGCAATGGCTTCGGGACTGAGGTGGCAGTGGTAGTCAATTATGGGAAATCCTTCCGAATGTTCGTGATAGAGCTGGCGGGCTGACTCACTCTGGAGCAGGAAGTCATCGTTTATATACTCTTTCATGGGAAGATTTTTTAATCTGATGTAAATAGAGGTATTATATGACGCCGATAGATGTTTTCCCAGACACATGTAGAGATTATCTGTTCATGTTCCATTAGTGCGTCGGTATAGCTTTTTCCCATTTCGGCTGCAACCTTGTATCCGACGTGTATCAGTTGCCGGAAGCTTGGATTGTAGTCTGGATCTCCGGGCACATGACGCAGGGTACCTGAGAATTTCAGTGTATCCCATCTGTCAACCATATCAGGATGAGGCAGCATCCCGGGTTTGATGTCTATGACTGTTGTATAGGGGCCGCACAATTCTTCGCGTCTGAAATATGCAATACGATATATTTTCTTTGCCATGTCCAGCCCGTTGCCTCCGGCGAGTGAGAGACCGATAACCTCTTCCAGCCATGTTGTGCCCGCTGTTTTAAGATGAAGACCGCAGTCGTGCTTCCGGATAAGATCACCCATCACATGGTAGATTGAGAACTTGTCGCTTCCTGAGTGGACGCTCAGCTTGAGGTTTTTTGGGAGCCCGAACTGCCTGACAGCGTATTTGATAACAAGGATGTCTTCCTCGAAATCCTGTGCAAAGCGAATGGGATCACCTTCATAATCGACTCCCTTGTTAAACCTTCCGGTATACTTTGGAGCCACAGTCTGCACGGGTACTTTCATGTCGGCGAGGACTTTGAGGATAAAGAGGAGATCGATCGGTTTCTGCGGTTCGTCCACCTCATCCATTGATACCTCAGTAATGAAATTCCCTTCTCCTTTTCTGGAAGCAATGTAACTGTATAATGCAGCAGCTTCCTTTAATGCGAGGAGAAATTTGGATGCGAAATCCCTCAGATATTTTTCGGTAATGGTAACTGCTTCTGTAACACCTGGTATCTTCAGGTCCCCACAGTACGAGCGGTGTGAATCCATGAAGCTTCTGATATCGGTATCAGTTGCTGCCGTTCCGATATAGTCGGCTACATCGAGTGTAAAGAAATCACAATGTTCGATATATCGATCAACAGTGGTGAGATTGATATGGTCAGCATCAACGAAATAGGGCCCGGTATAATTAAGTGCCTTCACTGCATCATCTGCCTCAGCCCTGGTGTCTGCAGGCACTGAATGGACAATATTATGTTCCCTGTTTGACTTGTTCCAGACCGGTGTAATGTTTATGTTTAATTCAGTAGATGCCAGTACCAGTGCTTCAAGCTGAGCCCTGCCCTGATGTGAGAACCGGTCCCCTATTCCAAAGGAGTATTTATCTATTTCTCTCATTGATTTGTAAGTATTTTGGGACATGGCGAAAATTAGCGAAAAAAAAATGACCCACATGGGAAATTCTGATTATTAATGTAGCTTTATTGACGTTTCTCTGGCAAAAATGTTACGGCTTCCTGGCTGCCGAAGCAGAGGGAAACGCCCTCAGGACTATCAGAATGTGCATAAAGGTGTCTTAACAACAATTGTCTTCAGACAGCTGTTGAGGAATCGCAATGAACCTTTATTCTTAGCTACCAGCCTGATAAAGAAAAGCTCAAAGCAAGCACTTCTGCTCATTTCTGATGAGGGAGAAGCTCTGACACTATTCGCTGAAAGAATTGTCAGAGAAAACCTCAGGCTGTTTTTTGATGCCCGTATTTATCTGAATGGTATAATCATACTCCGGGTACATAAGTCAACTGTGAGTACACCGGGCACTGCAGTTACATATTTTTCCTGTCACACATCATGAACACGCTGGAAAGAACACTTAAGACACTATTCTCATTTCATGTAACCGGAATCATTTAGGTTGCTTGCCGATATATGCAAGGATTCCACCGTCAACATAAAGTATATGGCCGTTTACAAAGTCTGAGGCAGAAGAAGCGAGGAAAACAGCCGGGCCGCATAGGTCTTCAGGTGTTCCCCACCTGGCAGCAGGGGTGCGACCGATAATGAAGGAATTGAATGGATGTCCTTCTGCGCGCAGAGGCTGGGTTTGTGGTGTGGCGATGTATCCTGGGCCTATGCCATTTACCTGAATATTGAATTCTGCCCACTCGCAGGCCAGGTTTTTTGTAAGCATTTTCAGACCTCCTTTTGCAGATGCGTATGCTGATACAGTCTCACGTCCCAACTCACTCATCATGGAACAGATATTGATAATCTTACCACCCCCATTTTTTATCATCCCGGGTGCAACTGCTTTTGACATAATGAATGGACCTGTGAGGTCAACTTCAATAACTTCCCGGAATTCCGATGCACTCATTTCGAGCGCGGGAATCCTTTTTATAATGCCTGCATTATTGCACAGGATAGTTACAGGGCCAACTTCATGAGTTATCTTTTCAACATGGGATTTTGCCTCTGCTTCATTCGTCACATCGAAAACATAACCATGTGCATTGATACCTTCACTTCTATAGATGTCAAGAGCTGATTTCACCTTTTCGGGGAAAAGATCATTGAAAACTATTGTGGCTCCTGCATGTGCAAAAGCTTTGGCAAGTGCCATGCCGATTCCATAGGAAGCGCCTGTGACCAGTGCAATTTGTCCTTTCAGATTAAATAAGTCTTTACTCATGCTTTAGTTTTAACAATAATATTAATAGTAATTCAAAGTAGACCGGCAACCGATTGTAGCATGTTCTGCTATCTGAGATCGCCTGGTTTCAGGAAGTCCTGATCGCCGTAATCCAGGTTTTCTCCACCCATACCCCAGATAAAAGTATAGCAGGATGTGGCTGCAGCAGCATGAATTGACCATTGAGGTGACAGGACTGCTTCGTTGTTTTTCATCCATATTACCCTTGTTTCGGTAGGTTCACCCATGAAATGGCATACAGTATCACTTTCAGGTACTTCAAAGTAAAAGTATACCTCCATGCGTCTGCTGTGTGTATGCGGAGGCATTGTATTCCAAACACTTCCCGGTTTCAGCTCGGTCATGCCCATCTGAAGCTGGCATGTTTCCAAGACCTGGTTCACAATCATCTTGTTTATCACCCTGTTGTTTGACGCTTCGGATGATCCAAGCTCGACTGAAATAGCATCATTTTTTGTTATTTTTTTATCAGGGAAATTCCGGTGAGCCGGAGTTGAACAGAAATAGAAAAGTGCAGGATGAGACTTGTCATTACTTTCAAAGATCACTTCGCGGTCACCGCTTCCGATATAGAGAGCTTCCTTGAAATCAAGGGTATACATGGAATCATCTACCCTCACAGTTCCCTTTCCTCCGACGTTATATATACCAAGCTCACGTCGGTGAAGAAAGTATGGAGCCTTTATCTCATCAATAGCTTCGAGTTTAAGTGATTCACCTGCTGGCATGGCTCCTCCGGCGATCATCCGGTCATACAGTGAGTATACCATTTTAACTGTGTTTTCTTCAAAGAGGTCCTGGATCAGGTGTTCCTTTCGGATGCGCTCACTATCCCAATGTTTTACATCACCCGGATGTGCGGCAAATCGGATTTCTGCTATGGTTTTCATGATAAGGTTTTAAATATTACAATATAGAAAAAGTCAATTATTTCCTGTATCAGCAGGCAGACTAAACATCTGATCTTGTTATTCCTCATTCAGAAATGATGGATCAGAAACCTGTTTCCCGTGACTGGTCTGCGTATCTGCGACAATCCCGGCTTACTTCCCGATACAGAAATGTCTTTGCTTTAACCAGGTCAGGGTCTCTCCCTGGACACATTGTACTAAATTATCTCAGTTATTTTCACAATTCGGTTCTCCAGGACAGATTTCCTGGCTGCAAATGCAATTGCAGCAGACATCAGGCTGTCATAGCCGGATACCTGCAGGGGCAGGTCATTCAGAACTGCATTGCAGAACGCTTTCATTTCATTTGCATATGCTTCTGTGTATCTGTCCATAAAGAAATTCAACGGCAGGGAGCCATGGACACCTGATTTATTGTACAGGTGGTGATTGTCAGCATAATTATTGTCTACACAACACATTCCCTTTGACCCAAAAACCTCTACCCGCTGATCATATCCATAGACAGCTTTTCGGCTGTTATCAATCACCCCAATTGCTCCGTTGGCAAATGTCAGGGTTATGACAGCAGTGTCTACATCTCCTGCTTTTCCCAGTTCAGGGTCTACCATTACGGCAGCTTTTACAAAGACTTCCACAACCTCACTGCCAATCATGAATCTGGCCATATCAAAGTCATGAATAGTCATATCCATGAACATTCCTCCTGAGACTGCACTGTATTTTGCCGGGGGAGGTGCCGGATCACGGGATGTAATCTTCAGAATGTGCGGATCACCAACTTCACCTTCTGAGACCAGCTGTCTTAATTTCATGAAATTCGGATCAAAACGACGGTTGAATCCAGGCATGAGTTTGACTCCTGCCTTGGATGCTGCGTCAATTGCGGCTTGTATCACGCTGATAGACAGATCTACAGGTTTTTCACAGAAGATATGCTTGCCAGCCTCAGCTGCTTGTATGATGTAATGGGCATGTGTATCTGTTGATGAGCAGATGGCGACGGCATCGATTTCATTATTAGCAATTATATTTTCGGGATGAGCTGTAACAGACATTATTCCAAATTTTTCAGCTACCTGTTTTGCTGAATCCAGATCAATGTCAGCTACGGCTACTACTTCAGCCTGCGGGACACTCTGCACCAATGTTGCGATATGGACTTTCCCTATCCGTCCTGTACCGATCACGCCAATTTTTAGTTTTGTCATAGGTTTAGATTTATGGAAGTTTCAGGTCTTTTACAGACCTATTGAGTTGAGATATTGTCTGTTACGGAGAGCACACTGTTTAGGATTTCCCATTCCGGGGAGGACATCCTGTTCGACGACAATCCAGCCGGAATAGTTCTGATTTATTAGTTCGGCTGTAATAGCTTTAAAATCAACAGAACCTTTGCCAAGTTCACAGAATACTCCATTTTCAATTGACTTGAAATAGTTCCATCTTTGAGCCCTGGAACTGTCAGCAATCGTGGGTTCACAGTCCTTATAGTGTATATGCCAGATACGTTCCCTGTATTTCTTCAGGGTCCCAAGCGGATCTCCTCCTCCGAAGACATAATGACCCATATCAAGAACCAGGCCGAGCAGAGCCGGGTCCGTGAGGCTGAGAAGTGTTTCAATTTCCCGGGGTGTTTCAACATAGCCTGCACAGTGATGATGGAAAACGGTACGTAGACCTGTTTCGTTTTTAACCTGCCTTGCAACCTCCTCTGCCCCTTGAGCAAAAATCTTCCATTCACCTGTAGACAATCCCATTGAGTCAGTAATTCTTCCGGCGTTCAGGGTGCGTTCTTCAACCGTACCGTTATTGTCGGCGAGTACAATAAATGCCTCAGGGAAACCGGCGTCAGCCATTAGCCCGGCAGTTTTTACTGCTGTTGAAATACCCTCACGATGTGTAGATTTGTCTTTCAGGAATACTGGCACAAAAGCACCGACAAGAGTCAGGGTTCTTTTATCCAGCTCTTGTCTCAAAACGGATGGATCGACAGGCATAAATCCCCAATCTCCGAGTTCGGTTCCGGAATATCCGGTTGATTTAATCTCATCAAGGACTTGTTCATATCCGGCTGGTTCTCGCTCAAGCTCGAATTCAAGGACGCCCCAGGAGCAGGGTGCATTGGCTACTTTAATCATCTTTATCAGGTATTTGGAATAGTCTAAAGTGAATAGTAAAAGCTGATTTCAGAATTTTCTGGCCCATTCATCATGCCAGCGTTCAATTACTACTTTTGTCTGGGTATAAAATTCAATTGCGTGCAAAGACTGGCCGTGCAAGTCGCCAAAGAAGCTCTCTTTCCACCCGCTGAAGGGGAAAAAGGCCATTGGAGCAGCTATACCTATATTTATACCTACATTCCCGGCTAATACTTCATGTCTGAACTTCCTGGCAGCATTTCCGCTCCTGGTAAATATGCAGGCAGAGTTGCCATATTGGCTGGCATTTACAAGTTCAATGGCTTTGTCAAGACTGTCGGCATGAACGATACAGAGGACCGGCCCGAATACTTCAGTGTTATAGATTTCATTTTTGGTATTGGCCAGTTCAATTACCGTGGGCCCGATGAAATTACCGGTTTCATAGCCCGGCACTTTGATGCCTCTTCCATCCAGGAGTAATTTACCGCCGTCGGTCAACCCTTTTTCAATCAGTCTTTCGATACGTTGTTTACTACCAGCAGTAATGACAGGTCCCATTTCGACTCCCTCATCAAGACCGTTTCCCACCTTTTTAGCCTTTGCTGCTTTAACGATCTTATCAGCAAATTCTTTTCCGGTACTGCCTACCGTTATCACAATCGAAGCGGCAAGACATCTTTGGCCTGCGCAACCGAAGGCACTGTCTGCAATGATTCGCACTGCTGTATCCTCATCAGCATCTGGCATTACAACCACGGGATTCTTCGCTCCTCCCTGAGCCTGAACTCGTTTACCATGGCTTACACCAGTCTGGTAAATGTGTTTTGCAACTATTGTTGAACCCACAAAACTGATGGCAGGTATAAGTTTGTTCTCCAGGATTGAATCTACCGTCTCACTTCCCCCGTGGACCATATTCAGTACTCCCGCAGGCAGGTTTACTGCTTCGAACAATTCAAAGATACGGGTCATGGTAAGAGGGACCTTTTCAGAGGGTTTTACAATATAAGTATTGCCGCAGGCAATTGCATATGGCATAAACCAGAAAGGAATCATTATAGGGAAATTGAAGGGAGCGATGCACGCTCCGACTCCTAGAGGCTGCCTGATATAGAATTCATCGATACCTGTTGCTATGTTCTCCGAAAAGTCACTTTGCATGAGTTTTGGAATATTGCAGGCTACCTCTATATTTTCAACGGCCCTGACCATCTCAGCCTTTGATTCGGAGAAAGTCTTTCCGCTTTCCCTTGTGCAAACTGAAGCGATCTCTTCAACGTTGTCTTCAAGTATCTGTTTCATCCGGAACAGGTACTGTACTCTTTTTACTGCCGGAGTATTCTTCCAGTCACTCCATGCGTGATGAGCTGATTCTGAGGCATAATCTACATCTTCGCGAGAACCTGCAGGTACCCTGGCCAGGCATTCCGAGGTTGCGGGATTTATTACATCAAGGTATTCTGTCCCCTTTGTTTCGATCCATTTACCGTTTATGTAGTTCTTTATTTTTGAAGCCATAATAAAAAATATTAATCGTTTCCTAAAAAGTATTTTTGTTTTTTCTTATTAACCAGGTAGTTATCATAAGCCAGCCTGACTGACTCAATTTCTGAGACTTCAGAAACTGCAACTTCCCACCATCCGTAACCGGGGATGCTTTTATACAAATCAGTTTCAATGGTGATTACAGTGGTACGGTCCTGGGCCCGGGCCACCTTCAACGCACTTTTCAGTGAATCTGTATCTGATGCTTCTATAACGAATGCCCCAAGGCTGCGGGCATTCTGTGCCAGGTCAACCGGCAATATGTCACCGTCAAGTTGCCCTGTTTTTTCATTGCGATACCGGTATCTGGTGCCGAAGCGCTGAGTTCCCAATGACTGGGACAGATTTCCTATGCTTCCAAATCCGTTATTGTTAAGAAGTATTATTGTTATTTTAATTCCTTCCTGAATTGCGGTTACAATCTCATTATTCATCATCAGGTAGTTCCCGTCACCAACCATTACATAGATTTCACGGTCAGGACATGCCATTCTTGCACCTATTCCGGCTGCACATTCATATCCCATTGTTGAATAGCCATATTCAAGGTGGAATCCTTTGGGATCAACAGTACGCCATAGTTTATGCAGGTCTCCCGGGAGACTTCCTGCGGCACAAAGTACAACGTCACGGGGCCCTGAAAACTCGTTCACTACACCCACTACCTCTGCCTGAGAGACCGGCAGGCGACCGGAGACTTTACAGAGATCACTTACTGTTTTGTCCCAGGCCTGGTTCAATTCCTTTATCCTGGAACGATAATTTTCCGGAACCCTGTAATCTTCCAGCATTTCTGATAACTCTTCCAGGCATGCCCTTGCATCTGATGTAAGGGGAATAGCACCATGTTTGTAGGAATCAAACTCTGCGACATTTATGTTTATAAACCTGACATCGGGATTCTGGAAGGCAGTTTTGGAGGCTGTTGTAAAATCACTGTAACGGGTGCCGATACCTATCACAAGGTCAGCCTGTTGTGTTATCTCGTTGGCTCCGGGAGTGCCTGTTGCACCGACTG
The DNA here is from genome assembly GCA_034002885.1 of Bacteroidales bacterium. Lineage (GTDB taxonomy): Bacteria > Bacteroidota > Bacteroidia > Bacteroidales > VadinHA17 > LD21. The sequence continues at coordinate 13,805 of JAVEZS010000033.1, forward strand.
CGCCAAGGTTGCACGAATGATCATAAGGTAACGATCCTTTCCCTGCAAATGTCTCTGCAACAGGAATCCCGGTTTTCTCGACAAATTTTTTCAGGATCTTGACGGCATCACTGTACATCACACCTCCGCCTGCAATAATAACTGGTTTTTCAGAGGCTCTGATCATAGAGGCAGCCTTATTCAGCAAGGCGGTGTCAGGTCTTGGCCGGGGAATTCTCCATACCCTTTTTCTGAAGAGTTCTTCGGGGAAGTCAAAGGCTTCAGCCTGGACATCCTGTGGCAGGCATAAGGTGACAGCCCCGGTATCAGCCGGTGAAGTCAGGACTCTCATGACCTCCGGTAAAGCAGTTATAAGCTGCTCCGGCCTCTCAATTCTGTCCCAGTACTTTGAAACCGGTCTCAGGCAATCATTCACAGATGCATCCTGTGAGGACGGTGATTCCAACTGCTGTAATACGGGAGCAACATTGCGTCTCGCAAAAATGTCACCAGGGAGTAGAAGCACAGGCATCCGGTTAATCGTGGCACATGCAGCTCCTGTCACCATATTGGTTGCTCCCGGGCCTATAGATGAAGTGCAGGCAAAGGTTCCCAGCCGGTTTTTCATTTTAGCATAAGCTATTGCTATGTGCACTGACGCCTGTTCATTCCTGGTGATGTAATATCTGAAATCAGGATTCTCAAGCAGACCTTCACCTATTCCGGCAACATTTCCATGTCCGAATATTCCAAGACAACCTGCGAAAAACGGTTTTTCCTCTCCGTTAAAATCCACATACTGACATTTCAGGAATCTTATTACAGCTTGCCCTACAGTTATTTTCATTTTATCAGCTTCTTACAGACTTCAAATAGGTTTACTTAAGCATCATGTCACGTACAACCTGAATAAGGTCAGTGGTTGCCTGGCAGAATTGCCTGAGTGTTTTAACTGTTGCTCCGAAATCATCGAACTCTTCAGGTTTCATACCATCCTCATAGTAAGCTTTTCTGAATTCCGGGAATTTGGCTTCAAGTTCAGCAATGATTTCCGGAGCTACAGGCTTTTCAATCCTGTTTTCTACGGATATTCCGGAATTTATGAACCTCTTCTGCCATTTAGCCGGAGGTGAAATCACCATATCTCCGCCAATAAATTCAGACCAGTGAAGATGATTTCTGAAAGCTGCGCTGAGAAGTCTTGTTCTGTAACCTCTTTCCCGGTAAATCCGATAGGCTTTTTTCATTACTGCGACACCGGCCCATTCAAGTACTCCGGGATTAGGTGTCAGATTTTCCTTTTCTGCCACATTTCTCAGCCAGTCATCAAGTCTTCCGACCATAATGGTACAAACAGGCCCCATTGTGCTTATGTCCAGACCCTTCTTTTCACGTCTGACCAAACCTCTTTCTACTGCTTCGGCTACTGCCAGGGCCTGAGGAAGCGTAAAGCTGACTGTGGCATTGATGCTTATTCCCCTGAAAGTAGCCTCCTCTATTGCCACCAGTCCTGCTTTTGTCACAGGAATTTTTATGATCATGTTTGACGCCAGGTTGTTAAAATGTTCTGTCTGGGCAAGAATTCTGGCCGGATCTCTGTATAGCCTGGGATCTGTTTGTATAGACAACCTGCCATTTTTACCATTTTCCCTGTCAAATGCAGGTTTCAGCAAGGAGGCTGCTTTTATTGACATCTCTTCAATCAACTTCCATGCAATTTCGTCCTCAGTACCAGAGGGTAACTGCTTAATAATTTGCGGAATCCTGTCTTTCCATTGCTCCCATTCCTGTTTGAGTACCGAACCGACAATAACAGGATTGCAGGTTGCTCCTATTGCACCGTGTCCAATGGACCATGTCAGCTCTTCTATCGAGCAGGAATCATTCCAAAGAACAGTTTTTGTTGTTTTTGTCATCTCATGAAGGACGCTTTTAAAATCCTTGTTCTCATTTGTTTTTTCTTCCATCATGTCTCTGATTATTATTTCGATTATTTTTTATTCCAGGTGTGAAATAATTAGCTTACGTCTTACGGTACTGCCTCGAAGGTATGATCAGGACCGGAGTCCCTCATACAGCAGGTGCAGAACATCAGGCATCATTCATGTCAGCAGTCACCAGTGGCAACCTTGGATCCATTCCCTTCCATGTTCCGTATATCCACTTATGATCGGGGTCATCGGTACTTGCCAGGCTCTGATCACTCCCGGCCAGAAAATTCAGATAGTAGATGTTGTATCCGTGACATGCGACCACCGGGTGGTAGCCTTCAGGGATAAGGATAACATCATTGTTGTGAGCCTCTGCCAGTTCGTTGAGGCTCCGGTCATCGTTGTATATTTTCTGGTATGCAAAGCCTTGAGGCTTCTCAGTCTTATAAAAATAAATCTCTTCAAGATCAGCTTCAGTCAGCTTGCCTGTCAACGGATCTGCCTTTCTCCTGTCATGTTTATGGGCAGGGAAGGAGCTCCAGTTACCCGAAGGTGTATATACTTCAACACATACCAACCGGTGGCATTGTGAACCTGGAGGTAAAATCCGGTTTATCTGCCGGCTTGCATTATCTCCTCCGCGAAGCTCAATTCCCATGTTTTCAACATCAGCAGGGGTTATAAAACCGGCAGGGAATATTTCATCTGAAGGAGACCATCCACAAGCTATGTCCAGTGGACCTCCAACCGGTATTATTTCATAGTTGGTTTGCGGCGGCAGATACAGAGCGTGAGGCAATCCGCTGAACGGATTTCTTCTTCCGTTTACTGTTTTCCAGGTTCCAGCGGAGGTAATTGCTTCGAAATTGCCCCCCATCAGCACGAACAGATACTCATTGCTACCGGTGCTGCCTTTCCATTTTTGCCCTGGTTTAATAATTCTTGCATTGAAATTCAATAGGTTCCATCCGGCTCTGTCAGATGAAATGTCCTGATATATCTCCTCATTGGCCGCCTCTAAAAGCAAATTGCATTTACTATATGGTTTGGCTGCATTAATTTCTTTAAGTGTCATAAGAACGTGGTCAATAGCATTCAAGGTTAAATCTCAATAATCGATCCTCTCCGGGCGGTGCCACACACTCTGGTTGGCAAATTAAAATCCTCTTTATCAATGATATGTAAATTACTTCCCAATTTTCTGTACAATAAACTCCATCCTTGGATCAAGGCGTATGTACTGTTGTTTTTTTAAATTGTTCAGGAATAAAAGTAAGGAGACATAATGTATATTCTTTGGGCATTATTATCAACATATGATGTTATATTAACTTGTTTTATACGGAAATTTCTTGTCGTAGCTAATCCAAATGAAATAATTATGTCCGCTCAGGGTAATAGACTTAGTTTATTCCTGGTTCATTTAGTGTGCATCTTCATCCTTATTTGAAATGGCAAAATGTCTTATCAACAAGTAAGATATGACAGGGTGTGTTACCTTACTTATTTTTGAGAGTCCGGATGATGATCTTACTGATCGATGAGCCTTAGAAATTTTTCAAGTGTGTTGATTTCCGGTTCTCTTGCGTTAGCAGATGAAATACATGTTTTCATGTATCTGGCAGGTTTGGATATAAGCAGGATCTGTTTACCATCATCCTGTTTCATAAGGAAGTCATCTTCACAGTAAATGATCGCTGCTCCAATGGCGTTTGGCTCAGCCGCGACATCGGGCGGATGAACTCCCCACGTAGCGATCAGGCCATTCCTTTGCACAACCTCAATACCATCGTGATAATTCAGCCCGGTAGCAAATTGAACAGGGGAATTCGTTAAAGGGAATGCCTCAACCATAGCATTTCTCTTGCCTGAGAAAACAGTAACCCTTACCATCACATCTGTTTTTTCTCCGTTAAAAGAAATCCCTTCAGATATTATTTCCATGTATGAAGATGAGAGTCCCTTATTGACAACAGCTGTACGGTTAGTTACCGGATCTAAAAATTGAACATTCTGACCATTCCATAAGCGTACACCACCAAGGCCGACTGTTTCACCAACAATATAATAGTCAGCTCCCCAGCCATTTTTTTGTTGTTCCGGTGTCGGGTACCAGCAGGTTTCCCGTAGTTCAAGCCCAGGTCTGGATTTTGAATACAGGTCAATAGACGTTTTATAATTGAAATACAGCCTTAATGCCATCCATTCATTTTCGACAGCCGGTCCGTGATGTCCGAGAGCCTCAAACAAGTCACCTGATTCTGAACTGACTGTACTCAGGTACTTCGTGCTGTCTGAGTGTAAAAATAGACTTACTTCGGTTTTATTGTCATTTATCATTACCTTCAAAAATATTAGCCGGATGCCAGGCAGAATTGATCTGGCTACAAGGCTTCCGGCAAAAATTTAGTTTCCTCCCAGATTAACAAAGAAGAACAGAGTTCCGATAACCAGTAATACCACCCCGATTGAGATCAGGAATCCGAAAAAATCCTGTTTGTTCCATTTATAGATTTCAAGGGAGGTATTCGGGAAAGCCAGGATTGTTTTTGTCTTTTCAGGATTAGCATATGCTTCTTTCAGATCATTTTCGTCAGTTTCCGACCCCAGACCACGAACGCGTGTTCGCATTTTAAGGAAGAAGTGTAAGGTCTTTTCATCGTTTTGCGGTTTTGTTAGTAATGACACAATGATTAACAGGATGAACGGGAATATGAGTCTTATGAGCATCCTGATTGTTTCATTCAAAGCATAAGGTTTATGATTCAAAGGAATGCCCATTTTGTATAGAAGCAACAATTCAGGGAAAAGATAACCGCGGGCTTCAAGAGAGCCGTCATTATTTATTGAAGGTTGTTTTGACCAGAAAATGGCTTTAGCCGGGAGGTCATATGTTTTTGAGAATGTGTCACCCACTTTAAGTTCTGCAGGAGGTTCACCAACAGGGGTTCCTGCTTCCTTCATCAGATTCCAGTGAGTAATCTCTTTCATGCGGTCTGCAACATCAGTATCACGGGCAGTGTAGGAACGCATGATAGGGGCAGGTTCGGTTTGGACCAGCAACTCGGGATTTTGCTTCATTGAAGGGACCAATAACGGGATAATTACCGGCAAAATATAGAAAACGAAAAGGGTAACAAGGATTGAAGTCCAGGCTCCCTGCCTGTTTGCGCGTCTCCATTTCAAACCAAGCCAGAATGCTGCAGCAAATATCACAAAGAACTCCCATATGAATTTCAGGATCTCAAGAATACTGTCGAACTGGGTAGCGATAAGAGCTCCGCCCGCAAGGAAAGCGCCACCGAAAATCCTGCCAATCCAGACATAGTGTTTCTCTGACTTGCCCGGCACCAGAGGTTTGTATACATTGTGAAGCATCAATCCTGATACGGTTAGCATGAGGGCAGAAGCAGTAGACATCAGAGCCGCCATCATTGATGAGATCATGAAACCGACAAGGCCAAGTTTTGCGGGCCCCAGCAGATCATGGATGGCATAGCCCCACACCAGGTCAGGATTGTGTACTTTACCGGTATAGAGTAAAACAGCAGAAAGACCTACCAGGCCCCACATAATAGTACAGAAGCGTTTTATAAATCCGCCGGTAACCATACCGAATCGTGCAGAGTATTCGTCTTTAGCGGCTGCATTTGTAACCAGCTGGTTTGGTTGAGTAACAACCGTTACTGCCGCTACCAGGGATGCTGTGATAATAAAATACCAGGTAAAATCAATCAGGGTAGGGGAACCGAAAATCTCAAAGAATGCCTGAGGTAATTTATCATGTAAAATGTTCATAGCTGAGTCTCCGGAACCGGCACCGTAGACATTTTTGATCCTTACCCAGGAGAAGGGAATCAGCAGAAATGACAGTATAATTATAAAGACTCCCTGCAACATGTCAGTATAAAAGGCTGCCTCCAATCCGCCAAATACTGCATATATGATAATTACCAGGCAGACGATCCAGACAACTATTGACTCATTGAAATATGAGAAGACTGAACGGGGCTGCTCAATCCTCAATTCTTTAAGCTGGGCCTGTTCCTGTACAGTCAGACTGGCATAGTCACGTTCTTCAAGTGAATTCAGCACCATTGCGCGGTCATACTCCTTCTTTTCCCCGGGAGTATATTCCTGAACCGTCTTGGGAGTAATAGCCAGGATGGTTTTATTCATCGCCACATAGCCAACAGAGATAAGCCCCATCATACCTATGGCGCCTATTATGGCATATGCGGCAGCCATTTTCTTTGAACCGAAACGCTCTTCATAGAAGTCGCCCAATGTCAAAACCCTCATCCTTCTTAACCATGGGGAGGTTATCCAGTACATAGGCGTAGCAAAGACCATTAAAAGAGAGCTCCAGATTCCGGCCGCTCCATTCTTGAAAGTGGTCGTTACGGTACCGACCGGACCATCAGCAGAGGTAGCCTGTCCAAAACTGGCAAAAGTCTGAACCAGTCTTCCAAATTTCCTGCCTCCCAGCAGATAATCTTCCTGGTTTTTTATACGAAGGCTTGCCCAGATTCCTATGGCGATAATTGCAGCGAAGTATATAATAATAACAATAATATCAATCAAGTTTAATCCGTACATGGTAAAAAATCCTCTCTATTAGTTTTAATTGTTCAGAGTCATCAATTATGAAGGCAGGTATTAATCAATTTTAGTATAATCAAAGACCAGTGCTCCATCGTAATTTATTAAGTTATGATTTCTTATCAGCTGTAAAATTTCTGTTCCGGCCATGATGGTTGGCCCATACCCGTGAGCCGCGTAAATGCTTACCGGGCGATTATAGTAAAACACAGGTTCGAATCCCATTCCGGTGCCAACACAAATTCCTTCGATATGTCCTTCTTCGTTGATACGTTCAGCCAGGGCATTCCATCCGAGTACAGCAGCCGGTCCAAAATCCTTTGCAGATACGAATCCCCTGTTTATTGCCTTAGCCATACAGTAGATAATAATAGCTGAGGCTGAGGATTCCGTATAGGAATCGATCTTGTTCAGCAACTGGTGCCACAATCCGGATCCGGATTGCACTGCGGCAATCCCTCTCAGATGAGAAATGAACAAATCCAGAATGGTATTCCTGTTTTTGCCCGATTCAGGGAATGTATCCAGCAATTCAGCCATTGCCATAAGTGCCCAGCCATTAGCTCGTCCCCAGTAAAATTTTGAGCGGTAAGGAGCGTTTTGACCCCAACCGTGTGCAAACAACCCAAGCTCACGGTTAAACATCTTGTCTGAGAACAACATAACCTGTTTAACTGCCTCATCAAAATACATATTGTCGCCGGTAGTCAATCCTAATTGTGACAACAGAGATACACTCATATAGAGATCATCAATCCAAAGAGTCCTGGCATACGGACGGTTCCTCGCAAAAGAGCCATCACTGAGGCGAAATTGTTTATTGCATACAAAATTGGTGTAATTGTCTGTCAGTGGAGAGTATGCACTGTTCTTCCTCATTTTGTCAGCCATTATCAGTGCTGCAGCCATGGTCCCGGCATCATCCAATGATTCAGGATGCAGAACTGAATGAACAGGGGAGGAGTATTCCGGATTTTGATCTTCGAGTCCTTTAAACCACGGGCATATTTCTGCAATCAGATCCAACCTTCTGAAAGCATAATCCGCAAATTTTTTCTTGTTCAGAACTACAGATGCCTTAAGCATTCCAGCGTATAGAATTCCCATCTCATAACTGATCACCCTGAACGCACCCGGTTCAAATTGAGAGCTCCTGGTTATGTTCGAAAAATCCTTAATTGGATCTCCCGCGGTCTGATTGACAAGTCCTGCAGGAGTCTCCCTGTCAAGAAACACGAGCATTCGATCAAGTCTGTCTTCAATACTTTCAGCTGACGGACTTTCGTAAGGAAAGCCACAGTCAGGCTGTATCAGATGCAGGCTGGAGTTGGAGTCAGTTATTTTCTTATTAACAGCTGCTTTGTGAGCAGATTCTGATCTTTTCAAATTCATTAGCAGAGTTGTCGATTTGATATTTTATTACTTCATTTTTCTGTAAGCAACTATGTTACTTCTTAATGGTTTTGCCATCGGTGAGAGAACTCCAATCTTTCATAATACAGTGGATTACAGGTCTGTCTGGTATTTGCCGGTTTTTTAAAATTATCTTGATACACGCCCTGAGTTGTCTCCTTTCATGAGATTTTCTACCTCCTTAACAGAAACCAGGTTATAATCCCCATGTATTGTATGTTTGAGGCAGGAAGCGGCAACTGCAAAATCCAAAGCGAACTGATCGTCGCCCGGGAAGCAGATCAGACCGTAGATTAATCCGGCCATAAAACTGTCGCCGCCGCCGACTCTGTCGACGATATGAGTAATGTCATAATTCCGGGACTCTAGTATTTTATTGCCATCGAAGAGAACTCCGCTCCAGGTATTATGATTTGCGTTGATGGAACCTCTCAGTGTAATCACCACTTTATTGGCTCTGGGAAACCTTGCCTTTATCTGACGGCAAACTGATTCATATGCTGAAGCTTTAATATTTCCACTTAAAACATCAACACCATCAGGATGAATTCCGAAGACTTTCTCAGCGTCTTCTTCATTTCCCAGGATTATATCGCAACCGGTTACCAGTTCCGGCATTACCTCAGAAGCTTTTTTCCCCCAGTTCCACAAATTCTTTCTGTAATTAAGATCTACAGAAACAGTTATACCTTTGCGGTTAGCTGTCGCTATTGCTTCCCTGCAGACTTCTGCTGCCCCCTCCGATATTGCAGGGGTAATACCGGTCCAATGGAACCAACTGGCACCTTCCATAATATTATCCCAATTCAGCATTCCTGGTTTAATATCCGAGATCGAAGAATGGGAGCGATCATAAATTACTTTACTTCCGCGTGCAACTGCACCTGTTTCAATAAAGTAGATACCCAGTCTTTCACCTCCGGTGACTATCCGGGATGTTCCCACATTGTATCGGCGTAAATCCATCAGGCAGGCCTGACCAATGTCATTGCCGGGAAGGCGTGTGACGAAGTCAACATTCAGCCCGAAATTTGCAAGGGAGACTGCCACATTGGCTTCACCTCCCCCAAAGGTAGCCTTGTAACTACCGGCCTGGCTGAACCGTTCATAACGCTCAGTTGACAATCTGAGCATTATTTCTCCAAAGGTTAAAACTTTTGCATGCATATTCTGACAGGCTTCTCGTTCTACATTTTTAGCTGTCAGTACATTACATATGACAGCTCAGTATTTATCATTTAAAATAAAAGTAGTTAATGTTTTTTTAAGAAATTATCTCTTTTTTATCTACATATAATGTTATATTAGCCTTTCTGACAGCTAATAAAAAATACTTGCAAATAATCAATAAATATGAAACCGTTTTATCAGAAGCTGGTAACACCTCCGTCACAGTCTGTTATAATATTTGACGAAGAAAAACCACATTTTACAGTGCCATGGCATTTTCATCCTGAGATTGAGATTCTTTATGTTGTAAAAAGCTCCGGTACCAGTTACATTGGTGATTGCATTAACAGTTTTAGTGCCGGTGATATTACAATTATCGGAGAGAATGTTCCTCACTGGTGGAAAAGCAATATAAAGTATATGAACGGCACAACAAATGAAGGTATAAAAGCCCTTATCATCCAGTTTAACAGGGATATTTTCGGTGCTGATTTTATTAATACTCCTGAAATGAGCCCGATAAAGGATTTACTGGAGAAATCAAAACGTGGGATCAGGTTTAACGGAAAGGCCAGGGAAGTTTTAGGAAAGCAGATGTTAAAGATCTTCAGGGTAAAAGGCATACACAGGATAACAGAGTTAATCTTACTGTTGGATATTATGGCAGGTTCAGCCGAGTACAGCTTTCAGTCAAGTCTGGGGTATTCAAAGCTGTTAAACTCATATGATTTTTATCGTTTCAACAAGATACATGAATTCCTTGTCACAAATTTTACACAGCAGATCAGCCTGGATGATATCAGCAGGATTGTAAACATGAGTCCTACAGCATTATGCAGGTACTTTAAGAAACACACAAGTAAGACCCTGTTCGCATTTCTCAACGAAATCAGAATAGGTCATGCATGCAAGTTGATGATAGAAGAGAATGTTGCAATCTCGAATGCTTCATATGAGAGTGGATACAATAACCTGTCACATTTTAATTACCAGTTCAAGAGGATAATGAAAGTAACACCCACCGAATATGTATCGGCATATAAAAATGGTGCCAATGGGAGCACCGGGTAGAACTTAAACCGGGTAAAAAGAGAATGAGTGAGATCACCAATCTCACTCATTCAAGTATTCCTCTGACACTAATGATCCACATCAGTAAATGAAACCCCCAATCAACTTGTCATATATTGCCTGTAATATGACTAACCTCATTAACCTGTCAGAAGAAGACTATTTTATGTTCGAATGGAGTAATTCCTGTGAGGTAGACGTGTAGGCCCGGAGTCCTCAGGTTTCCTGAGTGTGTACTGTATTTTTCACCTTCAAGGCCCTGAATGCCTCTGTGGGCAACCACCCCCGGACCGAACTCAATTACATCATTCCCTGCCTGATATTTACCGTATCCATCTTCGAGGAAATAGTTGTCAGTACCGGTATTAGCATTGGTCACACCTGTCAGTTTACCGTTAACATCGAAACAAAGTTCTATTGTAACCGGAACTTTCTCCGATCCTGTGGTCAGGAAAGTCAGCTCGCTCCTGCCGTTTTCCTCTTCCAGTGAAATAGATGTTTCCAGAATTTTCATGGTCGTTGGCCGGTGTTCGAAATCCATCTTACTCCAGAATCTGTCATCGATACTTGGAGAATGTTTATAATCTCCCTTCGGATTCCTGTATTCAGCCGGGAGGGGGTGATAATAAGGCACTTCCAGTCGCTGGAATAAAACGTACTTGTCCCCTTCCTGGCGCAGGCCCTGGCTACGGAAATAGCCTGTGCTGAAGAACCTGGTTGAGTACCTCATATACCTGAGAATGGCATCTCCCTTTCTGTAAGCAAAGAAATTCGGAATATGGGATCGGCCGGAAGCAATAATCAGAGGCCAGTCATTTCCGCCGAAAAGGGTAGTAGTGGTGTTGCCTCTTCTGATTCTGACCAGTGATGAATCAGTGTAAACCTTCTCATAGTCAACCGGCATGAGGACAGGTTCCGGCAGATTTTTCTGCAGAAGCGGTTCATCCATAAAACTGGGTAACGCTCTGTTAATTATTACATTTTCAAATCCGTCCAGCGCCTCGATTGTCTTTGAGACTGATGCAAACTTTCCATCGTTGTCCCGGATAGCGAGGTACCTGTAGAACAGGTAAGACTCTATTATATTCTGAATAGAGAACTGATCCTGTCGACGGGAATTATTTGTAATAACTTCACCGTTAGGCTCCATCTGATAGTATGTCAGATCAAGGTTTTTGCGGACGAGGTCAAATAATTCCGGTTTGTCAAGCTGTCTGCCAATCTCAATGAAGGCAGAATTGTTTACCCTGGCGTAATTCTTGCTACGCTCAGAATATTCACCGTCATTGTCGATGAAGGGCTGCTCTCCCAGCCAGTCATTGATTCTGTCGACATACTTCTGATCAGGATAAAGCGCATTGACATTTGCCAGAACCGAGCTGACTGCCCATCTGTGGTTCGGTGTATGGATACCTCCCTCTGCAATGGTATTCGCAGCTTTGGTAATAAACAGTTTTGATTTCTCCTTGACACTGTTCAGCTCTTTGGATTTATCCTGAAGCAGTATATGTGTCCCCTTTATAAGGTTCTCCATCATAAATGCAGTGTCAGGAGGAGATTGCAGATTCCCGGCATCCATTGTTCCGTCCGGATTCTGGAATTTGAGAAGATCGTCAACAATAGACTCCATTGAAGGTATCAGAGTCTTGTTCTGGTAATATTTTGAAAGCGGACAGCAATAAGCTGCGGATAATACAGCGAAATTTGCAGTATAGTTTCTGTAGCCGTAAGGGCTTACCTGGTTTTCGCTGTACATCTTCAATATTGAATCTGCCTGCTTATCGTTACCTTCAGCAAGACGCTTAAGGAGGTTCTCGTCAATATCCTTTTTTGACGATGACTTCTTTTGTCCGTTTATGACTCCGATTCCCATCGGGCTCATTGCCAATACGCCTGCCAGAGAAGTCTGTTTAATAAAAGTCTTTCGACTCATTTTTGCCATGATCAGATTATTAAAATATTGTCATTTGTTCTGTCTTAGGTATCAATAACCGGGATTCTGAACAATAAAGTCAGGAGTAGCACTGGTTGCATCAATAACTGTCTGTGGGATCGGGAAGATTCTTCTGTTTTTGTCATTATTAGTTTTAGAGGTCCATGAATCCTCATATTTCCCGAACCTTATCATATCAGTTCTTCTTTGTTGTTCCCAATAAAGTTCAAATCCTCTTTCTCTGAATAGTTCATCGAGTGTAATTGAAGTGAGGGTTGATGCTCCTCTTGCCTCTCTCAGGGCATTTACGTCATCCAATGCGGGACCCGGGAGACCTTTACGGAGGTTTGCTTCTGCTCTCATGAGGTAAATATCAGCAAGCCTAAATAGCGGGATGTCAACCCTGCCCATGCTGTTCCTCTGTGATTCAGGGTCAAACTCGTATTTCAGTACTCTGACTCCATTAGAATGTCCTTTATTAACCTCCAGGTCCACTTCAATGGTATAATTTATTGGTTCGCCAGTCCGTGCTTTATTATACAACATTTCGATTACCAGATCACCGTCTTCATTTTTCTTGACATCTGTGCCGGCTGCATTCAGGACGACACCATATTGCTGACCCTGAAGAAATCCTCTGTTCAGGGCATACTGGTTTACAGGCCATGAAGTTACTGATCCGTCCTGAGGAATAATCTCTTTATAGAACCTTGGATCATCATGGAATCCGTCCCAGGTATGGTAAAATTCGCTCATGCATGAGCCTCCGTCAGTTCCTGTAGAGCGATAGGTTAATGAACCAATTGTATTTCTTGAGAGAGTAAACCATGCGAACCTGTTCTGCCCGTTTGCTTCAAGCCTTTGGTCAAGTGCAAAGATCAATTCGGGATGGTTATGGTTATCTACGTCAAAGATTGAGAAGTAGTCTTCAGTCTCCAGGGCGTAATTTCCGGAGTTAATGACCAGGTTACAGTATTTTATTACTTCATCCATGTCAGCTGAAGTGAACTCGAAATTATCAGCATACCGGTCCAGATAGACCGCTTTATTCAGTAAAAGCCTGGCTCTTAATGCATGGGCTGCTGATAACGAGAACCGTGTTGATCCTGCTTCCCCAAGTTGTGCCTTTGTTTTAAGATCTGGCTCGATTTCATCAAGGATGCCAATAATATAATCAATTGCATCCTGACCGTATAGCGGTCTTGACATCTTCCCGGTATTAAAATCATCCGGGTCTTTCTGAAAGACTACCCCAAAAAGGTCAAGCAGGACTGAATTGTAGAAAGCCACCATCCCAAGAGCTTCCACAGCATAAGGATGATCAGTTCCAAGGGTCTGTCCAACGATCAAACCTTTTGCTACACCGGAAACCAGGCTAGCCCATACCAGTTGAATGTTATTGTGGTTAGCAGTCCACGTGTGCTGAGTCATTTCAATCAACCTTCCTCCGTTATACCAGTCAGTTCCACCTCTGTAAGGTACAATGCACTCATCTGTTGTGTTTTCCTGAAGAAGGAAGTAGTGTTCCTGATTATTAAACAGCTGGTACATATTTGCATATACCGGAGCCATAACCCCATCAGCAGCACCTGCACCCTCAAGGAGATCATCACCCAGGGCTGTGTCCAGAACTACCTCTTCCAGGTCAGAGCAGGCGACCATCGTGGAAAGGGCAACTAAGAGTGATATTATTGTTTTTTTCATGATCTTATGTTTTTAAAATGTTATGCTTGCACCAAAGATATAAGTCCTTGACTTTGGATAGCTGGTATAGTCAATACCGTAAGATCTGAATCCTCCTGAAGATTTTGGAGTATCTACCTCGGGGTCATTACCGGGATATTTTGTTATTACGAACAAATTCTGTCCGGTAAGATAGAGGTTTATGCTCGCGAGCTTCCAGATAGTATTGCCAAGATTATACGATATTGTGGCGTTGTTCAATCTTAAAAAATCTCCGTCATAAAGATACCTTGTTGAAGGTACCGATGAGTTGAGGGGGTTTTCATTGGCTGAGTTTTCAATAACGTATTTGGGTACGTTGTTGCCAGCCAGGAATATCGGGTATGTAAGCCATGCATTTTCTGTTTCGTTGTATATTTTGTTTCCTGCTGCACCATTAAAATTCAATACCAGGCCTACCTTCTTGTATGTAAGATTACCATAGAGGTTATATTGGATTTTTGGTAGCGCAGAGCCTGCCACAACCCTGTCGTCATCATTAATTACTCCGTCTGGTTTTGCGTCTCTGAAGATACTGAACCCATCTTCATCAAGGCCAAGAAATTCCAGTATATAGAAAGTGCCAATAGGTTGACCGTTCATATAACCATTTACCGGAACCGAGGTCAGTCCAGGGCCACTCAATGTCCCTGTCCGAAGGATTGTAACTGGCAAGTCTTGTATCGTATTATAGATGTATGATATATTGCCACCAAAGTCCCATTGGAAAGTTTCACTAAATCCAGATCTGAATCCCAGTGCCATTTCAATACCTCTGTTAATGATTTTCATGTCGTAATTGTTCCAGTTAGACCCGGTTGGGGTTATTGGATCAATGGCGGTTGTGGTTTCCCAAAGGATGTCAGTTGAGACTTTGTCGAAGGCATCGAGTGTCCCATACAGCCTGTCCTTGAAGAAGGAGAAGTCAATACCAATATTAGACTGCCGTGAGACTTCCCACCTTATGTCCTTATTGGGTATTCTGACAAAGTTGAATCCAGGGGCAATATTTGTACCATCAAGAGGATAGCCAACCCCACTTCCGGTACTGACAGACAACTGTGCCTTGGTTATTTTTGGAGGTATCTCCTGGTTGCCGGTTACCCCCCATCCGAATCGCAGGGTAAGATTGTTTACAGCATCGGCATCAGCCAGGAAGTCCTCTTCTGATATTCTCCATGCAGCTCCGAATGAAGGAAAGAAAGCATATCTGTTGTTACCGCCAAATTTTGAAGATCCGTCCATCCTGGCTGTTGCTGTTAAAATATATCTGCTATTAAGATTATAATTTGCTCTGGCAAAGAAAGACTGTAATTCATTGATGGTAGCACTTCCTGAAGGCTTGTTATTTGCTATATCCAGAGTGGTTCCTATTGAAGGATTATTATAAGCTTCTATCTCTGTGGTTGAGAAACCATTGATGCTCCAACCTCTTGACTGGTATTTGAATCTCTGATAGGAGTGACCAAGCAACAGATCCAATTTGTGCTTGCCTTGCTGAAGACCATAAGTAAGATAGTTCTCTACTATTTGGTTATTATTCTCAACGTTAGCCTGACCCAGTCTTCCTGTGTTATACTGCAGATCGGGGATATTGTGGGCCTTGCTCTGACCAATTCTTTCACTAAGTGAATTGTCAAGCGCTACATTTATTTTATATTGCAGGCCTTTGAACAGTTCTACTGAGGCTTCAACATTGCCAAGTACCCGGTTAGTTTTTCTGAAGTCGGTGTACATATCCAACAGCATTACGGGATTCAGACCGTCCGGAAACTGGTATATTGATCCGTCGGGATTATGGGTGGGATAAGTCGGATTGGCGTTCAGGGTATTTGTAAACAGTTCTCCGTTAGCATTGCCACCATCACCTGATGGAGGTGAGTCATTCCAGACATGACTTGCTGTAAGATTGAACTTAATATTAATTCTGTCATTGAGCAATTTTTGTTCGGCACTTATTTTCCCGGTATATCTCTTCATCTCCGATTTCTCGACAACACCTTCCTGATCCAGATAGCTTATTGAGGCATAGTATTTTGACTTTTCTGAACCGCCACCAAATGATATATTGTGATTTTGTGTAAATGCAGTCCGGTAAATCTGATCAAACCAGTCAGTATCTGAATCTTTCAGGATGGAAGGATCACCCAATTGTGTGGTATAATCAATGAACTCATCCCTAGACATTACCTTAAGTTTGGAGGCAACCTGTGAGATTGACAGACTTGTACTGTAATTGAACTGCTCGGTAGCAGATCCTTTCTTCGTAGTTATCATTATAACACCATTTGCCCCTCTGGAACCATATATTGCAGTTGAAGATGCATCCTTCAGGACATCAATTGATGCAATGTCAGCCGGATTCAGGAAGATAAGTGGGTTCGAAGCTCCCGCTGTGCCTAAGGCTGATCCGACCGATGGAGTAGTTGAAGCGTTGTCTATCGGGACTCCGTCAATGACATATAAAGGACCACCTGATCTGACTGTTCCGGGTCCTCTGATAACTATCGTCTGCTCTTCCCCGGGTTCGCCACTTCGCGATGTAATATTTACTCCTGAAACTTTCCCCTGCATCAACTGTTCGGGGGATAATATAACACCCTTGTTAAAGCCGTCTTCTTTAACAGAGCCAACCGCCCCGGTTACTTCCTGTCTCCTTTGAGTTCCGTACCCGATAACGACTACTTCCTCAAGATTTAACGTCGATTCACTCAGAGTGACATTTATCTCAGTCTGGTCACCAATCGGTATTTCCTTGGTAGCCATTCCAATGAATGATACGACGAGAATTGAATTGGGTGACACATCACTAATCTGGTATGCCCCCGATACATCTGTAAGGGTGCCAATTGTTGTGCCTTTCAGCTGAACAGTTACTCCTGGCATGGGTTGTTTGTTGGTATCCGTAATAATACCCCTTACTGTCTTTTCCTGAGCTGGTGTTTGAAGAGCAGTCACATCATTATCACCATCTCCGGATTCCGGATTTGTGATTTCTGGTGTACCCATTGCAACAAGACCCATAGAGACAACAAGAAATAGTAATAAGGTTACTTTCCTTAAAAGCACCCTTCGTTCTCTCAAGGCTCTTTGTAAGGATTCTGGCAGATCTTTACCTCTTTTTTTCATGATTCTAGGTAGCTTAAGTTTAATAACTATTGGTATTTATGATTAAGGTCACTGTTTTCCTGTAATGCATTTGCCTTCAGTTTTAACAATTTACTGGAAAGCTTCAAGTGTTTGAATCATACTCTTCACAATTCGTATCCAAAGTGTAGCAAGAGTATCTGTTATTATGGCATTTAATTAATCATGCGAAAAATCAGGTTAAATTCACGGCATCATGCATCACTTTGCCCTTTTGATCCTATTGTGGAAGTAATTCTATGACTTTTTACACTTTTGGTATTTAACCTCTCCAAAGGTAGAGTGTCAATACTGTCATTTGTTAGTCGATCTTATCCAAACCTGATGCTAAATTAGCAATAGCAGATTTAAATGATTGGTGAAATACCAAAATACATTTAGTATTGTATAAACCTGAAAATAAAAGTGACAGGAAACAGCTCACTCTCCTGATCAAATATATAAGCGGGATTTAAGTGCAAAGATAAATCCTGATCATTTGTCATTAAAATCTTAAATGATTAGTTATCATTAATATAAGAAGGTTGTGTTGATGCGGTCTGATATGATTGCCTTGTCTTGGATGAACAAAGAATTGTATTCTTTTGATCACTCTCTGCCGGCTCACTACAGAGAAAGACTTACAAATTGATTTTTCTTCAACAGATTCCATACTTCAGGTCTCCCGTGGAAGATTGACATGCTGCCCTTAAAAAAGATGTAACTGATGAAAGACCTGAAGTGGCTTCGCAAAAAGCGAACTATTATATCTTTACATTGAAAAATGATACTTTATCATGATGAAATTTACAACAATCATTTTATCCTTGATAATGAGTTCAATTTTGATGACCGGCCAGCCCAGGCACATCATTGTAGCCGCTGACGGCACCGGCGAATTTGCCTCGGTGCAGGAGGCGGTAAACTCTGTAAGAGCCTATATGTCTGATACTACCTACATGCATATAAAGGCAGGTGTTTACAGGGAAAAGATTCTCATCCCGTCGTGGGTGACCAACCTTTTCATGAAGGGAGAGGGCGCGGGGAAGACTGTCATCACCTGGGACGATTATGCCGGTCTGCACAATATGGGAACCTTCCGTACCTATACTATCTGGGTTCAGGGTTCGGGATTCACAGCCGAGGATATCACCTTCGAGAACAGCGCCGGTCCTTTGGGGCAGGCGGTGGCAGTTCATGCCGACGGTGACAGGGCGGTGTTCCGCCGGTGCAGGCTGCTGGGCAACCAGGACACTCTGCTCACTGCCAACCAGGAGAGCAGGCAGTACTACGAGGAGTGCTACATCGAGGGCACCACCGACTTTATCTTCGGCCCTGCCACCGCCTGGTTTGAAAGATGTCATATTCACAGCAAGAAAAATTCATATGTTACTGCCGCATCCACGGTTGAGGACCATGAGTTTGGCTATATTTTCAACCGGTGCAGGCTCACCGCTGCCGACGGCATTGAGAGGGTATACCTTGGCAGGCCGTGGCGACCGTTTGCCGCAACTCTCTTCATCCGGTGCGAGCTCGGAACCCATATACTGCCCGAAGGGTGGCACAACTGGGATAATCCGGCCAATGAAAAGAGCGCCCGTTATGCAGAATACAGGAACACCGGCCCCGGGGCAAATCCCGGAACCCGCGTAGCATGGAGCCGTCAGCTCAGCCGCAGGGAGGCAAAAAGCTATACCATTGAGAATGTCTTCGACCGCCATGACGGCTGGAGCCCTGTGAGATAACACGTCAGCTCCTTGTCTTTTTACCGTTGACAGATACGTTCCGCAGCCTGACACGTTCAGCGCCGGTGATCTGGTTACCTCCCTCCACACCGTTGAAGGTGCAATTCCTGACTGTTGACTCTTCATTCTTTGCAGCCGACTGCCTATTTCTTATTGCTTTTCCCGGGGATCATTTCGTATTCAAGACTTGCCAGGATGAACGGCCCGACGCCTTTGGGATCATTGTCACGGATCAACTCGCCGATATAATATTCATATGAGCCGTCGCGGTAAGGATCGCCTCCCAGGCCGGCCACCCCGCAGATATTCTTCATGCTTACAGTGCCATCCGGGTTTGTGACGATAAAATTGTCGAGAAGACCCTGGTACGCCTTTCCCGCAACGGCAAGGTATTTCCTGTCAAGGTAGCCCATCCTGACTCCCTTGAAGATTGAATAGGCGAACATTGCGGTGCACGATGTCTCAATGTAGTTACCTTCGGCGCCGGATCGGTCGGGCACCTGGTACCATCCACCGGTGACAGGGTCGCGGATCTCTGACAGCTTCTGCACCATCCCCTGGAGGATCCCGGTCAGATCATTCCTCCCTGGCTGATCAACGGGCAGAAAGTCAAGGACATCGACTATTGCCATTGAGAACCATCCCATGGCCCTTCCCCATGCGTGAGGCGCCTGCCCGGTGACGCTGTCGGCCCAGGCCATCTTCTTTGATGCGTCAAAGGCGTGCCTGTAAAGACCTGTGGCCGGGTCATAGGTGTTGGCCGCAACAATCAGGAACTGGTTCACCACATCACGGAAATCATCAGGATGGTTATACCTTAAAGCGTATTCAGCATAAAAAGGTGCGCTCATGTAAAGTCCGTCAAGCCACATCTGGTCAGGGTAGACCTTCTTGTGCCAGAAGCCTCCTTCGGCTATCCGCGGCTGATTCTGCAACTGCCTGTAAAGGGTCTGAATCACCTTATCGTATCTCGGATCGCCGGTATGGTCGTAAAGGATGAACATCATCTTGCCCGGATTGACCTGGTCAAGGTTGTAGTTATCCATCCTGTACTTATAGATTATTCCATCGGCGTCAATCAGGGAATCGGCGTAACCTTTTGCGTAATCAAAATACCGTTTGTCATCAGTGACATCATAGAGCTTCAGGAAGGCAAGGCCCATCAGCCCCTGGGTGTAGTTCCACTTTTTTTCTGTCACGAAATCGGCCATCCAGAGCGAGGGGTTCCGGATCATC
>JAVEZS010000034.1:0-22078 GCA_034002885.1 Bacteroidales bacterium
CTGGACTATCTCATGGGTTATATATTCAATTTTTCCTTCAACCCCGAGATCGCTTATGATGCTTACTGCAAAGCATGGAAGCCCCATATGCCTTGCTGCTATCACTTCCGTCACGGTCGACATCCCTACGGTGTCGGCACCGATCGTCCTGAAGTACCTGTATTCGGCCGGAGTCTCGAATGTCGGTCCGGTTGTTCCAAGGTAAATACCTTTACGTACAGTTATGTTATTGCGTGCGGCAATTTCAAGGGCTTTAGCTATCAGTCTTTTATCGTAGGCTTCGCTCATATCGGGGAAGCGGACACCTATCCTGTCGTCGTTGGGACCCAGAAGAGGATTAGGGATCAGGTTTATATGATCAGTTATTATCATTATATCACCGATCTGGAATTCCGGATTTACTCCTCCTGAAGCATTCGAGAGGAAAAGGTATTTTATCCCCAGGAACTTCATTACTCTTATCGGAAGGGCTATCTGCACGGGAGAATAACCTTCGTAATAATGGAACCTTCCCTTCATTGCCACTATCTTTCTGCCTCCGAAGTCTCCGTAGATGAGTTTTCCCTCATGACCTTGCACTGTTGATACCGGGAAGTTTGGTATCCTCCTGTAATCGATTTCAAGGCAGTTCCCGATCTTTGCCGTAAGTCCTCCCAGACCTGTACCCAGTACGACACCAGCCTCAGGATCTTCAATCCCTTCAGCTCTGAGGAAGGCTGCCGATTCCTTTATTTTTTCCAGCATATTTTTTTATTGTATTGTCAAACTCCTGTTTTTCCCCTTTCAGGAATTCCACTTCCACGGGGATATAAAACATGAAGTTTTTTAAATAAGTGCCAATATTACTAATTTCCTTAAACCTTACCGCATCTTTTTCGGTTGTTATGATGAGCTTGTTTTCAGTATTTATCTTTTTCAGGAGTGCTTCTATCTTTTTGATGTCATTTCCGGAATACATGTGGTGATCTGTAAACTTCAGATGTATAACCTCTCTGAACCTTGCTTCAAGGTATGCTCTGAGGGGTCCGGGTGATGCGATTCCCGTAACAAGCAATACCGAAGCAGCAGATGGATCGTTTATTTCAGAAACCGGTTTCGCAGAGATGTTTTCAGTGAATACTGGTTCAGGAGCGAAATAGGAAATCCGGCTGAAAAAGACTTTTTGTCCGGGCCGGCTCTCCAATTCATCTTTTAATTCATCCATTTTTCTGATCTCCGTCTCGCCTGGTGTTTTTGTCACGATAATTATATCAGCCCTCTTCCTGTTGCTGCTTTTTTCCCTGAGGTTTCCGTAAGGAAGCAGGCTGTCGCGGGTAAGGGGCCTGTTGAAATCGCTGAGGAGAATTGACAGGCCTGGTTTAACTTTCCGGTGCTGAAATCCGTCGTCCATTATTATAACTTCTGTTGACGGATATTGCTTAAGGATCATTCTGATTCCGTTCCTTCTGTCACGGTCTGCTGCAACAGGTATTCCGGGAAATTTCCCTGAGATCTGAAGGAGCTCATCGCCGGTATCATCAACCTTCGATCCGTGATGTGCAAGAATAAAGCCTTTTGTTTTTCTCCTGTACCCCCTGCTCAGGACAGCCACATTGAAATTGCTTTGGAGAAGGCGTATGATATACTCCGTATGGGGGGTTTTGCCCGTCCCTCCAACGGTGATGTTCCCGACACATATGACCGGCACGGAAAATTCTTCAGATTTAAGTATTCCTTTATCATACAGAAGATTTCGCATGTCGGTTATCAGCCTGTACAATAATGAAAAAGGGTATAGAAAGATGTTTCTTCTTTTTCCCATTCTTAATGGATCTCGATAAAATATGGAAGCCTGGCCTGCACACCTGAAAGATCAGAAATCTCCTTAAACTCCTCAATTAACCTCGCATACTCTCCGTATTCTCCAGTAAGGATCTTCAATTTCACTTCTCCTGAGAGCTGGGTAAGAAGTCTCATGAGGGGGTCTTCGGGCACGGGCAGTTCCCTGACCGACCAGTCTTCGATGCCGGCCAGTTTTGCTGCTTCGTTTACTGATGCAGTCAGGCCTCCGATCTCATCAGCGAGTCCAAGTTTCAGGGCATCGCTGCCGCTCCATACTCTTCCCTGTCCGATACTGTCGACTGAAGCAACAGGCATTTCTCTTCCGGCTGATACCTTGCTTATAAAATCGGAATATACCTTTTCGATACTGAGCTGCATAACCTCTTTTTCATAGATGTTCATTGGCCTGAACACCGAGGGGAAATCCGAATTTCTGTTTGTATTGACAGTTTCGGTTGTTATGCCCAGTTTCTGGTTCATAAGTTTCCCGGCGTCAGGCAGAAGTCCGAAAACCCCTATTGATCCTGTTATTGTAGTTGGATTTGTGAATATTTTCGTACCTGGTGCTGCAATATAATATCCTCCCGAGGCGGCATAGTTGCCCATTGATATCACTACCGGCTTTTCCTTTGCGGCCAGTTCAACCTCCCTCCATATCATATCAGAAGCTATTGCATTTCCTCCCGGGGAGTTTACCCTTAGAACTATTGCCTTTACCGATGAATCCTTTCTCTCCTTGCGTATCAGATCACTGAATGAGTTACCTCCTATATTGGCATCGCTTCCTTTTCCCATCACGATGGTTCCGGATGCATAAATAACTGAGATCCTGTTTCTGGAATATGTGGTTTTCTTACCCGCGGGCACCTTTGAATATTTATGCATCGGGACCAGCATTATTTTGTCGTCGGCTTTCAGTCCCGACCTGATTTTAAGCGTATCGATGAGCTCATCCCTGAAGAGAAGTCCGTCAACAAGTCCTGCATCGAGAGCGCCCGTGGCGACATATGCTGAGAGGTTATCAGCCAGTTCTCCGAGTTTTTCAGTGTTTATTCCTCTTTCTTCGGAGATGGATTCAAGAACATGCGACCATATTGATCCGACATATGATCTGATCTGAGCCTCATTTTCAGGGCTGAGCTTGTCGAGAATGTAAGGTTCGACAGCTCCTTTGAATTTTCCGTGTCTTGTAACCTGAACCTCTACTCCAAGTTTCTCAAGGGCTTTCCTGTAGAACATTACCTCTCCGCTGAGTCCTTTGAAATCGAGAGTTGACGAAGGATTTATGTAGATTCTGTCGGCTGCAGTTGACAGGAAATAGCCTTCCTGGAGAAGCATGTAATCGGAATAGGCGATAACGAACTTGCCGGTTTTTCTGAACTCCTTCAGAGCATTTCTAATCTCATCGGTAGTTGCCCATCCTGATGGCATTATTCCGTTTTCGATAAGTATGCCTTTTATCTTCGTGTCGGATTCCGCTTTTTTTATGCAGGCCAGGATCTCATTAAGACCCGGAGCAGGAGTTACTGTCATATTTATAAGGTCGATGCCTGAGTATGGGCTTGAGTTTCCCTGGTCAGGTATGGTCAGACCCGCCTTCAGGACAAGTACTGAGTTATCCCTTATTGTTACGGGTTTATTTCCCGACATCATCATTCCGCTGACTATTGCAAGCATAATCAGGAAGAACAGGAAGGTGCTTATAATAATTCCGGTAATCGTTGCCAGGGTATACTTAAGGAAGGTTTTCATCTGAAATATGATTTAATATAAAGAGTTTCAAATTTATAAAAAACAAGATTAAGTGGCAGACTGATCCTAAAATTTATATATTTAACAAAAGAACTTCAGATGACCAATTATGTTTTTCTCGGATTGGGTTCCAATCTGGGCGACCGGAAGGAATACCTTGAAAAAGCCCAACTTCTGATTGAAGAGGATATCGGTTGGATCAGCTCAAGGTCGCATATTTATGAAACAGAGCCCTGGGGTTTTCAGAGTGAGAACAGTTTTCTCAATATGGTGATTAAAGTACACACCGGACTAAGCCCTCAGGGTCTGCTGAAAAGGATACAGTTGGTTGAGGACAGACTTGGCAGGATAAGGAACAGCGTTCAGTATTCGTCAAGGACCATGGATATTGACATTCTTCTTTTCAGCAACAGTGTTATTGAGAAGCCAGATCTTACAATACCTCACCCGCTTATTGCCGACAGGAGGTTTGTGCTGGTTCCCCTGTGCGAGATTGCTCCCAAGATGATCCATCCGGTTCTGGGAAGGACCTTTGAGGATCTTCTCAGTGCATGCAGGGACGACAGGTACGTTAGAATACATCAGGCCTCCTGAGTCATATCCCGAGTAGAATGACAGGACCCTTTTTCTTTATGCAACACCGGAGTTTACAACAGTCCGTTGTCAGCGAAGCTGAAGAAATCGTTCCCGGAGATTATCAGGTGATCGAGAAGCTGGATATCCATGAGGGAGCCTGACTCCTTGATTTTCTGTGTAATTCTTGTATCTGAATCACTCGGATTGAGATTTCCTGAAGGGTGGTTATGGCAGACTATAATCCCTGACGCAAGGTATTCGATGGCCTTTTTCATTATTATCCTGACATCTGTTACAGTGCCGCTTATCCCGCCCTGGCTGAGTTTCGTTTTGTCGATGACCCTGTTCGAACGGTTCAGGAAGAGAATCCAGAACTCCTCGTGAGCCAGGTCAGAAAGCAGTGGCTGGAAGATATCCGCCACATCTTTCGAGCATTTTATCTGGTACGCATCGGGAAGAGCAGAAAGGCTCCGGCGCCTTCCAAGCTCCAGTGCTGCTGAAATGGTCACCGCCCTGGCAGGGCCTATTCCCCTGATCTTCACAAGGTCTGCCACTGTCAGCTTTCCAAGTGAGTTAAGATTGTTGCTGACAAGGCCAAGCAGTTCCCTTCCGAGATCCACGGCCGACTTCTTTTTTGTTCCCGAGCTTATTAATATTGCCAGCAACTCAGCATCGCTCAGGGTGGAAATTCCTTTCCTGATCATTTTTTCCCTGGGTCTGTCCTCGACAGCCCAGTCGGTAATTTTAAGAGACATAGGGAGAGACATATTTACACTTTAAATTTATGCAAAGAATCGTTAAGTGAAAAGTGTATAGGCATCTTTCTTGTCCTTCAGGGAAATAAAAAAGGGCCCCCACGGGACCCTCAGTATGCTATGATTTCGATGTTTTTACTTAAGACTGTCAACATGTTTCTGCACGGATGATTTGAGGTTTGAAGCCTTGTTTCCGTGAATTATGTTTCTTTTTGCCAGCTTGTCGAGCAGCGAATTAAGTTTAGGCGCTATTGCGTCAGCCTCCTGCCTTGTTGTTGTACTACGCAGGTTCTTCAGAGCATTACGCATGGTTTTTGCATAATACTTGTTACTTTCATTTTTACTTTTTGTCTGCCTTATCCTTTTTTCGGATGACTTGTGATTTGCCATGCTGCTAAGAAAAGTGTTGGTTAAATAATTGTAGTCCATAGGGGAATCGAACCCCTGTTACCAGGATGAAAACCTGACGTCCTAACCACTAGACGAATGGACCCTTTAAAGAACTTTTAAATGCGGATGCAAAGAAACAATGTTTTTTTCGAACTGCAAAATATTTTACAAAAATTTACTATCCTGATTTACCAATTCTTCTGCAAGTGTTTTGATATCGCAGCCGTCAAAATCGCCGGAGCTCATAAAAAGATACACCGGTGAGTCTGTCCTGCTTTTTCTGAGGCTGCGGAACATTTCCTCAGAATTGTCAAAGACCTCTGTGTTACCGGTTCCAAAAGCCTGTTTTACCTGTTCCCTCGAGAGAGGAGGGAGCTTTTTCATTTCGAGCTGCCGGGGATTGAAATAGACGTATGCCTTAGTGGCTTTTTCGAGGCTGCCCTTGTAAAAGGGAAGGAAATTGCTGCTGAGGCTCGAAAAAGTATGGAGTTCAAAGCAGGCTATCAGGTTCCTGCCCGGGTATCTTTCGGCAACAGCATCTACTGTTGCCCTGACTTTCGATGGTGCATGGGCAAAATCGAGGTATCCTATCCCGTTATTTCCTGAGGCGATCATCTGTAATCTTCCTGAAGTACCTGCGAAACTGCTTATTGCATTATAGAACCCATCTTCCGTTATCCCCGCAGCCATACAGGCTTCCCGGGCTGCAGAGAGGTTCTGCATATTATGTTCCCCGAAGATCTTCAGGGGTATTGTCCTGTTTAGGGTTGCGGCATAGAATCCCGTCTTGTTCAGAAAATGAGCATGGACCTGGTATGGAATCTTCTTTATATCGGGTCTTGCTGAGACAGCTATTTTTCGTACCTCCGGATCGCCTTCAAAATAGATAAGTGAGCCGTTCTTTTCTATTATATCCGCGAATATCCTGAACTGACTGATATAGTTCTCAAAAGTGGGAAATACGTTCATGTGGTCCCATGCTATTCCGTTTATTACGGCTATATGCGGTTTGTAGAGGTGAAATTTAGGTCTCCTGTCGACAGTGGAAGTAAGGTATTCATCGCCCTCGAAGACAGCGATATCCGAGTTTTCCGATAGTCTTACCATTGTTTCGTATCCTTCGACAGACGATCCTACCATAAAATCAAAACCGACACCGTTGTATTCGAGGACGTGCATTATCATTGCCGTGGTTGTTGTTTTTCCATGGCTTCCTGCAACAACTATCCGTTTTTTATTTTTTGTCTGCTCATAGAGGAATTCAGGGAAAGAAATAACTTTTATCCCCTTTTGGATTGCTGTCCGGAGTTCAGGATTATCGCTCCTGGCGTGCATTCCGAGTATTATTGTATCAATATCCCTGGTGATCTTTTCGGGATGCCACCCGTACTCTTCAGGAAGAAGTCCGTAGGAAGCCAGTCTGGATCGTGATGGTTCATGGATCTCGTCATCCGATCCGCTTACATCAAAACCCTTGAGGCGGAGCGTTATTGCCAGGTTATGCATAACAGCTCCGCCTATTGCAATAAAATGTACTTTCATATTAAACGTCGCAGATCCTGATACATTTCCTTAATGATGCCAGTTTGTCCTTCTGTGAAGGAACGAATTCCTGGCCCACGAATCCTTTATATCCTGTTTTGACCAGTGCCTGCATTATGGCCGGATAAAAGAGTTCCTGGGTTTCATCAAGTTCATGGCGACCGGGAACTCCTCCGGTATGGACATGTCCTATGTATTTGATATATTTTCTGATGGTTTCTATTACATTTCCCTCCATAATCTGCATGTGATAAATATCGTACAGCAGCCTGAACCTTTCCGATCCCACCATTTCTGCCAGGGCGGCACCCCACGAAGTCTTGTCGCACTGGTAGTCCTTGTGTCCGTAGCCGTTAAGCAGTTCCATTATTATTGTGACGCCGTGTTTTTCGGCTGCCGGCATTATCCTGCGAAGGCCCGCGGCACAGTTTATAAGTCCGTCGTGGTCGCTGAGCCCGTCACGGTTGCCGGAAAAGCATATAAGGTTAGGCACTCCTGCTGCTGCGGCTTTAGGGATCATGGCTTCGTAATCGGCTACGAGCTTGTCGTGATTTTCTTTCCTGTTGAATCCTTTCGGAATTCCCCAGTCGGTCGCGTACCCGACAGCACATTTCAATCCTGCTGCTGCAACTGTTGCCCAGTCTTTTTCATGCAGAAGTTCGATCGATTCTATACCCATTTCTCTGCATGCCTTTGCAAATTCATCAAGCGGGATGTCGCTGTAGCACCACTGACTTACCGAATGGCGTATATTACCCTTCAACTGGTACTTTTCCTGTGCTTGTCCTGCAATCGATTCGAATGGCTTGCCTGCTGCAATAACTGCAGCTCCCGCCATTCCGCCTATCATATTTCTTCTTGTCATAATCACTTCGTTTTACGGTGGGGTTAAATTTAGTAAAATTTATCTGAAAAAGCTTAATCATTGGTCTTTAACTCCTTGCATCTCATGAGGAATATCCATCTTCAGTTCCCATTCATCAAGGGTAATTTCTGTGAGGGATTTATTCTCAACGGCTTTTTCGGGAAGAAATATAACCACAAGGTTTTTCTTTGATCCGGGAGGTACTGATACCTCAAATCCTAACAGTGTTGTTCCCGGGTTGGGAGCATCATATTTTTCAGGAGGTACCGTTGTCATAGTTCTGAAGCGGGCGCCGGCCGGTTCAGCAAGTCTCATAACAAGTTTTTTCCCCTTAAGGGTCAGTTCGGCAATATCGTCTCCGACAAGAGCCACGTTTGCTGATGTCAGCATATTCCATGTTACCATGGCCCCGGAATCGCTTGTTTCAACTTCATCCCTCACCATGAAGTATTCGTTTCCGACGATCGCAATGCCTCTATGAGCCTTCCCGAGATCATCTGCATAAAGAGATGAAAGGTCGGTCTTTGCATACATGAAACCGGGATTATCGGCAAATGAAGTTAAACTGCTGTGTCCGTTCACTTTCTGAAGTTTGGTGTTCACTGTAAGGGTATTGTGAACGAAGTTGTTATACCTGTACACCTTCCATCTCTGGGAGTTCTGGGCCATGTTCCACAGGTTCACTCCTGCAGTCTCGAGCGAGTTGTAGTCCTGCATTCCGAAATCCATTGCCCAACGCTGACCGTCGGCCTCAAGAACGAAAGAGCCTGCATCCATATGTCCGTGGTTGGCAGAAGGAGTTCCCGCTTTAAGCGCCGCAAAGACAGCCTTGTGGTCGGTCCATGATGTCCTCATCATGGCAACCGGATTCTTCCCCTGGCCCACCCACATCTTTTTTTCGGGAGGAACTATACTATCCATGGTAATGCCTGAAGCCCATATCAGTACTGCAGGAAGCAGGCGGTCGTTGGGCGGGGCTTTTGTTTCGAGGTGGTATTTTTCCGACCAGAGAAGGGAAGGGTCATCAAGCCTGCCGGCAAACCAGAACATTGCCGGATTCATTCCGCTTCCCTGGCCTGCATCCGAGTAGTTAAAACTCATGCCCGTGGGTCCGGTCATATTCTCCATATAAGCGGCTGTCTTCATAAATCCCTCGTTTATCCTTATAAGACTGTCGGTACCGAATATTTTTTCGAGTGCAGAAATGATCATCACGTTGAAGCTTGTACCGTAACCCCAGTAGCTGTAGCCTTCGGGATAGGCACCGTCGGGCTCGTAATCGTTCATGGGAAGAGTAATGGTTTTCACGGCACGGTCTATTACAGAGTCGGCAAGCTCTTGCTCATCTTCCCACACGGCAAGGGCTCCGAATGTCATTCCGGCGTTGCACACCTGATTCCAGTTGTGTGCTGCTCTTGTCCATCCTGAGTTTTCAGGTAGCAGGGATGGTCTCAGGCCTTTTTCGACAATGGCTTTTCTCAGGGCGATCCGGGTTTCATCAGGGAGCTTTTCAAAAAGCCAGTCGTATCCCAGCGAAACGGCCATTGTCATCTCAGCAACATCGAGGAAATGGGAAGGATTCCAGTCGTTGAACAAGGCGACAGCCTTCATCTCATCAAGAGCTCTTTCACAGAACATTTCTTCGGATGTCATCCGCCATGCGTACGAGAGATAAAATATCCTCCGGAGCGCTTCCCTCGATTGTCCAAGCAATCGTCTTCCTGTCATCACTCTTTCAACAGGAGGCTTTTCCATCATCTTTCTGGATTCATTTATTATGAAGTTATGGATCTTAGCCCAGGCCTCATCAGAAGCAACGGCATTCCTGATTGAATTTTCCTCTCCGCCCAGAAGAAGTAATCGAGGGTGGGGTAAAGCAGCGGGACCTTTTTCACCAGTGATCGCTGATGAAGAAAAAGTTGTGATCTGGAGGCTCAGGAGAATGCCAATAAGAGAAAATATCTTCATTTGAATTTATCTGATTAGATTTCAATAAAGTTAAGTAAAAAACGAGGTTTCATCATCGTCCGAAAATCTTATATTTGCATGAAGCGGGTCGTCCTGGTAAAAACATATGAAGCGGTCTTCAAAACACGGATACAGTGACGGACATTCTGTTGAGCTTCTCCGGAGTGGCGGGCAATTCTTTAAAGCAAACATTGAAGCCATTGATTCGGCAGTCAACTACATTCACTTCCAGACTTACATTGTTGATGAGGATGAAACGGGAACCAGGATTTTCGATGCCCTTATCAGGGCTGCAGGAAGGGGTGTAAGGACCTATCTTCTCCTTGATGCCTTCGGAACAAAGTATCTGTCGGGCGAGCTCGTAAAAAGGATCGAGGATTCGGGCATTCTTTTCAGGTTCTTTTCCCCTGTCTTCATTACAAAAGGTTTTCAGCTGAGCCTGAGGCTTCACCACAAAGTCCTTCTGGTTGACGGGGAGCTTGCAATAATCGGGGGACTTAACTTTGCCAACCGCTACCATGGAAAACCCGGTAAAAAGGAATGGCTCGATTTTGCAGTTATGGTAAAGGGTCCCGAGTGTATCCATATAAATACAATTCTGAAGAGGACCTGGAACAAGACTTTCCTTTCCAGGACAGAAAGATCGAATGAAACTGTTCCGGTTGCAAAAAGATACGATGAAAATATCACCCTGAGGGTAACCGAGAATAACTGGTACAGGAACAGGATAGAGATACTCAGGAGCTACCGGGCAGCTTTCAAGCACTCGCATCATCACATGATAATCTTTGCCAGCTATTTTCTTCCGGGAAGGCTTGAGCGCAAGCTTCTCAGGCTTGCAGGTGCAAGGGGCGTTGATATAAAGATTGTACTGGCGGCTGAGTCCGATGCCCCGATCTTCAAAAGGGCAACAAGTTTTCTTTATGAATTTATTCTAAGGAATAACATAAGGATCTATGAATATCTTCCCTCAAACCTTCATGCAAAGGTGGCAACCGTTGACGGCCGCTGGTGCACGATAGGTAGCTATAATCTGAATCACATTAGCGATTATGGAAGCATCGAGATGAATGTTGAGATTCTCGATTCTCACTTCACAGCTAAGTTTGAGAAGATACTTCTCGAAATAATAAAGAATGACTGTCGTCAGGTAACTTTCGAGGAATATCTGAGGCGGAGAACCATTTTCTCACGATTCACCGGATGGCTTTCATACCAGATGATAAGGCTTCTTATGCGTGTCATGGCTCAGATGACATCGAAGAAGGGAAGGGTTGTCTGACGGTTGTCGTGATCCCTTTTCCGATCGGCTGCAGAAGTATACTTTTCAATTCTGGTGGAAGCTCATGGTTATGAATTCAAGGACAACAGGAAGAGCAGTTCTCCAGTAACTCCATGTATGTCCGCCATCGCGTATCCTGAATTCGTGAGGTATCTCTTTTTTGCGCATTGCTATGTGAGCCAGTGAATTGCCTTCGTAAAGGAAGTCGTCGTCGCCACAGTCGATATACCACCTCACGGATCTTTTCTGGTCATCCTTAATGTTCTCGATAAGGTTTAGCACGCTGTATTTATCAAAATAAGCCTTTTTATCAGCCTCAGAAGCGCTTTCGGCATCCTGCCACAGGCGGTAGTTTTTCATTTCTTCAAGGTTCCGGGGTCCGGTTGCGGCGCTAAGCGGACAGGCTGAGGAAAAGAGTTCGGGATGATGCAGTGCGTAAATGAAGGTCCCTTCCCCACCCATCGAAAGACCGGCAACGGCCCTGTACCTCTTTTCACCCTTTATCCTGTAGGTCTTTTCAATATATGGCATAAACTCTTCAAAGAAGAAATCCTCATACCTCCACTCGCCTTTGATATCATTTACGTAACCCCTCCTGCCCGTGTTTGCATCAGGCATCACAACTATCATCGGAGTGGCTGTTCCTGAACTGATTGCCCTGTCGGCTATATGAAGTATCTCGCCGAACTGAACCCAGCCTGTCTGATCGTCGCCGGCTCCATGGAGAAGATAGAGAACCGGATAACTTCTTTGCGACGATTCATAGTCTGGAGGAAGATAGACCGCATATTTCCTTTCCATTTTGAGGATTTTGCTGGTCATCGAAAGATTGTCCATTACTTTTCCTGTCTGGGCAGCAAGCGACAGGACGAGCATTGATAATAGCAGGGAGAGCATTGGTTTTTTCATGTGTGTCACAGGTTTGTTTTAATTTTTAACAGTTTTATTGCATCAGCAGTTAAAACAAGCGGAAATTTAATAAAATAATCCATACCTGAACATTAGTAATAAAAAGGCGTTTTAACTTTGGACATCCGGAATTTTTTACCAATTCAGTATGAAAGCAGATCTTTTCAATATCGCAAATTTCAGGGTCGACGGGGGGGCAATGTTTGGAGTTGTGCCAAAGGCACTCTGGTCGCGTGTTGTCAACTCAGACGAAAACAATCTTATTGTCCTTACTCTCAGGTCGCTGATAGTTGAGACCGATGGGCGCGTCGTACTTATCGATACCGGCTGGGGTGACAAGCAGGACGAAAAATTCTTCAGGCATGTATATCTTCACGGGGGAGAAGGGCTTGTTGAGGGTCTGGCAAACAGGGGTTACAGGCCAGAGGATGTCACCGATGTGGTTCTTACTCACCTTCACGCCGACCATTGCGGAGGAGGAGTTATAAGCAATCCCGGAGGCCATGGCTACAGACTGACCTTTCCGGATGCCATCTATCACGTAAGCCGTGAGCAGTGGGAGTGGGCTGTTAAAAACAATCCCAGGGAGGAGGATGCCTTTCTTGAGGAGAACATTCTTCCTCTGATGCAAAGCGGAAACCTTAACCTGGTAGATGAGGACTGTGAACTTTTTAAAGATTTCTCGGTCAGGATCTGCTACGGACATACCCCCGGACTCATGATACCCTTCATCAGGTACAGAGGCAAAACTCTTGTATACACAGGCGACCTGATTCCTACCCTGGCACACATACCTCTGATCTGGAATATGAGCTACGACATAGAATCGCTGAAGACGATAGAAGAGAAAGACAGGCTTCTGAAAGAGGCACTTGATGGTAATTACATACTTGTCTTTCAGCACGACGAAAAGGTGGAGTGCTGCAATCTTCAGATGACACCCAAAGGAATAAGGGCTAAGGATAGATTTGACTTTTCGGAGATCGTCTGAAAAGAATCCCTTTCTAACAAGGACAGACCTGAAAGGAGAGAATTCTTCCTGCCAGAGCGGGAACTGCAAAAATGTTGCTTATCTGCCTGTATCTGCTGTAATTTGTGGTTTTTTCAGTACGGATCTTCCCGTGTTTGTTCTTATATTTGATATACATAAGGGTTTAAGTATTGTTAATAAAATAACATAAGCCATGGCAGATTTTTTTTATGAGAAACCTTATCAGTTTGAGAGTGATCCTACAAATTACCGGCTTCTTACAGACAGGTATGTTAAGGTGGAGGAAACTGACGGGAGGCGGATACTGAAAGTTGATCCTGAAGCCCTTAAGGTTCTTGCTGCGGCAGCAGTAGCGGATCTTTCCTTTTATCTCAGAAGTTCGCACCTTGCAAAGCTGAGAAGAATACTGGACGATCCGGAGGCAACCGGGAACGACAGGTTCGTTGCCTATGTAATGCTTCGCAACAGCGTTATCTCGGCAAGGGGAGAGCTTCCCTGGTGCCAGGATACGGGAACGGCGATTGTCATGGCTAAGAAGGGAGAGGATGTTTATACAGGAGCGGCAGATGCCGAATACCTTTCAAGAGGTATTTATGAGACTTTCAGAGACAGGAACCTGAGGTATTCCCAGATTGTTCCCTTCAGCATGTTCGAGGAGAAGAACACAGGAACGAACCTGCCTGCCCAGATTGACATTTTCTCGACTCAGGGGAATGTTTATGAATTTCTTTTTATTACCAAGGGAGGAGGATCAGCCAACAAGACCTTTCTTTACCAGCAGAGCAAGTCGCTTCTTAATGATGAATCGCTTGAAAAATTCGTGAAGGATAAGATAAAGGAGCTCGGGACCTCGGCATGTCCTCCCTACCACCTTGCTCTTGTTATTGGAGGAACTTCAGCCGAGGCAACCCTTAAGACTGTCAAGGAGGCTTCGGCTGGTTATCTCGATAATCTTCCGACCTCGGGGAGCGCAGGCGGGAGAGCCTTCCGCGATCTTACATGGGAGGAAAGGATAGAAAGGATATGTCATGAGTATGGCGTAGGAGCACAGTTTGGCGGGAAATATTTTGTTCATGATGTACGGGTAATACGGCTGCCGCGCCATGCGGCCTCATGCCCTGTCGGACTGGGAGTAAGCTGCAGCGCTGACAGGAATCTGAAGGCAAGGATTGATGAAAATGGTATTTTCATCGAGGAACTTGAAAAGGATCCGGCACGTTTCATGCCTGAAAAGGCTCCCGAACTGGAGAAACCGGTTGAGATCGACCTCGACAAGCCTATTAAAGAGGTTCTTGCCGAACTGACAAAACATCCTGTTAAAACCCGTCTTAACCTGAGTGGGACGCTTATCGTAGCGCGGGATATTGCTCACGCGAGGATTAAAAAGATGCTGGACGATGGCAAGCCTATGCCTGAATATTTCAAAAACCATCCCGTATATTATGCCGGACCTGCCAAGACACCTCCGGGAATGCCGTCCGGAAGCTTCGGTCCGACCACAGCGGGAAGGATGGACGAGTATGTTGAGCTTTTTCAGAGTCAGGGAGGTTCTCTTATTATGGTGGCGAAAGGAAACCGCAACAGAAAGGTTATAGAATCGTGCAGGAAATACGGCGGCTTTTACCTTGGCTCGATAGGGGGTCCGGCTGCCATCCTGGCGGCGGAGAACATTAAATCGGTGGAGATGGTTGATTTTGAGGACCTTGGAATGGAGGCCGTAAGAAAGATAAGGGTCGAGAATATGGCCGCCTTCATAATAACAGACGACAAGGGTAACGACTTTTTTGATGAATACAACAGGAGCGGTATTTAAATCCTGAGTCAGGTTATCTGGTGACTGGGTACCTGCCAATTCCGCAAGGTTTTTATTCGATCTCCTCAATCTCAAATATCTCGTGCCTGTCCATACTGAGCCAGTACTTGATTGAATTCTGTCTTACAAGTTCCCAGTAGGTGTTGCTGTCGAGACCGTAAACAAAATTTATCTCCCTGAGCTCGGAACTTATTTTTTCAGTTATTTCAGGTTTGAGCCTTATCCTGATCTTTCGGTCCAGATATTTGAATTCAACTTCGGGTCGGGGATTAGTGTCATTAACCACTGTCAGCAGCCCGTGTCCGGGAGTTGCTCCAGTGCTGACCTGAATGCCGTCGTTAAAGCAGCTTAGCGGGGGCACTGATCCTGCATAGGAGGTCGCGCTGAACTCATCGACACCTGTATTGAAATACTCTCTTGCCCTTATGCCCATTTTAACTCCCATTATGGCAAATACTCCAAGGTGTCTGTGGAGCTCGTTTGCAAGAACTCCTGCATTCCACTCTTCTTTTCCGTGCCTGTCGATTATTGCTGTCACCGATGTGCTGATGTCATCGAAATAAAATGATGGTTCATAAGGGAATTCCTTTATAACCTGATTCTTTGCAACTGTCTCGCCTCTGAGTATTGTCAGGATGCTTTCGCGCGATCCTCCCAAATCGGAAGGGATGCAGTCGGTTATATTGCCAAGTGTTTTTGTAATAAACAGCGTGGGGTAATGAAGGAAGAGAGCGCACATCTCATCAGCAGCTTTGTAGCTGTATCCATGGCCCCTTGCAATTTCAGAGTTCAGGAATTCCGAAACCTTTTTCCCATATACTGTTTTAACGGAACCAAGAGCATCGAGAAAACTTTCGTCATAAAAATCTTCACCGGCAGAGGGAAAGCTCCTGATTATCTTTACCTGTAATTCCTGCCGCAGGATTCCGGCAGAGGAAGCCTTGTCGATGCTGTAGTTGAATCCTGCCCTGTCGTCGGGTCCGTCGGCACTCCAGATGAAGTCCCTGACATGCGACCCGAATCCCGGGATATCTCTCAGTGAATTCCAGGCTGTTGACATACCTCCCAGGCAAATGAAGGATATACTGGTCTTCTCCGCGGAGATAATATCGCTTATCACATCCTTGTGATCAGCGGCCGTTTCGGGTTTTATATTTTCCTCATTACCCCAGACTGTTTTTAATGCTGCCGGTAATGAAGGTGATCTGAAAGTGCAGCTCCTGTTTATTCCTGCCGGGATCCCTTCGTGGTGGAATGAATTCAGCAGGCTGCGAACCTTGATATAGGCATTTTCGGCCGGCAGTACTCCCGGTGAAGCAATAATGGCGAGGACCCTGACGTCGGGTGAAGCAAGAAGCATTGAAATGGTCTTCATGTCGTCAATTCCCCCGTCGGTATCAACAATTACATAATGCGACGGTTTCCAGGGATGGGAACTAAGTCCCAGGCAGAGAGCCGTAAGAAAAAGGGTTGTTAGAAGTCGTTTCATTATCCTTATTTTCCTGTTAAGTGCAAATGTAGCATTTATTGGATTACATCCTTTCCGGCTATACTGTTCCGCGGGATTGGCCCGGCAAAAGCCTGGTTTAATTTTTCCCGGCTCCATTCCTGCATATTATTAATTTTTTTATCTTGACCTCCATATTTTTAAGATATGAAGAAGTTCCTTCTGTGGTTCTCCCCTGGGCTTTTACTGGGGATCCTTATAATCCTTGGCGCCGGTAAGGTTATTAATAATACGTCGGAAAATGATTACTGCATGTCGTGTCATATTCATCCTGCTGCCGATATGGGGTGGAAGCAGTCTGTTCACTACGACACGCAGTCGGGAGTAAGAACGGGATGTGCCGATTGTCATCTTCCTCCCAAGGGAGAAGGCTATCTCTGGGCAAAAACCAAAACCGGACTGAGGGATCTCTGGGCTTTCTATACTAAGGATTCGGCATCATTTGACTGGGACGAGAAGGGAAGGCTTGAGAATGCACGCAGGCATGTTTATGAGATCAGCTGCATAAAATGCCATGAGAATCTTTTCCCGGCAAAGCTCACCAAGGAAGGAGAGGATGCTCATCTGTACTATACCCAGCAGAAGAAGACTCCTGATCTTCACTGCATAAACTGCCACCTGAATGCAGGTCATTATATTGAAGGTTATACACATGGCAGCAATGTGACTTTCGGTGCCACATCATCGGCACCCAGGGAGATATTTACAATGCCGGCGGAAGTGACCGGATTCAGCAACTTCACGGAAAAAATTCCCGGATCGTCAGTCTCCTTCAACATGATAGCTGTTCCGGGAGGAACATTTAAGATGGGAAGTCCAGCGGATGAGCCTTTCCGCAGGGATAACGAAGGACCCGTGAGGGATGTGGAAATAAGCTCCTTCTTCATGGCTGAGGTTGAGGTGACGTGGGATGAGTATCTGGCGTTTTATGCACAGACTTCTGCAGAGGGAAGGACAACCGATACCGAGGGTTTGAGAAGCGGGATGCAGGCGTCGGAGGATGTTGATGCAATTTCAGGGGCAACGCCTCCTTACGGTCAGCCCGATCAGGGATGGGGTCTGGGGCAGAGACCGGCCATATCATTCTCATTCCACGCCGCAGAAACATATTGCAGATGGCTTTCGAAGGTCACGGGAAAAACATACAGACTCCCTACTGAGGCTGAGTGGGAATATGCCTGCCGCGCAGGTTCATCCGGACCCTACTTCTTCGAAGGCGATCCCAGGAAATTTGAAAAGACAGGCTTCAGGGCCAGATTGTCGAAGAACGACACTGCCGTGATCAATACATTTGTTGTTTATAACGAGAACAGTCCTTCAAGGACGCAGACTCCCGATTTCGTTAAGCCTAATCCTTTCGGACTTAAGAACATGGCAGGGAACGTTGCCGAATTCTGTTCTGACTGGTATCAGCCTGATGCATACACAGCTTATCCGGCAGGCGTTGTCAAAGACCCCAAAGGCCCTGAGAGCGGAGAGGAGCATGTGATAAGAGGCGGAACCTTCATGAACCCTGCAGGGCTGGTCAGAAGTGCAGCCCGTGATTATACAAGGACTGAAGCATGGCTGAAAACCGATCCCCAGATGCCCAAAAGTATATGGTGGTATTCTGATTGCTTCAATGTGGGATTCAGGGTGGTTTGTGAATTTGACAGCATGACAGGAAATCTTTCGGCTTCAAAATGAATCCGTTTTGTAAGGTAATTGTTGCCCGGGGCTTTGTTAAAAAACCTTAAATTCTTTTTAATCTTTGTTTTTTAAGTTCGCTATATTTACATTTGATTACAATCCGCATCGTTGATAACCAGGTATTTTAGTTCTTATAAACCTAATCTGATTTAATATGAAGAAATCAAGTATCTCAAGGCGTAATTTCCTTGGCAAAGCAGCAACTGTTGGTGTGGCAGGTGTTGTTGTTCCGACGATAATTACCAGCTGTGCCCGTGAAACAAAGAAGGTTGTTGATGTTCCCGTTTTTCTTGACCAGGCTCCCGACGGGCCGGTACTTAAAGCAGGTATTATCGGCTGTGGCGGCCGTGGAACAGGGGCCGCTATCAATTTCCTGAGCGCGGGTCCAAATCTTCAGGTTACCGCCCTGGCTGACACCTTCCAGGACCGTGTTGATAACTGCAGGGCAAGGGTTCTCAAGGAAAAGAATCAGGAAGTTCCGCTTGAAAACTGCTTTGTAGGTTTCGATGCATACCAGAAAGTAATTGATTCTGGTGTCGATATTGTAATTCTTGCAACTCCTCCCTTCTTCCGTCCCGAGCATCTGGCAGCTGCAGTTGCAGCCAAAAAACACATCTTTGCCGAGAAGCCCGTTGCTGTTGATCCCACAGGAGCGAGATCGGTTATGGCAACAGCCAAGAAGGCCGAAGGTCTGGGACTCAGCATTGCAACAGGAACCCAGCGCCGTCATCAGAGAGACTATGTCGCTAACTGGCAGCAAGTTCAGCAGGGTCTCATCGGTGATCTTACCGGAGGAAATGTATGGTGGAACGGCGGCAAGCTGTGGCATCGCGACCAGGATAAATCATGGAGTGAAATGGAATGGATGATACGCGACTGGGTGAACTGGACCTGGCTGTCGGGCGATCATATTGTTGAACAACATGTACACAACATCGACGTGGCAAACTGGTTCTTCGGGAAACATCCGGTAAAGGCTGTCGGAATGGGTTCTCGTCTTCGCCGAGTAACAGGTGACCAGTACGACAATTTCAGCATTGATTATGTTTTTGAGAACGGGATGCATATTCACAGCATGTGCCGTCAGATTAACGGATGCGCAAACAACGTTTCCGAACGTCTGCAGGGAACAAAGGGTTCAACTAATTGCCAGGACTCCATTGTAGACCTTTCGGGCGCCGAGCTATGGAAGTATGAATATCCCCTGGATTCCGACGGAAAACCTACAAACAGTGTAAGTGTCGATCCCTATGTCCAGGAGCATATAGACCTTATTACCGCAATCCGTACCGGCAAGGTTTTCAATGAACTCGAAAGCACTGCCATCTCAACGATGGTTGGTATCATGGGCCGCATCTCGGCTTATACAGGAAAAGAGACCACATACGAAGAGATGATGAATTCCGACCTTAAACTCGGCCCGTCTGTGTTTGCATTCGGTCCGGTCGACATTCCAAAAGCTGTTCCAGTTGCCGGAGATCCCTACGTGCCGTCGGCTTCATAGGAGATTACAGCTTAAGGCTGGCTTAAGGATATAATCATTTAATATTTTCTCTTATGAATAACTCCAGAAGAGATTTTATAAAAAAAGCTACGACAGGTGCTGCGTTTCTGGCAGCACCTGCCATTTTAGGATCTGCCAGGCCGGCGGATGCCGTTACTCCCTTCAGACTCAAATATGCCCCCGGCCTCAGCATGTTCAGCAGGCATGCCGGGCAGGATCCTGTCGATAACATAAAATTCTGCCACGATCAGGGATTCCGGGCCGTCTTCGACAATGGCCTGATGAGGCGTGAACCGGCCGTTCAGGAGAAGATAATGAACGAACTGACACGTCTTGGTATGGATTTCGGACCCTTTGTTCTCAGGGCAGATTCGGGTAAGCAGGACTTTGTACTCAATACCCATGAGGTCCGCGATATGCTCGTTGCCCAGATGAAGGAAGGAGTTGAAGTTTCAAAAAGGACAGGAGCAAAACAGGCCCTTGTTGTTCTCGGACGCTATGACATGAAGCTTCACATGGACTACCAGACCGCGAATGCGATCGACAACTTAAGATACTGCATGGAGATAATGGAACCTGCAGGTGTGACGGTAGTACTGGAACCCCTGAATCATCATACCAATCATCCTGGACTATTCCTTAAAGGCATACCCCAGGCCTATGCCATCTGCAGGGCGGTAAACTCCTTATACTGCAAGATTGTCGACGACCTTTACCATCAGCAGGTAAGCGAGGGTAACCTGATCCCCAATCTCGAGATGGCATGGAGTGAGATAGCAGCCATTCACCTGGGAGATAATCCGGGAAGAAATGAACCAACCACGGGGGAGATAAATTACAAAAACATATTCAGGTATCTGTACCATAAGAAATACGACGGAACTCTGTGTATGGAACACGGGATAAGCCAGAGAGGAACCATCGAGGGTGAGGCACGGGTAATCCAGGCATACCGCGAATGTGATTCCTTTGATGTTGAGTTCTGACCGGTACGACGGAGCACAGGATTTATATAATCAGTCAGACCTTATCACCATTTTATTGGCTGATGCGAGGGTGATCAGCTGATACCTTAAAACAGATCTGATGAGAATTATTTTTTTGAATCTGCTTCTTGCAGCAGCCTTTTCCGGTTTTTCTCAATCCCGGCCGATCAAACCTTATCTTTCAATTCCTGTCATAGATCTGAACGAAGAGGTCTCCCGCCAGGTTGTTGTCGACAGGGAAGAGGGCCAGTATCTTGGTCACCCGACAACGGTTCTGCTCGAAGACGGTAAAACAATACTGACCGTTTACCCCAAGGGACATGGTAAGGGAGAAATAGTCTACAAAATTAGCACCGATGGAGGTCTTACATGGAGCGAAAGGCTGAAAACACCGGAGAACTGGAAGAGTTCTCTTGAGGTGCCCACTATCTTCCGCACAACCGATCCGCAGGGAAAAAGGTTGCTTATTATATTCTCAGGCCTCTATCCCGCAAGGCTTGCCCATTCGTCCGACGACGGTATTACATGGAGTGAGCTCAGGCCTGCCGGCCACTGGGGAGGTATTGTGGTGATGTCGTCGCTGATCGCACTTAATACAGGGAAGGGACATTACATGGCTCTTTTTCATGATGACATGAAATACTTTACAGCCGGCGGCCAGGAAAGTTACATCGAGGACAGAAAGACAAACGATCAGATCCTCTTTACCCTGTACAAAACATTTACATACGACGGGGGGCTTACATGGAGCAGTCCTGAAGTAATCCTGAGCAGAAGGGATATGAATCTCTGCGAACCGGGAATTGTAAGGTCACCCAACGGGAAGAAAATTGCTGTACTGCTCCGCGAAAATGCACGAGAAAGTAATTCGCAGATAATTTTTTCCAAAGATGAGGGAAAAACCTGGACAGATCCCAGGCCGCTTCCCAATGAACTTAACGGCGACAGGCACGTGCTTAAATATACTCCCGACGGCCGCCTTCTTGTTGTTTTCAGGGACAGAAGCCCATTAAGTGCAAGACCCCTCCTTGATGAATATGTAAAGGAAAGAAAAGAGATTAATTACAGCATTGTTGCCTCTGAAACCGGCCAGGGAAGCCCGACTGAGGGCGACTGGGCAGGATGGATAGGGACATGGAAGGATCTGGTTAAGGGGAGGTCTGGAAAATACAGGATCCGGTTCAGGGATAACATCCACGAATGGGATTGCAGTTACCCCGGTGTGGAGCTACTTCCTGACGGGACGTTCGTCGTGACTACATACGGCCATTGGGAAAAGGATGCTGAGCCGTATATAATAAGTGTCAGGTTTAAAACAGAGGAACTTGATGCCAGATACATGAAAATTGTAAAAAAGTAACCAGAGTTATCTGCTGACTTTATTTGTTTATCCGGAACTGAGAAATGCATTTCCGGCAGTAATTCAGGAGAAGTAAAAAAAATCCATATGAAGAATATCTTTCTACCTGTTTTAGCTGCATTGGTACTGTCTGCTGCAGCACTGTCTTCATGCAATAAGCCGCAGCGTCTTTTTGTCGGCGGTTTCACGGAGAAGAACGGAGAGAAGGCGATGACTGTCTTCGACTTTAACGGTAATGGCAGTTTGAAAATGGTGACATCAGCCGATGTCGGACCAAATCCTTCATATTTCTGTATCGGGGAGGAAAGCCGGATGTTCTACGTTATCAATGAGGTAATGGAATTCAGAGGTCAGCCGGGAGGAGGCCT
>JAVEZS010000034.1:22178-32220 GCA_034002885.1 Bacteroidales bacterium
GGGAAACCGGATTGCCGTCATTAACTGTCGACACTTCCCTGGTTAAAATGCCGGCCTGTCTTAAATTCCATTAATGATAACCTGATCCTGCTGAACTGCCCGGCATTTGAAGAGTCTACCGGACAATTCCGTATTTTGTTTTGTAAAATATTCTTTGTAACATTATTACCAGATAATCAAATCTGATAATGGATCGTAATTCACTAATTAATAATCTGTTGAGTCAGCCTGATAAGCAGTGGGACATCATTGTCGCAGGAGGCGGGGCAACAGGTCTGGGAGTGGCTCTTGATGCAGTTACAAGAGGATTTTCGACTCTTCTTCTGGAACAGTCGGATTTTTCTAAAGGTACATCTTCGAGGAGTACCAAGCTCGTACATGGCGGGGTGCGTTACCTTGCCCAGGGAGATGTTCTTCTCGTGAAGGAAGCTCTTCACGAGAGGGGGCTCTTTCTCAGGAATGCGCCGCATCTCACCGCGAACCAGCAATTTATAATTCCTGTTTACACGATATGGGATGTAATTCTCTATACAGTAGGGCTGAAATTTTATGATCTGCTGGCGGGGAGGCTGAGCATGGGGCGTTCGTATTTCATTTCGAAAGGGAAGGCGCTTTACCGTCTTCCTCTTCTCAATCCCAAAGGTCTTAAGGGAGGGATCGTTTATCACGACGGGCAGTTTGACGATTCGCGGATGGCTGTTGCTCTGGCTTCCGCGTGTGTCGGGAAGGGGGGGACAGTGCTTAATTACATGAAAGTAACTGGATTGCTGAAGGATGACAAAGGGAAGATAACAGGAGTAAGGGCGAAGGAGACTCTTTCAGGGAAAGAATTATCGATTAAAGCCAACCTTGTGATAAATGCCACAGGTGTCTTTGCAGACGAGATGCACAGAATGGATGATCCTTCTTCTCCGCCAAGCATAAAGCCAAGTCAGGGAGTTCATGTGGTTCTCGACACAGAATTTCTTCAGAGCAGCTCAGCGATAATGATCCCTAAAACCGACGATGGCCGTGTTCTTTTTGCAATACCATGGCACGACAAGGTTGTAGTAGGAACCACCGACACGCCTTTGCACGATATAAGCCTTGATCCGAAACCACTTGAGGAGGAGATAGACTTTATTCTCAGAACTGCGGGAAACTATCTTACTAAACCACCCTCAAGGAAGGATGTCAGGTGCATTTTTGCCGGGCTGCGACCTCTTGCCGCTGATCCGGGGAATCCTGAAGCCACCAGGGAGGTATCGAGGCGTCATAAGATAACAATTTCCTCTTCGCGGCTTCTCTCGATCATCGGAGGCAAGTGGACCTCTTACAGGAGAATGGCTCAGGATACCCTCGACAGGGCAATGAAGGAGGGTTTACTTGAAAAAAGGAAATGCGTTACAGGCGACTTCAGTTTTTACAGGGATCCGGTAAAGCTGAGGGATGAAAGGCTAAAGGTATACGGACCGAAAGCAAATGAAATTGAAGAGATGATTGAAGAAAATCCCATTCTGGGTGAAGTCATCGACCGCAGGCTTCCTTATACAAAAGCTGAGATAGTCTGGATCTGCCGCAACGAAATGCCGGTTTCGCTTGAGGACGTGCTCGCACGCCGTACAAGAGCCCATTTCCTCGATGTCAGAGCCAGTCTCGACATTGCTCCGGTCGTTGCAGGCATAATGGCTGAAGAGTTTGGCCATACGGAATCATGGGAAAAGCAGGAGACAGAGAAATACAGGACACTGACAGCAGATTGTCTGTAATTAATAATCTAACCTTTTAACAACATGAATGAATATATCCTTGCCTTCGATCAGGGTACAACAAGTTCCCGGGCAATAGTTTTCGATCATTCTGGTTTGCCGGTTGCATCGGCCCAGAAGGAATTCACCCAGATATATCCTAAACCCGGATGGGTTGAGCACGATCCCGATGAGATCTGGTCATCGCAGGCAGGAGTTGCAGGAGAAGTTCTGGCGAGGGCCGGACTGAAAAGTTCTGATATAGCGGCGATCGGGATT
This sequence comes from Bacteroidales bacterium, assembly GCA_034002885.1. Lineage (GTDB taxonomy): Bacteria > Bacteroidota > Bacteroidia > Bacteroidales > VadinHA17 > LD21. The sequence continues at coordinate 24,185 of JAVEZS010000034.1, forward strand.
ACAAATCAGCGCGAGACAACTGTTGTATGGGACAGGACAACCGGTAAGCCCGTTTATAATGCCATTGTCTGGCAGGACAGGAGAACAGCAGAATTCTGCGACAAGCTGAAGTCGCTTGGAACGGACCGAACGATCCTCGGGAAGACAGGTCTTATCGTTGACGCATATTTTTCGGCTACAAAGGTGAGATGGATCCTCGAGAACGTTAAAGAGGCAAGAGCTCTTGCGGAAAAGGGAAAACTTGCTTTCGGAACCGTAGACACCTGGCTTATCTGGAATCTTACCAGGGGGAAGCTACATATTACTGACGTTTCCAACGCCTCCCGGACTATGCTTTTCAATATCCACACTCTTGAGTGGGACAGCGAGCTTCTTGAGATATTCGGGATTCCTGAGAGCATGCTTCCGGAAGTAAGGTCCTCGAGCGATATATACGGCACTACCGTAGGTCAGTTTGCGACGGAGATTCCTGTTGCTGGTATCGCCGGCGACCAGCAGGCGGCTCTTTTCGGACAGATGTGCATTGAACCGGGTATGGTAAAGAACACTTACGGGACCGGATGTTTTATGATGATGAACATCGGGAAAAAACCAATAGAGTCGAAAAGCAGACTCCTGACAACCGTGGGCTGGAGAATAGGTAGTGAGACTACCTATGCCTTTGAAGGAAGTATTTTTATCGCGGGAGCAGTAGTCCAGTGGCTTCGCGACAGTCTTGGAATTATTACAAAGTCTTCAGACGTTGAAAAACTGGCCACCTCTGTTCCCGACAGCGGAGGAGTATATTTTGTTCCGGCTTTTGCCGGTCTCGGAGCTCCTCACTGGAATCAGCACGCCAGGGGTACCATTGTGGGGGTCACGCGCGGATCGACATCAGCGCACATTGCAAGAGCCGCGCTCGACAGCATCGCTTATCAGACTCTCGAAGTTCTCGAAGCGATGGAGAAGGATTCCGGAATACAGATAAGGGAACTCAGGGTTGACGGAGGGGCTGTGGTAAACAATTCCCTTATGCAATTCCAGTCGGATCTTCTCCAGGCAAGCGTTATAAGGCCAAAGATAACCGAGACGACAGCTCTGGGGGCGGCATATCTGTCCGGACTGGCTGTCAGGTACTGGGGCAGTATGGAAGACATAAAGAAGCAGTGGCAGGTAGACAGGACTTTTGTGCCTCTCATGCCGGGGGAAGAAACTGGTGAACTTGTCAAAGGATGGCACAGGGCCGTTAAGGCAGCGGTTGCATGGGCGGAATGAGGCAACAAGCACCCAGCAGCAAGTAATAATTTACAAATAACCAAATACTAATCAATATGAATCCTTTTTTCGCAGAATTTTTCGGAACGGCAATAATACTGGTTTTCGGATGCGGCGTTGTGGCAAACGTACTTTTAAGCAAGACAAAAGGAAATAACAGCGGCTGGATAGTTATATGTTTCGGATGGGCCATCGGGGTGTTCACCGGTGTTCTTATCTCGGCGCCTGTAAGCGGCGCACATCTGAATCCTGCGGTTACCCTTGCACTGGCAATAGCCCACAAATTCTCATGGGCCCAGGTTCCGGTATATATCATTGCCCAGGTCCTTGGTGCCATGTTCGGGGCAGGGCTTGTCTGGCTGGCATACAAGAAGCATTTTGATGCGACTGATGACGCTGAACTGAAGCTTGCAGTTTTCAGCACCATTCCTAACATCAGGAGTTACTGGTACAATGTAATAACAGAGATAGTGGGAACCTACGTTCTTGCCCTGGCTGTACTATACATGGCTGAACCCGAAGTAGGTTTGGGGGCCCTGAATGCCCTTCCTGTCGCCCTTGTTGTTCTTGGTATAGGGTTGTCGCTTGGAGGACCGACGGGATATGCCATCAATCCTGCAAGGGACCTTGGTCCGAGGATAATGCACTTCTTCCTTCCCATTCCTAATAAGAGGGACAGCGACTGGAGATATTCATGGGTTCCGATTCTGGGTCCGGCCCTTGGTGCAACAATTGCAGCAGTAATGTTCCTTATTTTCCAGCAGTAACGAACAAAAGAAAGATCCTTGTTGTTATAGTATGGTTAACCTCTAATACTATAAACAATGAGAAAACTATTGCTTTCTGTAGTTGTTACTGCAGTATCGGTATTATTCCTTAACGGACAGGATCCAATGTTCCTGAAAGGTGAAAAGGTTCTGAATGTCGGTCTTGGCCTGGGTAACACTTTGTATACCGGTTCATATTACAAGAGTCAGATTCCGCCTGTGTCCGCCTCTCTTGAGATTGGTGTTGTCGAAAATGTCCTTGAAAAGGGAGTAATCGGGGTTGGTCCCTACCTGGGGTATTCCTCGTTCAAGTATGAATACAATGACTGGGGGTGGAAATACAGCAACATTATAATCGGTGCAAGGGGAAGTTTCCATTATCCTCTTGTGGATAAGCTGGATACATATACCGGTCTTCTTCTGGGATATAATATTGCCTCATCGAAGGAATTCGGTGATTCGGTACCGGGATGGGACTATTCCTATTCCGCGGGAGGTTTGGCATGGTCGTGGTATATTGGCGGCAGGTATTACTTTAAGGAGAATCTGGCGGCAATGCTCGAGCTTGGATACGGGATTGCCTATCTGAATCTGGGCATAGCTCTTAAGATTTAATGTAAGGCTTAAGCCATTTCAGTTCAATAAATCAGTTGTTTATAAAAAACAGTTTGTCAATAAGGCAAACTGTTTTTATTTTTAGTCAGATTCAGAATCCTTATATTTACATAATGGGTCATAAACAGGTCTCTGAAATGAAGAAAACCATTGCCGCGATCATAATTTTTTCACTGTCATTGCTGCATCTTGCAGGCCAGAAGCCGTCTTTCAGCAAAGGGGATAAGGCTTTCAACCTGGGGACAGGTATAGGATCGAACCTTTTCAGCGGAACCTACTACATTCCCATCCTACCTCCGTTTTCGGTATCGATAGAGACAGGCATCAAGGATCACATTCTCGAAAAAGGAGTGCTGGGTGTAGGTGCCTTCGGAGCTTTCTCCTCCTATAAATTCAGATATTCAAACAACGGATGGAAGACCTCTGAAGTGATAATCGGGGGAAGGGGGAGCTTCCACTACCCCTTTGTTGATGATCTCGATACATACACGGGCATCATGGCAGGCTATGGAATAATGAGCAATGAGTTTTTCGGAAGTTACACAGAGGAAGACTACACCGGTTCGTCAAACGGTTTCAGATGGGCCTGGTTTGTAGGGGCAAGGTATTATTTCGTGGAATCAATGGCGGCCTTTGCAGAGATCGGTTATGGGGTATCATATCTAAACGCTGGCATCGCCTTCAGGTTCTGATCTGTAAATTCTGTTATTTCCCGGGGAGGATGGTTCATGAAATAAAGAAAGCCAGCACCCGTTTTATCAGCATTAATCAATTATGTTAGTCAAAATAATTCCCAGAGCAGGAAAGTGTGATAGGTGCTGGCCGGAACCAAAGTTAGGCTTATCGGTCAGCATGTGTTTCACAAGCAATTAACAATTTTGCAAAGTTATTAACAATTGTGTGTTAAGAAGTACAGGCTGGAGTTTGAAGTGGCTGGAGTTTGGAGTGCCTAAAGTCCGTAGTGCCTGCAGTTTACTCTAAGTACTCCAGACTTTAGCTCACTCTAAGTACTAAAAAAAAATGCCTTAATCCTGAAAACAGGATCTAAGGCATTTCGGAAATTTAACAGTTCTATTCTTTTTACTGCCAGTCGCAGACAAAACTCATTATCTCCTGTTTCTGGCTTTCGGTCTTCTTCTGCTGGTCCAGGATCCTTTGCTTGTGTTCCTGAAGTCTCCTTGCGTTTTCTTCCAGCTGCTTTGCGAGGCTTATTTTGTAAGCGCTCACATTTACCACCTTGTTCGAAAAATTTGTTTCCATACCAATCAATTTTACTGTACAGTCACAGACATCGCTTTTTGTATACATATGTTAAACGTAACACAGGAGGTTTTGTTATGGAAATTTCAACATATTTTTCACCCAAAACCTTAAACCTTCCCGTAAAAAAGCCAGCACTCTGTTGGTTAAGTTGTTAATCAGTATTTATTGTGCTAATTCCAGAATAGGAAAGGCGAAGAGTGCTGGCCGGATTCAAAGGTAGGTCAATAAGGAGCACTTTCCTTTTTTAATAAATAACAATGGAGGGCAAGTTATTAACAAATGTTATACTTCTGATTAAACAAAAGCCGGATCATGTATTAACATCTCCCTCCATGCTCTTTTCAAGCGACCGGGCCTGAAGCAGGAACTCCTCAGTGCTCATTTCCCTGAAGTATATCATTCCGTGAGTGGCACGGATTTTCGGACTCTCATTGTCGTAGAAGAAGTCTTTGCCAAGAACGAGCTGTATCTTCTTGAACTGCTCCACCCAGACCTTCTGCGAAAGGTCGCTGAAGGGGCCATCGAATTCGTAGCTTGGGAATGAAGCATTGACCTGGCTTATATAGCAGTTTTTGAACGACCAGTTGAGCACGGCCATGGAGTTAAGCGATACAGGAGTGAAGACATTTGCCTCAGAGGGATGGAACTTGAACCAGACATTACGGTAGCCGATAACCCTGAGATTTGAAAGATCTTTTTCCTTTTGCCACTGCCGCAGGGCTTCGGCTATCGCCTGCAAAACCTTGTAATGCGTGTCGGGGCCCGAACCTTCCGGATCGAAGGCAAGGCTTATAACTGTGGGCTGAACGCGTCGGAGCATCTTCAGTATCGGCATTACATCCCTGCTTTTCTCGGGCTGCGGGGTAAAGATGTCCCCCGTGTAGAAACCCAGTCTGAGATGCTCGATGTCCTTGACCTTAACACCGTAATGAGCCCATACGAGTTCTTCTTCATATTCTCTCAGCATGCCTTTCAGCTTCTGTATGTCGGGCGGATTTTTTTCACCGCTGTAACTGGTTTTCAGAAGGTCTATATTCTTTTTAAGCTGCGCAATAAGCTCTTCTGCTGATTTCAGTTTATAGTTCTGAACCATCATTCTTGTCATCCTGTGGCAGATGCCCCTGAGCTTTCCCTCCTCGTCGTTCGCTGCTATTTTATTCAGGTAATGGCTCACGTCCTTGTCGAACTTGTATTTATATCCCTTTTCGAAAAAATCAGGATATCTGAGCATTTCTACCTTACCTGTCTTTATCAGGTTGAGTGTGGCCTCAAGAAGATGGCGCAGAAGGTCATTTGTAACTGCCGTAAAGCCTGATGTCAGTACTGCAAAATGAAACTTGTTCGAGCTTACTCTAAGCTGGGGGATTATGCAGGGGAAGATACCAAGCATTATATCGTCGTGATGAGGTCCTGTGTGAAGGAATGTCTGCCTTTCTTCTTTTTTTAGCCCCTCCGAGATTTTCTTCCTTGTTGATTCTATAACCTCCTTAACCCTGTCGAGACTCAGATCTGGGATCATAGAGCAGTACCTGTCGTCCTTCAGATCGCTAAGTTCCAGCTTATGGGCATATTTGTTAATTTTTTCACAGAGGTCAAAGACGGCTTTTTCTGTTTTTTCAAAGGTCCATTTCCCCTGCCTGTAGTATCTGTCGATCGAATCCCCGAGCTGAACGGCCGCTCCCTCAGTAAGGTAGAACCTGGCATTTCTGAGCCTTCTCAGAACGGTTGCAGGATAGAGGTTATCCGGTTCGCTTTCGAGAGCATTCTTCACAACGTGTGCCTTAGCCTCTCCTGCTGCAAACAATATTGCCACGGCATCGGGATTATAGGTTATGGTACCCAGTCCGACAGTTATCACCAGCCTGTTTCTCGACACCTCTATCCCTCCGAGATCGCCTGCCGAAGCGGCCTGAGTCTCAAAATTTGTCGCGGTAAGCCTTGTTGTGGAATTATGATCGCTTCCTCTGGTGTTGAAGGCAATGTGGCCGTCAGGACCTATTCCTCCCAGGAAGAATCCGATTCCTCCGAGTTCCCTTACCCTGTTTTCATACCAGGTGCACCAGTTGTCGATCATGAATAGTGAGGATTGCTGAAGTTTTTCCAGCCTCGAGGAGGCCTCTCTGTTACGGAGTGTCAGATCGATCCTGTTGTCGGGGAAGACCTCTGTATATGAAAGTCCTTCGGCAAGTTTTATTTTGTCGGAGTTTATTAAAAGAGACCTTTCAGGATCGAGCCCGAATCCCTTTATGTAATAATTCATAACATAGTCGTAGAAACTGTTGTGTTGTTTGGGATTGATAGGATAGAACTCGTCTATCTGGACAAAATGCAGTCCTTTCAGTGAAGGTTTGCGGCTTAGCCTCAGCCCGTTCTCATCAATCAGTTTTCTGACAGGGGTCTTTCTCCAGTCGGTCAGAATCCTGTTTGTCCATTTTATGAAATATTCCGGAGTTTTTCCGGTAGGCAGACTTATGACACCTTCGGGATTTTCGGCAACCCATTCGAGGAACCTGAGGGAGGTGAGCAAACCGAGATTCGGAAAGTTCTGAACAACGATATACGGAGTGGCTGTGGTCATCTCCTTTCTTCCGGAGCGTTTCAGGAAGGCTAGTTCCACACTGGTTAATCCTGCAGGTTTCATAACTTGAAATTTAAAATAATTCCATAAAGTTATAAAGATATATCATGAAAGGTCAGAAAAGATGTTATAAAAAACACTTTGCCATCATTGTATTTATCAGTGATTTATTGCCGGATAACATTGGATCGTCCGGAACTGCGGAAATGAACCGGTAAGTAAAAAATGGGTATTTAATATTACTCTTTTTCAAATTGTGATGCCTTATTTTGCTGTTGTTTAATTTAATGCACGGTTATGGCAAAAATATTACGCAATGAAGACTGGCTTGCATTCTTTACAGGACTGGCCATTATTGCTGCCGCATGGGCAGGTATGTGGTTCCCTTCGGTAAAATTCGGGTGGGCCGACTCTTCGTCACTGGCAGGCCTGTTCACGGGTGGAGGCAATCTGGCAGGCATAGCCGGAATGCTGTTTATAATAGTGCTGACCGGAGTCCTGACTTTTTTTCTCAGGAAGAAGAAGATTTCGGGATTGCTGCTTACACTGCTGGTTATTTTTTCACTGAGCCTGCTCAGCCAGATAATTGCAGGGTTCAAGCCTGTAAAGTATTACGGTTTTGAATATGTTATTTTTGCGCTGCTTCTCGGCATTTTTGTAAGGGCTGTCTTCGGCTATCCGAAGTGGATGGAGGAGAGTCTTCACACGGAGTTTTTCATAAAAACCGGACTGGTTGTTCTCGGAGCCGGGATAATTTTCGGAGACATAATGAAAGCCGGCTCACTTGGTCTCATTCAGGCTCTGATCGTTGTACTGGCAGTCTGGTTCTTCGCATTCTGGATCGCCAGGAAACTGAAGATCGATGACGAGATGGCTGTTATGCTTTCGAGCGCCGTGTCGATCTGCGGTGTTTCGGCAGCAATTGCAACAGCCGGAGCCATCAAGGGAGACGGAAAGAAATTGTCGTATGTAGTAAGTCTTGTTCTCATTGTTGCCCTGCCCATGCTTGTCATCCTTCCCATTGCAGCCAGGTTCCTCGGTCTTAACCCGGCCCAGGCCGGAGCATGGATCGGTGGAACGATCGACACATCGGGAGCAGTAGTTGCCTCTGGAACAATTCTCGGAGATGAGGCCCTGAAGTTCAGCACGATAGTCAAGTTCTCGCAGAACGTCCTTATTGGTTTTGCGGCAGTGGCCATCTCGATCTTCTGGGTTTTCAGGAAGAGAAAAGGAAACAGTAAAGAAGAGAATGAAAAAATAAACTTCAGGATAATATGGGACCGCTTCCCGAAATTTGTGCTTGGGTTTATTGCTGCGTCACTCATTTATTCATTCATTGTACCTTCTGAAAGTGTGGCGGAAACAAAGGATTATCTAAAGACTGTTCAGACGGCCTTTTTCGGCTTTGCCTTTGTGGGAATAGGACTTGAAACCGATCTCAGGGCCCTTGTTAAAACGGGCGACGGACGTCCGGCCTGGGCTTTCATTATCGCGCAGGTATTTAACATAATCTTTACCCTGGGTATTGCTTACCTGCTATTCAGATAAATAAGTCAGGG
>JAVEZS010000035.1:0-28815 GCA_034002885.1 Bacteroidales bacterium
CTGGGCTTTGCAAAACACTACCTTAATAAGAACAATCAATTCAGGAAAATTGCCAATGAAGCAATTTATCCTTTCTATCTGCTTCATCAGCCTGCAATTGTTGTTACCGGTTATTTTGCCGTTCAGCTTGAGACAGAGGTGGTCTGGAAAGTAATTATTATATTTCTTTCTTCCTTTAGCCTTGCAATAACAATATACTGGTTCTTTGTAAGACCATATAACTTTTTCCGGGTCCTTTTCGGAATGAAAAAACTCGAAAAAACAGATACCGCAGCGGTTATCTGCCGTATTCCGGATACAGTAAATGATCGCGATAAATCTTTTAAGACTCCTGAAGTACAGATATTTGGTCTGGACTCCACATCGGTCCGTGAACCTTAATCCAAATATGGATATCTGAAATCCGTCGCCGGTATAAACGTCTCCTTTACCGTCCTCGGACTAACCCACCTGAGAAGGTTAAGATGACTTCCTGCCTTGTCGTTGGTTCCCGAAGCCCTCGAGCCGCCAAAAGGTTGCTGACCTACCATCGCACCTGTGGGCTTGTCGTTGTAGTAAAAATTACCTGCAGCATACCTTAATATGCGGCAAGCCTTTACCATTGCATACCTGTCGCGGCTGAAAATCGCTCCCGTCAGACCGTACGGAGATGTCTCATCACACAGCTTAAGGGTCTCCTCATACTCGTCATCCTCATAAACGTAGATGGTCATAACCGGACCAAAGATCTCCTCCTCCATGGTAATGAAGTGCGGATCCTTTGCGATAATCACAGTGGGTTCAATGAAATATCCCTTCGACTTGTCTCCCTTTCCTCCTGCGATGATCTCTGCTTTGTCCGACTCCTGAGCTTTTTTAATATATGACATTATCCTGTCAAATGAAGGTTCGTCTATTACTGCATTAACGAAGTTGTTCAGATCAGTTACGTTGCCAATCCTTATCTCCGATATCATCCTGAGAACATGCTCTTTGGTTAACTCCCATATCGATTGAGGTATATAAGCCCGTGAGGCTGCTGAACATTTCTGTCCCTGGTATTCGAAGGCTCCCCTTACTATTGCCGTGGCAAGAGCAAGAGGATCTGCTGAATTGTGGGCAAAGATGAAATCTTTTCCTCCTGTTTCTCCGACAATCCTCGGATAAGATTTATAAAGATGCAGATTATCTGAAACCTGCTTCCAGAGCGTGTTGAATGTTGAATTCGACCCGGTGAAATGGATACCTCCCAAATCCTTGTTCTTCATAACAATACTGCTTATAAGGGAACCTGATCCTGGGACGAAGTTGACAACACCTGCCGGCATTCCTGCCTCCTCAAAGATCTTCATCAGATAATAGTTTGAAAGAACCGCTGTCGATGCGGGTTTCCATACTGTGGTGTTTCCCATAAGAATTACACTGGTGTTGAGGTTCGATGCAATAGCCGTGAAGTTGAAAGGTGTGATCGCATAGACAAATCCCTCAAGAGGTCTGTATTCGAGCCGGTTAATGGTTTCACCCTGCGATTTGGGCTGTTCCATGTAAATAAGTGATGCAAAATAATTGTTGAACCTGAGGTAGTCAATGACCTCACATGCCGAATCGATCTCAGCCTGAAATGCATTTTTCCCCTGTCCGAGCATGGTCGCTGCATTCAGTTTGTACCTGTATGTTTTAGAGATCAACTCAGCGGCTTTCGCCATGATGGCGGCCCGTTCCATCCAGGCAAGTGTCATCCAGTCTTCCCTGGCGGCAAGTGCAGCATCGACAGCCATCCTTACCTCCTTCTCTGTTGCCATGTGATAAGTTGCCAGAACATGACTATGGTCCGCAGGATTCACTACCTTCCCCATCTTTCCTGTCCTGATCTCCTTCCCTCCTATTATCAGAGGGATTTCAACAACCCTGCTGCTTTGTTCATTAAGTTCCTTTTCAAGTAGTTCCCTCTCCCTGCTTCCCGGAAGATATTCAAATACCGGTTCATTGGCCGGTTCTGCAAAATTGAAAATAGCGTTGTTCATAGAAGAATATGTTGTTTATCGTTTTTCGTTTTTCGTTTTTCGTTCATCGTTCATCGTTCATCGTTCATCGTTCATCGGCATGCGGCGTGGGGCATGGGGCATGGGGCAAGCGGAACGTACTCCCTCAGATCAAACAATCTGAAACGGCAAATTGTTTCCCTCCGCGTTCAGCCTGATAAAACCAAATGCAATCTAAATGAGGGAATCCCGATAAACAATGATAAATATCCTGACGCTCAGTTCAGGCTTTTAAGATTGGCAAGCGCATCGGGTACTGCCTGAAGAATACCGGCCACTATTGAACACGATTCAAGTTCGGGGCAGTCGCCGCAGGTATTGAATCCCTTTGCCTCAACACACTTTCTTATTTCGCACATATGACAGTGACTGAACTTTGGACCATCTTCCCTGCAGCCGGTACAGTTTATCATCTCCCATTCAATACCGGGGGCATTGAATTCGGTACGCCATTTCTCAGCGGTAACTTTCCTGAGTTCATCGTCATTACTGATTGTGGCTTTCCTGGCATCGCAGCCGGCGCAGTTGATTCCGCAACATCCGATAACCTTTTCCATTTTCCTTCATTTTTTTCGAACCGGCAGTCATGAGCCGGTTGACGTGTTTTTAATCAATTACTGCCTGTCAATTTATGAAAAATTAATTCCCGCTGACAATACAGGAGTTGCTTTCATACATGAAAAAAGCTGTCGAGCTGCTTGCCCTTTTTCATCCTGTAGTGAAAGAAGGCGAAGATCATTGCTACCGGGAAAATCGAGATCGCGGCAATGAAAGACCATCTCAGATCAGCAGCTCCGCTGATGTACCTGTCGAGGGCCAGTTCCATAAGCATGCACAGCCCGGCAACAATAATAAGCGCGGCAGCTATTATATTGAACCCCCTGTAACGCGAAATCCTGCACAACAGAGCCACAAGGCCGGCAGCTGCAAATATCCCTGCTGTCATCGGGAGTCCTACCGGAAAGAACCATTCAAGCCCCGACTCAACAAGGTCATAGGCCAGCAGGGCTGCCAGGATTGTCAGGATGATGCCTGTCAGCATGATTGGTATATTCCTTCGCGAGATCATTATCACGGTGGCTACTATCCATGTTTCGAGTATCGAAATAGCTGAATAGAGCGACCATTTCAAGCTTTTGCTTATTATAAGATCAACCACGATACAGATTGCAATGGCCGAAAAAGCTATTATCCCGCTTAGCTCCCAGAGATATTTTCTGCTCTCCTCTTTCTGAAGTCTGATTATGCCGGAGGGATAATTATCCGAACCAATTCCTTTTTCATCCTTCTTCTCCTGATCCATCCCGCATAAAGGACAAGCCGTCAGTCCTTCCTCAAGCTCCACCCCGCAATTGACACAAATCATGTCTTCCTGTTATTTAAATTGTTATTCAGAATTCTTACATGGACGCCATCGCCGGCCAGTCGCTTAAAAACAAGTCTTTCAAGCTCTTTTGTCCGGGTAATGTTTGAAAAGCATATCATCAGCTTGTCGCCGAAGGAAATCATTCCGGCGCTCACTTTAACCCACCTGTTGGGAGGAGGAGGAACAAGACTGAAATGATCAATATGTTCATGCATCCATCCGGGAATATTTACTGCCCCCGGATTTGTAAAGATCCCTGTCATCCTTTTTGAGGCCAGACCCCTGTAAATTGCGGTTATAGCCATCTTCTTGATGAATAAAGGCAAAACCCTTATAAGCATAAGCTTTTCGTAGCTGACGTTTGATGACATGAATCTTGAGAGCTGCTTTAGATCGGTACTCAGCTGAAGCTGGTAATGGACCGACCTGAGGATCTCCTCAAAGCTGTATGACCCGAGACGGATATCTGTTTCGGGCATCACAAAAAGCGAGAAGTTGCGTAACGTTTTGCAGGGAAGTTTTGTCCGCATGTTAACCGGTACCTGTATCCTGAGCACTCTTGAAGCGGGCCTTCTCCTTTTATTGATTTCCGAGTGAAAGATCTCCTGAAGTGAATGAAGGTATACCGACACAAAATATTCAGTCAGCGATGCCTTGTACCTTCGTGATACTTCGAGAACATCCCTGACGCTTACCTCGGCTTCAACAGTGCTGAGACGTGGTTTTTCGCTGAGACGGAAAGGAAGATGCCAGGCTTTAACGATCCTGGCCGGTGGGGGTACTTTCCTGAAGTATTTGTTGTATCCGTCTTCGTATTCTTCTTCGGAAACAGGCGTTCCCGGAAGTATTATATCCCCGGGATCTCCGACTGGTTTTCCTGCAACTTCAAGATATGTATAAAGAAGTGATTTCAGATATTCAAGGGCTCCGCTTCCGTCAGTGAGGATATGTATAAACTCCACGGAGATCCTCCGGCCTCTGGCCAGGATCCTGTAGAGCGTCTCGTTCTTCCTGTTTACGGCAAAAGCTGTACAGGGTATCTCTTCTTCAGCCTGTATCCTCGGAGGCTTTTCGTTAAGCTCTAGGTAATTCCAGAAGAAACCGCTTCCGAGCGATACGCTGAAATAAGGGAACCTTCGCGAGGTAAGCTCAACAGCTTTACTGAGTGCAGTGTACTTTACTGGTTCCTTTAGTGTAACAGTAAGTCTGAAGACAAGGGTAAGGTCCTCCGACATTATTGCCGGGAACAGCTTTGCTGCATTATCGAGCTTCAGCCAGCTTTTTTCCCGGATGGTAGTACCGGAGATACCTTCCCCGCTCTTTTTTTCTGATAAATGCAATTAATCTTACTGTATTACAGAAAATCATTGTCACACCACTTTCATTCCGACCGGATCCCAGCTTATTATCTTCTTCTGGAAATAGCTGTCGTTGCATGCAAGGGTCGGAGCAGCTGCCCTGAATCCGAATTCCGGACCTTCAACGAGCTGTTTGGTACCCCTCATTCCGTCGAAGAAATTTCTGAAATGCTCGAGATGCTCGTCAAAACCTTCAGGAGCAATATAATTAACTTCAGGTTTGACGGGTCTTTTCTTCTCTTCTGCGGTGTATTTCTGGTTATATTGTCTCATCAGCTCCTCCTGCATTGCTTTCGGATATGTGTCGAAGGAATCCCAGCCTCCTATCCCCGGAGCTTTCGCCATTATGCTGTTAGTGACCTTGAATCCGCTGTCGAGCATTTCCATTACACCTTCGCTTCCGATGAAGCGTGTTATTCCCTTGTCGCCCTGTCCGCTCACAAAGTTAACCCTGAGCATCACCTGGAACTCGGGATGTTGAGCGGTCTCGGGATAATGCATTATAGCCGTCATGACATCAGGCACATCCCTTCCGTCCTTCCAGTAACAGAGCTGACCCGAGGCAAAGATGGTATCCGGTCCGTATGAATCGGTCATGAGATGTATCCCTGAGAGAAGATGAACGAAAAGGTCTCCTGCAACACCTGTTCCGAAATCCCTGTAGTTCCTCCACCAGAAGAATTTCTTGGGATCCCAGGCCATTTTATTCATTCCCTCAACATAGCGGTCCCAGTCGACAGTCTGGGGTGAACCGTCGGTTGGCATGGTGTACTCCCATGCTCCGAGGGCATCCTGCCTGTCGAATGAGGCTTCAATACAGTTGAGCTGACCGATCGCTCCCGACTTATAGAGTTCCTTTGCCTTCGCGTAAACTATGCTGCTAACCCTCTGGCTGCCCACCTGCATTGCCTTTCCGGTCTTCTTCTGTGTCTCGATAACCTCCAGCCCCTGGCTTATCTTATGAACCACAGGTTTCTCGCAATAAACTGCTTTGCCTGCGTTAAGGGCATCAATGGTAATCCTTGAATGCCAGTTGTCGCTGGTGGCAATTATTATCGCATCGATGTCGTTCCTGTTTATCAGTTCGCGGTAGTCGCGGGTGGTTATAATGCCGTTCCCATATTTTTCCTTAGCCCTTGCCAGCCTCCCGTCATAGAGATCGCACACTGCTGCAAGTTCGACACCGGGAATACGGAGAGCCGAGTCGGTGTCGGCATTTCCCATTATACCCATTCCAATGGTGGCGACCCTTATCCTGTCGTTGGGACTAACTGGCGGTTCCCACCCGATTACTCGTTTTTCTTCGGTATCATTGCCGATAACCCTTACGGGTCCGGCTGCAAGCAGAAGGGAAGCTCCTCCCATCTGTCTCAGGAATTTCCTGCGTGAAGCTTTTGATGTCATTTTTATTTCGTTTTAAAGGTTAGAGTACTTGTTGCTTGTTGCTCGTTGCTCGTTGCTTGTTACTCGTTGCTTGTTGCTTGTTCTGGGTGCTTGTATTAACCTCCTGTTCCACCTCTGGTTTTGCATGCGTCATACTTCGTGGGTTATGTGTCTTCTTAACCCACCCCTAACCCCTCCTCCACCTTCGCTTAGCAGCTTCGGTGGACAAGGCAGGAGGGGAACCTCTCAGATATGCCTTCTGTACTCCTTCATCACTGCGTCTTCCTCCTTTGCTCTCCCCTACAACTTCTTCAACTTCTTCAACCTCTTCAACTTCTTCAACCTCTTCAACCCCTTCTCCCCTTCGGTTTTCAAATTCCCCGTGCTCACAACTTCTCATATTACTTATTACCGTTTACCGTCCTAAACACTCTGTACGAATGAGGTTTAACAGAGATTTCAAAGCTCCTCTGGGGAGGCTGTTTAACCCTCATGAAGGGAACTGCCGGAACCTGGGTTCCCTGGTCAGTACCTCCCGTAATAAGATCCTCAATAGCGCTTACAGGCTGGTCAGCCACTACTTTCACCGTGACCGGTTCGTCGAGGAACGACTCAACTATGAAAGTCCCGTTGTCGTAGCAAAAGAGGCTTACCTTTGCCGGACCTTCAAGTCTTATATTGAAATCCAGAGTTGCTATCGCGCGTATCCTGTTCAGGATCTCAACCGGAAGCTGATACAGGTCGGAGAAATTTTCGGGAATTGTAAGGACGTAAAGATTGGCTTTTGAATACTGTGCCCTGTGAACAAGAGGCCATCCCGACGCTCCCCTGATGGCAGAAGCCTCTTCCCATGAATCATTTGTAAGATAGGTTACCTGGGGTATCAGTATATCCTGACCTGACTTCACTATTCTCCCCCATCCGGCTTTGAATTCGTTCACAAGTGCTTTCCTGTCGGTGCATCTGAGCTCTGCTATATCTCCTATTCCCTTATCCTGCAACTCACGCAGCAAGCCTGAAGTTATCATTACATTCTTTCCCGACTGAAGGCGTTCCTTTATCTTATTAACAATGTCAGGGTCATATTTTGCCGACTCGGTAAGAATTATCATTTTCCCGTCTGCGGGGAATTCCGGGACAATATCCATAGGGATCCCGATCATCCCGAGATAGTTCTGTAGAAAGTCCTCGCCAAGGGAGTGATACGGCTTGTAGCTCTTCACGCCTACCGGATTGCCCAGACTGCCGAGAAAAGAATCGACCTGCCTGAATGTCATTCCCGGAACCCTTGCAATTGTTGATGGATAAACTGTTTTCCCTCCTTCGGCCCCGTATAGTTTCATCATCTCATCAAAATCGAAGCTTGTGCGGTTTCCCTGCCAGGAGCCTCTTGCTCCCAGTCTTATTGGAGTAAGAAGCTGACGGTAATCGAACATGGTTATTTCGCGTGCTTTGGCGAAAAGAGTGATCCAGAATTGTTCGGCATAACGGTCATAATAGAATGCCCCACCGGAATCGACCCATCCTCCTCCGTTGCGTCCGGGCGCCAGGTTCTCGAAATATCTCATGATCAGGTAACTTTCATACTGCTGAAGATGCTGGTCGGAGCTTACCGCGTCGCGAGTCTCGGTTCCGGTATAGATACCGTCGAAGATCTTCGGACCGGTCTCGAGATTAAAGCCAAGACCCTGAAAATGCTCGTACCAGTTAGGATACTTGATTATAACCTTTACATCAGGATTGACGGCTTTCGCAGGATTGATTATCAGATCATTCGCGGCATCGGTCATTAGCTTAAGCCTGAAATCAGTCCAGCTCAAATCTCCCTTTGCCTTTATGCACAGATCGCATTTGCAGCTTGTATAAAAGAAGTCGTCAAGAATGAACTCGTCAAAATGCTTCGCTGTAAACTCAGCTATCTCCCTGGCTTTCTTCCTGTGTTCGGGATTGGTATAACAGTAAGTTTCAAAATTGTTGCTCTCATCAATTGTAAACGTTATCCCCCCTGCAACTTTCAGTCCTTTCGATTTGAAGAACTTAATTGCCGATTCGAGGGTTTTTTCGTCAACAACCAGCAGGTCACGGTGAGTTTCGAGGTAGATCTTGTCTACATTAACCTGACTGCTTATAATGTCCCAGTTCTTCTCAAGCGTCTTCTGATCGGCCATATCCCTAACCTCATATGCTCTTACATAAACCGAGACAGTAAAATTTTTGTAGAAAGGAGGCTTCTGCGCACCGATAACAGACATAACAGAAAGCAAAACAAATAAAACAAAGATCTTTTTCATTTCGGATAAAGAATTTTTAAAACAGGATTTGATGAATAAAGGTAGAAATATTAGCTTAGATACAACACTCCAATTTTTAACAGGATTATGTATTCTTTTTAACGAGAATCTTGTCGATCCTGTTTCCGTCTATATCAACTATCTCAATGAGAAAATCCCTGAAGGTGAATTTATCGCCTATCTGAGGCACTTTGTTTATGTTATCGAGAACAAAGCCGGCCACCGTTGCATAATCGATATTATCGAGATCGGTGATATAGTTGTCAAAAACCCCGTCGAGGATCTCCACAGGCGCATCACCGCTTATAAGGAATGACTTGTCATCCCTTACAAAGATATCCGGCTCAATGGTTTCCCCCTCTTCCGGAAGGTTTCCTATCAGGTTTTCGAGAATATCATGAAGTGTTATTATTCCTTCGAGGATGCCGTATTCGTTCACCACAATGCAAAAGTTTATCTTTTCCTTCTTGAAGAGATTGAGGACTCTTGTTGCATCGGCACTCTCGGGAACAAATACAGGCTGAAGGATAAGACTTGAAATATTGAAGCGGGGAGTGTTTCCGCAGCTTGCCAGAAAGTCCTTCACCCTGAGTATTCCCTGAAAATTATCAAGGCTCTCCCTACAGCACAGGATGCGGCTGTGCCGCGAGTTAAGTATTGCCTGCCTTATTTTCTCTGCAGGCTGGCTTATATCGATCCATTCTACTTCCCTCCTGTGGGTCATTATATGTTTTGCCCTTTTGTCGGAGAAATAGAAAAGCTTCTGATGAATAAGGCTCTGGTCATTATGGATTATCCCCTCAACGGAAGCAGTCTTGAGAATGAACCTGAGGTCGGCTTCGGTAAGGCGGTGGTCTTCTTTCTTAATTCCAAGTACTCTGCCCAACAGTGAAGTTGAAAATGAAAGGAACCTGACAACGGGAAAGAAAAGCAGGCTGAGGAAAGATATCACCGGAGCAACCTTGACGGCAAACTTTTCGGGGTTGCTTATTGCAATCGTTTTGGGCACAAGTTCGCCGATAACTATAGAAAAATATGTTATAAGAACAACGGTGAGAGTAAGGGATATCTCATTGGCTGAACTGCGCGTGACGCTGAACTTCTCGAAAAAGGGAGTTATATCGTCGGCAATGCTGAGTCCTCCATAAACACCGGTCACAATTCCTATAAGGGTGATACCTACCTGTATCGCCGAAAGGAACCTTTCCGAGTTTCCGAGCAGGGAGAGAGCAACACCTGCCCCCTTGTTTCCTTCGTTATAAAGCTTCTCGAGCCTCGGTCTGCTGCTCGATACAAGGGCTATTTCCGAAAGGGAGAAGAACCCATTCAGAAGGATTAGCAGGCTTATTATTATTATCTCCATAGAATTATCTTCCTCTGGAAACAGATTCTCTGATGATCACCATATTCAAAATGTAAATATAGTGTAAAAGGACTGAAGGCGTTCAGGCCTTTCAGACACTGTTATTGATATAAATGTTACTTTTGCCCCCTTAAACAGATTTTTTGGAACAGTTCAGCAAAAATCCGATGTACCGTTACCTCCTTGTCCTGGGGGTCTGTGCGAGTGCAGGCCTGCAGGGCTGGACAGCCCTTTTCACCAACTACGCCAAGGAGGTGGTTGATGTCAACGGTTTTCAGATAGGTTTATCTCAGTCTGTCCGCGAGATTCCCGGTTTCCTTTCCTTTGCAGCCGTTTACCTGCTTCTTTTCATGAGGGAGCATCGTCTTTCAGCGTGGTCGGTTGTTCTCCTCGGGGCAGGTATTACCGTTACGGGCATCTTCACTTCCTACGCCGGTCTGCTGATGACAACCTTCATAATGTCGGTCGGATTCCACTTCTTTGAAACTACGAACAAGTCGCTTACCGTCCAGTATTTCAACACCAGCGAATCGCCGGTGGTATTTGCCAGGTTGAGGGGTTACGGAGCCCTGGCAAACATTATTATCGGATTTGTAATCTGGGTCCTTTCATTTATCACAACATACAGATACACATTTCTCATTCTGGGAGTTTTTGTAATAATCTCAGGCATTTACATGCTTAATTTCAATCCCGTGACCAGGGAAATGCCCCGTCAGAACAAAAAGCTTGTTTTCAGAAAGAAATACTGGCTTTTCTATGTGCTTAATTTCCTTGCCGGAACACGCAGGCAGATATTCACTGTATTCGCGATATTCCTGCTTGTTGAGCAGTACGGTCTGGGTCTGAGGATAGTCACCGGGATCTATGTAATTAACTACGCCCTTACATATATTCTTAATCCCCAGATATCCAAAGCTCTGAATAAATACGGTGAGCGTATCGTTCTGTCTCTTGAGAGCGCCAGTCTCATCATACTTTTCATGGGATATGCCTTCATCAATAATGTATGGGTGGTTGTGGGGCTCTTCATCCTCGACAGCATATTCTTTAACTTCTCAATAGGTCTGAACACATACCTTCAGAAAACAGCCGATCCGGAAGATCTCGGCTCCTCAACAGCTGTTGGCTTTACCATCAATCACATTTCGGCTGTTATCATTCCTCTTTTCGGGGGCATGCTCTGGATGCTGAACTGGCGCCTGCCCTTCCTCGTTGGAGCAGGCTTCAGCATACTGTCGCTTATTTTCACACAGATGATCTCAACACGCTATCATCATAACCGTAACGGCTATTCATTATTTCCAAAAGGACTCGGGCTTGTCACAGGAAAACAGACCAAAGCTACAGGTAAGTTTAACAAAGACCGGGACGAGGACGGCGAATTACGTAATTAAATACGTAATTTATTACGTAATAAATTACGTAATTTATTTAATATAAGTATTTGATAATAAATGATCTAATAGATCACATTATTATGCCTACCTGCTTCAGCCAGCTGATACACAAGCCCGGCCAGTATGATTCTGTGCCGCCTTCGGGGGCAAGGCCGTAACCATGGCCCCCCTTCTGGAAAATATGCATCTCGGCGGGGATGTTATTATTCTTAAGGCCTTTAAAATATCCTATGCTGTTCATCACCGGAACCGTCTTATCGTCGGCTGAATGAACCAGAAAGGCCGGAGGTGTGTCGGCGGCAATCTGCAGTTCGTTTGAGAAATGACTGACCTTTTCTTCGGCAGGGTCTGGTCCTATCAGGTTATTCCTTGAACCCATATGAGTAATGTTCGCATCGAACGACACAACCGGATATATAAGCAGTGAAAAGTCGGGCCGGGCACTGATATTATCTTTCGGCTGGTATACTTTTTCATCATAATGTGTCGACAGTGTCGATGCAAGGTGTCCTCCTGCAGAGAATCCGATAACGCCTGTCCTTCCCGGATCGATGTTCCATGCTGAGGCGTTCCTTCGTATCACCCTCATGGCTTCCTGGGCATCCTGAAGGGGGCCGGTGGATTTATCTTCCATTATACGGTCGGACGGCAGACGGTATTTAAGAATTATTCCTGCCACTCCGTGATCGTTAAGCCACCGGGCTATTGCATGTCCTTCGTGATCGAATGCGAGAACCCCGTAACCTCCCCCGGGACATATGAGAACAGCAGCCCCGCTGGCTTTTTCAGGATCGGGAAGATAAACGGTAAGGTCGGGCGACACAACTTTTTCACAGCGTATGATCCTTCCTTCCGACATAGTTATCTTCTCGGAATACGAGGAGTCGCCTTTGGAACCAGGTATTCCTTCGGGCCATAGTTTTACAACCTTTGGCTGCGAGAGAAGGTTAAGGGTCAGAAATCCGGCCAGGATCACTGCCACGCCTCTTCTGGAGTTCATTTTGGTTCCTGCCATGGCACTCTGGGTGATTTGTAATAGTTAATGTCCATCTCTTCGAAGAAGCTCCCGTGTAAAGCCAGGCGCAGTTTGTATTCATCCCAGTTTCTCAGTTCGGCCGGGGTCCATCCTATTTCAGCAATGCCAGGAAGCCTTGGGAACATCAGATACTCAATATCATCAAGTCTGGATATTGTTTCAGCCCACATGGGGGCTTCGACTCCGATTATGTTTTCCTTTGCCACACCCGGGATATAGGTTGCAGGATCCCAGTTGTAGTTATCGTCAACTTCAATATAGGCAGCCCAGTGAAGGCCCAGGGGTGTTGATTTGTCGTACTGCATATCTATATAGGCTTTTTTGGCAGGCGACATCAGTATCTGCGCGCCCTGCGCAATAGCTTTTAAAGCATTCTCCTCGCTTGCCCAGCATTGCGCAACCGAATTCGGCTTCAGGGTGGCAAGAGCTATCTCATCCCAGCCAATAACACGCTTTCCGTACTTCTCCACAATATCCTGGACCCTGTTAATGAATGGAATGTAATCCCCGGGTTTTGTTGCATGCGACTCATCGCCTCCTATATGAAAGAATGGCCCGGGTGTCAGTGAAGATATCTCCCTTACAACATCATCGATAAATTTATAGGTGATCTCCTTTTTGGTGCAGAGGGAGCTGAATCCTACTTCAGTGCCCGTGTACAGCTCCGGAGCCTTGCCGTCGCAGTTGAGCTCGGGATAGGATGCAAGGGCAGCGTTTGTATGTCCGGGCATATCTATCTCCGGAACTATAGTAATATAATGGTCAGCGGCATATTTCACTATATCTGAATATTGCTCCTGGGTATAGAATCCGCCCCTGCCCCCTCCTACCTGGGTCGATCCTCCGTGAGCTGTCAGGTTGGGCCATGATTTTATCTCTATCCTCCAGCCCTGGTCGTCGGAAAGGTGCAGATGCAGCGTGTTGATCTTGTAGAAGGCCAGGTATTCGATAACCTTTTTAACGTCTTCAACTCCGAAGAAGTGGCGGGAGACATCGAGCATCATCCCCCTGTATGAATACTCGGGATAATCGGTTATAGTGCCTGCAGGTATCCTGAAGGTAGCATGTTTTCCGGAAGAGGTATCCTTTTCCGCTATTTGCCTTATGGTCTGGATCCCCCTGAAAAGTCCCGCTGGTTTTGCAGCCGACAGAGTCACCTGCTGTCTTGTCACATTAAGAATGTATCCCTCCTCACCCAGGTTCTGTTCGGCCCCCGATAACGTAAGCAATATGCTTCCCCTGCCTGTTTCTGCCTTAGACTCCTGTACGGCGATTTCAAATCCGGTTGTTACATTCAGCCGGTCGGCCAGGTAGCGGCCAAGCCTTAAAAGCTCATCAGATCCGGCATCAACAAAAATGGCCGTTTTAGTATCAATGGAAAATGCCTCACCTGTTGCAGTTACTGAAACAGGTTTAGGAATAATGCTGGTCTTTGCCAGGTCGGTTGGCTCATTCTGTTTGCATGAAGCAGGCATGATCATGGCTGCAACTATCGTCAGAACAATATTTCTCAGGTTTTTCATGGTTATGTATTATTATATTTATTTCTTCACCGGATTGTCCGCTCTGTTATTGAACTCCTCCTGAAGGTCCTCTATAGTATTATTTTCCTTAAGGTACCTTATAAGGGTTGCAAGCTGGCCGGCTTCGCTGTTGAGCAGGAGTTCCCCCAGTCTTTTGTCGGGTACAGCCACGTCGCTGGCATAATGATTGGGATAGTCGGCATACCACCATATTCCCGTATATCCGAAAGGTAGTTTGTCGAGCTTGCCCTGAGTCAGGCCTGATTGTGACTTTATGGCATCCTGGTCAACAAGGTCGGGCCTGATGACATACATCATTGAAGTCTCTTCCTCGCCTGCATGTCCGTCGACTTTAGCTTTTTTCAAAGCTTTTATTTCCGTACCAGCTACCGGGTCGTTGCCTTCCCTGAAAAGCACAACAATATAATCTTTCCGGCCGGCAAGCTGCGACTGGCAGAAATATTGAAGGAAACTTGTGTTACCCCCGTGTCCGTTCTTTAAAATTATCTTTTTCAAACCGTTTCTGGAGAGTTCTTCACAGGTTTCCTCAAGCATTTTCCACAAAAGCTCATTACTGTACGCAACTGTCCCGGCCTGGTGTCGTGCTTCAAAGATCTGTCCTGCGAAATAGGGTGGAAAAACAATCGCATATTCCTTCTGAGCAGCCCGGAATGCTGTTTCTCTTGATTCAAACATATCCGTCCCGAGAGGAAGGTGAGGCCCATGCTTTTCAATGACACCCATCGGTATAACACAGACGCCTCCTGCCAGGGCAACAGCTTCGCTGAAACGTGGTGATGTAATCTCCTCCCATTTATATGGCAGTGAAGTCTGGCCTGCCTGTTGCGACAATACAACAGAAGCAGGAATCAGTAACATGAATAATATCAATGCTTTTTTCATCTTAATAATTATTAAAGTTTAATGGTTTAGTGGTTCTGTTTATTAAAGAAAGTCAGGTATTTATGTGAGCTAGCCTGTAAGGCCTTATATCGATCTTCTGCCATACACCGCCTGTGATATACGGTTCATCCTTCAGGCTTTCATCAAGAGCCTTCCTGTCGGGGAATTCGTATATTATCATTGATCCGACCATGGTCTGGTTATCATCGAGGATTGCCCCGCCCAGAACAAAGTTTCCCTTTTTTTTAAGAACCGCTATTTTATCCAGGTGCTCCTGACGTACTTTCATTCTTCTTTCAAGGGCTCCGGAATCGGTACCGTCGAAAGCAACAAGCAGAAACTGCATAACTGATAATGTTTTTCAATGGTTAAAGTCTCAAATTTAAACAAATATCAATATATGTGAGGAGCAGGCCCGGAAGATAAAAACCAAAATTCCGGCAAGTCTTCAAAGTGGCCAGGCGGAGGCACAAAATGAGTTACTTCTCATTAACAAATAAGCATGCCCTGCCTGTCAGTAATCGTCAATCATTCTTATATTTGTCGTGACAATAAAACATATGGAACAGGTCAAATACAGGACAGGTCTTGTTCTCAGCGGCGGAGGAGCGAGAGGCTTTGCACATCTCGGTGTACTGAAGGCGCTTAACGACTCCGGGATCTATCCCGAAGTAATAGCCGGAACAAGCGCCGGTGCACTGGTGGGAGCACTTTACGCCGACGGCCACAGCCCCGACGACATTCTCAGGATGATGAATGCCTCAAGTTCGCTTCATTATGTAAGGCCGACTGTTCCCCGCGAAGGGCTTCTCCAGATATCAGGAATAGAAAAGATTCTCAGGGATCATCTCCGGGCAAGGAACTTTGAAGATCTTAAGATACCCCTTTACGTTACCGCCACTGACCTGAACAACGGAAAGGCTGTCTATTTTTCATCGGGAGAACTTATCCAGCCCGTCATTGCCTCTGCAAGCATACCGGTTTTGTTCAAGCCTGTTATTATCGGCAATATTTACTACGTAGACGGCGGTGTTATGGATAACTTGCCACTGAAACCCATCGCCGGACTCTGCAGCCTGAAGATAGGATCGTTTGTAAATCCCATCGGTTATGAAGAAACAGTAACCAGCCTGGTTCAGATAGCTGAGCGCACCTTTATGCTTAACCTGGCAAGGGAAGTCGAAAGCAACAAAAACAAGTTCGACATCTTCATCGCGCCCCAGGAACTAAAACGTTACAAGATCCTTGATCCCGAGAAAGCTGTTGAGGTTTTTGAGATAGGCTACAGGGCAACGAAGGAACAGCTTGACGATCCTTCGGTAAAGAAGATCCTGAGCGATAAGATATAAGACCTTAAGTAAAAAATACTCTGTACTTCCTGAGAAAATTCCCGGGCGGTCATCACTTGCAATATCCTGTTCCGTCCCAGCAATGAGTACATAGCTTTTCCTTTGGAAGGCCTATTGCCTCAACAAGGTCATCAAGCCTCTGATATACAAGAGTGTCGAGATTAAGGTTTTCAGCTATCCTGTTAACCATCTGTCTGTATTTTTCGGAATCGGGATCGGAATATTCCGCAATATCGCCGTGAGCATCGCCGCCAAGCTGATGAATAGCCTTTCTTCCGGCCAGTTCCATCGGAGACCTCGACTGTGAAAAATTGAGGAACTCGCAGGGATAAAGCAGGGGAGGGCAGGCAATTCTCATATGAACTTCGGCGGCTCCGGATTTACGAAGGTCGATTGTATTATCCTTGAGTTGTGTTCCGCGGACGATGCTGTCGTCAAGAAAAACCATTTTCTTCCCTCCTATCACGGCCCTGTTGGGGATCAGCTTCATCTTCGCTACCAGATCCCTCAGCTCCTGGTTTTGGGGCATGAAGCTACGGGGCCACGTCGGCGTATATTTTGTATATGCCCTTTTATATGGGATTCCCTTTTCATTACTGTAGCCTATGGCATGTCCCACACCCGAATCGGGTATTCCGCATACCAGATCGGCCTCCACCTTATCCCGGCGTGCAAGGGCTGCACCGCAGCGGTAACGGCATTCATCCACGTTGATATCCTCATAGTACGAAGGCGGGTAACCGTAATACACCCAGAGGAAAGCGCATATCTGCATCTTTTCGCCGGGCTCGCGGAGCCGGGTAAAGCCGTCGGCTGTTATGTGAACAATTTCGCCGGGGCCAAGGAAATATTCCGTCTCATAACCTATGTTGGGAAAGGAACATGTGTCGACAGCCACAGCATGCGCCCCTTCCTTTTTTCCTATGACTACGGGAGTACGGCCCAGATTGTCCCTTGCAGCTATTATCCCGTCTTCGGTAAGTATAAGAAGAGAGCACGAGCCCCTTATGTTGTCGAAAACATTTTCAATTCCCGAGATAAAATCGTCTTTTTCGGTAATGAGATTTGCAACCACTTCAGTTGGATTTATGTTCCCCTCGAAGTTCTCGGTAAAATGTGACTTTTTTGCGAGGAATCTTTTTTCAAGCTCTTCAAGGTTCAGAAGGCGGCTTACGGTTACAATCGCAAATCGTCCGAGATGTGAGCTGAACAATATAGGCTGGGGATCAGTATCGCTGATTATTCCCATTCCCGAATTACCCCTGAATTCCGACAGTTCGTCCTCAAACTTGTTCCTGAAATAGGCATTTTCAAGGTTATGTATCGATCTCCTGAAGCCTTTCTGGGGTACAATAAAGACCATACCCGCCCGTTTTGTCCCCAAATGTGAATGGTAATCAGTTCCATAAAACACATCTTCAACACAACTGGTTTTTGAAATAACGCCGAAAAAACCGCTCATAGTATTGAATATTAACTACTTATTAAATTAAAACCCTCGAGTAAAAATAATCATTGAAACGGATATATATAATAATTTCAATGATATTATTATTTTTGCATTATTATTTATTTTAAATACAGGCAAATAAATGACAGACACAAACACATTCACTCCGGTAGAACAGCCAAAGAAGAAGAGTGCCCCGATCGCAATGATCTTTACGACTGTTATTCTGGCTGCAGCCCTTATCTTTCTGGTAGTAATGTATTTCGATCAGAAGAACAAGATGGTTGAGATGGAAACGGTGCTGACCCAGGAAAAGGATTCTCTTGCCAACGAACTGAGGCTGATGGTTCATGGGTATGATACTCTCAAGACCGACAACGACACATTGATGGCCAACCTGCAGAAGGAGAAGAAGAGGATAGTCGAGCTTCTGTCAATAAATGCATCCAATGTCCAGCTTATAAGGAAGTACAGGGCAGAGATCGGAACCATGAGGGATATCATGAAGGGTTATATTGTCCAGATCGATTCCCTGAATACTGTAAACCAGCAGCTTGTTGCTGAAAACATCGACATCAGGCAGCAGATGACAGAGGTTCAGACCACGAATGTGGAACTTGAGAAAGCCAGGGAGGAGCTTACATCCAAAGTAACCGTTGCATCGGTCATTCAGGCCAAGGATATCAATGCCGTGACCCTGAACAAGAAAAGAAAGGAAACCTCAAGGATAAATGCCATCGACAAGCTGAGGATCTGTTTCACCCTTCGTGAGAACCCGATAGCGTTGGCAGGGGAAAAAGAGGTCTTCATGAGGGTAATAAGGCCCGACTCGCTGGTCATTACCACCAGTCCCGACAATCTTTTTGATTTCAATGGCGACAAGCTGGTATACTCGGCAAGCCGTCTGGTCGATTACATGAACCAGGATATTGAAATGTGCATTTTCCTCGATAATACCGGTGATTTCATTGAAGGCACATACAGTGTTGAGCTGTACCTCGAAAACAACATAATAGGCAGGACAACATTTGCTCTGGCGAAAAGATGATCAGTCGTTTCCGGGAAGCATAAGTTCGCTTATAATATTATCAGATATCATTTTACCCTGGTTCGTAAGGACCAGGGTTTTTTGATCCTGCTTCATCAGGCCGTAATCGACAAGCTTTCCTGAAAGGTTTACGATGTAATCATAACCCTCTTTCTCAAAAACCTCTTCAATATATTCGAGATTGATTCCCCATACTGTTCTTAGTGAGGTCATTATGTATTCATTAAATCTGGTCCTCCTGTCGAGTTCCTCTCTTTCGAAACTGAGTTTCCCGGATTTAACCGATTTAATATACTTCTTTACGTCGCGTTCATTCCACTGACGCGAGTAACCATTGAAGGAATGTGCCGACGGACCAAGTCCGAGATACTTAACCTGGCGCCAGTAGTTCGAATTATGCACTGAAAAAAATCCAGGAAGGGCGAAGTTCGATATCTCATACTGAATGAAACCGGCCGATGCAGTCTTTTCAACAAGCATACTGAACTGGTTATTGCTGTCTTCTTCATCCGTTTCGTTAAAGACACCCTTCTCTTTCATCTTCGACAGCAGCGTTCCCGGTTCAACGGTAAGATGGTAGGCCGAGAGATGCTTAATTCCGTACGACAGTGTCCTGTCGAGGTTTTCCGCCCAGGCTTCAGCATCCAGTCCGGGTATTCCGTAAATCAGGTCGACGGATACATTCCCGAAGCCGGCAGCAAGAGCCGATTCGATTGCAAGGGATGCCTGTTTTGCAGTGTGCCTCCTGTTTAAAAGCCTGAGATCCTGGTCCCGCAACGATTGCACCCCTATGCTTATCCTGTTGAAACCGTTGTCGAGGAGGGCTTTCATATAATCAGTATCAGTATCGTCAGGATTTATCTCTATTGTAATTTCACTTCCGCTTTCTACAGTAAAGAGCTTACTGATGCTATTGAGAAGAAATGCTGTCCTGTCTGCAGGAAGAACCGAAGGAGTCCCTCCTCCTATATAAATTGTGGCAACAGTTTCACCGGCGAGATATCCACTCCGGAGAGATGCCTCAGCTATCAGCGAATCGATAAGAGGATCTGTGTCTTCAGGAAGAAGGACATGGTAAAAATCGCAGTATGAACAGAAACTCTTACAGTATGGTATATGAATATATATGCCTGCCATCAGGATCGCATGAAACGTTTAAAATTATAAAGAAAATATCATTCTAATGCCTAAATTTGAACCAAACTGAAAAAATGATAGGAAAGAACAAATTTTCAATTTTAACGTCGCTGCTTATACTCTATTTAAGCCTGGCCAATGCCGAAGTCTTCGAGAAGGCAGGTTTTTTTGACATACCCTATCTCGACAAGTTCGTTCATTTCGGACTTTATTTTCTTTTCATGGGGGTAATAATACTCGAACACAGGCATCTCTTTAATAATACAAGGCAGATAATCATTGTGGCTCTTATTCCGGTATTTTTCGGAGGACTGATGGAGCTTTTCCAGTCGGGATTCACCGATAACCGCAAGGCCGATGTAATCGATATAATGTTCAATACGGCAGGAACTGCGTCGGCAGTATGCCTATGGCTCTTTTTTGAACCTTACTATAAAAAGTGATCAGATAAAAATGTTATCAGAGCCGGCGGCTCTCCCTGCCAGCTTTGCAAGAGTCGTGTTCCTGAACAGGGTGTTTATCTCTCTTCTTATCACAGAATATTCTTCATGCACGGTGCATACTTTTTTTGACCTTTTCACCTCGCTGCACGATCCGTCGTGAATAAGGCAGTTTTTAAACACATCATCCCCGTCGATTATCTTTACAATTTCATAGAGGGTTAATGATTCAGGCTTGCGTTGCATTGAAAAGCCGCCATTGGGTCCTTTAACTGAACTAAGTATTTTATTCTTAGCTAGCTGCTGAAGTATTTTTGCCAGAAAAGGCGCCGGAAGCCCTAAGGCAGAAGAAATTTCCCTTATCCCTGTGCTGCCTTTTTCCTGTTCGCGGCCTGCAAGGTAAAGAAGCGCCCTTATTGCATACCTGCTTGAACTTGAAAGCATATCAGTAAAGTTTCAATGGTATCTTTTCAATACGTCTTTTATGACGGCCTCCATCGAATCCGGTCTCAAGAAAAGCCCTGACAATGAGATAGGCTTCCGATTCGTTGATAAACCTTGCCGGAAGGGCACAGATGTTAGCGTCGTTATGAGCCCTCGCAAAACGGCTTATATCCTCATTCCAGCATAATGCACTCCTTATACCCTGATGCTTGTTCACCGTCATGTTTATTCCGTTGCCTGTTCCGCATATCGATATTCCCAGATCAAATTCACCTCCCGCAACAGCTTCCGCAAGTGGATGCCCGAAATCAGGGTAATCATCAGCCGCTTCATAGCTGTTTGGTCCCAAATCCTTTACAAAGACCTTTTGGTCAATAAGATACCTTATGATTTTCTCCTTCAGATAAAAACCGGCGTGATCTGAAGCTATCGCAACTTTTTTCTGCATGGAATAAATGCTTTTTTCTTTTTCTCAGGAATATGCAAATTAACATAATTGATCGGTCAAAATAAAATAATGTTTGTAACTAATCAGTACTTAAGGTGAGCTTGAGTCTGGAGTACTTAAATTTAAAAAGAACTGAATCATTCTATTATTACTAACTCCAGACAATTTTTCTTATTTCTGCAGGCTTTTTCTCCCAATTAATCAACAATCCCTGAAACAAAGCTGTGCATAAACCATTGCTAACAGGTAATAAATACAGACTTGTTAACTTTTTCGCCTTTCAGTCTTATTGATTGATGTTATTTGAAAAAGTTTTTATCGTCTGATTACCGGATTTGAACCTTGAATAAACATCAGCCAGGGTATTTTTGTTACTGATCATGTATTGGTAAACTGTATTCAACAGTTGTTAATTATTCTGCTAAATGGCTGATTTCCAAAAATGGTATATTTTTTGAGCTGTTAATAAGATGTTAACCTGATAATAATTAATTAAAGTGAAAGACAAATCTGCTTTTTGTTTCAACACTATTAACAGGATATATAATACATCATTTATAATTTAAATTTTAATTAGTTAATAATAATGAAAACATAATGGTTGTTGATAATGCTTTTTTGTGGCAAGGATTAGTATTTTTGAAGTCACGGGTATTTCCTGTAAGGAAATGAACCGGAAGGTTGTTAAACTATCTGAAAATTGAACTTCTGAAATAAACTTTGAGGACCTGGTTATAGAGTAAATAAAAGAAAAATCCGACGCTGCAAAACAGAAAACAATTAAGTTGAAATAAAGGGATTTCTTTTGATTTTATTTTGTGAAAAGACTATCGAAGTAAGGGATTATGAAAGAAAACAGGGATATTGATTATATGAAGGAGATACATCGTCTGAAAAAAGAGAAAAATGCAATAATTCTTGCTCATTACTATCAGACGGGCGACATTCAGGATATAGCTGATTTTGTTGGCGACAGCCTGGCTCTTTCACAGAAGGCTGCATCGACCGATGCTGATATTATTCTTTTTGCCGGGGTAAAATTCATGGCCGAAACAGCAAAGATCCTGTCGCCCGGAAAGAAAGTACTTCTTCCTGATTTAAACGCAGGATGTTCACTTGCCGATTCATGCAATGCTGAGGATTTTAAAAAGTTCATTGATGAAAATCCCGGAAGGACGGTAGTGACATATGTCAATACGAACATTGACGTTAAAGTATTATCTGATATAATATGTACTTCTTCTAATGCTGTTCAGATAATTGAATCGCTTCCTGCTGAAGAAAAGTTCATTTTCGGACCTGACAGGAACCTTGGAAACTACATTCTGAACAAAACAGGGCGCGACATAAAAGTATGGAACGGAGCATGTCATGTTCATGAAGAATTCTCGCTTGAGGCAATACTTCGTCTTAAAGAGGAATATCCGGAAGCAAAGCTTATTGTTCATCCCGAATGCGAATTTCCGGTAAGGATGATTGCTGATTTTATAGGATCAACATCTGCTATTCTTAATTTCACCGGTAAGGATGATGCAAAAACATACATTGTTGGCACCGAACCAGGCATTATTCATCAGATGAAGAAGTCGGATCCTTCGAAAAATTACATACCGGCTCCGCCAAAGGATTCAACATGCGGATGCAGCGAATGTAACTTTATGAAGCTCATTACACCGTGGAAGATCTATCAGTGCCTTTTAAATGAAAAGCCGGAGATTGTGATTGAAGGGGATATCATTGAGAGAGCCAGAAAACCAATTGTAAGAATGATGGAAATGTCCGAAAAACTTGGTCTCTGAATCATGAAAAGATTAGCTTATCTTGTTGTTTTGATTTTTGCAGGATGCCTTGTTTCAGCGCAGCCTGAAAATGAAATAAAGGATGGATACCAGGTTTTCAGGTATCCCAACGGAACCGTGTCGAGCGAAGGATTGTTCAAAAACGGCAAACCGGAAGGTTTCTGGAAGAGCTATTATGTTACGGGTGTAAAAAAGTCAGAAGGAAGATATACAAATTTTCAGCTCGACAGTATCTGGGCCTTTTATGATCAGGCAGGCGATACGCTCGAAAAGATAAGTTATCTCTTCGGAAAAAGGAACGGGTACTCATATAAGTACCAGAAAGACCCTTCGGAGGGTTTATATTTGTATTCCAGAGAGTTATACGTTGCTGATAAGAAGGAAGGAGCTGCCTCTTTATTCTTCCCCGACGGAAAAGTAAAACAGACAATTACTTACAATAACGGTAAAAAGGAAGGGCTTTCGAAGGAGTACGACAGGGATGGGACAGTTATTACTTTTCTCGAATACAACAATGATTTTCTTATAAGCCGTGAACGAATCAACAGGATCGACGACAAGGGGCTTAAGCAGGGCGAGTGGAAGAACTTCTATCCGGGAGGAGGGATACGATCGGAAATGAACTACAGGGATGATCAGCTTCACGGGTATTATAAGGAATATGACAACAGGGGAATACTTGTACTCACTATGTTGTATGACAGTGGGGCTGTGGTGAAATCGGAAGTTGAAGACGAGCCTGATATTGAAATTGAAAACAGGTATGATCAGAACAACAGGCTGGTTTACAGCGGTCCGTTCAGAAACAAGATACCTGTAGGAGTTCACCGTGAGTTCAGTCCCGACGGGAAAGTAACAAATTCCAGGGTCTACAATGACACAGGCCTGCTGATTTCTGAGGGAATTGTTGATGAAAGCGGAAGATATAACGGAAGATGGAAGGATTTCTATCCCGACGGAAAGACGGCAGCGGAAGGTCAGTACACCGACAGCCGCCGCACAGGGATATGGAGGTACTACAACAGTGCGGGAAAACTTGAGCAGACAGGTTCATACAACAACGGACGGCCTGACGGTCTTTGGACATGGTATTATGAAACAGGAGAAGTTCTCAGGGAGGAGGAGTATTTTCAGGGTCAGCGCGACGGCATCTACACAGAATATTCGCAGACAGGTGAAATAATTGCCAGAGGCCAGTTCACCGATGGTGAGAAGAACGGACCGTGGAAATACAAATCCGGAGACAATACTGAAGAAGGAAACTATATAATCGGTCTTCGCGACGGCTTGTGGAAATCTTATTACCCCGACGGAAACATGAGGTTTAAAGGAACCTATGTACAAGGCAACCCTGATGGCCAGATAACTTATTTTTATGAAAACGGCAGGCCGAGGGAAGAGCAGTTTTACAGGATGGGAATCCGTCAGAAGACATGGAAGAAATACGATGAGGAAGGCATCCAGATACTTGCAATAACCTATAAGGACGACGTGGAAACCAGCATAAACGGCGTTAAAACAGATCTTCCTGAAAGCGACGTCAGACTGATAAAGTAAAATATTTTGCACCTTTGCAGGAAATACTTCTGATAGTTAAGATTTAAGGGAAATATTCCGGGAATTTATTTGAACTACCGTAATTATCTGATGGAGGAAAATTTCAATATAAGGAAGGAATCCATTACCGATACCGACAGGGAATTTGAAAAACAGCTGAGACCCGTTACATTCAGCGATTTCAGAGGTCAGAAGCAGGTAATTGATAATCTTTCTGTTTTCGTAACGGCAGCACGAAGGAGAGGCGAATCTCTTGACCATGTACTGCTTCATGGTCCGCCGGGACTGGGGAAGACCACCCTGGCCACG
This sequence comes from Bacteroidales bacterium, assembly GCA_034002885.1. Taxonomy (GTDB): domain Bacteria; phylum Bacteroidota; class Bacteroidia; order Bacteroidales; family VadinHA17; genus LD21. The sequence goes on from JAVEZS010000035.1 coordinate 24,626, forward strand.
ATAATTTCAAACGAGCTTCAGGTAAACCTTCGTGTAACATCAGGCCCCGTTCTTGACAAACCCGGCGATCTGGCAGGTCTTCTGACCAACCTTCAGGAAGGGGATGTGCTTTTCATTGATGAGATACACCGGCTGAGCCCGGTTGTAGAGGAGTATCTATACTCGGCAATGGAGGATTTCCAGATTGACATAATGCTCGACAAGGGGCCCAGTGCAAGGTCGGTTCAGCTTTCACTGAACAGTTTTACGCTTATCGGAGCAACAACCCGTTCAGGTCTGCTTACAAGTCCGCTCAGGGCACGTTTCGGGATTACTTTCCACCTTGAATACTACGATCACGATATACTTTCGGGAATAGTAAAGAGATCGGCAGGAATACTCAATATTGAGATAAGCGATGATGCAGCCGCTGAGATCGCAATGCGCAGCAGGGGAACGCCGAGAATAGCAAATGCCCTGCTGAGGAGGATAAGGGATTTTGCTCAGGTGAGAGGATCGGGTAAGATCGACCTTGAAATAACCCGTTACGGACTTACAGCGCTAAATATCGACCAGCACGGACTTGACGAAATGGATAACAGGATCCTTTCTGCAATTATTGACAAGTTCGGGGGAGGACCCGTAGGATTGAATACGATATCAACTGCAGTAGGCGAGGAAAGCGGGACTATAGAAGAGGTGTACGAGCCATTTCTTATAAAGGAAGGTTTTCTGAAACGCACACCGCGTGGCCGTGAAGCAACTGAGCACGCCTACAGGCACCTTGGAAAGGTGTACGGCCGCGATCTGAACGGAAGCCTGTTTTGAAAGATCATGCGATGTATGCCTCAGGACCTTGTTAGAACATTGCTTATCTTTTCCAGTCCTTTTTTATTGATTATCTTTATTTTACGTCCGTTAAGCTCGACAAGTTTGTCGGCTTTGAATTCTGAAAGGAGTCTTATTACAGACTCTGTTGCCGTTCCAACGATATTTGCCAGCTCTTCCCTGGTAAGCATGATCTTGAGATGATTCTGATCGTCGAGTCCGAAGTCGTTGACGAGAAGGAGAAGAATTTCAGCAAGGCGTTCCCTTACAGTTTTCTGGGCTATGTCAGTTATAAAGGAATTCGCTTCTCCCAGTTCATGGCATGCCAGCTTGAGAAGATCCAGGGCAAAAGCTGAATTCGTCCTGATGAGGGATACCAGAATCTCTGACGGGATGAAACACACCTCACAATCTTCTATCACCCGGGCCGAAGTACAGGCTACCTCATTGCTTAGAACGCTTCTGTAGGCTATAATTTCACCTGGTCTGGCAAAGCGGATTATCTGTTCCTTTCCGTCAAAACCGGTTTTATAGACTTTTATTATGCCTCTGTGAATGCAATAGAAACCGCTTATCCTGTTTCCTTCCTGGTAAAGCACCTCACCTCTTTTATATTGCCTGTAGTCCTTCTCGAAGTTAAGCATCTCAATTTCATCGGGAGTAAGGTTCCTGAAGATTGATCCGTTTTCAGGAGCGCATTTCCCGCAGAGGGGCAGATGGACATCTTGTTGTTTCATGTTCCTGCTGTGTTATTCATTTAACAATAACAATACCCTTCAAATAAAGTTCGCCCTTCCTAGATGGCCGTTCTGAACTGTTCAAGAAATCTCAGATCATTCTCAAAGTAGAGACGCAGGTCATTAACCTGATACTTAAGCATTGCAGCGCGTTCTATGCCCATGCCAAAAGCGAAGCCCGTATACTTTCTGCTGTCGATGTGGCATGCTTCAAGAACATTGGGATGTACCATACCGCAGCCCAGAACTTCCAGCCAGCCGGTGTACTTGCAAACATTGCAGCCTTTCCCTCCGCAGAGGTTGCAGCTTACATCCATTTCAGCCGAAGGCTCAGTAAAAGGGAAATAAGATGGCCTGAGCCTTATTCTGATATCTTTTCCGTAGAGCTCTCTGGCAAAATAGAGAAGAGTCTGCTTCAGGTCGGCAAACGAAACATTCTCATCAATGTAGAGCCCTTCAATCTGGTGGAAGATACAATGTGCCCTGGCAGATATGGCTTCATTTCTGAAAACCCTGCCCGGAGAAATAGTCCTTATCGGAGGTTTCCGGTTCTCCATAACCCTGACCTGAACCGATGAGGTGTGAGTTCTAAGAAGGATATCACCGGGATCTGAATCCTCCGATGAATTCCTGAAAATATAGAATGTATCCTGCATATCACGCGCAGGATGTTCAGGTGCAAAGTTCAGTTTTGTGAATACATGATTATCATCTTCAATCTCAGGACCTTCGGAAACAAAAAATCCCAGCCTGGAAAAGATGCTTATAATCTCCCTTCTTACTACTGAAATGGGATGACGTGACCCGGAAGGAAAGGGGAAAGCTGGTCGGGTAAGGTCATTTTCAAGCTTCTGTCCGCCTGATGATCCCAGGCTGCCCCTGAGAAGGTTGTATTTTTCCTGTGCAGTGGTCTTCAGACTGTTAAGCTTCTGGCCTACTTCCTTCTTGCTTTCGGCGGGTACATTCCTGAATTCATCAAAAAGTGCTGTTATAATACCTTTCTTAGCAAGATACTTTATTCGGTACTCTTCAAGTTCTGAAGATGATGTGATCTTCAGCGAGCCTATCTCGGCAGAAAGCTGGTTTATTTTTTCGAGCATTATAATATATTTAAAATCAGAATATTAATTATTTACGGACAATTTTCATTTCGATTATTCTGACATCTTTCACAGGCCTGTCTGTCTGGTCAGTTTGTACATATGCAATTTTATCAATAATTTCGATACCATCGGTCACCTCTCCAAAAACTGTGTAAGTAGCATCAAGACGGGGGACACCTCCTGTGGTTTCGTATACGGCGATCTGTTCTTCCGAAAACTTGTAATCCCCTTGCGTGGTAAGATATTCGAACATTTTCATGGAGGCAATTTCTTGTATTTCAGAATCCTGTAAGGGATTTCCGGATAGTCGGGCGCTGTCGGCTGCTTCCCGGAGGAGGCGGCTGAAAAGAGCCTGACGTATATTGCTGTTTATCCTTTCTTCTGTTGCTTTAAGCTCAGCTGCGGAGTATTTTTTACCCTGGACAATATAGAACTGTGTTCCCGATGACCGCATTTCAGGATTAACATCATTTCCCATACGGGCGGCTGCAAGAGCTCCTTTCCTGTGAAAATACTCCTTACGGAATTCGGCTGGGATTGTATAATCTGAAAGGCTGTCAAGCTGAATCTTTGTAAGCCCTGTCCTTGTCGACGGGTCTCCTGCCTGGATCATGAAATCCTTTATCACACGGTGAAAGGATACTCCTTCATAAAACCGCATTTCGACAAGCTTTATGAAGTTATCGCGGTGGACCGGTGTGTTGTCGTAAAGCCTGACAGTCATATCGCCTTCAGTTGTTTTTATAATGACATGAGTGTTTTCGTTTCCTCCGGGCGAGTTGCATGAGAAAAGAAGAAAGAGACTCAAAAGGGAAAAGATACGTCTTTGCTGGGTGTTCATGAAATTCATATTTTGGTTAATAACGTTCTGCTAATCTGAGGGCAAAGATATTTAACTTTGGGCGATACTTGTAAAATTCAGGATCAAATTGAGCAATTTCCTGTCAAACAATATGAAACAGTGTCATATTGCAAGGGGAGAGCTATATTTGCATTCAATTAGCAGACATGAAGGAAGTCAGAAAGCTGGCAGGGCAGACGCTTGTTTACGGTCTGGGTACCATAATACCCAGATTTCTGAATTATGCCGTGATGACTCCTTTTTATACAAGGGTTTTCAGCAGGGAATTAAGCGAGTATGGTGTTATTACCGAGCTTTATGCCTGGATGGCTATTCTCCTTGTTCTTCTTACCTACGGAATGGAAACGGGTTTTTTTCGTTTCACACAGAAAAGTGAAGACAGCGAAAAGGTTTTCAGCACTGCTCTTATAAGCCTGTTTACAACATCAGTACTGTTCGTGATATCGGTGAATTTCTTCATAAAGCCTGTGGCAGCTTTTATGGATTACAGCGGACATCAGGATTATATCAGGATGTTCGCGGGAATAGTTGCAATTGATGCATTTGCCGCAATACCGTTCGCGAGGCTGAGAAAGGAAAACAAACCTCTTACTTTCAGTATTATAAAGATAATGAACGTTATCGTAACGATTGTTCTTGTTGTATTTCTGCTGAAAATTGCACCAGGAATATGGGAGAATA
>JAVEZS010000035.1:28915-31399 GCA_034002885.1 Bacteroidales bacterium
CACAGTATTTGGTACAAGCTTACGGATATGACTATTTTTGCGGTTTATATTACATTTGCAGGAGCTTTGGTAACTGTTGCAGTAAATGTATTATTCATCCCTTACTACGGTTATATGGCCTCCGCATGGGCCCATATTGCCTCTTATGCGACAATGATAATACTTTCATTCGTTCTTGCTGAAAAAAGGTACAGGGTTGAATACAACATGAAGCAGTTCATACCCTATTTCGTGATGGCGTCAGGAATTGTGCTTGTAGCCGGACAGTTGAATTATCCGGATATGATAACAGAGCTAATTGTCAGCACAGGATTGCTTGTGATATTTATTGCTTATGCCCAGCACAGAGACAAGATTCTTACAATGTTTTTCAAAGGGCAGGAAAAATAAAAAACGGGGAAGAAAAAAAACGGCACACTTTCTGCCGGAGTGCAGAAAGGTACAGGACAAATGGGAAAATGCAGGAAACGAGGAAAATATTAATAGTTATACTGTTGGCGCAGATATTACTGTTTGCGTGTAGCAGAAAGATTGTGCCGGGACTGAAGGCTGGCAGGGAATATAACATGGCAGGGTTTGATTATCTCTATGTTGAGGCAGTAAGGCATAAACTGACAGGCAACGCCGGAAATGCCCTTAAGATGTTCGAGCAGTGCATTGCTATAAACCCGGAAAGTGACGGATCGTATTATCAGATGGCACAAATCCTTCTTTCGAACGGAGATATTGAAAATGGAAAGAAATATCTTAGGAAAGCAGGTGAATTACAACCAGGCAATCTGTGGTACAGCATGACTCTTGCGGGAATCTACCATCAGGAAAATAAGCTTGACAGTGCAATACTGTGGTATGAAAAAGCGGTTGCTGCAAATGACGTGAAAGAAGAACTCCAGGTAGCCCTTGCCCGCCTTTATTCTAAAAACATGAATTACGATAAGGCCAGAAGCATACTGAACCGTTTCGATGAGAAATACGGGGTGAATGAAGAAATCACTTTACCGCTGATAGAGACATTGCTGGCTGAAAAGAAATATAGGGAGGCCCATACAAAGATGGCGCAGCTTCTGGCAACAGATCCTGATAATATTGTGTTTAACGGGTACCTGGCTGAGATTTACAGAAGTGAAGGTAACAATCAGAAGGCAAGGGAAGTTTATATTGAACTGATCGGCAGAAATCCTGACAATCCTGCGATTCAGTTGTCGTTATGCGATTTCCTGCTTGGTGAGAAGAGCTATGAGGAATTATTCGACCTGCTCGATGTGGTAATTGTTAATGACAGGATTGGAAGGGATGAGAAAATATCACTGCTTTCAGAACTAATAGAAGATAAGGATATAATAAAGGGATACAGCCGGCAAATGGAGCTGGTGCTGATGGTTCTTGAGTCGGAAAACAGGAATGACGACATAATAAGTCTTCTAAGGCCCGGTTTTCTTCAGAATCAGAAAAGATACGCTGATGCTTCACAGAGGCTTGAAGAGATACTAAAATCAAGGCCGGATAATTATTTCGCAGCTGAAAGACTGCTTCTTGTGTTGTATGAGATGAAGGACTTTAAAACGCTTGAAAAAAGGGGAGAGGAGCTGGCATCCAGATTTAACCGGTCAGTTTTTGCAAAGATACTGTATTCAAGCGGAGCTATGGAGAACGGAAATTACGATGTGGCCCTTGAGGAATTGAGGAAGGCGGACATCCTTGCAGGTTCGAATAATGAGATCAGAATGCAGGTAATCACCCAGAAGGCTGACGTTTATTACAGGATGAAGAATTTCGAGGAAGCTTTCAGCGCTTATGATGAGGCGATGAAGATAGACAACTCCGACCTCACGGTCATGAACAACTATGCCTATTATCTGGCTGAGCAGAATATGAGGCTCAAGGAAGCGGAAAAGATGGCCAGGACTGTAATTGAAAGGGAAAAGAAAAATAATACCTTCCTCGATACATATGCCTGGGTTCTTTATAAAAGAGGAAAAGCGAGGGAGGCTGCAAGGATTATGGAAAGGATCATAACTGCAGGCGATAGCGACGATGCTGAGTATTATGAGCATTATGGCTATATTCTTAAAAAGCTCGGGAAATGCAGGGATGCAATCAGGAACTGGGAAATAGCCATAAGCAAGGATGAATCAAAGTCTGAACTGAAAAAGGAAATCGGAAATTGCAAAAGATAAGGATATTGGCAGCCATAGGGATACTAATTGTATCGGGCTGTACCGCAACGAGGAAGGCTTCTGACAGACCCATAGGAAGAGTAGGGGAAACATCCGCGGGATTCAGTGTTTCGGAGGTATTGAGTAATAATATTTCGAATGAAAACTTTTATATTGCAAAGGCAGATATAAGGGTAGAGCAGGAAAATGTTGCAATAAGACTAGGTGCATCATTCAGATTCAGGAAGCCTGATTCACTTCTGGTAATTGTCAGATCGAGGGCTGGTCTTGAAGCAGGAAGGGGTCTGATAACAAAGGATACGATTCT
>JAVEZS010000036.1:0-29274 GCA_034002885.1 Bacteroidales bacterium
GTATCCCTGCCGCACAAATTGTCAGAAGTCAGGATTTAACATTGACCGAAAAAACCTGTTTTGCAATATTCCACGATAGTGATTTTCGTTTGCAAATTTCAGAACAGCAACCAAAAAAATAAAAGAGAGTGACCTTGCGGTACACTCTCTTCAAAAATTTATTTTTTCCCCGGCAGTTTTTATATGTTCACATCATTCCGGCTCCGGGCAATAAGATTCTCAAATCAGTTTAACGGGATAACCACACCGGCATTGATACCGATCCATGAAGCAGTGTCTCCGTCAGCGAACACATTATGTATTTTAATATTGGCACAAAATGTAACATTGTCATTTATGTCATATAAAATTCCTGCGACGGGAGCCAGACCAAAATATATCTCGCTGTCCTTTTCCGACTCACCTTCATATTTTACTTTAGCTCCAAAGCTGTAGAGGCCAAGATCGGCACCAACATATGGTTTCACGCTGCTTCCTTCAAAGTGGTATTCAAACAGACCCGTTACAGGGATCAATGAGTACGATGCATCAATATCGTATTCGTCAAACCCAAAATCTTCGGCTCCGAACCTGTTGTAACCGATGTTTAATCCAACTGCCATATTCTCCTTGAACATATACTTCCCCATTAGGTTGATGCCGACACCCATTTTTGCCCCGTCGGCAAAATCCCCGATAGGAGCCTGAAGGCCAAGCGTTGCACCTCCCAGGATCTGTGCATTGGCGTTGAAGGAAAAGAAGCAGATTAATGCAAGAAACATTAATGATAATTTTTTCATAGGTAAAATTTTAAAATAACGCCTACTCATGTGTTTTTCGGCTGCCACATCTTACTCTTTTAAGGATTTTCAGAGATCTCCTTTTATGTAAAATCTTGTTTGACTTTCGTGAATCTGAAAACGACTTTAATTATCAAATATTATCTCTCCACCACAAAAAGAATATTCAGCAAAACTTATATAAAGTTTAATAATTGCAGCGACATATTAAAATTTTTTTTCGGACAGTGGTCAAAATTTAAGTATTCCTTCTGTTTTATAATTCGTTTATGCGTTTTCGGGGATTACTTAAAAATCCGGGTTCTTTGTCATACCAGGATGATAATAAAGGTTATTCACTGGTTTCATATTGTTTTTATTTATAAATTTCAGTAAGGAACAGAACTAATACAACTCCTCAGATGTTTAACATTACCAACTAACTTAAAAAGCTATGAATAAGCCTGCTGTAGTAATACTCTTTCTGGCTGTATTCTATCCGGGGATAATCTGCCTGTCGCAGGAGAAACCCGATTCAACCATGACTCTGCGCATAGAAACCAATGACGGTAATATTTTCATTGGAAGTGTTGTTTCGGAGGATTCTCTCGCAATGGTACTTCAAACAGAAAGCCTTGGCGAGATAAGAATTCCCCAGAACAGTATAAAGACGAGAACTCTCCTTACACAGGTCGTAAAGGTCGGCAATGATATATGGCTGCCAAATCCCCAGTCATCAAGATATTTCTGGGCGCCTAATGGTTACGGGCTTGAAGAGAATACATCCTATTACCAGAACATCTGGATTCTGTATAACCAGTTTTCGTTCGGACTAACAGATAACTTTTCGCTGGGCGCAGGAATGATGCCATTATTCCTTTTCGCCGGCGGATCAACACCCATATGGATAGTTCCGAAATTCTCCATCCCGGTGGAAAAAGATAAATTCAACCTTGGAACAGGTGCATTTCTCGGGACTATTGTAGGAGAAGAAACAGGAATGTTCGGCCTTCTTTATGGCACTGCCACTATAGGATCGCGCGACAAGAATGTAAGTTTCGGACTGGCATATGGATTTGCAGGTGGCGAATGGCTTAATGTTCCGGTTATTAATGTGAGCAGTATGATAAGGACCGGCCCCAAAGGGTATTTCATTACTGAAAACTATGTAATTACTGCCGAAGGAGAGATCGTCGTCCTGCTTTCTGCCGGAGGAAGAAGCATCATCAGGAATATAGGATTGGATTACAGTCTGTGGATTCCTCTGGGATTCGAAATGGATACTTTTGTCGCCATACCCTTTCTTGGAATCACAATCCCTTTGCGAAAGAAATAAACAATAATTCTCCCTCAGTATCCGGGCAAAACAAACCGATCCAGGTCGTATTTCCTTCATCCTGGTTCCGGACCGGTCTCAATTTCATTATTCAGCTATGTATCCTTTCAGCCCTGTTAACCAGCTGACAAAACTGGCTGATCAAAAAACCAACTCCTGAAATAGCTGATTTTAATTAAAAAAATATCATCTTTAGACGCTAATAGACCGCGCCGGATGACCCAGGAAAGCCAATATGAACTTGTAAGCAGACTGAAGCCGGGAAGGATTGTCATTCCGATTCTTCTGGGACTGTTCATCGTTGCCTGGTTTATCTTCAGGGAGATAGATGCTTCTGTTCTGAGTCTGCTTGATGTTACATGGAAATCTGTTTTATGGCTATTCATAGCCTGGTGCTGCATGATTGGACGTGATCTGGGGTATATGATCAGGCTCAGGATACTTTCAGAGAAAGACCTCAACTGGAGACAGGCCTTCAGGGTAATAATGCTGTGGGAATTCACCTCGGCTATATCGCCCTCAACGGTCGGAGGGACAGCAGTGGCAGTGGTATTTATTCATAAGGAAGGAATTTCTGTCGGACGAAGCACGTCGATAGTGCTGGCAACATCATTTCTTGACGAACTGTATTTTGTGATTATGCTTCCTGTGATCCTTCTGGCGGTCGGAGGGGAAGCTCTTTTTACAACCTCACTTCAGGGAACAGGCATAGGGCTTCTTGATAATCTGGTCTTCATAACGATAACCGGCTATACTATTATCCTGGCATGGGTCTTATTCGTCGGATACGGGCTTTTCATCGACCCTGAAAAGATTAAGAAAACAATTTTATGGTTTTTCAGACTGCCTCTTCTGAAACGATGGAAAGAATCAGCGGTTAAGGCAGGTGATGATATTGTCTCAAGCTCAAATGAACTTAAGAAACAGAATTTCAGTTTCTGGCTTAAAGCCTTTATAGCGACAGTCCTTTCATGGACTTCAAGATACTGGGTCGCTAATGCAATCCTGGTAGCATTTTTTTCGGTAGGAGATCATTTCCTGATCTTTGCACGACAGCTGATAACCTGGATAATGATGATAATAAGCCCTACTCCCGGAGGAAGCGGATTTGCCGAGGTAATCCTCGGAAGATATATCTCAGATACAATTCCTGCCGATCCCACGGTTGTCGGAAGCCTAGCCCTCGCTATTGCAATAATCTGGAGGATTATCAGTTATTATCCTTACCTGATCATAGGTGCCTCAATGGTACCTGGCTGGATACAGAAACATTTTGTAAAAAAATCGCAGAAAAGAAAATAATAGCTGTTTGATCTTTTAGAAATCTTATAAGGGTCGCACCTTTTAGTGAATTCTTCATACTATCAATCCCTGAATTAACGAACATATACTTTGCATATTACAATTAGCTGTCAATCGCTGTAAATCCTTGTAATATGACATCTTCAGAAATCTCTTTGGAATGGAAAGGCGATAACGAAGCTGGCTCTGCAAAAACTACCAGACGACAAGAAGATCGGCCAAAGAAGCTTAACGACAAACGTTTTGTTTTTTTTTATATTTTTGTAATAACCAATAGATTATCCTGAATGAAAGGAAGAGTATTATTTTCAGTTGTTTTTGCTGTCCTGTCAATGTCTGCCTGCTGGAACAACTCAGGAAAAGCCGGAGAATCGGCCCTGGCTGATTCCGATTCTCTATCTGCCTATTCCTCATTTGACCTGATGACCGATGGCGATGTTATCCGCAGCTTCTCAGCACCTCTTGAGACTGCAAACCTCTTTCAGGTTATGGGAGAGCCTTTCACCCAGGAATACCTCGCATCACCAATTGATGCTAACCAGCCTGGAAGCTCATTTGAAAAGTCTCTGTGGCTTGGAATCCTTGGCGCCGACCTGGGATACACCAATGTTTATGGAAAAACGGGAACATCGATGGATCTGCTGGCATCCATTAAAAAACTTGCCGAAGATCTCAGAGTCGGACAATTCTTTGATTTTGAAACTATAAAAAGGCTTTCACTTAACAGTTCCAGCCTTGATTCCCTTCTTTATCTTTCGATCGACTCCTATGACAGGATGGACAAATTTCTCAGGGAAGACAACCGGAGCCACCTGTCGTCGCTCATGATAATCGGTGCATGGATAGAGGCACAGTATTTTGCTGCTCAGGTGATTAAGAACAATCCCGACGACCTCCTGAGAGACCGGATCGGGGAGCAGAAACTTGTCCTGGCCAACCTGATAAAGCTTGCTGAACCTTACTGCGATACGGATAAACAGTTCGGCGGACTATGCAACGACCTCCGGGAGATTTATTCGAAATACGAAACAGTCTCAATCACCTATACCCGGGGAGATCCTGTAAAGAGTGAAAAAGATGGCGGCCTTCTGATAACCCAGACAGAAACCAGCAGGGTGGAAATGACTGACCAGCAACTTGAGGAAATAATACAGATAATGGGGATAGTAAGAAAGAAACTGATCACAAGAAATTAGTATGAAAAAATTCTTAGCTGCATTGATGATCCTTATTCCTGCGTTTTCAATAACAGCGGGACAGAGCGTTTCAGATCCTCTGATGAGCAAATGTCTTTCCACTACAGGTACTTCAGCCAGATATCTGAAGGACTACAGGGTACAGCTGGGACAGAGTACGGCTGACAGAGACTTCCGTTACAAGGCAAAAATGTCGTTGTGGAAAAACACCAAATACCGGTTCTCCCTTTGTACAGCCGATAACTCCAGGGGAGTCCTTATCCTGGCAATATGGGACGAAGGGAATAAGGAGATATTATCTTCCATCGACTCTGATACCGGGAAGGCTTATTCTTATGTCGACTTCATCTGCAACAAAAGCGGAGTTTATCAGGTGGGCTTCGATTTTACGGGCGGGCAATCCGGACTGGGTGTAAGCATCGTATCGATGATCCAGTAACAGCACTGCTCACTGTAAGAATCTCAGCAGCTGTATTACCATAACCATCATAATAAGAGTAACCAGCATTATATCCGGAACCCACCTTTTTCGTGCAAAAACGAAGTAATGTGATACGAAATAACTCATGGGGATGGCTGCAAGCCATATTATTTCGTATGATACAGAATTAAAAAGGATAGTCATTACGGCTGAAATAAGGAAGGTCCAGATGAGAAGAACAAAGGTCTTTCTGGATTTCACTTTCTTTGAATTCAGGGCAAACAAAAGATGGACAAGGCATATCAGTGTTATAAAAGCAGCAATTGCAAGTCCGGCTTTTGAAAAAATATCAGGTCCGCTATCCGAAGACCGGAGGAAAAGATTGTGTTTTACCGCAACTAAAAGTTCCCCCATGTCATTTCCCGCCACGTAATAGAATCCGGAGAAAATAAAAAGGGGAGTTGCCAGCCCTGCCAGCGAAACGATGAATTCCCTTATCCCCCAGGTCCTAAGAATGATAATCCCGACAAAAACAAGAATGCCGAACCATATCAGTCCTGCATAGAAAAGGGATCCGGTCCCTATAAGAAGGCCTGCGTCAAAAAAAGGGAAGGGTGTCCACTGCAGCTTATATGCCATCATTATCCTCTGAATAGCAGGTATCAGAAAAATAGCTGCCGGGAGAACAGGATTCAGGATGTGCTGCCCGGGCATCAACCCGATGATCAGGATGTAGATAAGGGCAGGAAAGAACTGTCTTTCACCGATAAAGAAAACTTCGGTATTGAAATTCACCAACAGCACCGAAACTACAATCATCATCAGAAAAGCAGCTATTACACCTGCCTGGGGACTGAAACCCGTGACCATGGTCAGAAGCCCGAACAGGGGAAGAGGACTTTCATCATAACCTGCAATGGAAGGTGTCTGCGGCCAGATGAAGTTAGCCGCCCACGAGAAAATGGCAATGAAAAATATCAAAGCCACCACATCCGGACCAGGTTGTCTGAACTTTTTGAGAATCATAGATCCTGAAGATCAAATCCGATATCTTTCCTGTAATATGAATCCCTGAAACTTATCGAATGTGCGTTACCCAATGAGACGCCAAGCGCTTCCTTCATCGTCTTCCCAAATGAAGTAACAGCTATAACCCTTCCTCCGGAAGTAACAACCTTCCCTTCCCTCACTGCTGTACCGGAATGAAAAAGAATACTGCTGCCGGCATTCTCGGTGCCGCTAATCTCATAGCCTTTTGCATAGCTGCCCGGATAACCTCCCGAAACGATCATAACCGTTGCGGTATAACGTTCATCAATCTCGAGATCCCTTTTATCCAGATCACCCATGGCCACTCCTTCAAAAAGATCAAGAAGGTCTGATTTAATTCTGGGGATAACAGCTTCCGCCTCAGGATCACCCATCCTGGCATTGTACTCGATAACCATCGGATCTCCCTCAACGTTTATAAGCCCGAAGAAAATAAAGCCCTTGTATTCCAGACCATCTTCCCTCAGCCCCTCCATAGTAGGAACAATGATCCTCTCCCTTACCTTATCCATGAATACCTTATCTGCGAAAGGCACAGGACTTATGGCACCCATTCCTCCGGTGTTCAAACCCGTGTCTCCCTCCCCTGCCCTCTTGTAGTCCTTTGCGGCGGGCAAAAGCTTCCAGTTGCTTCCGTCGGTTAATATGAAAACCGATAGTTCGATACCCTTCAGGAACTTCTCTATTACAACCCTTTTTCCTGCCTGGCCGAATTTCCCTTCAAGGATCGCCTTTACCTCGGCCCGTGCATCATCAGGATCATTGAGTATGACAACCCCTTTGCCTGCAGCAAGGCCATCGGCTTTTATAACATATGGAGAGTCAATTTTTTGCAGAAATTCATAAGCCTCCCCGATATTATCTCTTTCAAAACTTTTATAATCCGCAGTGGGAATTTTATGGCGTGTAAGAAATGCCTTGGCAAAATCCTTGCTTCCTTCAAGCTTTGCAGCTTCACGGACCGGACCTATTACCGGTACATTCCTCAGAACGGGATCGTCAAGGAAGAAATCATGTATCCCTTTCACAAGCGGAGCCTCAGGCCCGGGGATAACCATACCTATCGAATAATCGCTTACAGCCTTTTTTACAGCTTCAAAATCTTCAGGATCGACATTAAGGTTTGTTCCGCAGGCAAGCGTACCGGCATTTCCAGGGGCGATATAAATATGACCGGCCTTACTGCTCCGGGAAAGCTTCCATGCCAGTGCATGTTCCCTCCCCCCGGATCCCAGAATGAGTATGTTCATTTGTCATTGATTTATTGGCTTCCCAAAAGTAGCATTTCAACCGGATTTTAAAAACCATCGGGGGAACAAAGGGAAAATCAGTTTTCAAAGCTCCTGCTGAATTTCGAAAACGTCTGCATCACGTTGTCGACATAGGTTTTGGATACCGGCAGATCAATAACAGACGGAGTTTCAAGTTCGAGTTTCAGTCCGTCCTTGTCCTTCCGGATCACCTTTACTTTTTCAAAGTTAACCATATACGAACGGTGACACCTTATTATTCCTGTCCCGGCAAAGTTTTCCTCCATTCTTTTCAGGGTGTCCCTTAAAAGATACTTCGAAATCCTGCCCTTGTTAAGATAACATATACTGACATAATTCTCGGCCGACTCAAGGTAAAGGAGATTTTCCCTCTTGACAGAAAACTTAAGAACTGATTTTTCGTCACAGAACGGTATCATGTCCCGCGGATTGCCGGAACCTTCCTGTATCCCGGCCATCCTCTCGATCTGCTCTTTCTTGTCGCGCCACGAAAAGTAAAGCCACATGATGGAATAGGGAAGAAGGAGCACCAGTGCTGTATTACGGGCCGATAACTTCAGAAGCTCATAGAAATGCCTGGGATCCTTCAGAACAAGTTTTTCAAACAAGACGTAGAAAAGAGCCATCATCAGTATTTCGCCGGCGATCCAGGCAAAATAATGATAGTAGTTAATAACGTGCCGCTTGCAATAGTAATACATTATTATTCTGCTGATTACCACCACAAGGACACCTGTGAGGATTACAAGGCTGGAATAAGTGAAGAACTCCAGCTGATTAAGGTTGAACCACTGGTCAGCTCCGAAAGGGGCATAGATATTTATGAAAACAAGGGCAAAGAGACTGGTGAACAGGATGAGCCGTATAATGTTACCTTTCCCGTAAAGAAATGCTGGTACTGGCTTCTGAAAGTCGACCATCAGTTTGAGTTTTCGAAAATACAAATTTAACCTTTTCCTTCTTTCCGTTGATCATTCGTCCCTGATGCCCGTTTTTATATCCGCTGTTTCGTCCCGGATAACCCTGTTTCGTCACAAAGATGAGGTTTTTATCCCCTCCTGCCGGTTCCGGACACATAAATTTGAAAGCTCTCCTTTTTGATTATTACTTTGTGCAATGATTAACTACACAAGCGATTATCAGGAACTTAGGAAGATCTTCGATCCGGGTCTGAAGGAGATACGGATTCCCGGGTGGTCAACCAGTATAGTCAATATCAGTTTCGTATCCGACATCGATCCCGGCGAGTTTACATGGAAGGATGATTCTTCCATTTCAGAGAACAGAGAGTTTTCCTATCCCATATTTGTACCTGATGGATGCAGCAACCAAAAAGCCCTGCTGCTTCTGCACGGCCTCAATGAACGAAGCTGGTCGAAATATCTAGCCTGGGGATTACATCTTTCAAGGGAAACAGGCCGTCGGGTTATCCTTTTCCCTCTTTCATTCCATATCAACAGAGCCCCTTCTGAATGGACAGATCCAAGAAAAATGCAGGAGCAGGTCTTAAGGCGAATCAACTCGACTACAGAAAAAACACTCTCGAGCTATGCCAATATTGCTCTTAGCACAAGACTGACAGAAGAGCCTCTCAGGTTTTTCAGTTCCGGATACCAGACGGCTTTCGACATTGTGAAGCTTATGAAACAGATCAGCACGGGAGATCACGGGACAATACCTGCAGGGAGCAGTGTCGACATCTTTGCATATTCGATAGGGGCATTCCTTTCCCAGGTTCTGATAATGGGAAATCCCGGTAACCTTTTCTCTGACTCAAGGCTTTACATGTTTTGCGGAGGATCGGTGTTCAGCCAGATGCAGGGTACTTCAAAACATATAATGGACAGTGTGGCGTACCGCAGGCTGAATGATTATTACAGGAACGACTTTGAAAGAGAAATAACCAGGGATCATCCATTTTCGGATTTCCTGAAATCAACACAGATCGGAATGGCATTCAGGTCTATGATCGATTCAGAAAGATTCAGATCATTCCGGGAAAGCCTTATAATAAAACTGAAGGACAGGATAAGGTCGGTGGCACTGCAGAAGGACAGGATTATACCTCCTGAGGGGATAATGAAGACTCTTTCACCTGTCATGAAAAACAAGGGCTCAGAAATTGATGTGTGGGACTTCCCGTTTGATTATTCCCACGAAAACCCCTTTCCTCTCTTTTCAAATAACAGGAGTGTTGATGTAGACAGGTCATTTGAGAGGTTGATTGCCGATGCAAGGCTGTTCTTTGCGTGAAACCGGAAGGAGGCTGAAGCTGAATCCCTCATCAATTGAAGACTTTATAAATTCTTCAAGGATCACTGCCGCTTTAGAAGCAGAAGTGTCGTGCAGAACAATTACTGATCCGGGACGAGCTTTGCTTTTCATGGTCTCCAATACCTTCGCGGGACTTAGCCTTTTATCGAAATCGAAGGGCATAAGATCCCAGAAAACAATGGTATACTCTGCTGAAAGTTCGCGGTACTGGTGTAGCCTTATCCTGCCATAGGGGGGCCTCATCAGAGAAGAGGACGTTGATTCTGATGCTTTTTTAATATTTCTCAGATATACACTCGTGCTGGTTTTCCATCCGTCGAGGTGTCTGTATCCGTGATTTCCTGCAAGATGGCCTCCGGAACGTATTGCGGACATAAGCCATGGATATTTCTGAGCTTCCTTACCTGTGCAGAAAAAAACTGCCTTCACACTGTACCTGCCGAGAATATCCAGGATCAAAGGAGTAGAAACAGGGTTGGGACCATCGTCAAAGGTAAGGAAAAGCTCCTTCCCGGAGACTTCCTGACGGAATACAGCTCCCGGATAAAGAATCTTCATCAGGAAAAAAGGCCTGTATAGCCTCATATCATTGTGATGAATAGAGAATGGAATAATATTTAGTCACGTCTTCCGAGACTCTGCGTTCAAGCTCTTCAAGCCCGAGGTCTATTGCAAGGTTATTTATATCGAGAAGTGCCTGCATGTTGATACCCGTGGGATAATCCATCCCGAATTCCTTTCCCGGCTCCAGACCCACAGAATACTCAAGGTATTCCTTCGAATAGACCATCACGTTATCTATTATCTTCATACCCTCCTCACTTTCGCCTGCCCTGAGGAGAACCTCTGCAAGACTTATCACGAAGAAATCGTCAGGCATTTTTTCTGACGGAACGATTTCAAGGCCTCGACGCGCTGCTTCCACAGCTCTGACAGTATCGCCCGAAACAAGAAGGGCTTTGCCGAGATTGCCGAAGATCCTTCTGAAGTTGCTGAGCATTCTCTTATTGTTCTCATCGAGATAAACCGATGGATCGGCGGCATTGCCCCAGCTGTATTTATTCATCATGTTGTCGTACATAACCTGGGGATCGATCATGCCGTATTCACCGTCATCAGTCCGACTGGTCCTTATTGGAACAACCCTGTATGCTATTCCTTCCTGAACGAAATATTCCTCCAGTCCGTGGTACTGGCTCGATGGTACAGTGGTTGAGTAATAAATGGGCCTCTCCCATTTGTTGGTTGCAAGCAGGTCCATTATAGCCAGGTCTCCCTTGAGAGCGTCATTCTCCGTATACCTCCATATCATTGGAGAGACAATCCGGTCGCTGAAATATTCCTTTACGGTTCCGTTGGCAACAACCTTTGCCGAATCGACTTCTATAACAAAGCTTGAAGAAGGGATATAGTTTAGATAATCTCCCCTTCCGCTTATGTCCAGCTTGTATTTCCTGTCATCCTGGCCTGCGAACTGCACAACCTGAACAATATCGACAGGCTTGTCGATCCTGTTGCTGACCGGGAGCTGGTCCCTTACTCCATCCACATATTTTTCCGAAGGAAGGCTCAAGGGCAGGGGGTCAGATTCAAAGGCTTTCTGCCTCATCATGTCGATGTACCAGCCGGCCTGTATATAGCTGAGGTTGGCAACCCTTACATCGGGTCTCACCTGTTCCACATCCTGAACATACCATACAGGAAAGGAATCATTATCTCCGTAAGTAAAAAGAATGCTGTTGGGAGCGCACGACATAAGGTAGTTTGCCCCGATATCACGTGCGGTATATCTTCCCGACCGGTCATGGTCATCCCAGTTCTGCACAGCCATCAGTACAGGCACTGCAAGCAGAACGATAATGAAAGCGGCTGCGGCCGAAAGCTTTTCTTTTGTAACCCTCCTGAAGCTTTCGTAAATGAAGGTAAATCCCATCCCTATCCAGATTGCAAAGGCGTAGAATGAGCCAGCATAAGCATAATCCCTCTCCCTGGGCTGGTTGGGATACTGGTTCAGATAGAAAATTATTGCTATGCCGGTCATGAGGAAAAGGGCAAGGACAAGCCAGAAACCGTTTCTGTCCTTCCTGTATTGCCAGAACATTCCGAGCAGACCCGCAAGAAGAGGAAGAAAAAAATAGGTGTTTCTTCCCGGATTATCCCTTAAATCGGAAGGAAGATCATCCTGGTCGCCGAGACGGGCTTTATCTATGAACTTAATGCCGCTTATCCAGTTCCCGTGAATAAGATTGCCGTTCCCCTGAAAATCATTCTGCCTTCCGGCAAAATTCCACATGAAATACCTGAAGTACATGAATCCTGTCTGGTACCTGAAGAAATACCTTAGGTTTTCACCAAAAGTCGGACAAACTATTACTTCCTTTTCACTGCCGGAAGTAACCGTATAACGCCGCCCTTTTATCTTCCCCCAATATTTGTAAGCCTGTTCGTGTTCAGGATCAGGACTGTACATCCTGGGGAATATTGTCATAAATTCCTCCTTGTATTCGTATTCAGGCCTGTAATAGGGCTCGTACTTCCCGTTAAGCTTGTTATAGCCGGCCACCCTCCTGGAAACATCAACTATCGGAGCGCTGTAGTAATGACCGAATAATCTGGGAGCGCTTCCATACTGCTCCATATTTATATAGTACGAAAGAGAGAAAATATCCGACGGGTTGTTCTGATTCATAGGAGGCCGGGCCGATGATCGTATCATTATCATGGCATAGGAGGAATATCCTATCATTATGACAGTGATGGCCGTGAAAATATAGTTCATCACCGGTTTGTTGCTGTTGAGTGAGTACCTGATGCCAAGAACAAGCACTGTTATCAGGAAAAGAACAAATACAATAAGTCCGGTATTGTAAGGAAGGCCCAGCCCGTTTACAAACAATAGCTCAAACCATCCTGCCACTCTGGGTACCCCGGGAATAAGAACAAATACGATCGATCCAAGAAGTATCACGGAGACAAGGATGGCGTTGATAACGCCCCTGGTGGTAACTTCATAAATGCGGAAATAATATACGAAAACCAGAACGGGAAGGACAAGAAGATTGAGCCTGTGGATGCCGAGTCCCAACCCCATTATGTAGAAAATAAGGATTATCCATCGACCCGACAGAGGATCTTCGGCCTCTTCTTCCCATTTGAGCATTGCCCAGAAAACAATTCCCGTTACAAGAGAAGAAAGGGCATACAATTCACCCTCAACAGCCGAAAACCAGAAGGTATCGGAAAAGGTGTAGGCAAGAGCGCCAATAATACCGCTCCCAAGTATTACCGGCAGATGGCGGTCGTCAACTTCGCTGATGCCTGAGTAGACCTTCCTGACAAGATGTGTGATTGTCCAGAAAAGGAACATTATCGCAAAACCGCTGGATACAGCCGAAAGCGCATTCATCATAAAAGCAACCTTAGAGGTGTCGCCCAGAGCGAAAAAAGTTGCAATGCGGCCAATCATCAGAAAAAGAGGCGCTCCGGGAGGATGCCCTACCTGCAGCTTAAAAGATGACAGTATGAATTCACCGCAATCCCAGAAACTGACAGTAGGCTCGAGAGTAAGCAGATAAACAAGCGACGATAATACAAATAGTACCCACCCCGTTATTCTGTTCAGGCGCGGGAAACTGCCCGGTAATGAATTCATATCTAATGCTCTTTGGTATTCAATGCAGCAAAGAACGTAAAAAAATATCACTTCAGCACATACGTGCCTTTATTTAACTTCATTTTAACTTGAGCCATATTTTCTTAATTTTGCCACAAAGAAGCTTAATAATGAGATACTCCGGAATAACCTGCCTTGTCGTTTTTTCGATTTTCCTGCAAGCTGCCGGACAGGAAGATCCCGGACAAGAAACAGGGAACAGTAAATTAATGCTAAACTTCAAGAGTATCAGCTTTGTAAAAAACAATGAATATTCCAATCCCATAACGGAAGGCTATACTCTTATCGGATATTTCCTCCAGCCCGAACTTATATACAAAGCCGATGAAAAGGTCTCCCTTTCACTTGGGGCACACCTGCTAAGCTACTCAGGAACAGGTCAATTTAATGATTTACGACCTGTATTTTCTGCCACATACAGCTTCAGTGAAAGAACATTCTTCAGAATCGGGACCCTGAAGGGAAGCAATGAACACAGAATGTTCGATCCTCACTTTAAAAGGGAAAAAATGTATTCGGACTATGCTGAAGACGGACTCCAGCTGACTACATCGGGCGAAAGGATCTTCAGCGATACATGGCTGAGCTGGGAGAACTATATTTTCAGGGGAGACAACCATAGGGAGATATTTACAGCAGGCGAATCGTTCAGGTACATGTCTCCGTATTTCGCAGGAAGCGTGAGGCTGGAGATACCCGTTCAGGTACAGTTCAAGCACTATGGCGGACAGATAAGTGATTATGATGAAGGGGTGGAAACATATCTGAATATCGCTTCAGGAATTTCACTCTCCGCTGATCTTGACAACCGGGGCAGCAGAGCTGGAGTTGAGGCACTTTTCTTTTCCGGAAGCTCAATGACAGGTAATGCACCGTCGGGAATCGAAAGCGGTTATGCAGGATGGTACAAAATGCTGCTTGAAAGCGGCAAGGCATGTGTTGAAGCAGGATACTGGGCTTCTGACAATTTTTTCGCACCGAACGGCAATTACATTTTCAGTTCCGTTCCTGAACGCACAGGAGGAAGCATTATAAAGGAGAGACGGCTACTTACATTTTTATTCAGGATTAATTTGCCTTACAAGGATTTTCTGGATTTCCATTTTGGTTTCGACGGCTACTACGATACAAACCTGAAGCGTTTCGATAATGCAATGTCTCTTCATCTCAGGTTTGACAGGCTTTTCAGCCTTGCGCCGAAAAAGAGGTAACAAGGCCCTGCTGCTTCATGCACCTTCCCTGTCAGCGATTGTGTATCTCCATGGCCTGCTTTTCCAGAAATCACCGGCGTATTCGATTCCGATCCTCTCTCCGGTAATGAAGTCAGGTTCTACTCCAGATTCCTCAAACCATATCCGCTGCGATGTTGTAAGGTCTTCACCGTTGAATGATTTGTCTATTCCAAGAAGCCGGGTAAGGCGGCCCGGACCCGGACAACCCCCAAGGCCGCGTAAGAGAACTGCCTGCGGATTGTTGGTTTCCCCGGTTACAATATTAAGCATCCAGTACATCCCATAAACGAGGTAGACATACAACATGCCTCCTGTATGATACATGATGTCGGTCCTTGGAGTTCTTCCGCGGCTTGCATGACAGGCCAGGTCGTCTTCGCCCCGGTATGCCTCTGTTTCAGTTATCAGGTATCTTGCCGTTATCCCGCCTTTAGTGCGTATTGCAAGTATCTTCGAGATAAGGTCAGGAGCCACATCAAGGACATCCCTTTCGTACCAGTCACGGCATAGCCTTTCACCCGGCTTTATTGCTTCAGTAGGGTATTCTCCCTTCATACCCTGTCCATTTTCTGAAGACCTCCCGTGCTTTCTCGTCAGGTTTACGGATGAATGCAACCTTCCTCCTGCCCGGATCCAAAGCAATTTCGTTGTATATGTGCTCATCATCGAAGCCGGCGGCTGCGGCATCGCTACGGCCAGAGGCATATACCACCCTTCTGATCCCCGACCAGTAAATGGCTCCGAGACACATCGGACATGGTTCGCAGGAAGCATAGAGAACACATCCCCCGAGATCGTGTGTACCGAGTAATGAAGCAGCTTCTCTAATCGCAAGTATTTCAGCATGTGCCGTAGGATCATGATTAATAACGACCCTGTTGGATGATGAGGCTAGTATGGTTCCCTTACTTGTTATTACCGCACCAAAGGGTCCTCCTCCTTCAACTATGGCATCATCAGCAATCTTTATAGCTGCCCTGAGGTATTTTCTGTCTTCATCCATATAAGAAAACTGACTGACTTTTAAATCTGTATTAATGCCTGTAAAAATAGCTCTAGTTTTCAATAACCGTAATAAATTCTGTTCAATATTCTTTTTTTTATGGAAATAGTTTGTATTTTTGCAAACCCAAAAACAAGGGTTTTTAACAGGAAAATCAGAAATTGCAATTCTAAAAATAAGAAAAAGTGAACACCTTAAGCTACAAAACAATATCGGCTAATAAAGAGACGGTGAACAAGGAGTGGGTACTATTCGATGCAGAAGGAGCTACCCTGGGCCGTCTTGCAACGGTGGTAGCTGCCACACTCAGGGGTAAAAACAAGACAAATTTCACCCCCCATGTTGACTGCGGCGATAACGTGGTAATAATAAATGCTGACAAAGTCACTCTATCAGGCACCAAATGGTCTGACAAGCTTTATATAAGGCACACGGGTTATCCCGGAGGACAGAGATCCACCACCGCAGAACAGATGCTTAAGAAAAATCCGATCGGCCTTCTTGAAGAAGCTGTAAAGGGTATGCTCCCGAAAAACCGCCTCGGCAGGGCAATATACAAGAACATGCATGTTTATGCAGGACCTTCGCATCCTCATGAAGCACAGAGTCCCAGGAAAATAGAACTTTAATACATTCAAAGAATATATATGGAGCCAGTTAACGCCATTGGAAGAAGAAAAGCAGCCGTTGCCAGAGTAATTTTAAGGGATGGCAAGGGAAAAATAACGGTGAACGACAGGGATTATAAGGAATATTTCGGCGCTGAGACATTACAATATGTTGTTACACAGCCTCTGGTAGCTCTCGATGCCATTGAAAAATATGATATCAGTGTGAACCTCGACGGTGGTGGAGTTAAAGGCCAGGCTGAAGCGCTGAGACTGGGAATTACCCGTGCCCTTATTGAATTGGATGCTGAAAATAAATCAGTGCTCAAGGCAAACGGATTCGTCACAAGGGATCCCCGGAGCGTGGAAAGAAAAAAGCCAGGCAGACCAAAAGCCCGCAAGAGATTCCAGTTCAGCAAACGTTAATGATCAGAATATAAGTCAATATAGATGCAGGTTTAGTATCTAAATTGCGGAGACTCCGGTCGTCAGGCTGGGCTACTCCGTGATTGATTTAAAAGAAAGTAAACTTAAAAACAGAAAAAATGCCAAGGACAAATTTCGAAGAATTACTGGATGCAGGCGTACACTTCGGACACCTGAAAAGAAAATGGAACCCGGCTATGGCTCCCTATATTTTTATGGAGCGTAACGGTATTCATATCATCGATCTTGAAAAAACAATAGTTAAAATCGATGAAGCTGCCTCAGCAATGAAGCAAATTGCCAGATCGGGCAAAAAAATACTTTTCGTGGCAACAAAAAAACAGGCAAAAGAGATTGTCTCCGAAAAGGTTAAACAGGTCAATATGCCATATGTCACCGAGCGCTGGCCCGGTGGAATGCTTACCAACTTCCCGACCATCCGTAAAGCTGTAAAGAAGATGGGCTCGATCGATAAAATGGCAACTGACGGAACCTTCTCAAACCTTTCGAAAAGGGAAAAACTCCAGGTAACAAGACAAAGAGCAAAGCTTGAAAAAAACCTCGGAAGTATTGTCGATCTTACGCGTCTTCCTTCGGCTCTTTTCATTATCGACGTCTGCAAGGAACATATCGCGGTAAGAGAAGCAAAACGCCTTGGAATACCCGTTTTTGCAATGGTCGATACCAACTCAGACCCTTCCGACATAGAATTTCCGATACCTGCCAACGACGATGCCTCAAAATCAATATCCCTCATAGTAGGAATCCTTTGCCAGGCAATAGAAGAAGGACTTAATGAAAGGAAACTGGAGAAGGATAAGGAGCCGGTACAGAAAGACAAGAAATTCATCAGGAAAGGGTTCGAGACTAAAGATCTTCCTGACTCTGTAATCGAAGTACTTGTCGAAGAAGAGGAAGAAGAGGTTGAAGCAGACGATGAGCAGCTCTCAGATGAAGCAGAGGAAGAGGAGGAGATAGTTGCCGGAACAGAAGAAAATGAAGAAGAATAGTTAAGTAATCAAGATTAAATCAATAATATACAATGGCTACAATTAGTTCTGCAGATGTTGCCAGGCTGAGGAAAATAACACTGGCCGGCATGATGGACTGCAAAAAGGCTCTGGAAGAATCAAACGGCGATTTCGACAAGGCAATTGAGATAATAAGGAAAAAAGGACAGGCTGTCGCAAATAAGAGAGCAGACAGAGAAGCCACCGAAGGAGTTGTTCTGTCTAAAGTAACCGCCGACGCCAAGACAGGAGCGCTGATAGTTCTTAACAGCGAAACTGATTTTGTAGCTAAAAATGCTGAATTCATTGCCCTGGCAACCAGGATAATCGACCTTGCGCTGGAAATGAAACCTGCCGACCTTGAACAGCTTAAAGCCCTTAAGATTGATAACACAACAGTCGAAGGTAAAGTGGTAGAGTTCATAGGTATAATCGGTGAAAAACTCAATCTGTCTGTATACGAAAAAATAGAGGCCCCTCACGTTCAGGCATACATACACCCGGGCAACAGGCTGGCTACAGTGGCAGGTTTCTCAAAAGCAGGAATCGACCAGCAGGTCTACAAGGATGTTGCTATGCAGATAGCCGCAATGAGCCCGGTATCAGTTGATAAGGGAGATGTTCCTGAAAATGTTATCGCACAGGAAATAGAAATCGGAAAAGAACAGGCACGCCGCGAAGGTAAACCTGAAAATATGCTTGAGAAAATCGCTGAGGGTAAACTGACCAAGTTCTTCAAGGAGAATACCCTGTTGAACCAGGAATTTGTCAAGGACAATAAAATTACCATAAGACAGTATCTTCAGTCGGCTGATAAGGAACTGACAGTTACTGCTTTTAAGAGGTTTACACTTAATCTTTAGGTTTTGGTTCATAATTCAATACCAAAGTGGCGCCCTCTGAGGCGCCATTTTTTTTTCGTTCCCGTTATAATTTCAATAAATTTGTGTACTCAACCAAACTTTAAAAATTACTAATATGAAAAAGAACATGGGTCAAACCGACAGAATCATAAGGTCAGTACTGGCCATTCTTCTTGCAGTTCTGTATCTTGCAGGCGCCGTCGACGGCATCCTGGCTCTTGTCCTCCTGATAATTGCACTGATTTTAGGTATAACAGGCATTATCGGTTTTTGCCCCCTTTATACATTGTTCGGCATTAATACCCTTAAAAAATAATATAAGTAGGAAAGCACAACCAGAAAAGCACTTAACCTGATATTAATGAAGTACACCAGAATTTTGCTGAAACTGAGCGGGGAATCCCTTTCCGGCGCAGGCAACCATGGAATAAGCCCAAAGGTTTTAGAAGAGTATTCAAGAGAAATAATAGAAGTTGCCAGTAAAGGATGTGAGATATCTGTAGTAACCGGAGGAGGTAACATCTTCCGCGGTCTCAGCGGAACCGAAGCGGGTTTCGACAGGGTTAAAGGCGACCAGATGGGAATGCTCGCTACCGTAATTAACAGCCTTGCCCTAGAGGGAACGATAAACCGTCTGGGAGGAAAAGCAAAAGTCTTTACTTCTATCAGGATGGAACCTGTTGGAGAATTTTATAACAGCAGCAAAGTCAAGGATGCCATGAAATCAGGAATCGTCTGTCTTATTGCTGGAGGAACGGGAAATCCGTTCTTTACAACCGACACAGCTGCCGCCCTGAGAGCCGTTGAAACCGGAGCAGATGTGCTTCTTAAAGGAACAAGAGTTGATGGTGTTTATACGGCCGATCCTGAAAAAGACCCCGAAGCCACACGTTTTACAGACATAACATTCGGGGAAGTGATAAACAGACAGCTAAAGGTAATGGACTCCACAGCCTTTACCATGTGCCGCGAAAACAACATGCCGATAATAGTCTTTGACATGAACCGGAAGGGAAACCTCATGAAAGTTGTTGAGGGGAAAGAGATAGGAACTCTGATTTCAACCTGAAAAGTACCTTTCTGTCGGCTATTTTATTATTTTTGTTTGCCTGAGCCCTCCGGCAGCGATCCGGAGTGCCGAAATAAAGTAGTTGTTAATCCTAAAACAAAGCCCTTATCTATGAACGAAGAAGTGGATCTAGTAATAGAAGAAACCAGAGACAGAATGCAGAAAGCTCTGGAACATCTTGAGTATGAACTTTCAAGGCTACGCGCCGGCAGAGCCACACCCGTTCTCCTCGACGGTATCACAGTGGATTATTACGGAGTAAACTCACCTTTGTCGCAGGTATCCAACATAAACACTCCCGATCCGAAAACGATACTTATACAGCCCTGGGAGAAAAACATGCTTGGAACGATTGAAAAAGCAATAATGGCTGCCAATATTGGGCTTACTCCAATGAACAACGGAGAAGTTATAAGGATTAGCATCCCTCCTCTTACCGAGGAAAGAAGGCACCAGCTTGTCAAACAGGTAAGGAATGAGGGCGAAACCGCAAAGATCAGCATCAGAAACGCGCGAAAATGGGCCAACGATGAGCTGAAAAGAATGCTGAAGGAAGGTCTTCCCGAGGATATCGAGGAAAATGCCTCGGAAAATATTCAGGAGATGACTCATGAATACTCGGCAAAAGTCGACAAAGTAATGGCCCTCAAGGAAAAAGACGTAATGACTGTCTGACCAGGATAGTTCGCTAAAATCTTACTCCTTTGAGTCCTGATGTGCAGTTCCTGCATATCGGTATCAACTTTCTTCCGGTCAGAACCTGCCTCCGGAAATCATGGTAGAGTTTTCCGTGCCAGATTTCCCTGAATGAATCCTTGATAAGATCACCCATAATATATTCCGCATCTTTGTCAAAACAACAGGGAACGACCTTTCCATCCCAGGTAATTACAGGATTGTACCACAAACGGAGACATCTGTCGGGAAGGCTGCTCTTGATAACATGCCCCTCCCCTTCATCCCTGTAACGCCTGAACCGCTCATCGCCAGGCATCCAGGCACCCGCATCATTTATATTCATAACCTGCATCGATTTCAGCCTCAGAACTGCTCCCGCTTCCCTGGCTAAATGTTTCACCCCGGTGATCTGATGCTGATTGTAACTGTTGACAAGAAACTGTATTTCAAGCTTTAACCCTGACTTTCCTTTCCTGACTGCTTCCGAGACATTCCGGATACCCGAGAGTACCTTGTTCAGATCCCCGCCTGCCCGATACTTCGAATAAGTTTCCTGGTCCATCCCGTCGAGCGACACAATCAACCGTCTTATCCCCGAATCTGCAAGCTTTTCACAATTTTCAGGCGTGAGAAAATGACCATTTGTCGATACTGTAATTTCTGCATCAGTTGCTGCTTCCGCGAAGTCGAAGAATTCGGGGTGAAGCATGGGCTCTCCCTGAAAATACAGATTGACGTAACAAAGATAAGGGCTCAGCTCTTTAACTACGCTCAGATAGATCTCCTTGTTCATGAATCCCCTTCCGCGCTTCAGTGCACCTGAACCTGAAGCACATTCACGGCATCTCAGATTACAGTGACTGGTAAGCTCAAAGGATATCGCTGACGGCATGTGGGGAACACAGGGAACCCTTATCAGGGAGCTCAAAAGATAAGATGATCCGCACCCGAGCAGATTGATGGCTTTAACAAATCTTCCCTGCATATGTTTTACCTAAAGCGAGCTGTAAGATAAAAAATATTCTGTCTCCTGTGTAGGGTATGACCATAGGTTAATGGTCATATGGTTGAAATCAGACAAATATCTTTTGCAGAAGATCGGAATAGTTTCTAACTTAATAAATTTATGCCATGAAAACCAACAGATTAGTTTCGCTTGCCGCTCTGCTCCTGTTATCAGCTTTTACAGCTGAGACAATATATGCAGCAGCGCCGCCCGAAAGAAAGAAGAATGACCAGCAGACTCTTCTTACCTTCAGGGGAAAAGTTGTCGACCAGGAAACCGGATTGCCACTCGTTTTTGCTTCTGTGGCTGTTAAGGAGACCAACGTTGCAACAGTAACAAATATCGACGGGGAATTCGTAATTAAAATTGCTGAAACACAAACAGCCAGAAATCTCGAAGTAACTTACCTGGGATACAAGAATGCCACTGTTCCCCTCACCGACCTCCGGGCCGATGGCTTTAAAAATGTTATCGAGATGGTGCAGGCTCCCATCCCCATAAAGGAGATAGTTGTCAAGCCTATCGATCCCGAATCCATTGTAAGAAGCGCCATAAGCAGGATAAACAGGAATTACATAGATCTGCCCAACCTGATGACGGCATTCTACAGGGAGACCATCCGTAAGAACAGGACCTATGTGTCAATAGGAGAAGCTGTAGTTGAAATTTTCAAGGCTCCCTACAATAACGACCTGCGCTTCGACGGAGCAAGGCTTTACAAGGGCAGGAAAGGATCGGATGTGGAAAGAATGGACACAGTGCTGTTCAAACTCCAGGGAGGACCGGTTACTGTCCTTCAGCTCGATATAGTGAAGAATACAATGGATATCTTCACCTTCGACGCAATGGACTATTATGATTACTCACTCCTTTCAGTTGTTGAGATTGACGAGAGACCACATTATGTAATCTCTTTCAAACAGAAGCCCTCTGTCGACAATCCGATGTTCCTTGGAAATCTCTATATCGAAACATCATCCTATACACTCACTGAAGCAGAGTTTGGTTTTAATCTTGAGGACAAGGAAGCTGCTTCATCCATCTTCATTAAGAAAAAGCCTCTCGGAATGGAAGTCACACCCGAAGTCGCAACCTACAGGGTCAAATACCGCGAACAGGACGGGAAAAGCTACCTTACCTACTCGAGGGCTGAAGTAAAATTCAAGGTTAACTGGAAGAAGAAACTGTTCAACACTTACTATACCACAATGTCGGAAATGGCAATCACCGACAGGACAACCGAAGAAGTAATAAAGATCGCCGGTAAGGAAAAGCTCAGATATAATGATGTCTTTTCGGAGCAGGTTGAAGCTTTTGCCGATCCGGAATTCTGGGGCGACTACAACGTCATTGAACCCGACCAGAGTATAGAGTCAGCAATACGCAGGCTGAGCAGAAAACTTAAATTCAGCGACAGGAAGGAATCGAACTGAAAAACAGGATTATCAAATGATCAGGGACTCTGAAATAATAAGGAGGATCAGGGAAGGTGATTCAGGGCAGTTTGAATCACTATTCCGGTCCTCCTATGCTTCCCTGGTCAGATATGCAAACAAGCTCATAAAAGATTATGACACATCAGAAGAGATAGTTCAGGATCTTTTCTTCAGAATCTGGAAAGAAAGAGAAAAACTGAATATCGAAAGTTCATTGAACGGATACCTTTACAGGGCTGTGCACAACCGATGCCTACACCATATCGGACACCTCAAGGTTATGGAAAAGTATGAGAGGGAGATGGCTCTCAGGGAAAGGGAAAACATCGAGAGCCCGGCAGATATGGTTCAGTACCGTGAACTTCAGGCTAAAATCGCGGCAATACTTGAAAGACTCCCTGAAAAATGCGGAAAAATTTTCTGCATGAACAGGTTTGAAGGACTTAAGTATACCGAAATCGCGAAGAAACTATCGGTTTCGGTAAAAACAGTAGAATCGAACATGGGCAGAGCACTCAGAGAATTCAGAAAAGCATTGGCAGAACAACGATGAAAACGAGAAAAAAAATAAAATACAGCAACAGGGAATGGAAGGACCTCTCCTCAATCCTGTCGGAAGAGAAGAATGACAGCAATGACATTCTCGACCGGTTTATGGCTGAAGACACCCATAATACAATCAAATACTGGAAAGAACTCAGAGAGATGAATAATGAAAAAGGAATAGACGTTGACAAAGCCTGGAACAAGCTTTTCTCAAAAATCAGTGAAGACGGTCTGATAAACGAAACACAGGTGATGCATAAAAAATCCATGATCCCGGCATATCTCAGAGTCGCTGCAGCTGTAGTGGTACTGACCGGACTGACAGCACTGCTTCTTTTAACAAGACCTGGATTGTTCAGCAATGCCACCACCGTTGCCACTACCGAAAACCAGAAAAACCTCGAGATAACTCTCCCCGACGGGAGCAACGTGATACTGAACAGAAATACAACGCTTACATACAGGGATAACTACGGAAAGAACGGCAGAAACGTATCTCTCGAAGGTGAAGCTTTCTTTGAAATAACCCCCGACACTGAAAATCCATTTACAGTTGATGCCGGAAAAGCCAGAATAAGAGTACTTGGAACATCATTCAACGTAATAACAAAAAATACCGAATCTGAAGTAGAGGTATTTGTTAAGACGGGAAAAGTTCTGCTGATGACCGGCCAGGGTGATGAAAACCTTGTTCTGGATCCGGGCTACATAGGAAAAACAAGCCTTGAATCGACTGTAAGGGAGCTCAATAACGACCCTAATTACATGTCGTGGAATACAGGAGTACTTATCTTTGACAGACAGCCCCTTGATATTGTTTTCAGGGATCTCAGGAAAGTATATAACATGGATATCATAGCTGATGATCCTTCAATCCTTGAAAACGTATGGACAACAAACGGCCCTGTTGATAATGAAATCCAGGAGACTGTTATTCGGCTTATTTGTGGTACTTTTAACCTCCGTTATACAAAAGATGGCAATGTTTACCATCTTTCAGAGAAATAACGAACAACTTGAATAATGACGGCTTACAATGGCAATATATGTAAATATTTTACGGCCATTGCATTGCTGATCTCTCTCTTACCACCTCATGAATCGCAATGCCAGGGAGGGATCCTTGATTCAATATTCTCATTCAGGGCAGGCATAATCAGAACAGGCAGCGCCCTCGACCTGATCACAAGGGAAACAGGCTACCATTTTACCTACGACAGCAGACTCGTTGATGCAGAAAGCAGGACAAAAATGAGTTTCAGGGAAACAACACTGAAGCTTATTCTCGACAGCCTGCTGCTTAACGATTCCCTGGTATATTCTGTAATAGATGAGTTCATTATAATATCGCGCGACAGATCCCCTGATCCTTATGAACAAGCACCAGATACTTCAGGTGTCCCGCCTCCCGAAAAGATAACAGGGATCGTGCTCGACGGCGAAACCAGGGAACCACTTCCATCCGCGACCCTGGCGCTTCTTCATACCGGAAGGGGAACAATAACAAACAGCAACGGGGAATTCGGACTTAACCTCCATCCCGAAGATGTCAACGATACAATCGTAGTCTCATACCTCGGCTATTATGCGAGAGAAATACCCGTGAGGCAATCGTTCGGCAATAATTTCATAATTGCCATGAGAAGCGAATTCTATTCGATACCCGAGATTATAATAAAAAACCAGATCCCCCGCGAAATAATCTTCAGGACACTCTCGTCGGCAGGCCGGAACTACGGAAATACCCCTGCCGGAATGACCGCATTCTACAGGGAAGGAATCCAGAAAAAGAATCAGCTTCAGACCTACTCCGAAGCTATCTTACAGATTTATAAGAGCGCTTACACCGGAACTCTGCTTAACGACCAGATAAAGGTACTGAAAAGCAGGAAGATAGAAAACATAAACACTACTGACACACTGACAGTAAGACTTAAGGCGGGATTGAGCACAAGCCTTGAACTCGACGGCATCAGAAACGGCTTTGATTTTCTTTCACGTGAAAATTTCCAGAATTACAGTTACAGGGTAACTGATATTGTTTCCTTTGACGAAGAATGGGCCTATGAGATCGAATTCGGACAGAAAGAAGGCTCTGAAATGCCGATGTTCAGGGGATCGGTGTTCATCAATACGGAAGACTATGCGCTCCTTAAAGCTGAATTCGAGATTTATCCGGGATATCTTCAGAAAATGAAGTCATCGTTTATTTCCAGCCCGTCAAAGGATTTCTCCACCTGGCCATCAGCTGTAAAATACTCTGTCAGCTACCGGAAAATCGGAGACCGTTACTTTCTCAGCCATGTGAGAGGCGACCTTGAGTTCCTTTCAAAACAGAAGAAAAGGGTTTTTAATACACAGTTCAGGGTATTCTTCGAGATGGCTGTAACAAGTATAAGCACTGACAGAGCCGAAAGATTTGAAAGAGAAGAGCTTGCTCCTTCACATTCGGTATTTTCAAGGACAATCAGTAACTATGACAATGCCTTCTGGGGCAGCCAGGATTTCGTCAGGCCCGAGGAAAACCTCATACAGGCATTGAAGGATATGAAGGTAAGACTTCAGGAGTTTTCCGAGTAACAGGAAATATCTTCATCCCATAGTCAGAACCTGGATACAGTTAAAGGCGTAAGTGCTGAACGGAAAAGTACCGGAGACCTCCTCCGGAGAAAATCAATAAAATTAAAAGGCCTTAATATTTGTTTATGATCTCATACAGCTCCGAGAGATCAGGGGTAAGAACAATCTCAGTCCTTCGGTTCTTCTGCCTTGCATCAGGAGTGGAGGATGCCTCAACGGGAACATATTCGCTGCGTCCGGCAGCTGTAAGCCGCGCCGGATTGATCTTCGCACCTTCAAGGAGAACCCTCACAACGGTTGTTGCCCTCTTCACACTCAGATCCCAGTTATCCCTAAGCTGGCCTGTACCTGGGTTGTAGGGCACATTGTCAGTATGACCCTCTATCATTATCTGTATCCCCGGATTCCTTTCAAGAACAACTGCAAGCTTCCGGAGGGCATTCCTGCCGTTGGCATCAATGTCCCAGCTGGCTGTTTTGAAAAGGAGCTTCTCCTCCAGTGAGACGTACACCTTCCCGTTCTTGTTGGTTACCGTAAGGCCATTATTCTCATACCCCAGAAGTGCATCCGAAACTTTTTCCCTCAGGTCCTCAACGATCCTTTTCTGTGAGTCGAGTATCTTCTCAAGTTCAGCAAGACGTTCATTTTTCCTGTCGAGCTCCATTGTTAGCTCGTCGAGGCTTATCTTTTTAAGGTCCATAGAATGTTCAAGCTGCCTCATGATATCCTCCTTCTGCTTCAGGTTATCCTGCGCTGACTGTAACTCGGTCAGCAGTTTCTTTGTCTCACTGACATTTCCCTTTATAAGATCTTCCTGTGCGTTCAGAAGGTCATTAAACCGCGACGATAAAACACCAAGCTCATCCCTTGCCTTGTTGCGTTCGTTCTCAGCAAGCGACAGATCAAGCCGGATATTGTCCATGTCCTTCTCGAGAAGCCCTATCTTCGATTCGATCTCCCTGTTCCTCATCGAAAGAGCCAGGTTCTCGGCTTTGAAATCATCACGCTCCATCATGTTCTGACGGCTGGCATACTGCATCTCCCTGAATTTTTTTCCCGAAACACACGACATAACCGAGATGGCAAGAACTGAAATGACAAGAATAACAGATAGTGGTCTTTTCTTCATCAGAAAGGAGTTTTTGTATAAGAAACAAAAATAAGAAAATCCGGTCGAAGCATCCGTAAACATTAGGGAATAATAATTGTTATATTTGCACTACTTTGTTTAGTTGTTTTCGTGATGAACCAGGAAGAGAATCTTCTCTTTAGCATAAGCAGCCCGGAAGACCTGAGGAAGCTAGAACCCACGGACCTTATTAAAGTCAGCGCTGACCTGAGGCAGTTCATTATTGACATGGTATCCAGAAATCCGGGACATCTTGGGGCCAGCCTGGGCGTTGTTGAGCTGACAGTTGCCCTTCATTATGTTTTCAACACTCCTTACGACAAAATAATCTGGGATGTTGGTCATCAGGCCTATGGTCATAAGATACTCACAGGCAGACGCGATAAATTCCATACGAACAGGACATACAAGGGGATAAGCGGATTCCCTAAAATGTCTGAAAGTGAATATGATGCCTTTGGGACAGGACACTCCTCAACATCAATTTCAGCAGCTCTCGGAATGGCTGTCGCATCAAAACAAAAGGGTGAAAACAGGCATGTGGTTGCAATTATCGGCGACGGGGCCATGACAGCCGGGGAAGCATTCGAAGGACTGAACCATGCGGGAATAGCAAAATCCGATATCCTGGTAATCCTGAACGACAATAACATAGCCATCGACCCCAATGTTGGAGCTCTCAAGGAATACCTTATCGATATAACGACCAGCAGGGTCTACAACCGGTTCAGGAACAGGGTCTGGAACTTTATGGGAAGGTTCAGCAAAATAGGACCTGATGCCCGTACCCTGGCAGCACAGCTTGAAGCAGGCTTCAAAAGCACAATCCTTGACAAGAGTAATCTTTTTGAAGGATTAAACTTCAGGTATTTCGGTCCTATCGACGGACACGACATACTTCATCTCACAAGCGTTCTGAGGGATCTTAAAAGAATACCCGGACCAAAACTTCTTCATTGTCTTACTGTAAAAGGCAAGGGATTCTCTGAGGCGGAGAAGAATCAGACGGCTTTTCATGCCCCGGGAAAGTTTGACACCAAAACAGGAGTAATATTCAAATCGCCCGAATCGGAAAAAATTGCTAACTACCAGGAAGTATTCGGCAAAACTGTTCTCGAACTCGCGCGGAAAAATGAGAAGATCGTCGGGATAACACCGGCAATGACAACAGGCTGTTCGTTGTGCATAATGATGAAAGAGCTTCCGGAAAGGGTCTTCGACGTGGGTATTGCCGAACAGCATGCCGTTACATTCTCGGCGGGACTTGCAACACAGGGGCTCATCCCATACTGCAACATCTACTCATCATTCATACAGAGGGCATACGACCAGGTTATTCATGACGTCGCACTGCAAAATCTGAAGGTGGTTTTCTGCATCGACCGCGGCGGTCTTGTCGGGACCGATGGCGCCACACATCACGGATTCTTCGATCTTGCCTTCATGAGGTCAATACCGAATATGATAGTGTCAGCCCCCATGGACGGTCATGAACTTCGTAATATGCTATATACGGCTCAGCTGGAAAAGATCAAAGGACCTGTTTCGATCCGGTACCCCAGAGGTACCTCCTTGTCGTCCGACTGGGAAGTACCTTTCGAAGAGACAGAAATTGGAAAGGCCAGACTTATCAGCGAAGGAGAGGATATTGCAGTTCTCAGCATAGGACATCCCGGTAACTTCGTTGTTACGGCAGCTGATAAACTTAAGGAAGAGGGCATTTCAGTATTTCATTATGATATGAGATTTGTAGCTCCCATCGACAAGGATGCTCTTCATAGAGTCTTCAGGAGGTTCAGGAAGATCGTCACCGTTGAGGACGGCATTCTGAAGGGAGGCTTTGGAAGCGCAGTCATAGAGTTCATGTGCGACAACGGATATGTGGCGGAAATAAGGCGTCTGGGCATTCCGGATTATTTTGTCGAACACGGAACGCAGGAAGAACTGATAAGGGAATGCGGCTTTGATTCTGAAGGTATCGCTGCTGTTATCCGCACTTTGGTGGAGGAAAGCAGTAAAAGTGGAAAAAATATTATATTTTCGCAGACCTGAAGCAATAAGCCCGGATGGCAGGACCGAGCGTAAATAAATAGCCCGGATGGCAGGGCCGAGCGTAAATAAATAGCCCGGTGGGCTATTTTAGCGAGGAGCCAGACTGCAGGGGTGGCCAATTCCGCCATCCTTCAGATTATGAAGGGTTCTTTTAGTGAATTAAAGTTTTAAGATCTGCCAAAGTTGATTTATGCCCGGATGGCAGGGCCGAGCGTAAATAAATAGCCCGGTGGGCTATTTTAGCGAGGAGCCAGACTGCAGGGGTGGCCAATTCCGCCATCCAGTAAACGACACAGGGTTCTTTTAGTGAATTGAAGTTTTAAGATCTGCCAAAGTTGATTTATGCCCGGATGGC
>JAVEZS010000037.1:0-26754 GCA_034002885.1 Bacteroidales bacterium
TTCGAATGATACAACACAGTTGTAAATTTAGGAATTACTGAAAATAATAAGCAATTCCGGGCTGACTGAAAAGCGAAACAAAAGAAAATATATTTTTACACCCGGAAAGAGGGACGAAAGGAATTTTCCAACGTCTTTACAGCGATTCTGAATGTTTTAACTGATCTTGGAAGCTCATGCAGGAAGGCCCGAAAGCCTTGATTATTGGTTCCGGTATCGGAGGTATAGCTACTGCGATTATACTTGCAGGAAGGGGTTTCAGCGTAAGCGTATACGAGAAGAATTCCTCTCCCGGAGGCAGGTGCGGACGGCTGATACGCGACGGCCACAGATTTGACCTCGGGGCAACAATGCTCATGATGCCGGGAGTGTATCATGAAGTTTTCGGCATGCTTGGCATTGACCTCAGGGAAGGAAAAGACATCCTTCCTCTGAAAAACCTCTATACGATATTCTTCGACGACTGCAGCAGACTGGCCTTCACCACCGACACTGAAAGGATGAGACGTCAGCTGGAAGCGATAGAACCCGGTAGTTCCGCAAGAGAAAGGGTTTACGTAAGGAAGGGATACAGGATTTATGACCTCGGAATGAGAAGGCTGGTATCGAGGAATTTCTACAGCCTCTTCCAGATGGTAAACCTTAAAAATGTCCCCTTGCTTTTTCAGCTAAAAGCTTTTACGCCACACTACAGATATGCTAAACGCTTTTTCAAAAGCGAACGCCTGAGGATGGCTTATACTTTCCAGAATATCTATGTTGGCCAGGATCCGTTCAATTCTCCGGCTCTTTTTTCAATGATACCTGCCGCCGAACTGACCGAAGGATCTTTCTTCCCTGCAAATGGAGGAATGTTCAACATTGTGGATCGACTGCTTGCCGAAGCCGGGAGACGGGGAGTGAAGATATATTACAGCAATCCGGTAAGCAGGATCTTAATAAGTGAAAAAAGGGCAAAGGGAATTATCCTCGGGGATGGTACCACCGTTGAAGCTGACCTTGTTGTCTCCAATGCCGATCTTCCCTACACTTACCGGAAGCTCCTTCCAGACAGGAGGAAATCCGCACACATTGAAAACTTGAAATATTCCTGTTCTGCCCTCTGCTTTCACTGGGGGCTTGATAAATACTATCCCCTGCTTGACCAGCACAACGTGTTTCTGTCGGATAATTTCAGGGAAGGCCTACGGAAAATATTCCGCGACAATTCGGTTGGAGATGACCCCTGCTTCTATGTGCATGCTCCTTCAAGAAGTGATCAGTCGGCGGCACCAGCTGGTCAGGATACCTTATCTGTAGCGGTTGGGATAGGACATATCGACAGGAAACATCCTCAGGACTGGGAAAAGATAAGGGAAAGAACAAGGAAGGCAGTCCTCGACCGGCTCAGAAAACAGGGCCTTGCTGACCTGGAAGATCATATCAAATTCGAGATATGCCATACGCCTGAAAGCTGGGAAAATGAATGCAATATTTCAAGAGGTTCGGTCTTCGGAAGCCTGGGTCACAATATCTTTCAGATGGGTTACTTCAGACCTCATAACAGACATGATAAATACCATAACCTATATTTCACGGGAGGAAGCACCCACCCAGGAAACGGGATCCCCAACGTGCTGCTTTCGGCAAAACTTGTAACTGAAAGAATCTTTAAAGAAAATAAAAACCTGATAATCCGCTGAAAAGTGTCTGCAAATTATAAAAGGGAACAGTTCATTGAAGTTTTCAACTCGATCGATTTTGAAAAGGTCCTCGATCATCCAAATATCCTTATAGCCGCCGGTTTCTGGGATTTTGAAAGATACTGCGCCGCAAAGATCTGTTACAGGTTCATGCGTTTTATTGATGATCTGATCGACAACCATAAGGCAGCCAACAGACTCATCGCTCCTGAGGAAAGAAAAGATTTTGTGGCTGATGTAAATAACTGGCTCAGAATGATAATAATCTCAGAGGACTGTAATCCCGACAAGGTTGAGCTTATCAAAACCATTGAAAGGTTCAGGATACCACTGTGGACCCTCGAAGCATTTGCCCGTTCAATGATATACGATATAAATAACGATGGCTTTGCAACTCTTGATGATTTTCTCGAATATGCCCAGGGTGCTTCTGTGGCTCCCGCCTCGATATTCGTCCACCTGTGCGGACTGAAAGCAGAAAACGGAATATATTCTGAACCTTCCTTTAACGTAATGGATGCAGCAACACCGTGTGCTTTGTTCAGTTACCTGGTTCACATTATCCGTGATTTCCAGAAAGACCAGTTCAACAACCTGAATTACTTCGCTGACGACCTGATACTGAAATACGGACTTACAAGAAAGGACCTGAGGAATATAGCTCACGGAAGCCAGGTAACAGACGGGTTCAGAAAGCTGATCGGAGAATATTATCTTCTCGCCGACAGGTACCGGCAGGAAACCATTGCCATAATAAAAAAAATAGGTCCCTCAATGGAACCGGGATACAGGCTGAGCCTTGAAATTATTTTCAGCCTGTACCTGATGGTTTTTGAAAGAATAGACGTGGAAAAAGGTAAATTTACATCGTATGAACTTAATCCACAGCCTGCGGAAACAAGAGAACGGGTTTACAGTGTCATAAACAGCTTCCCGTTATTCTAACCGGCAGAAGGAATTAAGGGACTTTATAAAAATGCATGACCCATGGGAAAATACGTCAACAACCATCTTATCAGGGACGAATCGGTTGTATTTGAAACCAGATATCACTGGGTAATATACCTTACACTGAAGTCCCTTTTTACCCTGGCCATACTTCCAACAATACAGAGAGCTCTTTCGGAATTTGTAATAACAAACAGGAGGATCATCATAAAAACAGGGTTCATAGCCAGAAGTACTTTCGAAATGAACCTCTCAAAAATTGAAAGCGTTAATGTTGATCAAAGCGTGGCAGGAAGAGTATTCAATTTCGGATCAATAACCATTATAGGTACCGGAGGAACAAAAGAAACTTTCCATAATATCGCCAGACCTCTTGAGTTCAGAAAAGCCTTCCAGGAATTATGTTAAGTATTTAACTTTTTTTAACTTTTAGCTTTAACAGCCTGCTTATGAGTTTTTTATACCGTTGTCCTTGCCATTTATAACCCTATTTTCATACTTATTGTACTCTTTTTAGAACTTTTTTCCGAACATTATTTCTCTTTTCATTGTTAGTGTTGCAAAATGAGTAACCAATTAAAATGTAAATACAATGAAAAAGAGAAATTTGATTTTAGGACTCGCACTTCTCACAGGTATGTTTACTCTGTCATCGTGCGAAAAAGATGAAGAACCAATGGTTGAGCCCAAGGACATGACAATAGCCGAATATGCAGCTTATGATGCCAACTTCTCCATTCTTCTTCAGGCTGTCTCAAAGGCTAATCTTGCCGGTGTTCTCGGTGGCGAAGGCAACTTTACCGTTTTTGCTCCCACAAACGCAGCATTCAACCAGCTCTTCAGCCAGCTTGGCGTAAGCGGTATAGCTGATCTTTCAGCTGAAACTCTGACCCCCATACTTCTTTATCATGTTCTGGGTGAAGAGAAAAAAGCATCCAGCCTTACCGAAGGCTACTACAGTACAGCAAGTCCTTCACAGGGCAGCTTCCTGAGCATGAGAATAACTACAACCGGAGGTGTTAAGATTAACAAGGATGTAAATGTCATCGCAGCCGATGTTGATGTTAAAAATGGGGTGATACATGCAATCGACAAGGTTCTCCTTCCTCCGTCAGTAGTTGACCTGGCTCTTTCAAATGATTCATTCAGCATTCTTGTTCAGGCAGTTGTTAAAGCTGGACTGGCAGAGACTCTCAGCGGAACAGGTCCGTTCACCATCTTTGCCCCCACAAACGCGGCTTTTGAAGCATTGTTTACAGCTCTCGGAGTTTCAGGGATCAACGACCTTACGGCCGAGCAGCTTATACCAGTCCTTACTTACCATGTTGTAAGTGGAAATGTCAGATCAAACCAGCTTACTGCCGGATCGGTGGCAACGCTTAACGGAGACATCGAAGTGAGACTCGCTCCCTCGCCTGCCATCAACGAAACAGCTGATATCATAGCAACCGATGTTCAGGGATCGAACGGTGTGGTACATGTAATTGATGAAGTTTTGCTCCCTTCTGAATAGCATCCTGCAGTTAGATAAGGAAATCCCGCTCCGGCGGGATTTTTTTTTCCCATTGAACCATTCCGGATAATATATTATATACATTTATATGTTGGTCAAGAACAAAACAATGGAACAGTATACCCTGAACGATCTTGAGAAGCTCACAGGTATAAGGGCGGACACCATCAGGATATGGGAGTACAGGTACAGCATTGTAACTCCACGCCGTACAGAAACTAACAGAAGATGGTACACTGGCGATGATCTCAGAAAACTTATCAATATTTCAATACTGAACAGGTACGGAACAAGGATTTCCGAAATAGCTACATTGCCGGTCGATATACTTGAATCAAGGACAGAAGAGTTGGTAAAGGGGAAAAATGATCCCGGGTTGTTCACAGATTCACTGGTAAAGGCAATTACTGAATATAACGAGGAAGCTGTCAACGAGATTCTGCTCAGGGCATCAATAAAACTGGGATTCGAAAAAACATTCACCAATGTGGTTTTCCCGTTTCTTAAAAAGGTAGGAGTATTGTGGCATACAGGTTCCGTTAATATTGGATCTGAACATTTTATATCAAATATTTTCCGCCAGAGGCTCATAGCCGCCATCGATTCGCTGACACCTTCAAAATCCGGAAACGGGATGAAGCTCCTGATGTTCCTTCCGGAAAATGAATACCATGAACTTGGATTGCTCTGGTATGCCTATATAGCACAAAGCCTCGGCAACAGGGTTATCTACCTGGGGCAATCAACTCCCCTCAGTGCCGTAGCTGAGGTAAGCACATCATGGAAACCTGAAATGATAATAACAGGAACTCTCTCCGGTAAGCCTCTTGATGATCCGGATAAGTTTGTAAGAGACCTTAAAGCCTCATTTCCTGAATCCCGGATTCTGCTTTCAGGTTTTCTGGCCGATGTTGCCGAAAAGACAGGACTCGTGGAAGTCCATCCCTGCAGGTCGGAAACTGAATTGCGAAAGCATCTGGGAAACAGAAAATGATGGTTTTATTCCGGGAAAGCTGAATAAATAATCGCTGTGCCGGGCTATTACCTTAACCTCTCAGATAATATCCTCCTAATTGAAAAGTAATTACCGGAGAATATTATCGCGGTTGTACCTAAGCCCATAATAATATATTAAATCATCTTCCTGCGTACAAAGCCCCATACAGTAACCAGAGCGATCAGCGACAGGGCAATTATTGCAGAAATGAAAACCGTCCTGTAATCATCCTGCCTCTTTATGGCAATACCTGCGAAAGCCCATATAACAGAAAGGCCTGTATAAGGGTTGTTAAGCTTTAACAGGGTAAGGCCCATTATCAGTGCCCCGGCAAAGATCATTACTATCGTCCAGATCTCCTGGGGAATATTGAATCCATTCCAGTTGTACCCGACCAGAAGCGCTGTTACATTGGCTATCGTGGCAATGCAGATCCAGCCAAGGTAAATGCCGAAAGTGGCCTTTATGATACCTGAAGGCAGATCACGGATTGAAATATTTATCGCGATCAGTGTCACGAGAAGTCCTGCCATAACCAGAAGCGACAAGGGGAGTTTGCCGTAATGCCAGAACAGTATCCAGAGTATATTCAGAATGCAAGACAATCCGAAAAGCAGGCTAATGTCCTTGATAGCCTCCCTGTCGGATCCGGTAAACTGTACAATACAGTATATGATTATAAGGATATAGATAAGCCCCCATATGGAAAAAGTCAGACCTGCAGGCACGAAAAGGTTCGGGAAGGAATCAGAAAGATCTCCTGTTGTTTTATTGTTTATCGGGAGCGCGTTTGCAAGATAATTAACTGCAAGCATCCCGGCTGCAAGAAGGATGTTGATGTACTTGATCATGACCGAGTATGTTTAATACGTAAATTATGCCAAAGTATCATTTATAGCGTTCATTGCCAGCTTTAAGAGTCAGAAAACCTTTCGGCAGCTCAGACTTTACTGTTAGGATCTGACCCGTAATAGGATGGGGAAATGACAGTGAATAAGCATGAAGCCTTACCCTCCGTTTGAATTCGTCTGATGCCCCGTATTTTCTGTCGCCTACAATAGGACAGCCCAGATCAGACATATGCACCCTTATCTGGTTCTTTCTGCCAGTTTCAGTTCTTACATCGAGAAGGGTATTGCTGCCTGCTGACTTAATTTTCCGGTAATGTGTTATTGAGAATTTCGCATTCGTGGTCCTGACTGTTGAGTGCACCTTCTGAGCTTTGTCCTCGGTAAGCCAGCTCTCCACCGTACCCTCTTCTCTCTCCGGACTTCCCTCAACAAGAGCGTAATAATGCTTTTCGGTTTCCTTCCACCTTTCCTTTATTATCTCCATTGATTCCTCAGTTTTGGCAAAAAGCAGAACTCCCGACACTTCCTTGTCTAGCCTGTGCACCACAAAGGCCCTGATCTTTCCCTTGCTCTTTTCCCTTAGAACTTCCGAAATCATCATCTGGATGCTTTTGCTCCCGTCAGTACTTGATGTAGGATATCCTGCCGGCTTGTCAATAACAATAACATGATGATCCTCGTACAGAACCGGAAAAGGGAGGAAAGCAGCAGTATCTTTCACTGAATGCGTATTAATGTCAACAATGTCTCCCGGTTTTAGCCAGTACGAGTTAAGTGTGACCTGAAGGTCGTTAACCCTTACTGCCCCACTCCTCAGAAGTTTCTTTATCCTTGTTCTTGGCGATTCGGGATACTTTTCAATAAGGAGTTCCATCAGGGTGCCTGCTTTATCTGCCTGTGTCTTCAAAAAGTCGTTTATCTGTTAATTTTACATTTTCCCACTCTTCTCCCGATTGCCGGACCTTCCCGCTTCAGGTCAGATCCTTCCGCGACCGAACATCCTCATGCCCGTTAACAGGAAGAATCTTATTCTGTCACTACTGCGGGGAGTATCCTCCTGGCAATCCATTGAATCAAATATAAGTCAAATTAGATTAAAAAGTTACATGTAGTTCAATAATCCATCTGACAAGGCCGTTCAAGTGAAAATTTCAGTACGAAACCAGTCTTATTAACAATTGGCATAAGTTTTGCCATATATTAAGCGTAACCAAGTTCTTCAAAACAACAACGTCATGAAAAGGTTCTTAATCATCTCGATCTTAGCAGCGATAGCTGCAGTCGCGACAGCAAGAATGCCCCAGGATTACCCCGAGGAATATCTGGGTCTCCCCGGCGATAACTTCAATCTTTACGCTGTAATGAAGCTGTTCCAGGAATCCGAAACCCTCGAAGGTTTCGAAAGAAACCTGAACGACGAAAACAGCAGGATCAACAACCTCGACCTGAATAACGATAATTATATCGACTACATCAAGGTCATTGATTACCCCGACGGAGATGATCACACGATAGTCCTGCAGGCCGTACTCGACAGGAACGAAAGCCAGGATGTCGCAGTATTTACAGTACAGCGTTTCCGCGACGGAACCGTACAGATACAGCTCGTAGGCGATGAAGCCCTTTATGGCAGGAACTACATTATAGAACCTTATTATGCCGAGACTCCCAATCCCGGGTACACCGGAAGAGCCCGCACCGTGGTACGCACAACTTACGTTGAGGTGTCGGCATGGCCGGTCGTCAGGTACATATACATGCCAGACTACAGGGTATGGCACTCATCATGGTACTGGGGTTACTACCCGGTTTACTGGAACCCCTGGAGACCTTACTACTGGCATTACTACTACGGTTACCACTACAACTGGTACTCTCAC
Source organism: Bacteroidales bacterium (assembly GCA_034002885.1). Lineage (GTDB taxonomy): Bacteria > Bacteroidota > Bacteroidia > Bacteroidales > VadinHA17 > LD21. The sequence continues at coordinate 7,872 of JAVEZS010000037.1, forward strand.
TACTACGGATACTACCACCGTCACACCCATCACAGGTGGGATCGCTGGAACGACTTCTACTACAGGGACAAAAGGGTCTATTCAAGAAATGTTACGATAAACATCAATTCAGGGAAATACAGGAATACCTACTCCCGCCCCGAGTCGAGAAGCGAAGGTGAAGCTCTCTATGCAAAGGCTCATCCTGACAGGGCTTCCACGATATCGACCAGCAGGAGAACAAACTCGGGTGTCTCAACCCGTCAGGCTGCAACCGGACAGTCGAACAGCACCACAAGAAGGTCAGACGGAACTGTGAGCAACAGCAACACCCGGACCTCCCCGCAGGGAACCTCAACAACCCGCAGGCAGTCAGGTACGGTTAACAGCAGCTCAGGAACAGAACGCAGCCAGAGCCAGGGTACTGCAAACACAAGAAGATCAGAAGGTGCTGTGAACGAAAACAGACAGGCTAATCCTTCGTCGAATCAGAACACAGGTACTGTACGCAGACCCTCGTCACCTGTAAACGAAGGAACAAGGCCTCAGTCACAGTCGGGTCAGACCGCAGGTACCGTCCGCAGGACTACAAGCCCTGCCGGTGAGGCAGACAGACCTTCTGCTTCCGAAAGCCGCAGCAGCAACGTATCCCGTCAGCCTGCAACGGTAAACGAAAGATCCCGCTCAGGTTCGACCTCAACTGCCAGACCGGAAAGCTCCGCTGTCAGCAGACCTGCCTCCAAGCCAGCAGTACAGAGCCAGTCGTCCGAGAGAAGATCTTCCGAGCCTGCAGCAAGACCTGCCCCCGCTTCAAGACCTCAATCTTCAGGAACAAGCTCCTCTGCACGCAGAAGCAGCTCAGGATCTTCGAGGGAAACAGTGGTGCGCCAGGGCAGTTCGAAAAGCAGCGCAAGCAGCGCTTCAGGAAAAGAATCTGAAAAATCCTCTTCCCGCAGAAAATAAGAAATAATTCATGACATAAAGATCCCCTCCAACCAGGAGGGGATTTTTATTTGCAGCCGGCCAGGACTTTGTCTTTTCTGAGATTGAGGCTCACAAAAGCAGCAGACCGGCACCTAAAAAGCAGTGATTACCCCGAAACTGACCTTACCGTAATCAGGGCCCCTGAATTGCTGGGTGAACTCACCGACAACCCTCATGTTGCGCCTGAGAAGATAACCCGCATGAAGAGTTGCCGATGCATAGTCGAGGGGATCATAATCCGACTCCACCCAGTTGATGAGACTTGTAAGATACCATTTGCTCATATCTCCTTTCGGTGAATAGATTAATTCGGCAAATGCCCCAAGTGTCTCAACATCCTCCATCATTTCGGAGGGAAAATGCTCCATAAAAACCCTCGAATCAGTCCTTTTTACAAATTGAGCACTCAACATAAACCTTTCATTGAAATCAAATGTAATATCGGGCCCGAACATCCTTATGTCGCTTGTGATACCAGCATAAATCACGTCATTAACTTCTTCCCTGCCTGTATATCCGAAAAAACCTATGGTGATGAACTTACCGATCTCCTGATTCACCCTCAGCATGAAGTTCTTGTACTTATCCTTGTCAAAAATGTAGCCTTGATCAGCTTCACCTATCCCGTTCCCGTTGACAATCTGCCCGACAATGGTTGTGCCGGTGCTGAAACCCTTGTCGAAAATCAAGCCTTTGTCATATTTCAGGTCGGTGGTAGAGGTACCAGGCCTTGAAGAGTAAATTTTGTATGGTTCCATGGTGTACCTCAGCTCACTTTTGAAAAGAGGGTCCGAAACAGCGAACTGGCCCATTGTCAGGTTTATTCCGGTGCCGAGGAAATCGGTGTAAACCAGAAGAGCGTCTTCGAGCCCTGCGATCTCCCCTCTCTCGCTGAACAGAAAATAAAAGTAATAGGAAAGCTTGTCGGAAATCTCACCTCCCGACAATATCTTAACAACGAATGGAGCCGCAACATCTGTGTTTCCCCTGTTGGCAAAATTGTAGGTCACATGCCCGTCCATCCTTATAGCTACCGGTAGCTCCCTGAACAGCGAAAGTCTGTCATCACCGGTCTGGATGAAATGCCGCGGCGATTCATATTCGGTCATCCTGAAGCCGTTGCCTGCAAATTCATCACCGAAGGCCTTAAGCCTCGGCATCGCAGGTGAATGACAAACCTGGCAGCTTATCTGGTACTTCCTTGCAAAGGCGGGAATGCCTTTGGCTGCGGGCGTCGGAATCAGACAGCCGACAACTACTGAAAGAAAAACGACTTTCAAATATCCTGAGTTCTTCATTTTCATAATGAAATAGGTTTATAATGGCGAATATTGTAAAAGATAATCACTACGGATAGATTTCCACAGTGGTAAAGTGCTCGTTTACAAACTTGATCTCCGACTCATCCTCCGGCACCTTCAGAAGATCGGCAACCGGCTTCACGAGAAGCTGGTAGTTAAGTGTGGCTTTCACTTTCATCTCCCCGGGAGCAGCGTCATAAGGTATTTTGAAAGTAAACCGTTCCACCTTGGTTTCCCTCGGACCTATCCGGTAATCTACCCCCAGTTTTGCCGTGTTCCACTGCATCATAGTCATTCTTCCCTCAGGATCGAAGTAGGGCATTCTGAAAATCCTGTTCCCTGCAGGTATGCCGTCGCGCTGCACTCCCTTGAAATCAGCCAGCCCCAGAGGAACTGCCATATCCTGGTAAGCCAGGTAATCGCCTGAAATCGTATATTCCTCTCCCTCAAATCCTTTGGGGTCGACGTTAAGATGATATACCTTCCCCTTTGCATCGGTTGCCTCAACATTAAGCCAGGCAATACGGTCCTCAACCGAACCTGTCGGGAATTTGTGTCCCGTCTTCTGATTGAAGAGGGCAACAGAAAATATTACCGTTTCACCAGGTTCGGCATCCCGGATATCAGGCTCAATCCTGAGTTCTATTGTCCCCCTGACCTTGCCCGGATCGTGCCCCCCGTGAAAGAGATGAAGCCTTGCATCGTCATACGGCTTTGTCATCAGGGCATTCAGGTAAGGTCCTCCTTTGGGCATATGGCAATCCTGACACATAACTCCCTCCTTTGCGTACGGTCCTTCCTTCCACTCGAGCTGGGTGCTTTTTACCCATACCCCGAAAGGACTCATCTCATTATGACAGTTGCCGCAAAACTCGGTGGTCTTGTAAAAATCATTTGTAACGATCTTATGAGCCGGCGATTCAACAGCAGGGGTTCTAACCGCAAATTTTGTCATTCCGGGTTTAATCATATAGCTGAAATTGTAGGCAGGATCGGTTTGAGCCGACTGCACCAGATGGCATGCTTCACACGAGACCGATTCATTGGCCATGGTCTTCTCAGAAGGACGGGGTGGCGGAAATTTTTTCTCACTCATAAAAGCGAGAGGCGTATGACACCCGTTGCAGCCGTCAACAGCATCCTTAATTTCAGGTTTGGCCTCTGAGTGCTTAACCGCCAGATCGAAATATTCTATTTCGTCCCAGTGATGGGTGTAGGCCTGCGACATTAGCGACTGCGACCACTGCTCATAAGTGCCGGGGTGGCAGGACCGGCATTTTTTAGCTGATTCAAAATCCTTGTAGCCATATTTGCTTTTGAGATCCTCCTGTTCGGCCAGACGGCTGAAAGCAGTCAATAATGTGATAACAAGGAAGGATGACCCCGCAAGGACGGCTACTACGACAAGGCTTTTCCTTACTTTCATAAGTCCTGGGTTTTTAGGACTAAAAGATAATCAAAATTTGTATGTGTCCGAATCTACTTCAAAAATTTAGTATTAATTTGCAGCGGGGTTGAAACATTACCAACTGCCTGCAGATTAGTAAAAAGGATAATTCAATACCTGAATGCAGAACCTTTTCGATGAGATCTCATTCAAAACAAGCTGTCTGGTAACCAGATCGTACAGCACCTCATTTTCAAGCGCCGTCGGTCTGCTTGACCGGAGGATCAGGGATGCAATCTACAGTATATACGGATTTGTGAGGTTTGCCGACGAAATTGTAGATACTTTTCATGACTACGATAAGAAAACCCTTCTGCAAAAGTTCGAAAATGACTATAACGAAGCGCTAAATTCCAGGATAAGCCTGAATCCTGTCCTTAATTCATTTCAGATCACCGTCAGAAAATACGGTATCCCCGATGATCTTATCCGGGCCTTCCTGAAAAGCATGAAGACCGACCTTGTAAAGCAGGACCATAACACCAGGAGCGAAACTGCCGAATATATTTACGGCTCGGCAGAAGTTGTCGGACTGATGTGCCTCAGGGTTTTCGTCCTGGGTGATGAGAAGCTTTACAATGAGCTTGAGGCTCCTGCAAAAAGGCTGGGATCGGCTTTTCAGAAAGTGAATTTCCTTCGCGACATACAGGATGACACAGAACTTCTGAACAGGAAATATTTTCACAATTCTATCACCTCGGGTTTTGATGAAAAGGCAAAAAAGGAAATAGTCGATGATGTTGAAGAGGAGTTTAAAGATGCAATTGAAGGAATAAGGAAACTTCCCGATAATTCGCAGCTTGGCGTCCTTACTGCATTTTATTATTACAGAAAACTGCTGAAAACAGTAAAACGTACTCCTGCCGAAAGACTTATGAGACAAAGGGTAAGGGTGCCTGATTATATAAAACTTGCCCTGCTGGCTAAAGCATACATAGTGTGTAAACTAAATTTACTTAAATGATAATCAAGATCATCCTTTTAGTAGTTGCTGCATTCGCCTTTATGGAATTCGTTGCCTGGTCAAATCACAAGTATGTCATGCATGGATTTCTGTGGCCCCTTCACAAGGATCACCATCTTACCGACATTGCAAGCAAACCGGTACTGCAGAAGAACGATTACTTCTTCCTGATTTACGCCACTCCTGCAATAATTATGATTATCTGGGGACTGCTGGCCGCGAATCCATACATGATAGCAATAGGTGCCGGAATTACCCTGTACGGATTCACATATTTCATGATTCATGATGTTGTTTATCATCAGAGGCTTCCCTTCTTTTCAAATCCGAAAAGCGCTTATATCATAGCCCTGAAGAAGGCGCACCTGGCACATCATAAACCAAAAAACGTGAAGGACTTCAATAATTACGGCCTTCTTATCTTCAGCAGAAGGTATTTCAAATAACCGGCATGCCACTTTATCTCATACTTCTGTTATGTTCATTGTTATTCCCTCTGGCGCTTAGCTTCGACAGAAAGGTAGCCTTCTTCAGATACTGGCCGTTGCTGATTCCTTCGCTGCTTATCACAGGCGCATTTTTCATTGTTTTCGATATCTGGTTTGCAAAAAGGGCTATCTGGGGATTCAATGCCGCTTATCATTCCGGAATTGTGCTGGCAGGCCTGCCCCTGGAAGAGTGGTTGTTTTTCATAGTGATCCCTTATGCAAGCATTTTCATCCATTATGTCCTGATGGCATATTTCCCCGCTAAAGTTCTTTCCGACAGGTTTACCAGCAGAATTACAATCACGCTTATACTGATTCTGGCCCTGGGTATCCTGACCCACCCCGGCCGATCATACACCCTGGTCTATCTGTTACTGATGATAGTGGTTCTTGTTATTTCTTCCATTATGAAAGACAGGCTCCTGAACAGGTTTTACATATCATTCCTGGTAATCCTGATCCCTTTTATAATCATAAACGGCATACTTACAGGCAGCTTCATCGAAGGTGAAGTTGTATGGTACAATCCGGAAGAAATCACCGGCATAAGACTTGGCACCATTCCGGTCGAGGATTTTGCCTATGGCTTCAGCATGATCCTGATCAACCTTATGTTAATGAACTTCTTCAGCAAACAGGCTATAAGCAATAAGGATAATAAGGCATGAGGAATCCATTATCTGACAGAATACTGACAGCAAAGATCCTGCTCGGGATATTTTTCACAGTTGGAATTACGGGCATGGCATTACCGGTTTCCAGGGATACATTCACTTCACTGACTCCCCTGGCACTTTTGCTGAGCATAACCGCTGTCATACTCTTCCACAAATCCAATGACCCAGCAAGAGAGATCGTCCTTTTCCTTTTCATCTTCATCGCATCTTTCATTATCGAGGCCATCGGCGTAAAAACCGGAAGGATCTTCGGCAGTTACAGATACGAAACAGGCCTGGGACCTCTTATATTCGAAACTCCCCTTATGATAGGAGCCAACTGGGCTCTTCTGGTTTACTGTACAGCCGTTATCGCCGACCGGTTTCCGGTCTCCGATTTTCTTAAGATCATCGCCGGATCGGCCCTGATGCTCGCTTACGACCTGATACTCGAACAGGCTGCACCCGTAATGCAGATGTGGAGCTTTGAAGACAATGTGATACCATGGAGAAATTATGCTTCATGGTTCCTTCTGTCCATCATTTTCCATTCGCTTCTCAGGCTCTCCGGAGTCAGGACAAAAAACCGGATTGCCCCCTTCGTACTTTACGTTCAGGCTTTCTTTTTTATAATTCTTATAATTATCCTGAAATTTGCCAGATGATCCTGAAGGCATCACACCACCCGTTTTTCTATCCCTTCTTTCAGTTCTATTCGTGGCTGAAGATCAAAATGCATTTTCACCATGTCAGCTTATCACACGATTTCAGGGAAAAGGGTCTGCCGATTCTTATGATCTCCAATCATTTCAGCTGGTGGGACGGGTTCTGGGTGGTTTACCTCAACCTGAAACTGCTTCACCGGAAATTCTTCTTCTTTATGATGCTTGAGGAAGAACTCAAAAAACACATGTATTTAAACAAATCAGGAGGTTATTCAGTCAGAAAAGGCTCGAGAAGCATTGTCGAATCGCTCAGTTATACGGCTGAACTGCTTAACGATAAAAACAACCTGGTGCTGATGTTCCCGCAGGGCCGGATTGAATCAATTTATAAAAAGGACTTCATTTTTGAAAAGGGAATTGAATTTGTACTGAAAAAGGCATCTTCCAGACCTCAGATAATTTTCCTGGTTAACCTTGTCGATTATTTCTCAAATCAGAAGCCCGGGCTTTTCATGTATCTTAAAGAATACATTGGTACGGACTTAAGTACCGAAACACTTCAGAAGGAATTCAACCTGTTTTATTCCGAATGCGTGGCCGTCAACATTTCCAAAAGTCAGGAATGATTGTGATTGCAGCCTATATTGTCCTGACTTTCACGGCTATCCAGCTGATCGTCTCGCTGGCAAACCTTCTCGCCGAAACCAGTCTGCCGGAAACCCGTAAGACTTATTCATCACTGGTGTCGGTACTTATCCCTGCAAGAAACGAAGAACATAACATCGGCAATCTTCTTGATGACCTGATACATCAGGATTACAAAGACATTGAAATAGTCGTCTATGACGACCAATCAGAAGACGAAACGGCAAACATTGTAGACAAACACGCCGACCTCGACAGCAGGATCAGATTGATCGGTTCAGGCATTCTTCCCGGGGGATGGTTGGGAAAGAATTTCGCATGCCACTCGCTTGCCGCCGAGGCTAAAGGCAGCTACATGCTTTTCCTCGATGCCGACGTCAGGGTAGGAGGTAATCTTATCGGGCGAAGCATCAGCTTTTCAGAAAATTATGATCTCGGGCTGATTTCAATCTTCCCTAAACAAATTATAAAGAGCATCGGAGAATGGATAACAGTACCCAATATGAATTACATCCTTCTTTCGCTGCTGCCCCTTGTGCTTGTAAGGAAATCCGGTTATCCGTCGCTCTCGGCTGCCAACGGACAGTTCATGTTTTTCAGAAAGCAAGAATACCTTGCACTGAGACCACATGAAGCGGTTAAGGCAGACAAGGTGGAAGACATATCCATTGCCCGGCTATTCAAAAAACGAGGTATAAAAATTGCATGCCTTGCCGGTGATGATACGATAACATGCAGGATGTACAAGGGTTTTCGGGAAGCGGTAAACGGCTTTTCAAAGAATGTGATCGCCTTTTTCGGCAATTCATTTTTCCTGGGGATCCTGTTCTGGCTAATTACTACATTCGGATTCATTCCCGTCATCGTATCATTGACTACCCCGATGATGATAACCTACCTGGCAGGATATATGGCAACAAGAATACTTATTTCTGCCGCAAGCAAACAGAAAATAATTTATAGTCTGGTTTTAGTTATACCTTTGCAGATCTCTCTGGCCCTGTTTATTTACAGGGCATTTATTAACCGTATTTCCGGAAAATATCAATGGAAAGGACGAAACATAGAGTAATGTGGTCAGTTATTCTGATGCTTGTAGTTTTACCGGCAATGGCCAGTTACAGGTCGGATATATATTCTGCATACATCACCAATAATATGGACCGGTGGAAGGCTGTTATCGACAAAATGGAGTCGGCCGGTAACAGAAGCAATGCATTCCTTATTGAACTGATAAACTATCAGTACGGTTACATCGGATACTGCATCGGTTTTGATAAAAAAAGCGAGGCAAGGACTTACCTCTCTCTGGCGCAGAAAAACCTTGATATCCTTGAAAAGAACAACTTCAATCCCGGGGTTGTCCATGCATACAAATCAGCTTTCTACGGTTTCAGGATAGGATTGAATCCGGTTTCTGCACCGGTTAACGGACTGAGAAGCATTGATCATGCCAGGGAAGCCATAAATCTTGATCCTGACAATTATCTCGGGTATGTCCAGCAGGGTAACATACAATTCTACATGCCTTCAACATTCGGGGGATCAAAAAAGGAGGCTCTCGTTCACTACCTCAGAGCCAGGGAGATACTGGAGAAGGATAAGGCAACGGTATCCGGAAACTGGAACTACATGAGCCTCCTGATAGTAATCGGGCAGACATACACCTATCTGAAGGATTATGACAAGGCCAGAGAAACATTTGACTTTATCCTGGATATGGAACCGCAATTTCTTTATGTAAGCGAGGATCTTTACCCGAAACTTTTGCAGAAAATCGAAAATCAATAATATGGCAAAAACAGTTTTGATCGCGGGAGCCGGACTGGGCTCTCTCGCCACGGCCCTGAGGCTGGCAAAGAAAGGATATAAGGTGGAGATCGTTGAGAAGAACAGCAACGCCGGAGGCCGTCTCAACCAGCTGAAGAAAGACGGTTTCACCTTCGATACAGGTCCGAGTTTCTTCAGCATGTCGTATGAATTCACTGATTTTGCAAAAGATTGCAACATAAGCCTTCCGTTCGATTACTTTGAGCTCGACCCTCTTTATTCGGTAAACTTCAGCAACAGTCCGGTAACATACCATCTCTACAAGGAGATCTGCAAAATGGCTGATCAGTTCAGGGAGGCCGAACCTGATTTTGAAGAAGGGTTCAGAAAATACCTTGATAAATGCAGAAGACTCTATAACGATACAAACGTTGTCATCAAAACCAACTACGATTCACTGTTCGGTTACCTGCTTACCCTCATGAAGGTCAACCCGGTCCATCTTCCGGTAATTTTCAGAAACTTCTGGCAGCAGGTTTCCGCCTACGTAAAATCGAGGGAGGCAAGAGAGATACTGTCTCTCGTTTCCTTCTTCCTCGGTAAAACTCCATTCGACACATCGGCAGTGTATTCACTTCTCTCCTATACCGAATTCATGCACGATGGGTACTTCAACGTGAAAGGCGGGATGTATAAGATTATTGAAGGTCTTGAAAATGAGCTGAAAAAGGAAAATGTAACCATCACTTACAACACGGAGATAGTCGATTACATTGCTGAGGGAAAAACCCTCAGGTATCTGGTCGACAGCAATAACAGAAAGTGGGGTGCCGACATTATAGTTGTTAATGCTGATGCAGCTGTTTTCAGGGGACGTGTTTTCAAAAGAAAGGCATTTTCAGAGGAAAAGCTCGATAAAATGTCATGGACGATGGGTTCCCTGACGATCTACCTGGGACTAAAATGCAAGCTTCCCAATGTCCAGCATCACAACTACTACCTCGGAACCAACTACCGGGAATATGCTGAAAAGGTATTCAGGCATCCGGAAATAATGGAAAAACCATATTACTACGTAAATGTGCTTTCCCGTTCAAATCCCGACTGTGCACCTGAGGGATGTGAAAGTCTGTTTTTTGTTTGCCCCGCTCCTGACCTGAGATTTAAAAAAACCTGGCACGACAAGGATGAAATAGCCGACGGAATTATTGATGATTTTTCAGCCCGGATTAAAAAGGACATCAGACCAGAGATAGTATCCAGAACAATCTATACCCCGGTCGACTGGCAGGATCAGTTTAACCTTCACAGGGGAAGCGGACTCGGACTCTCTCACGATATGATGCAGATAGGAGGATTCAGACCGAAGAATTTCGACGAGGTTTTCAGCAACGTATTTTACGTTGGGGCTTCAACAATACCAGGCACTGGCCTGCCAATGGTCATAATAAGTTCAAAGCTCGCCGTAGAGAGAATTGAAAAATACAATGCTCTGAGTCACTAAGCCGGAAACGAATAAAATAACCGGCCGACCCAGCAGGGTAAAAAATATTGAAATCTGAAATCATGATCAACGTTTTCTGGTTCAGGCGCGATCTTCGGCTCGACGACAATACGGCTCTAACCGAAGCTCTTTCTGCAGGACTGCCTGTGCTTCCTGTTTTTATCCTCGATAAAAATATTACGGGAGAGCTTCCCCGGGATGATGCCAGAATAAACTTTATTTACAAAACCCTTTCAGAAATTAACCTTAGCCTGAAAAGCTACGGCAGCTCCCTTCTCTTTCTTGAGGGTGATCCTGTAAAAATATGGGAAAAACTGACCGCCGATTATGAGATAAATGCGGTATTCATAAACAAGGACTATGAGCCCTATGCCATACAAAGGGACAAGTCTGTTGATACTTTTCTTAAAACAAAGGGAATAAGGCTTTTCAGGTTCAGAGACCAGGTGATATTTGAGGAAAAGGAGATACTTAAACCCGATGGCAAGCCATACAGCATCTTTACTCCTTACCGGAACAGGTGGATGAGGGAGCTGGAGCGGGAAAAAGACCGGATCGTCCCGGGAGCACAGTATATGCCCGGAAATTTTCTGAAACGCTCTGTAAGATTCCCTTCCTTAAAGGAAACCGGATTTGCAGAAAACCCTCAAAAGGTCCGCCCCTTCGACCTCTCAACAGTACCCGCTTACCATAAATACCGCGACATCCCGGCTGCTGAGCTTACAAGTTACCTCTCACCGCACCTGAGATTCGGAACAGTTAGCATAAGAAAAATTGCTGCCACTGCTCTTGCTCAAAATATGAGTTTCCTGAATGAACTCGTGTGGAGGGAATTTTTCATGCAGATACTTTATAATTTTCCTGATGTGGTAACGGAAAACTACAGGTCAGTTTACGACAATATCGAATGGCGGAATGATGAAGGGGAATTCAGAAGATGGTGCAACGGGGAAACAGGTTATCCGATGGTGGATGCAGGAATGAGACAGCTCAACTCGACCGGTTACATGCATAACAGGGTCAGAATGATAACTGCAGGATTCCTGTGTAAACACCTTCTGATCGACTGGAGATGGGGTGAAGCATATTTCGCTGTTAAACTCCTCGACTACGAACTTTCCTCAAATAACGGGAACTGGCAATGGGCAGCAGGAACAGGCTGCGATGCAGCGCCCTATTTCCGGATCTTCAATCCCGACGCGCAGCAGAAAAAATTCGATCCGGAAAATGAATACGTCAGAAAATGGGCCGGAGACTTCAATAAACCCGCCTATCCTGTGAAGATGGTCAATCACGATCACGCACGTCAGAGAGCACTGCAGGTATACAAAGCGGGTTTAAAACGTCAAAACTGACTTCCTGAAAAGATCATCTCACAACTGTGAGAGCCTGTTGCCTGCTTTTGAGAAAATGAATATCTTTATTCACTAAAACCACCCTTTATGAAAAGGCTGCTCTCTTTTTTCCCTCTTTCAATTATTATAATAGCTTATGCCTCCCTCCTTTCCTGCAGCAAGGATGATGATCCGGGTTACAAAGGGACATGGCAGTTCTCTGAGACTCTGGTGTCCGACGGACTTACATACAATACAATCCGGACCATTATCCTTGAAAGGAAATCGTGGGAGGAAACATATCTGATCAGACGTGAAAACTCCGAAACCTTAACAGCGATCATAGGCACGAGAGGTAAACTGGGCACTGTCAGATCGCACCTCGTTTTTTATCTGGAAGAACTGGGAACCTGCAAACTTAACGAAAACGAGTTCTGCACAGAAGAAACCGAATGGCACGGAGAGGGTTCAGTCTACTGGACGAATAACATCAGGTATTTCTCAACCACCGTTGAAAGTGAATACGAACTTACTGAAACAACCCTGAGACTTGTCCGTGACCTTAATGACGATGGTGATACGGAAGATACCGGAGAGGATGTTACCTTCCAGCTAATATGAAATCCTGGAAAAAATGAAGGTTATCCTGCTGATCTTTCTGCTTTCGGCTTTTCAGGGCGAACCCCGGAAATCTGGCAGCACATCTCCAACAGGACTGATGGTTGAATTTATCAGAGAGCCCCGTAATGTCGCTTTACTTGATCCCGAACCCGAATTCAGCTGGATCGTACCCGATCTCTCAGTAAACCAGTCAGCCTATCAGATCATGGTAGCCTCAGACAGGGAATTGCTCCTGAAGGATAAAGCCGACTTCTGGAACAGTGAAAAAAAAGCCGGATCAGCCTCAACGGAAATAAGTTATGCCGGCAGCAGACTTCCTGAGAATTCAACCTGTTACTGGAAGGTAAGAATCTGGGGAGCAGGAGGAAAACCTTCCTCGTGGTCTGATATCCAAAGCTTCAGAACGGGAATATTTCAGGAGTACGGAACAACTCCAAACCTTTTAACTGAAACCCGTATCAGTCCCGTTATATTCAGAAAAACCTCCGAAGGAAACTACTTCATTGATTTCGGGAAGGATGCCTTCGCAAAAATCGTACTGGATATTAATCCCGTATCAAACGACACGATTATTGTAAGACTTGGAGAAAAACTCTCTGAAGAGGGTACCATCGACCGTGAACCCGGAGGATCAATAAGATATTACAATATTAAATTGCCGGTTGAACCCGGCAGAACGGTTTACTCGCCAGCCTTACCCCGCGATCCCCGGAATACTGGCCCTGCAGCGATAGCCCTGCCTGATTCGGTAGGAATTATAGCTCCTTTCAGATACTGCGAACTGGAAAACTGCAACTTTGAACTTAAACCTGAGAATATCTCACAGCATGCATTCTGGCACTATTTTGATGATTCGATGAGCTATTTTCAGAGCTCCGACACCATACTCAACAGAATCTGGGAAATCTGTAAATACACAATAAAAGCCACCTCCTTCGCAGGCCTCTATATCGACGGCGACAGAGAACGGATACCCTATGAGGCGGATGCCTATATAAACCAGCTCGGACATTATTATACCGACAGGGAGTATTCTATCGCCCGCCGAACAAACGAGTATTTCATCAATCATCCGACATGGCCCACCGAATGGATACTTCAGACACCCCTTATGTTCTTCAATGACCTTCTTTTCACTGGTAATACTGAATCGGTTGAAAAGTTTTACATTAACCTCCATCATAAAACACTCGTCGAAACTGCCCGTCATGACGGACTTATAAGCTCTGAAAATGTTACTGACGAATTAATGCTGAAACTTGGTTTTCACGATGCGAATGAAAGGATAAGAGACATTGTCGACTGGCCGCCTTCGCAGAAAGACACAGGGTGGAAACTGGCAACACCTGAAGGTGAAAGGGATGGTTATGCTTTGGTGGAGATCAATACAGTGGTAAATTCCTTTCACTACAGGAGCCTTGTTGTTATGTCGGAAATTGCCGGGTACCTTGGAAAAAGCCCCGACTCGCTCCTCTACGCAGCGAGAGCTGAAAAAGTAAAAAAAGCAATTAATGAAAAGCTCCTCGATCCGGTAAAGGGAATATATCTCGACGGTGAGTCATCTGACCATTCTTCACTCCATGCCAACATGATGCCTCTCGCATTCGGAATCGTGCCTGAGGAACATACCGGAACAGTGGTAAGCTTCATAAAATCGAGGGGAATGGCCTGCAGCGTTTATGGGGCACAGTTCCTTCTCGAAGGCCTGTTCAGGGCAGGGGAGGCAGAATATGCTATTGACCTGATCACAGCCACTCACGACAGAAGCTGGTGGAACATGGTAGCCTCAGGTTCTACAATGACAATGGAAGCCTGGGATATGAAATACAAGCCAAACTCCGACTGGAACCATGCATGGGGTGCAGCCCCGGCCAACATAATACCCGGATACATGTGGGGGATCAGACCTGCCGCACCGGGCTATGGAAGAGCCGTGATAAAACCCTTGCTAGGAGATCTGCGGTATAGCCTCATAAGCGTTCCGACAATAAGGGGGAACATTGTTGCCGAATTCAGGAACACCGGATCATCAAAAGAATATATGATCATCATCCCTGCAAATATGGAGTGTGATTTTATTCCCGGATCTGTTAATGAATTAACAAAGCCAAACCTCAGGAGAAAAAGGAACGGCAATGGCATAATAAGACTTAAGCCCGGAACCAACCGGCTGGTTTTCTAATCAGGAGAAGACTCCCGGCCAGGATTAACCCGTCACTTATGAATAGTATCTTAAATATGTTAAAAAATGAAAACAAGAATCCTGTTATCACTTTTCCTGATCGTTGCCGCTGTTATGCCGGGTTGCCGGCAGCAAACGGCAGAGGAAGTTTTTAGCTCCGACGTAGTTATTTACGGAGGAACATCTGCTGCTGTAACGGCAGCCGTTCAGGTACACCGGATGGGTCTGTCAGTTATTGTCGTATCTCCCGACACACACCTGGGAGGAATTTCATCCTCAGGTCTCGGGTTCACCGACACAGGCAATAAGGAGGTAATCGGAGGCCTGGCCAGAGAGTTCTATCAACTTATTTACAATCACTACGAAAAACCCGCATCATGGAACTGGCAGAAACGTTCTGAATACGGAAACAAAGGCCAGGGTAATCCGGCCATCGACGGTGATAAGCGGACCATGTGGATATTTGAACCTCATGTCGCGGAAGAATCCTTCGAGACAATGATAAGCAGCAACAATATCCCCGTCCACAGGGATGAGTGGCTCGACAGGGAAACGGGTGTTGAAATGAAAAACGGGAAGATAATTTCCATAAGAACACTCAGCGGTCATACATATAAAGCAAAAGTTTTCATAGATGTTACCTATGAAGGCGACCTGATGGCTTCCGCAGGAGTAAGCTACACAGTAGGCAGGGAGGATAACAGTCTTTACGGCGAGACATGGAACGGGGTACAGGCAGGAGTATATCACCATGGTCACTATTTCAAGGATAAAATTGATCCTTATAAAATTCCCGGCGATCCGTCGAGCGGTCTTCTCCCCCGTATCTCGGCCGAAACTCCGGGAGAAAACGGTTCAGGCGATCATAAGGTTCAGGCTTACTGCTTCAGGCTCTGCCTTACGCAGCATCCGGAGAACAGGGTACCGTTAACAAAACCGGAAGGCTACGACAGTACGCAGTATGAACTTCTTGTACGGGTTGCAGAAACAAGATGGAATGAATTCTTCGCAAAATATGATGCTATACCCAACCATAAGACAGATGTGAATAACCACGGCCCCTTCAGCTACGATAACATAGGCATGAACTGGGACTATCCCGAAGCTTCCTATGAAAGAAGGAAAGAGATTATCGATGAACACATCAGATACCAGAAGGGTCTTCTGTATTTCACAGCTACCGACAAACGCCTCCCGCAATGGGTAAGGGATACTATGAACACCTGGGGATATTCGCGCGATGAATTCGCCGATAACGGATACTGGCCCTATAATATCTATGTAAGGGAGGCAAGAAGGATGACAGGGAAATACGTGATGACAGAAAACGATGTCCTTTGCAAAAGAGAAGTCCCTGAGCCGGCAGGAATGGGATCCTATACCATGGACTCTCATAATATCCAGAGATATGTCACTGCAGAAGGGTACGTCCAGAATGAGGGGGATATCGGGGTCGCGGCTCCCCGCCCCTACCAGATAAGCCTCGGTTCGCTCTTTCCCCTGGAAGAACAGTGCAGCAATCTCCTTGTTCCTGTCTGCGTTTCATGTTCACATATTGCCTTCGGCTCGATAAGAATGGAGCCGGTCTTTATGATACTCGGACAAAGTGCCGCCACAGTGGCATCTCTGGCCGTTAAAAGCGGCAGGAGCATTCATAAACTGACATACGAAGAGATACGTAAACAGCTGCTTGCCGACGGACAGATCCTGGAGTATTAAAAGAACCCTGCTATTAGGTTTTTTTAACTAATTTTTTTTTCGCGACTCAACTCTTTATGCGACAAAAATGTATTTTTGCCTGCCTTTAACAACCTGACTATGAACCGCAGGCTACTGATTGCTTTTGCTTTGCCATTTCTTCTTTTAAGTACTCTGCATGGTCAGCCCGACCAGATGAGCAGCAGAAAGAAACCTCTGGTCATTGAACGCATTCCCGGGTCAATAGATTTTAACGGTGTGCCTGACGAAGAGGTCTGGAAGAGTACTGAGCCTTTGCAGATGATAATGCACTCACCCTTATTCGGGAAAGAGCCTTCGGAAAAATCAGATATCAGAATTGTCTTTGACGATAAATATCTGTATGTGGGTGCATGGATCTATTACGCCGATCCGGCAATGATGCAGTCTGTAAGCTATAAACGCGACTATCTCGGAATGGGCTCCGACTGGCTGGGTATCTTCCTTGATACTTACAACGACAAGGAAAACTCACTTATGTTCTTCACTACTCCCGATGGATTACGTTTCGATGCCGGCATTCAGAAGGATGCCGTCCCTCCCCGTCCCGACCAGGAACCGATGAACCTGAGCTGGAACGCTTTCTGGGATGTGCTTACAAAAAAGGATTCTTACGGCTGGTCGGCTGAAATGAGGATCCCCCTTTCAAGCCTCAGATTCCAGGAAATAAATGGCGAAGTAAAAATGGGACTGACAGTCGAAAGATGGATACCATCAAAGAATGAAACAGACATTTTCCCTGCCATACCACCAAACTGGGGACCAAATTCAGTGATGAAGCCTTCGCAAGCCCAGGAGATAGTCTTCAAGGACATCTCTCCCGACAAACCTCTTTATATCGCACCCTATGCCCTTGCAGGCTTTGAAAGCTCCTTCGAACTTAACAGTAATGAAACAGAATACATTAAAAGTAATGACCCTGACATCGAAGCAGGTCTCGATATAAAATATGGTATCTCAAAGACACTTGTAATGGATGTCACCGTAAATACTGACTTCGCCCAGGTCGAAGCCGACGATCAGCAGATTAACCTCACCAGATTCTCCCTCTACTTCCCCGAAAAAAGAATGTTCTTCCTTGAGCGTGCAAGTGTTTTTGATTTCTCTCTCGGAGGAAACAGCAATCTTTTCTACAGCCGGAGAATAGGCCTTCTCGACGAATATGACGATTCTGAAGATGATGAGGAACCCGAACCTGTAAGGATTTACGGAGGGGCAAGAATAACAGGAAGAATGAATAAATGGGATGTTGGTTTCCTCGACATGCAGACAGCTCCTCTCATGAGGAAAAAACCCGATGGTTACTCACTCACCATGGTACCCTCAGAAAATTTCGGAGCGGTAAGGTTCCGGAGGCAGATACTGAATGAAAATACCTACGTCGGAACAATGGCTACCAGCCGTCTTGGAGCCAACGGATCATACAACCTTGCCTATGGTCTCGATGGCATTTTCAGGGTCTTCGGCAACGATTACTTTGAATTCAGATGGACACAGACATTCGAGGATGAAGTAAAAAATGAATCACTTAAGGAACCTACTCTTCTGATGGCTACATGGGAAAGAAGAGCCAACAAGGGTCTTGCATACAACCTTGGATATACTCAGTCGGGAACCCATTTCAACCCTGGAATCGGATTTGAAATGATGGACGATTACACGATAGTAAGAGGAGGCCTGAGCTACGGATGGATCTCTTCAGAGAACTCACCGCTGTATTCACACGGACCAGAAACAAGGTTCATGTACAGGACCTATATCGAAGATGGAACCTTCATGAACCTTACCAACTTCACTGGATGGGAGTTCCAGACAAAAAGCCAGTGGAAGGGCAATATCGACCTTGTGTATAATAACGACCGGCTGAAGGACTCGCTCGAGATAAGTCCCGATGAACTGTATATCGCTCCTGGAAGATACGAGTACCTAAGCGTTAGAAGTAATATCTCAACTCCCATGTCAAAACCTTTGTTCCTGAATTTCCTTGGCGAAGCCGGACAGTTCTATGACGGGATGCGCCTCTCTCTCCGCTTTCAGCCAGTATGGAACATGTCGAAACATTTTGAACTGGGCGGAACATACAGCTTCGACCGTGTTGTGGTAAAAGACAGGGATCTCTCAATGACAAATCACATACTTGGAATAAAGGCACTTTATATGTTCGACACAAAACTGTCGGTAAATGCCTTTGTTCAGTACAATACAGCTTACAATGGGATAATAACGAACCTGAGAGTCAGATACAATCCAAGGGAAGGCAATGACCTGTATATTGTCTTCAACGAAGACCGCAACACCGATCTTTACAGGGAATTGCCAAACCTGCCCGTTTACAATTCCAGAGCAGTTATGGTTAAATATACCTACACTTTCAACCTCTGAAGTAAAGAAATTTTAGCCCTGAAAGCCCCGGAATGCAATAATCCGGGGCTTTTTTTGTTAATAACTTCACCTGTATGTTAAATAATACAGAAAACTGACAGCTCACAATATGAGCCCCTTACTAATTTTGAAAACTGAAGATAACCTTACCCCGGCCGTGGTTTGCTGCAAGTCGCAGTTAAACCATCTTAAGACCGGGCGTATATTAATTTAATAATTATTCT
>JAVEZS010000038.1:0-25417 GCA_034002885.1 Bacteroidales bacterium
CCTCCGCCAAAGGCGTAATCGTCAACACTCCTGTATTTGTCCTTCGCATAGTCGTGGAGGTTGACCACATTGATCTCAACAAGTCCCTTGTCGCGGGCACGCTTGATTATTGAATAATTCAGGGGACTGTCAAGCAATTCCGGGAGAACTGAAAGAATATCGATCCTCATTCTTTTTATTTTGCTCAAAATTAATAAAAAGACCCGTTTCAACCCGATATTCTTTAAAGGGCTCTTCAGGCTGCTGCCAAAAGTGGTTCTTCTGCTCAGGACAGTTGCTTAATGCAAGCCTTGTGGTTTATTCCGTCCTTATTGAACTTGCCGGATTGGTAATTGCAGCCTGGTATGCCTTGTAGCTTATTGTAATGAATGTGATGGCTACCGTGAGCAGTGCCGCAAGAATAAGAAGAGGCACGCTGATATTTGTTCTATACACATAATTCTCCAGCCAGTTGCTCATGAAGTAGAAAGCCGCAGGCAGGGCAATTACTATTGATATTCCGACCAGGATAAGAAAATCCCTCGAGATCAGCCTGACCACAACTCCTTCGCTTGCACCGAATACCTTTCTTATTCCTATCTCCTTTGTCCTCTGTTCTACCATGTACGACGCAAGTCCGAATAATCCAAGGCAGGCTATCAGGATGGCAAGTATTGTAAACATTGTAAATATCAGACCCCGTTTTTCATCAGCCTCAAACTGCCTGTTGAACCTTTCCTTCAGGAAAGTGTAGGAATAGGGCTGGTCCGGAAAAACTTCCTTCCATTTGCTTTCTATATAGCTGAGCGTCTGCTCTATATTATTGCCGCTGAGTTTCACGTAGATAATGTTGCCTAATTCGCGGTACACAAGGAGCAGTGATTCAATTTCATTATACATTCCGGTCTGGTGATAATCGGCCATCACTCCGACAACCCTTGCCCGGATTGTGTTTTCATCTCCAAGCTCCACCTTTTTACCTATCGGTTCGCTCCAACCCATTCTTTTGGCAAGCGTCTCATTCACAACGACACCCGTGAGAGTATCGGATGGCATGTCCTGCTGGAAATCGCGTCCCTCCACTATTTTTATTTCAAGGGCATCAATAAAGTCGTGATCCACAACGGCGAAGTTTATGCCTCTCTGTGCCATACCCTGGTCGGTTTCCATATTGAAGATTACCTTTCCCGAACCTTCACCCATCGGCGTATTGGTGGATGTGACATATTTTATGTCCTCGTTTTCAAGAAGAAGTTGTTTAAGAACCGGATATTTGCTTATCATCTGCTGGTTGTTGAGTTGAAGGGAAAGAACGTTCTCCTGGTTGAATCCCTGGTCTTTCTCTTTAAGGAAGTTCAATTGCCTGAATACAACCATTGTGCAGACTATCATGGCAACAGAGATTGTGAACTGTATAATTACAAGTATCTTACGAAAGAGAGCTCCTGCAGATCCCTGGGTTATCTCCCCCTTCAGCACAGTGACCGGGCTGAACCTTGAAAGAAAAAAGGCCGGATAGCTGCCTCCGATTATCCCTGAAACGACTATTACCATGCAGACAGAGATCAGCACTGCAGGACTAAGGAGAATACCCATGTCAAACGATTTGCCTGCCAGTGTGTTAAACCTGGGTAGAAGTATAAGCACCAGTATAATGCTTATTATAAGAGAAATTATTGTAAAAACGACTGATTCTGAAAGGAACTGCATTATCAGAAGCGATCGCCGCGATCCGACAACTTTCCGAAGGCCTACTTCCCTGGCCCTTCGCGTGGATCTCGCTGTCGCCAGGTTCATGTAGTTCATTGCGGCAATCAGTAAAAGGAAAACAGCAACTAAAGCGAATATATATACGTATGATATGCTTCCCGTGGGCTCAGGCTCAGATGCATTAGTGGAGTACAGATGGATCTTTCTGATCGGCTCAAGTATGTACTCGATATTTATGCTCAATGGTCCGAAGATTGACTTCATATGAGCGTCGTACATCCCCTGTATCTTTGCCTCGAATGCTTTCACATCAATTCCCTGAGGTAGTAAAAGATATGTAAAGACCCCGAAGTTGCCCCAGCTGCCAAGCTCTTTTGGAAGGTTGTTCCTTGCCGCCAGAGCTTCGAAACGGAAATGTGAATTTGAAGGGACATCTTCAATCACACCTGTTACTTCATAGGTGTTTTCACCCGAGGTAAGTACTTTTCCTACCGGATCTGAATCTCCGAAGTACCTGCCTGCGGCTGTCTCGGTAAGGACGATCTTCTTCGGGTCTTTAACAGCCGACTTAACTTCCCCTCTGATTACCTTGTAGGTAAATATGTCGAATACAGTCGAGTCGGCATAGAAGAAGTTCTCTTCGATGTATTCCTTGTCCTCAAATTTATAGGCTGCCCGTGGCATGTTTATAAAACGGGTGAATGATTGCACTTCGGGATAATCCTTTGCGACCTGAGGTCCGAAGGGGATCTGTGCAAAGATCCATGTGAACTGGTCATCAGTTTCCGTTATTTTCGAGGATACCCTGTAGATCCTGTCGGCTTTTTGGTGGTAACGGTCGTAACTGAGTTCATCCGAAACATAGATAATCAGAAAAAGGGCACTTGTGATGCCAAGAGTAAGTCCCAATACATTCAGCAGACTATATCCGGCATGCTTGCGGATATATCTTAAAGTGGTCTTAAGCAAGTTTTTAAACATAATGGCCGGGTGTTATAGTAATATTTCATGAAAAGTTCATTCTTTTTTGTGACAACATGCTGCAAAAAAGAAATTAAATGACCTCCAGTTTTAATTTCTTTGCACTAAAGACTTTATTTTTTTCAAAGTGCAACACTTGGCTTACTTATTCGTCTTTAAAAAAAAAGAAAATCTTTTCCGAATAGCCCTTTATAACCCATAAGTAACTGTTTAACAAAAATCTAAATACATTCATATGCTCAGGAATCTTATTGCCCACAGTTTGAGATCATTTAAGCGACAGAGATCTTATCTTATTATCAACATCCTCGGATTATCAATAGGAATAGCATGCAGTCTTCTGATCGCAATTTATGTAATTAATGAAGCAAGCTATGACCGGTTCAATGAAAAAAAGGACAGGATCTACCGGATCGTTCTCAATGGCAAAATGGGAGGGCAGGAATTTGTGGGAGCCTTTACCTGCGCTCCCATCGGACCAACAATGTTAAGCGAATTACCCGAGGTCGAGGATTATCTGAGGCTTACGGGACGAGGACCGACAGTAATCGAATATAACGATCTGTCGTTCAGCGATGATAATATTGTGGAGTCAGATTCAGCCTTTTTCAATTTCTTCTCTATCCCTCTCCTGAAAGGCGACCCGGAAAATGTTCTTAACCAGCCAAGGCGTGCTGTGCTTTCAGAGTCGACGGCAAGGAAGATATTCGGGAACGAGGATCCCTTAGACAAAGCCATCAAGTTAGGAGATGACACAGCCCGCTACATAGTCTCGGGCATTATGGCCGATTTCCCAGGAAATTCGCACTTTGAAGCGAGTATCCTGACATCCTTCATGACAAATCCGCGTTCACAGGACCCTATCTGGATAAGCAACAGTTTTAGTACCTATGTCCTTTTAAAACCAAATACAAATTACGCCACAGTCGATAACAAGATCCCCGCTTTGCTGGAGAAATATGCCGGCCCGCAGGTCGAAAGGTTCATGGGTATTTCTATCGAAGAGTTCATGTCGCAGGGTAACAAGTACAGGTATTATCTTCAGAATTTAAAAGACATCCACCTCGATCCCTCAATACAACAGGAGTTTAAGGAGGCGAGCGATCCTAAGTATCTTTGGATATTTGCGAGTATTTCGGTGCTGATTATTTTAATAGCAGCCATTAATTTCATGAACCTGGCCACAGCCCAGGCAACCAGAAGAGCCAAGGAGGTCGGGATCAAAAAGATATCCGGTTCAACAAGGGGAATGCTGATCTCACAATTTCTTTCCGAGTCATTTGTAATTTCATTTATTTCACTGATAATTGCCCTTATCGTAATCAGAATCACCCTTCCTTATTTCAATAACCTGCTGGAAGCAGATCTAAGCCTTTCGCTCTTCGATAGCTGGTATAAAATCCCGGTACTTCTCGGTTTTACGGTTTTTGTGGGGATACTGGCCGGAAGCTACCCTGCCTTTTTCCTGTCTTCATTTAATCCTTCAGAAGTTCTTAAGGGCAGTATCAAGGGTTCGATGAGGAACGGAAGGATCAGAAGGGTGCTTGTTGTGTTCCAGTTTGCTGTCTCTATACTTCTCATTACCGGAACTCTCGTGATGTACAGGCAGATCTTCTTTATGCTCAACAAGGATGTCGGATTCGACAGGGAACAGCTTCTTGTGATAAATGCTGCACATACACTCCAGAACAGAGTTGAGGCTTTCAAGGAGGCCGTGAGGGAGATCCCCGGAGTTGTAAACATAGCCAGTTCGACTGCTGTGCCGGGCAGAAACAACAACCTGAACGCTTACGCCCTCGAAGGCAGGAGGGATGAAACTATTCTTCTCCAGAGCAACTGGGTTGATTTTGATTATATAGACTCTTATGGAATGACAATTGTGACAGGAAGAGATTTCGACAGGTCATTTACATCCGATAAGGATGCATGCATCATAAATGAAAGTGCAGCAAAGAGCTTTGGAATAACCGACATTGCAGGCTCCAGGTTCATGCTGCCGCAGGATTCAGGTAAGTTCCAGTATCTGCAGGTTATCGGTATCGTAAAGAACTTCAATTTTGAATCGTTGAGAAATCCCATTCAGCCTTACATTCTACTCAACAAGGGAGAGTACCAGAACTGGGGTTACATAACCGTCAGACTATCAGCTTTGAATTACCAGCAAACCATCAGTGAAATTGAGACCAGATGGAAGCAGTTTACATCTAACGACCCCCTTCAGTATTATTTTGTCGATGAGGACTTTGAGCAGATGTATCTGCAGGAAAAACAGAATGCACGGCTTGCTGTAATATTTTCGGCCCTGGCTATTCTGATTGCTGCTCTCGGATTATTCGGCCTCACATCTTTTACAGTGGAACAGAGAACCAAGGAGATAGGAGTGAGGAAGGCAATGGGTTCATCGGTTACAGGAATTTACTTTGTAATTTCAAAAGAGATAATGATCCTTGTCTCGGTTTCAGCACTCATCGCATGGCCATTGGTTTATTATATAGCATCAAAATGGCTTGAGAATTTCTACTACCGGATCAACGCAGGTGCATTGAGCTTCCTGGCGGGTCTTGCGATAGCACTTTCGGTTGCAACTGTAACGATAAGTTACAGGATTCTCAAAGCCGCAAGGGTAAACCCCGCCCAGTCGCTTAAATATGAATAGACCCTAAGGTCTGATGTTTTACCGCGTTTAAAAGAACGTTACTCCCTGTCAGCAGGGACAGCAATACAAAACCCGGCCGGATGGCCGGGTTTACTTTATCTGTATATTGAATCAACTGAATGTTTTTTTTCAATACATTTTGTTTATGAGCTGCCCTATCTCGTCCCTTTTCCTGAGAGGGAATATATAGTTTTTACCGTCGCGGGTAACAATGTTCAAACCTTTTGTAAGGAAAAACCCCTTGCCGTAAAAAATAACCTCCAGAATGTTCTCAAAGAGGATTTCAAGATTGAATCTGTCAAACTCCTCGGCAATAGTCTTAAAATAGATCCGCTGGTTTGTAACAATTAGTTTACCTTCAACCGTCCTGTTATCGATCACCTGATTTGTGTCTCCAGCTTTCAGGACAACTTCGTTTGGATTTAACCTGACTGTCATTTTTATCTTTTTTTTAAAAGACGTTCAATCTGCCTGATTGTTGCAGATTTTTTCCTTTAAAAAGGACAGACGTTATAAAACCAGCAGGGTTTTTTTATCTTCGTGTTTCATTCAGGGAAAGATGGTAAGGGTAGTAGAAAAGCTGGTTTATGGTGCTTCACCCACAATGATAAATGTTCTTAACATTGTCAGGAAGGTTGCTGCAACTGATGCCAATATTCTGATTACCGGTGAGAATGGTACCGGCAAGGAGCTTCTTGCCGGTGAAATCCACAAACGGTCGGAGAGGGCCGGGGAACTGATGATAAGTGTCGATATGGGATCGGTTCCTGAAACGCTCTTTGAGAGTGAACTTTTCGGCCACGCAAAGGGCGCATTTACAGATGCGCGCGACGACCGGAAGGGAAAATTCGAACTTGCTTCGGGAGGCACCCTTTTTCTTGATGAGATAGGCAACCTGCCCCTCAGTTCACAGTCAAAGCTTCTGAATGCCCTTCAGAGCCGGAAAATATCGAGAATAGGATCAAACTGTGAGATCTCAGTCGATATACGCCTTATCTGTGCAACAAACCGCGATCTGAACAAAATGGTATCAGAAGGAAGTTTCAGGGAAGATCTGCTATACAGGATAAACACAATCATTATCGATGTTCCTCCGCTGCGCGACAGGGTGGATGATATTCCCATCCTGGCAAACCACTTCCTTAAGTTCTTCTGTGAAAAATATAACAGAGGCCAGATGAGATTCAATACTCATGCACTTGAGAAACTCTCACATCACCTCTGGCCTGGAAATGTGAGAGAACTTCGCCACGCTGTTGAAAAGGCAGTTATTATGAGCGATTCTGCTGTACTGCTTCCTTCCGATTTTGAATTCAACCCTTCATCCAGAAACGTTCCTCACAAAGAACTTACTCTGGCTGAAATGGAGGCAAAATATATTCTGGAAACTCTCAGAAGGCATGCGGGTAATCTGAGCGTCGTCGCTGAAAAGCTTGGGATAACAAGACAAACCCTTTATAATAAAATCCGTAAATATAACTTATAAGGACATGCCATTTTTCTATCCGCAAGGTCTTATACGATCTGCCCGTCGAAAAGGTTCACAATCCTGTGAGCATAACCTGCATCCCTTTCAGAGTGGGTAACCATGATGATGGTCGTTCCCTCCTTGTTTAATTCCGAAAGAAGGTTTATCACCTCAATACCGTTCTTGGAATCGAGGTTACCTGTCGGTTCGTCGGCAAGTATTAGCCTGGGATTTGCCACAACCGCCCTGGCTATTGCCACTCTCTGCTGCTGCCCGCCTGAAAGTTGCTGCGGAAAGTGCTTGGCACGATGGGTAATCTTCATTCTTTCAAGAGCTTCCTCGACTTTCTTCTTCCTTTCGCTGGTCTTCATCTTGAGGTAGATAAGCGGGAGCTCGACGTTCTCAAATACGTTAAGCTCATCAATCAGGTTGAAGCTCTGGAAGACAAATCCAATGTTCCCCTTACGGAAAACTGTCCTGTCACGTTCCTTGAGATTGGCAACCTCAGTCCTGTTGAAAAGATAACTCCCTGAGGTAGGATTGTCGAGCAAGCCCAGAATATTCAGAAGAGTCGATTTGCCGCAACCCGAAGGTCCCATCACTGCAACATATTCCCCCTCTTTCACATCGAGGTTGATCTTATTCAGAGCAGTTGTTTCAACTTCTTCTGTTCTGAAAATCTTGGTTAATTCGTTGGTTTTGATCATGGCTCAAATTATTACAAATGTTTATCTATTTTGACTTTTTAAGTACCAGTTTTTCATTTTTCCCGAAAGTCTCATATCCCGAAACAATTACTTTTTCACCTGGGGTCAGACCTTCCATGACTTCATAGTATTTCGGATTTTTCCTTCCGAGAGATATTGAACGTTTAAGAGCAAACGACTCCGTCGGGTCAAGAACAAAGATCCACTGACCTCCGGTGACCTGAAAGAAGCCTCCGATGGGAACAAGCACCGATACCTTTGGCTGTCCGAGCTGAAGACTTGTATAGTATGTCTGCCCCGTCCTTATATTTTCAGGCATACTGTCGGCGAAAACCATGTCAATCTCAAATGTTCCGTTCCTGACTTCGGGGTAGACTCTTTTTACTACAAGATTGTATTCTTTTCCCTGCCTGTCGAGTGTTGCGGTAAGTTGTGTCTTTACCCTGTCGATATAGTGTTCATCGATCTGGGCAGTGACTTTGTATGATGTGAGAACGTTGATCTGACCCATATTGGCTCCCCTGGAGATGGATTGTCCGATCTCGGGAACCAGCAGGCCAAGCTGACCGTCAACTGTTGCCCTGACATTGAGGTTTTCGACCCTCTGGCGCACCAGGGCAAGGTTTTTGCGCATGTTGTCGAGATTCGATTTAAGGGTTTCGACCTGGACTGATCTGAAGATAGAGTCCTGCCTTTCCCTCTCCAAAAAAAGATCCCTCGACTGTATTGCCATATCAAGATCTTCCTTCGATCTTATAAACTCTTCCATCGAAATGAGGTTGTCCTGCATCAGCCTGGCATTCTGATCATAATTTCTCTTTTTTCTTTCGATGTCATATTTGAGGCTGATAAGCTCTTTCTTGATGGATATCCTTTCCTGCTCCATTGTTACCTGAGTGTTCCTAAGGAAGTTTTCCTTTTCAGCCAGCTGGGCTTCGCTGTCAAGGATATTGAGGTACAGGTCAGGATTGCTGAGCCTGAGTATAATATCGCCCTCCCTCACCATGCTTCCCTCTTCAATGAGGATCTCCTCAACCCGGCCGCCTTCCTGCGCATCAAGGAAGATGGTGCTGATCGGTTCAACAGTTCCGGGAACAGTAATGTAATCGTTGAACTGGCCTTCGGTAATCTGCTCAATTATCAGTTTGTCCTTCTCAACTTTATAAGTGGATGTCCGGTCCGTGAAAAATGCCATGTAAAACAGTAACACGATCAGAAGGCCGCCGACAATATAACCAATGTGTTTCTTCTGAAGCCCTTTTTTCCTGGGAATGGCCTTATCCATTGTTTCAATAGGTCTGTCCATTGCAGATGTTGTTTATTTAGTTGTTAATCAATGATTCGTATTCTCCTGTTGTATAGAATTCTATGGTGAGTTTTCTGATCAGCAGTTGCAGCTTTGTCCTGAGGGCTTCGGTCTCTGCCCTGAAGAGGGTGGTCCTTGCAGCTGAATAATCTGTAACGTCTGTAAGTCCTGCCTCAAATTTCTTTTCCACCGCATCAAAGGATTTCCTGTTGAACTCGAGGTTTGAAGCTGCGGCAGTGAATTCGCTTTTTCCCCTGTTGAAATTGAGACACGCGTTCTCGATATCTGTATAGAGATTGTTTTTCTCCTGCTCCAGCCTGAGTTCGGCGTCACTTTTACGGATCTTGGCCTGACGGATGTTCCTTCCGACTGTATAATTGTTGAACAGGGGAATGTCGAGACTGACATATATAGCCTGGCTGTTGTTGTTTTTTAACTGTGTCGTGAACGGATCCTGTTCAGGAGCATCCTTGCTTGTGATCTTGTAGAATCCCGTAAATATTGCACCTCCGCCCGAGAGACGAGGAGCAAGGCTGCCCCTGGCTGCTGCAACCTGCCTTTTCGCCGCCGTGAGCTCATAATCTATGGCTTTAAGCCGGGGAAGGGTACCGGAGGCTATAGCATAAATGCTGTCGACTCTGAATTCTTCATCAGTGATCAGTATATTACCGAGTTCGGGCATCAGGATATCAAACTCTGTTCCAGGTGCAAGCTGGAGCATTTGTTTCAGGGTGGTAAGGGCCTGACTTGAAGTGTTCATGGCAATCGTGTATGAAAGCCTGTCATCCGACACCCTGCTTTCCATTTCAAATTGCCTTGAAAGGGCTTCTCTCCCGTTCTCTACCAGTTTCTGAATCCTGAAAAGCTGTTTTTCCGACTGTTCAACCTGCATTTTCGCCGCTTCTTCGAGACCCTTTGCATACAAAATCTGATAATAGGCTCCGAGAATGTTGACAACGAGGGTGTTCCTGAAAACCTTTCCGGTTTCAATACCGGCTTTCAGCATGAATTTGTTCGCCGCCATTGCATTCAGGGCAGCAAACCCCGAAAAGATCCTGAACGACGAATTGATGGAATAGGAGTTGCTTATGTTCTGTTCAAAGGTGATGAGGTTTGTTACCGGGTCGATCGACCTTCCAAAGCCCATCTGTGCATCCGAACCAAAATTCAGCGATGGAAGCATATCCATCCTTGCCTTCAGAAGATCTGTTTCAGCCAGCTCGGTCTGAAGATTCTGCCTCTGTAATCCAATATTATTCTCCACTGCATAGTTTATGCAATCCTGAAGCGTCCATTTCCCATTCTCCTGTGCAGACAGGCTGCTGTATCCTGCAACCAGAAAAAATATCAATGTGCGTAGTGTCCTGTTCATTTTCCTGACATGAATTTTCATTACTAAATCAAAGCTTGTGCCGCTTTTTTAAATAACATGAAATCAATTAGATAAGAGTAATCGAAAATTTCTTAATGTAAAACAAAAAGACAATGCAATGTCTAATAATTATACAATATTCCTTTCAGGTGACCTGGTGATCTGTATGAATAGGGGCAGTTACCATGGTGGCAAATGAATTGATCAATTCAATACTATCGGACGGAGAGGACTTATGAACGGCTTTATTTTTTTCTTATTTTTACTATATCCTGAAATGAAACCTTTCCCTCCCCGATCTTGTTTATCGTTAAAGGGAAAAAGCAGGAGGTTGATATCATTATTATATCAAAATGATATATATTGATATCAAGATAATATTAAAAAGATATCAATTGTCTCTATGGATTGCCGTAAAGGTTGTGGCGCGTGTTGTATTGCAGCTTCGATATCCTCGCCGATTCCCGGGATGCCTCAGGGCAAGCCTGCAGGAGAAAGATGCATTCATCTGACGGATGATTACAGTTGCGCCTTGTACAACTCGCCGGAAAGGCCGAAGGTGTGCAACGATTTTAAAGCCGAACCCGAGTTTTGCGGAAGCACAAGGGAGGAAGCGATGATGATCCTGTCATCCCTGTCGGGTCTGTGATACGGATCTGTTACTCGCGACTGTAAACGATACGGCCTCCGGTAATTGTATAATCGACTTTGGTCTTCATTATCTCATCTTCGGGTATAGTCAGAAGGTCTCTGTCGACAATGACAATATCGGCAAGGTATCCTTTTCTGAGCATCCCTTTCCTGTCGTCCATGAACTGGGCATAGGCTGAACCCAGGGTATAGTATTTTATAGCTTCTTCCATTGTAAATTTCTGTTCCGGGAACCATCCGCTCCCATCCTCACCGAGCCTGTCTTTCCGTGTCACGGCAGCATAGAGCCCCTCCATGGGATTCAGAGGCTCCACCTGGTAATCGGTACCGAATGCCAGCTTTGCTCCGGCACCGGTAAGGCTTCTCCAGGCGTAGGTTCCCAGGCATCTTTCATATCCGACTCTTCTTTCATAGAATAGTTTATCAGATATACAGTGGGTTGGCTGCATGGAAGGTATTACCCCCAGTTGAGCAAATCTTGGAATATCAGACAGAAGAAGTGTCTGGGAGTGTTCATCGCGGTGCCTGCTGTCGCGCCTGCCGTTTATCTCAATTGATTTTTCGAAGGCATTGAGAACCCAGTTGTTTGCCTTGTCGCCAATCGCGTGTATTCCTATCTGGAAGCCCATCCGGTCAGCGGTAACAACCATATTCTCAAGTTCTTCGTACTTCCACATGGCAAGGCCTGAATTGGAGGGATCGTCACTATAGGGCTCCATCATGAGGGCTGTAGACGAACCTATCGAACCGTCAGAAAATGCTTTCAGATAACCAAACCTTATCCAGTCTCCTGTTTTTGGATACTGTTTCTCTTTTTCCCTGTATTGGTTGAGTACTGCTGTGTCGGCAGTAAGAGGAGCCCCGATGTCGATCCTGCAGGTCAGCAGCCCTTCCTTCATCAGCCTTTCATAGGCTTCAAAATCGGCTTCTCCGGCATTCTGCAAACTGGTAACTCCGAGTTCACGCGCTTCCTTCATTGCCAGAAGATAACCCTGCCATGATCTTTCCTCTTCTTCCGATGGACTTCTTGTATTTACCTGTTCTCCCGTGCGGACCAAATCCATTGCAGCATCTTTAAGGATGCCAGTCGGCTCTCCTGTCACAGGATCTTTCTGGATCTCTCCGCCAAAGGGATCCGGAGTGTTTCTTGTTATTCCCGATTTTTTAAGTACATAGCTGTTCACAAGCATTGAATGCCCGTCGGCACGTGGAAGCAAGACAGGATTATCAGGTGCGACATCGTCGAGGAGTTCCTTCGTGGGCCATTTCCTGTCGGTGAAAAGTTCGTGAACCCAGTGCCCTCCTCTTATGATCTGACCTGGTTCCGACCTTTCAACCTGTTCCTTTACCTTTTGTGTTATCACGGATGGATCGGTAATATATCTGAGTTCGATAAAATCCGGATCGAGAGGACCGAAATGTACATGCGCGTCATTGAATCCCGGAATTACAAGTCTTCCTCCCGCATCGATTATTTCAGTTTCTCCATCCCTTATCAATCGCGATATCTCTTTTCCCGACCCAAGGGCCAGAATCTTATCTCCCCTGATCGCGACAGCCTCAGCTGAAGGATTTTCGGAGTCGACTGTCAGAACTTTGCCGTTCATAATGACCAGATCGGCCGTTTCCCTGTTCTCGCATGCAACTGTTGCTGTCATAATTGCAATTATTACCGGAAAAATATTTCTTTTCATGAAAAATAAAGTTTGAGACCGGAAATATATGAAAAAATGGAGTCCATAGTCATCAGACAGAATTAATTGAAGAAACCGTTTCAAACCTGCATGGAACTTTTATCTGACAGTGATTTAAGCAGACGCCCGGTCAAGGCTTTTTTCATCCGGACAGAAAAAATTAAGTAATCCTTAAGACATCCCTATGTCGAAAAGGAATAAATTCGCAAAAAATCCGGAAAATGAAGATAGCTCTTATAGGTTACGGAAGGATGGGACATGAAATTGAAAAGGTCGCTCTTGAAAGGCGGCATTCCATCAACCTTATTATCGACAAGGATAATTTGTCGGACTTTACTGAGGAAAAACTTTTAAAATCGGATGTTGCCATCGAATTCACAACACCTGCGACTGCTTTCGGAAACGTGGCCAGATGCCTGAAAATGAAGATTCCGGTAGTCTGCGGAACAACCGGCTGGCAGGATGATTACGACAGGGCTGCAGAGCTATGCCTTCAGAATGATGTCTCGTTCATTCATTCAACAAACTTCAGCATAGGAGTCAACATCCTTTTCAGGCTGAATTCCGAACTTGCACGCTGTCTCTCGGGATATCCCGGATACAAACCTTTTATTGAAGAGATACACCATACAAAGAAGCTGGACTCCCCGAGTGGCACGGCTATTACACTTGCTGGGGGGATTTCGGACCAACATGCGTCTTACGAGGGATGGATCCCTGAAGGAGAAAAAGGGGAGAAGGTTATCCCTATACGTTCAGTGCGCGAAGGAATGGTTCCCGGCACTCATACCATCAGCTGGGATTCGGAGGTTGACACGATCAGCCTTAAGCACGAGGCAAAGGGAAGAATGGGGCTGGCTCTGGGAGCAGTCGTGGCTGCCGAATTCATCAGCGGCAGAAAAGGGGTCTTCACAATGGAAGACGTGCTGAGATTCTGATAATTATTTATATTTTTGCGGCATCTTATACGTTAGCACAAAATGAGTGAGAAAAAAATTAGTTTGATACGTTTTGGTATCGCGGCTGTCATATACCTTCTTGTAGTTATATGGATTGGTAATTTCTGGCTTCTTCCCGGGCTGGCAATAATATACGACATATATGTATCCAAAAAAGTAAACTGGTCCTTCTGGAAAAAAAGGGACGTGAGGAACAGTTCATTTATTGAATGGCTCGATGCAGGTATTTTTGCTGTTGTTGCCGTCACCCTTATCAATATCTTCCTGTTCCAGAACTACAGGATACCTACAGGGTCGATGGAAAAATCGCTTCTTATCGGCGATCACCTCTTTGTTAGCAAGCTTGCTTACGGCCCAAGGATGCCGAATACACCGGTAGCATTTCCTTTCACCCAGCATACAATGCCTCTGACAAAAGGCAAATCGTGGTCGGATATTGTTCACTGGCCCTATAAAAGACTAAAAGGACTGGGACATGTTAAGCACAATGATGCGATAGTCTTTAATTTCCCGGCCGGCGACACTGTGGTTTTTGAGGAACAGGTCACCAGCTATTACGAGATCATCCGGCGTACCGCACGGGAAATGATGGCACGCGACAGTTACGGAAATCAGCCAGCACGGCCGGAATCTTATTATCTTAATGCGGCAAGAAATGAGGTAAGAGACAGGTTTACAATAATCTACAGGCCGGTCGACCGTCGCGATAATTATGTAAAAAGATGCATAGGGCTTCCCGGCGATTCTCTCGAGATACGTCAGGGAGTGGTGTATATCAATGGAATTGAGGTCCCTGAGAATGAGTCGCAACAGTACAACTACGTAGTAAGTACGAACGGGACAACAATAAATCCCAAGGTTTTCGAAAGAATGGGAATTTCACGTTCCGATCAGAATATGGTTTCGGGGTCAGCTTACTACCTGCCTCTTACAAAGGCCAATGCTGAAGCAATAGGGAAATTTGCCAACGTTAGGGAGGTGGCACCTGTTTTTTCGAGACCGGGCGAATATGCTCCTCATATCTTTCCGCACAGCCCGGTTTACAAGTGGAATGAAGATAACTTCGGGCCCCTTTGCATACCAGAGAAAGGTGCGCTTGTGAAGCTCGATACATCCAACCTTTGCCTCTATGAACGGATAATCGACGTATACGAAGGCAATGATCTTCGCGTGGAGGGAAGGACGATATACATTAATGACCAGCCTGCCGATTCCTACACTTTTGCGATGGATTATTTCTTCATGATGGGAGATAACCGTCACAATTCTGCCGACTCGAGGTACTGGGGTTTCGTTCCTCAGGATCATGTTGTAGGAAAGCCAAAATTTATATGGTTGTCGATCGACAAAGAGGCCACCGGCTTAAAAAAGATCCGCTTTAAGCGTTTTGCGATGGGTATTAAATAAAGATATCCTTTGGGAAAAAATAAACAGGGACATGCAATGGCATGTCCCTGTTTATTTCCCATGGCATGAGCCTATTTTATTTTTTCTACGATGGCCTTGAAAGCTTCGGGGTGATTCATTGCCAGGTCGGCAAGCGTTTTTCTGTTTAGTTCTATCCCTTTCTTCTCAAGGTTGCCGATAAGCTGAGAGTAGCTCATTCCGTACTGCCTTGCACCGGCATTTATTCTCTGAATCCAGAGAGCTCTGAATTCTCCTTTTTTCTTTCTTCTGTCGCGGTATGCATAGCCAAGCCCTTTGTCGAGGGTGTTCTTTGCTACCGTGATTACGTTCTTTCTTGAACCGAAATTACCTTTTGTCTGTTTGAGAACCTTTTTTCTCCTGGCTCTCGAGGCTACTGAATTTACTGACCGTGGCATAACTCATTTTTTTGAATGGCAGCGTTCCGCTTTGAACCGGACTCTTATCTGCTGGACATTCTGTTAATACTAATTGTGTTTTTCAATACGTGAAACAAATATTTACTTGCTGGCAAGGAGAAGTTTAACGTTCTTCTTGTCGGCTTTGTCGACCAGACCAAAATAAGTGAGATTTCTCTTGCGCTTTGTTGTTTTTTTGGTCAGGATATGACGCTTAAATGCATGCTTCCTCTTGATCTTCCCTGTTCCGGTAAGAGAGAATCTCTTCTTTGCACCGGAGTTCGTCTTCATTTTTGGCATTTCCTTAATATATACTTATTAAAAACTAATTCTTCTTCTTCGGAGAAAAAGAAATTATCATTCTCTTACCCTCAAGTCTGGGAAGCTGTTCAACCTTCCCGTAATCCTCCAGGTCATTTGCAAACCTGAGAAGGAGCACTTCACCCTGTTCCTTGAACAAAATGGAACGTCCTTTAAAGAACACATAAGCTCTTACCTTTGCGCCTTCCTCGAGGAATTTCATAGCGTGCTTGAGCTTAAAATTGTAGTCGTGATCATCAGTGTTGGGGCCAAACCTTATCTCTTTCACCACTATCTTTGCGGCTTTGGCCTTGGCTTCTTTCTGCTTTTTCTTCTGTTGATAAAGAAATTTCTGATAATCAACAATCTTACAAACAGGGGGATCAGCATTCGGGGAAATTTCAACAAGATCGAGCTCCATCTGATCAGCCAGCCTCAGAGCATCCTGAATGCTCATTACTGCTGTTTCTATTTCTTCGCCGACAACTCTGACCACCCGCGCAGTGATCCTGTTGTTAATCTTGTGAGCCTGCTGGGCTATTTTAGCAGGACTTCTCCTTAGTGGTAGGGTAATAGTTCTTTCCTCCTAACTTTTGTTAATACTCAAATTTATTAATTGTACAATCAGTAAGCAACTTCCCTGTTGATCTCCTGCATGACAAAACTGGCAAAATCTTCAATTTTCATGCTTCCCTTGTCACCTTCGCCCTGCTTTCGGACGGCAACAGTTCCATTTTCCGCCTCTTTTTCCCCTATGATAAGAAGGTATGGAATCCTCTTTAATTCGTTATCCCTGATCTTCTTACCTATCTTCTCGTTCCTGTCGTCAATTAGTGTGCAAATATCGGAATTATTTAGAAAATCCAAAACTTTTGAAGCATAATCGTTAAATTTTTCACTGATAGTGAGGATAACAGCTTTTTCAGGAGCGAGCCAGAGAGGGAATTTGCCTGCTGTATTTTCGATAAGGAGAGCTATAAAACGCTCCATTGATCCGAAGATAGCCCTGTGTATCATCACCGGCCGGTGTTTCTGGTTGTCACTGCCATTATAACTGAGTTCGAACCTTTCGGGAAGGTTGTAGTCTACCTGGATAGTGCCAAGCTGCCATTTGCGACCTATGGCGTCGCGTACCATGAAATCGAGCTTGGGACCATAGAACGCAGCTTCGCCGGTAACGACCGTTGTCTCCAGGTTCTTTTCAGCGGCAGCCTCTATAATGGCCTTTTCCGCCTTTTCCCAGTTCTCGTCCGACCCTATGTATTTCTCCCTGTTGTCAGGATCGCGGAGAGATACCTGTGCGGTGAATTCTGTGAAGCTAACAGCCCTGAAAATGAACTGGACAAGGTCTATTATACTTTTGAATTCCTCTTTAAGCTGATCCGGTCTGCAGAAGTGATGGGCATCATCCTGCGTAAAGCTTCTTACCCTTGTGAGACCGTGAAGTTCGCCACTCTGCTCATACCTGTATACAGTGCCGAATTCAGCCATCCTGAGAGGCAGATCCTTGTAGGAGTGGGGTGTGGCATTGAATATCTCGCAATGATGCGGGCAGTTCATGGGTTTCACCATGAATTGCTCACCTTCCTGGGGTGTAAGCATGGGCTGGAATGAATCCTTTCCGTATTTCTCGTAGTGCCCCGATGTCTTGTAGAGATCCACATTACCTATATGGGGAGTTGCGACTATCCTGTATCCCCGTTTCCTGAGGACCTTAGTCATGAAATTAATAAGATTCTGCCTTAGATCAGCCCCTTTAGGCAACCAGAGAGGGAGCCCCATTCCAACCTTCGGTGAGAAGGTGAAAAGCTCCAGTTCTTTTCCTATCTTCCTGTGATCTCTCTTTTTCGCTTCTTCAAGCATCTGGAGATATTCATCAAGCATTTTCTGTTTCGGATAGGTAATGCCATATATCCTGGTAAGCATTTTGTTCTTCTCGTTTCCCCGCCAGTATGCTCCAGCAATGCTGAGAAGCTTTATGGCTTTTATGGGACCTGTTGACGGAAGATGCGGTCCGCGGCAGAGATCTGTAAAACTTCCCTGGGTGTAAAGGGAAATGGTTCCGTCTTCAAGTTCACCAATGAGCTCAACCTTGTACTCATCGCCTTTTGAAGTGAAAAACTCCATAGCCTCTTTCTTGCTCACTTCCCTTCTTGCATATTCAAGGTCAGATGCGGCGAGTTCCTTCATCCTGGCTTCTATTGCAGGGAGATCGTTTTCGGTGATCACTCTTCCTTCCCCGGGATCAACATCGTAATAGAATCCGTTTTCTATAGCAGGCCCTATCCCGAATTTTATGCCCGGATAAAGCGATTCAAGAGCTCCGGCCATAAGATGTGCCGACGAGTGCCAGAAAGCATGACGAGCCGGCTCATCATCCCATTTGTGAAGAACCAGGGTTGCATCGGAGCTTATTGGTCGTGTAAGATCCATAACGCTGCCGTTGACGGTTGCTGCAAGCACTTCCCTGGCAAGTCCGGGACTTAACTGCCTGGCTATTTCAATACTGCTGATGCCGCTGCTGAATTCTTTTACAGAACCATCAGGGAATGTTATCTTAATCATCGCCATAAGTCATTTTTATTGAGGTGCAAATTTAGTGAATTTTTATTATGGGATGCATCAAATTATAAACTTATCCGTCTTATAACATGGCATCAAATTTGACTTTATTCTTTTGTAACTTAATCGCAATAACCATGAAAAGGTTAGCTTATTTATCACTTGGTCTCTCCCTGATTCTTTTTTCCTGCGAATCATCCCCACGAGCCTGGTTCTCTGTAAGTCCCGGCGATCCTGTGGTGGGAGAGGAGGTCTGGTTTACCAATGAATCAGAAAATGCTGCAGATTTTGAATGGGATTTCGGCGACGGATACACATCCTCTGAACTGAATCCGGTACATAAATACACTGCTTCCGGTAGCTATTCAGTCAAACTGAAGGTATGGTCATCCTCAGGGCTTACTGATGAGGCAGGCCTTGATCTGAATGTTAAGATACCGACACTCCTTGAAATAGAAGTACTGGAATATTTCGAGAAATACCCGGTAGCAGATGCAAGTGTAATCCTTTATCCTACACTTGATGACTGGGAAAATGAGACTAATTATATCAATGAAGGTTTTACGGATTCTGACGGGAAAGTTGTTTTTTCTGATCTCGACAATGTTGTTCATTATGTCGACGTGTGGGAGGAAACGCATGACAATTACACTCTTAAGGATGAAGACATAGGCTTTGTCCGCACTCCTGAGGTCAGACCGAACAAAATAAATAGATTCATTGCCTATGTCGATTATGTTGAACGTGTCAAGTCTGATGGCAGCAGGCAAAGGAGCGTAATCATAAGGAAGCTCGGGCGGAATGCAGAGGAAATGTTTCAGCCTGAAGCCTCACAGGATGATTACGGATGGGAGACCCTGTACGAAAAGAGAGTGAAAAAGTAAGTCTGATAAAACCGGTAAGTAAGAGCAGTGGTATTTTTCTTACAACAACCCGGTTCAGAACCACGAACTTATAAGGCTCTTGCGGTCGTGCTGGAATTCGCTTAACCTGTAGGTGATAGTGTTATCATCCGATTCGATCCTGTATTCCCAGTATGTTGAAACCGGACCCGGGGATAGCTGTATTCTCCTGATGTACAAACGGTCGCCTTTTGAATAATCGCATCTTTCACCGTATGCTGATATTTTGCCATAGGTGCTGTCCATAGTTGTTTTAATCCAGATAAGATATGGCTCTCCTAATTTTTCAGGCACATGCTGGCGGTATTCAACGAAGTTTCCGACATATTTTCTTGTCAGCACCATCGTATCTTCCTTTACGCCTGGCTGCTTTGAAGTTGCACACGATGCCACTATTACCAGGATGATTAAATATATCAGTTTTCTCATATGAACAGGTTTGCACTGTTTTTTCAGCCTGACGATAAGCTTCTAAAAATAACTAATCAGCTGATTTCAATATTAATTAACGTACAATATTCAAAAAAAATATGCAGCCTCCTTAAATAAGGCTATGTTTCCGGAAAAGGAGATTTACAGTGACAGTTTTTATTAATGTTCACTTTTCGGGAAAGGCAATGCTTCCTTCGTAGAGGCTGAATCCAGAATCGATCCTGACTGACATCTTGGGATTGTTGCTGCCCTGCATTGAAGCACATCCTGTCTCGCCCGATTTACTGATCGCTACAAATTTCTCGCTCGGAAAAAAGTTGGGATTCACTTTTCTGTATCGCCCGGTGATCATCTGAAGAGCATCTTCGCAGGCCTGCTGGGGAGTTCTTCCTTCTCTCATCCTCATTACGATGTAATATGACGCGCACGACTTTATAACGTCTTCTCCTCTTCCGGTTGCTCCCGCAGCACCTACTTCATTATCAACGTATAGCCCGGCTCCAATAATAGGCGAATCGCCCACGCGTCCGTTAAGCTTGAAGCTTAATCCGCTGGTGGTTGTACAGCCTGCAATATCTCCATTCCTGTCTATTGCAAGAACATTTGTTGTCCCGTAGTGATGTTCAATTCCCGGGAAATCGCGCCAGTATGACTCTTTGTCCCTCAGGCTCTGGAGATGCTCCGGGGCACCCCAGTCGTCGGTACTGCTCATCTCTTCCTTCCATCTGAGCCAGATCTTCCTTGCCTTTTCAGTAAGAAGGTTTTCTTCTTTGAATCCCCAGGCCCTTGCAAACTCGAGTGCTCCTGTTCCCACGAGCAACACATGATCTGTTCTCTGCATGACAAGCTTTGCCACTGATGCCGGGGTCTTGATATTCTCGAGGCAGGCCACGGCACCGGCGGAATATGTCCGGCCATCCATGAATGACGCATCGAGCTGCACCACTCCATTTTCATTCGGAAGGCCTCCGTAACCGACACTGGTATCCTCGGGATCAACCTCAATAACATTGGCTGCTCTTTCCACTGCATCCACTGCCGATCCGCCTGCCCGGAGAATTTCCCATCCTGCCTCCATGGCGTTTTCTCCGGTCTTGTTCGAGTGGCTTGTTATGATAAGAGGGGTGATGCCCTTTGAGGCTTTTGGAAGGGTTTTGCCTGACAGGCCGGGGAATAGAATTAGTCCTGTTCCTGCTCCTGCTGTACGGAAGAAGAAGCTTCGACGTGAAATTGGATTTTTCATCTCTTTAGGATGTGTTTGATTTTTAAGAAGTTATTTATCCGGATAATGATCCCTTTGATTAGCTTGTGGGTCGGGTGTCAGAATATCTGTTCCCTGAGCCATCCCGGCCTGTTGGTTGTTATTCCTTTCACACCAAGAGCCATGAGGCGCCTGGCTTCTTCCGGATCATCAACAGTCCAGGTAAAGAGCTCAAGACCCAGTATCCTCACTTCAGCGGCCACCTTCTCATCAATAAGCCCGTAGCTCAGACTTACTCCTTCAAGATTTGCTGATGGGACCTGTGGAAGGTTCTTTTCAAGAAGGGCTTTGTTGCTGCAGAGCCAGTAGCATGAATTGTCAGGGAAAGCCTTTTTTGTATCGGTGATCGTTTTAAAGTCGAAGGCAATAAAAACAAACGTTCTGTTTTTTCCGTATTTCAGGATATCCTTCTTCAGGAAGGGAAGAACTTCACTCCCGCATTTCAGCTCCACAACAAGTTCCTTACCTGTGGGGACGGATTTGATTATCTCTTTCAGGAAAGGAATTTTTTCTCCCTTGTATTCGGGAGACTTGAATGAACCTGCATCAAGCTTTCTAAGGATTTTCGAATCAGTATCCTTTACCGGATGATCTTCTCCTGTTGTTCTTTTGGTATTGGCATCGTGAATGCAGACTATCTTGTTGTCGCCCGAAAGGTAAATGTCAACTTCAACAGCATCTGCTCCCAGTTTCCACGCAAGGAGAGAGGCAGCTACCGTGTTTTCGGGGGCCAGGTGCGAGGCTCCCCGGTGTGCAATTATTTCCACCTGGGAATTTGCGGTTGTGAACATAAATATCAGACTTAAGAGAAGGAAGTTCTTTTTCATTTATCAGGTAAGTTTTGGATTGTATTATTTGTCCAGGACCTTGTTAAGTTCATTTTTAATTATACCAGTCCAGATTTTATAACCCTCCTCGCTGAGATGGAGCCTGTCTTCGACAAAAAGCTCATTCCTTGGAAGGCCGCTCGTGGTCAGAAAATACTTCTCGGTATCAATGTAGTAGGTGTTGCTGCGTTTTTCGCAGACGTTCTTTATCATTTCCCCGGCCTCTTTTATCTCGGGCCATACATGCCATCTCGAAGGAGTAGGCGTAACGCTTATCCAGAAAACAGGCGTTTCGCGGAATTTGCTCCTGATGATATTAAGAGTGGTCCTGAATAGCTGCGAAACTTCCAAAGGACTTTTATCATTATCGCTGCCGGTAATGTCGTTTGCAAGGAAGATCACTATTGCCTGGCATTCGTGGGGGTGGATGATTCTTCTGGCATATACTGCAAAATCGCTTAGTTTGGCTCCTCCGTAACCCCTCTGGATTACGTTGTACGGTAACATGTCCTTTCCCAGGGTTGACCAGAGCCTTATGCTTGAACTGCCTGCAAACATTATTGCGTCGGGTGGATAGGACTTGTTGATATCGAGATTTTCAAATTTCTGAATCTCGGGCTCCCAGGCCTGGACTTCCGGAAGATTTCTGTATTTCGTGAGCGGAGCGCATGAAACCAGAACCGTGAAAATGATTAAGAAAAATAGTTTCCTCATGATAGGCTGGTTTTGTTGTTTCAATTCTTCCTGACTGCCTGTAAATAAGGATTTCCGGCTTCAGATGAATTGCGTCAATAAGTTGTCGTAAGATAAATAAAAAAGCTGTAAAAACCAGCCGGAGGTAATTACAGCTTATAAAAATCCTGGTAGCGTGGCAGGGATGATCTACAGTTCGTCCTGGAAGATCGAGCCCGGGAGATCCCTTAAATTATATCTTGATGCCATCGATTCGCCGTAAGCTCCGGCTGACCTTATTGCTAGAAGATCACCTCTTCGGGTTTCCGGAAGTTCAATCAGCTTGGCAAAAGTATCGGCCGACTCGCAGACAGGTCCAACCACATCGTAGCGACACTCTGGTCCTTTCGACGTGAGGTTGTCGATTCTGTGTACAGCCTGATAAAGGGCTGGTCGGATAAGGTCCGTCATCCCTGCATCGATAATGGCAAAGGTGGTATTGCATCCCTTCTTGATATAAAGAACCCTGGAGATCAGTGAACCGCATTGGCCTACAATCGACCTTCCCGGTTCAATATGAAGACTCTGTCCCGGCCTCAGCCTGATAAATTCCTTTAAAAGCGAAAAATATTCCCCGAAGTTAGCGGGCTTGTCCGGATCGTTGTAATCTATTCCCAGGCCGCCTCCGACATTGATGATCTCAAGATTGACATTATGGGAAGAAAACCAGTCCTGAAGTTCGTTTATCCGTGAACAGAGGCTCCTGAAAACAGCCATTTTAGTGATCTGCGAACCGATATGAAAGTGTATTCCTTTCAGATCGAGATTTTTAAGGCCTGCAAGACGGCCAATAACCTCATCGAGTTCCCAGGTATTAATACCAAATTTGCTTTCGGGAATTGCAGTTGTGATATATTTATGGGTATGGGCCTCTATATAGGGATTGATGCGCAGTGCGATCGATGCTTTCCTGTCTTTCCTTCCGGCTATCGAGTCAATAACTTCCATCTCGGCTATCGATTCGCAGTTGAAGCAGAGAATACCCATAGCCAGGGCTTTTTCAATATCCCTGTCGGTCTTTCCGACTCCTGCAAAAACTATGTTTTCAGGACTGAACCCGGCTTTGACTGCACTTTCTATTTCATTGAAACTTACGCAATCGGCTCCGAAACCATAGGAGGCTATTGTTCTGAGAATTCTGGGATTATAATTTGCCTTGACGGCATAATGGATCCTGAATCCCCTCTTTTCCGATTCGGTTCTGACGGTTTCACAAACTGAATGGAGAACATCGAGGTCGTAATAATAGAAGGGAGTAGGATGCCCGTCGAATTTTAAAACAATATCTTCAGTTATCATTTGTTCCGCGAAGTTTTATTGGTTGAAAAGGTATTTGTGAAGTTGGTTAAGTGCGTTGACCTTGTCTTTCGTATCTATTAGAAGCGAAATACTGTAGGGACTCCCTCCGTATGATATCA
This sequence comes from Bacteroidales bacterium, assembly GCA_034002885.1. GTDB lineage: Bacteria > Bacteroidota > Bacteroidia > Bacteroidales > VadinHA17 > LD21. The sequence continues at coordinate 23,741 of JAVEZS010000038.1, forward strand.
TCTTAAGGTGTATGGTGTCGAGTGCTTCAAATATTTCAGGGGCCGACCCCGTACGATCAGGTCTGAAATCACCAACAATGCAGACAATGGTCTGTTCCTGCTCGACTTCCACCGTTCCAAGTTCCCTGAGGTCGTTGGCAATTTTATCGATATACTGTGGATTATCTATTGTGATTGAAACCGAAACCTCCGAAGTGGTGATCATATCAATAGGCGTTTTATACGCTTCGAAGATCTCAAACACTTTCCTGAGAAAACCGTAAGCCATGAGCATTCTGTCGGATTTGATGCGAAAAACCGAGATCCCGTCTTTTGCCGCAACAGCCTTATAATCCTCGAGAATTGTTGCTGAAGTGATCAGGGTCCCCTCATCCTGCGGGTTAAGGGTGTTCTTTAGCCGGACGGGAATGTTCTTTTCCCTTGCCGGGTTGACGCTTGAAGGATGAAGGATCTTTGCACCGAAATAGGCAAGCTCGGCAGCTTCATCAAATGAGATCTCCCTAATCACGCTCGTGTTCTCAACGAACCTTGGATCGTTGTTATGAAATCCGTTTATATCTGTCCAGATCTGAATCTCCGAGGCATTAATAGCAGCACCTATGAGCGAAGCGGTGAAATCGCTTCCTCCACGTTTCAGATTGTCAATTTCACCATATGCGTTACGGCAGATGAAGCCCTGTGTTATTATTATTTGTGCTTCAGAATGGTTCTTAAGTTCGCGGTTGAAGTTCTCAGATATGTAGAATGAATCGGGCTCACCGTCCTTGTCGATTCGCATGAAGCTGAGAGCGGGAAGAAGAACCGAACCGATGTTGTTTTCAAGAAGCAGGTTATGAAACATTGCTGTCGACATAAGTTCGCCCTGCGCAATAATCGATTTTTCATCCTGTCTTGAGAAACTTCTTGCAGGGAATTTTCCTATCAGGTCGAAATGAGAATCGATCAGCCTTTTTACCGAAAGTTTATATTCATCGGTAGAATAGAGCTCGCTTATCACAGCGTGATATTTAGATCTCAGTGTTTCCGTTTTCCCTGCTGCCTCTTCCTGTTTTCCGGCATACAGAAGATCGGAGATTTCGACCAGTGAATTTGTTGTGCCTGAAAGGGCCGAGAGAACGACGATTACCTTTTCCTCCCCGTTTATAAGAGGTATTATCGATCTCATCCTTCCGGGGGTGCCGACTGAGGTCCCTCCGAATTTCATAATTTTCATTTCGTCACTTTTAAGATTAAATTATACAAAAAGACCCGCATCATCCTGCAGGTCTGTTATATTTTTTTTATTGTTTTGCAATGATTAAGCAGACCTGACTTTCAGGACATCAAAAGGTTTTATATGCTTTTTTCCCGACATGCTTTCTTTTGTTATCAGGGAGCAAAAATATACTTTTATACAAACCACAGATACTTGTATTTAAATTTTTTCTTATTTTTGTGCCCGCAGAATAAAATGCCCAGATGGCGAAATTGGTAGACGCGCTAGTTTCAGGGACTAGTGTCAGCAATGATGTGCAGGTTCGAGTCCTGTTCTGGGCACAAGAAAGACGCATGGTGAAAGACTCAGGTTACAAGGAAGAAAACTGAGAATTGTTTTTAACTTTCAACTTTTGTATTTTATCTTTGCAGCTCTGCCCAGATGGTGAAATTGGTAGACACGCCAGCTTGAGGGGCTGGTGC
>JAVEZS010000039.1:0-25131 GCA_034002885.1 Bacteroidales bacterium
GCCTGTGTTGGCCGCTGCAGCAAAAACCGACTTCCTGAAATTCTCCCTGGTAACGACCTGGGAACAGGAAAAGGTAAAAATTATCCCGCCAGGCCTTATCTGCTCGATAGCCTTCATATTAAGTCGCTTGTATCCCTGAAGTGCATTATCAAGGACATTATTGTGTTTGGCAAAGGCAGGAGGGTCAAGAATTATCAGATCATATTTGTCCCTGATATTTTCAAGGAATCCGAAGGCATCAACCTGAAAGGCGGTATGGCGGTCGTCGCTGCCAAAATTAAGCATTACATTCTCTCTTGCCATTTCGGTTGCCTGAGCCGAGCTGTCGACGCTGTGGACCAGTCTGGCGTTCTTCATCGCGTACACAGAGAACCCCCCGGTATATCCGAACATATTAAGAACATTCCTGTCGCGGGTAAAATCTCCGAGAAGTTTCCTGTTCTCCCTCTGATCGATAAAGAAACCCGTTTTCTGGCCAGTTGTCCAGTCGATCTTAAACCTGAAGCCGTTTTCCGTTACAATAACAGGATCTGACTCCCCCAGTAAAAAGCCGTTAACTCCCTCAATTCCCGACTTGAATGGTATTGTATTCTCACTTTTGTCATAAACAGCCTTCACACGGTCATCCATCAGTTCCATAATTATTCCGGCAATTTCTTCCCTTATTCTGTACATCCCTGCCGAATGCATCTGAACCACTACCACACCATTGTAATAATCAGCGATTAACCCGGGAAGGCCGTCTCCTTCGGCGTGAATAAGCCTGAAAACGTTTATGGAGGGATTATCGGTCAAACCAGCGACTCTCCTGAAATCGACAGCGCTTTTTATTCTTTCCATGAAAAATCGCCTGTCAGGTTCAATATCATCAAAGGAAAGAATCCTTATGGCTATGGATCCGGGCTGATAATGTCCAACTGCCAGGAACTCATCCTTGTTATCATAAACCTTCACTACATCCCCTTCCTTAGGAGAGCCGTATATTTTTTTTATAGCGCCTGAAAAGATCCAAGGATGATATCGCCTGACAGCCTGCTCCTTACCAGATTTAAGCACTATTTTAATTGTCGCGATCGGCATTTTAAGAAAAATCTATCAGATATCACATCAAACATTCCCTGCAACAAACGTTTTACAGCATCTCCCGCCTGGAAATAACAGCTTCTCCATTAATCAGCTTTCTGTATATCCTCCGGCACACCCAGGCATCAGTTGCTGCATATATCTGCTGGGCTTCCGTGAGTTCATCCGCCTCCCAGTCGGTAACCTGCTGACGCTTTGAAATCCTGAATCCCAACACAATAGCAGTTAGTTTTTTCAGACCTGAACTCTGTATCCCATAGTTCCTTACGAACTTCTGAAGGTCGACGAATCCGGCGGGAGTAAATCCCTTTATATCCCTTAGAAACCTTATGTCATCATGAACGGCTACTCCGGCTTTTATTACAGAAGGATCAGCGAGGAGATTTACAAGCCGGGCAGGAATTCCGACCTTGTTAATTCTTATCAGTACAGCAAGATCATCGGTTGCAAGCTGAATAAGCGATACATTATTTTTTCTTCCTTTTCGGAATGAGGGTTTTGTTTCGGTATCGAAGCCCAGCACCTCTGTTTCGAGGAGCCTGGGGAAAATTTTATTAAAAGATCCGATGTCCTCAACAAGAGCTATTTCGCCCCTGAACCACGACAGTTCAAACTTTTCTATTTCCTCCTGACTTATCGTTTCAACATATTCTCTGCTATTCTCCATTTCCCCCCCACTCTTTTTGTCTTCGCGTCATAAACCAGGATGATGTATCTCTGTCACTACCCTCAATTCCACCGGTATCGATTTTTTCTATCTCTTCACCGCAATAGATGAAACGGTGAATTGCTTTGAGAGAATTCACAAGCCTGTTGCCCCAGTAATCCTCAAAACTCTGCCTGCATTCCCACACAGCATCATTCATTACTTCGCGTGTTCCTGTCTGGTAAAGGAGGAGATAATCCTTCAGATCCTGGTAAATATCGGCAATGTTCTCCGAAAGGCTTGACAATACAACAACATCTGAGGTGCTCAAAGGCTCATCAGAGATCTCCGGAAAATCATCAGCTGACCCGAATTTCTCTCTAAGGGTATCATGTATCCTGAACCAGTCAGATTCGGTTACAAAATTCTCATTCCCGTCCTCAAAAAAAGGATCAAGGGAGGGAAGAAGGGATGCCTTGATATAAAGAAAAGGCAATATTCTCTGGAATATTCTGAGAAGCTCATTCCCGTTTATCTCTGAAGCATGCTCGGCATATTTGCAGAATTCGTTCGCAGCAGCAGTAAATTCAACCACACTCCGGGAAAATACAGGATCTTTCTTGTCAGGCATAAGTGTATCTCTGGTAAGGCGCAAAATTAGATATTTTTATTGTTAATCCTTAATTAAAACCTTTAAAGCTCCGGCATATAATGTGACAGGCTATTATTTGCTTATAACCGAAAAGGGGGCTATCTTTGCCGGCTCAAAACCAAAAAAAGAATGAAACCGGTAGTACAGATGGAATTATACGATTACACAATACTGCTACTGTAATATATACATAAGGCACTTACTTAGGGGGAGCTTTATGCTCCCTTTTTTTTTATAATGTTTAACATAAATAATTAAAAATGAGAACTATCAGAGAAAATGCAGAAAAGATTCTGACCGATGGGATGAATTATGCCAACGGGCAGATTCAGGTTAAGTTTACGGGCAAAAGCGAAGGTGAATATAAGTTACTCACTATCAGGTCTTATACCGAAAGCGAAGCCAAAAACAATCCGAATTTTTTCAGGTGGCTGTTCAATGATTATGAGATTACCTACTTTGGAACAAATCTTACAGAATCGCAGAAGCAGGAATATCAGAACTGGCTTCACGATCTCTAGCAGAAAATGATCCCGTCATCTTTTAAGTGAAGCTGGCGGGATCTTTCCGGTTATCCGTCTTACCTAATCAACCCTCCCGAATAACTTTTCCTCCTCCGTCTGGATTTACTCAAAAATCTCACTTTTTACTTCCTTTCAGTCTACTTCAGCTTATATTTAAGCATTTCAAAGAAATGCAGTTTTCATTTTTTCTGTATATTGCATTCCCGAAAATCATTTGTTGTTAACCTAAACAAAATCATTAACCATTAAATATTGCACTATGAAAAAAGGAATAAACACTTGGTTCCTTATCCTCTTTGCAGGATTGTTTCTTACCGGCTGCGGACAGGTAGTCAACCAGCTTACGGAAGAAGAGATAAATGAGGGATGGTCTCTTCTCTTTGACGGGAAGACCCTTGACGGCTGGCGCGATTTCAAAGGAGAGAGTGTCGACATTGCTCCATGGAAAGTTGAAAAGGGAACGCTGACATCTCTGGGTCTGGGAAGCGACAGCACAGGGTATATCGTCACAACCAGAGAGTATGGCAACTTCATTATCGATTTCGACTGGAAGATATCAGATGGAGGGAACAGCGGACTTCTTTACCACGTTGTCGAAAGGCCTGAACTCAATGTACCCTATGTTACGGGTCCGGAATTCCAGCTTATTGATGATGAAGGCTTTCCTTCTCCCATTGAAGAGTGGCAGAAAGCCGCCGCCGATTATGCAATGTACGTCTGCGACCCTGAAAAAAAGGTTCTCAATAAGGCAGGAAAGTGGAATAATTCAAAGATCGTATTTGACAATGGCCATGTTGAACACTGGCTTAACGGACAGAAAGTCATTGAATTTGAAGCGTGGACCGACGACTGGTTTGCAAGAAAGGGAAGCGGCAAGTGGGATAATGCTCCTGAATACGGTCTGGCCAGAAGCGGAGTTATTGCTCTTCAGGACCATGGTAACAGGGTTTGGTTCAGGAATATGAAGATAAAGGAACTTCCCCGGAAGCCGGCGCAGGAAACCCTCTTCAACGGGAAAGACCTTACAGGCTGGGAAGCCTACGGTACCGAACTTTGGTATGTTGATAACGGAGAACTGGTTTGTGAAAGCGGTCCTGATAAGGAATATGGATACCTTGGAACCCGCAAATATTACGACGATTTTGACCTGAGCCTCGAATTCAGGCAGGAAGCTAACGGAAACAGCGGTGTCTTTATACGCTCCTACATCATGGAGGGTGTCAGGATATCGGGATGGCAGGTAGAAGTTGCGCCACCGGACCACGATACCGGAGGCATCTATGAGTCTTATGGCAGGGGATGGATATGGCAGATACCCGACGAAAAAGAAAACATCCTTAAAAAGGATGAATGGAACACATTAAGAATTAAGGCTGAAGGCGACAAGATAACCACGTGGCTCAACGGCGAGGTTATGACAGATCTTACTGATGAAAAGATTGGAAAAGGCAAAGGACGCATTCTTCTCCAGATTCACAGCGGAGGCGGAATTAAGGTTCGCTGGAGGAATATCCTGCTTACAGAGCTTTAGGGGCACGCATCTTATTTGACAGAATGGGGACCTGTGCTGATTTCAGTTCCAGGTAAGCCGGTTATCATCGTCCCTGGTTATCTTGTTATGGTCAAGGAGCCATCTGAGAACCTTGATGACTTTTTCTTCGGGATAGCTTATCATTGAAACAAGTTCCCGGGCATCCGGATTGTTTCCTGAAAGGATATCCTTAATATTCTCCAGTATCAGGTCAAATTCATATTTACTTAACTCGAGCTCATTCCTTTCCCTGCACACGTCGCATGTTCCGCATCTGTCGGATTCCTCTCCAAAATAGTCGAGAAGTAATACCGACCTGCACTTGTTTTTCGATTCGGCGTAATCGATCATTTTGCCAACCCTTGCTGAATATTTTTCCTTTACATGAAGGTAGTTTTCGGGTGATATCAGCAGTGCTTTCCTTTCAAGCCGCTCTTCGGTGAAGATAACCAACGAGGTTTTCTTTCCGGGGATAAATCTGATTATGTTCATCGACGACAGCTTCACAAGATACTGGTAGACAGTATCCCTTGTTACAGCGGCTTTTTTTGCCAGCGAATCTTCGTTTACTGCAACGAACTCCGTGAACATTCCGGTGTATGAACGTAAAAGCAGCTTTATGAAACCGTCGAAAGCCTCATTTGCCACCTGGAATTTGTACAGGTCGTCTCTGCCTACGGTAAAATGGACCCTTGAGGGATTATTTATTTCCTCGGTAAATTCGACATAGCCTTCACGCTGGAGAAAAGCGAGGCTGTTGAAGGTTTCAATAACAGGAAGCCTGAAACGTGAAACAAAATCGGCCATATTGAAATCGTATACTATCCCCTTTCCGGCACCAAGCGGAATCTGGAGAAAATTGCAGAGAGCTTCGTAGGTATCCTTTATTTTCTCTACCGGAGGAAATTTCTGGCGTAATGAGTCATTCAGTCTTGTCGCATCGGAAGGTGAATAAAGAAGAACTGCATAGGCAGGCTTATTATCGCGGCCTGCCCTTCCGCTTTCCTGGTAGTAATTCTCTATCGAATCGGGAATATCCCAGTGGATTACATAGCGGACATCGGCCTTGTCAATTCCCATTCCGAAAGCGTTGGTGGCCACTATTATCCTTGTTTTGCCTGACGACCAGTCAACCTGTTTTCTGTCGCGTATCTCGTTGCTCAGTCCGGCATGATAGTAGTCAGCATTTATTCCCCTTCCGGCAAGCATTTCCGCTACTTCCCTGCATCTCTTTCTGCTTCTGACGTAAATAATTCCGCTACCGTTAACCTTTTCAATCGTTTTTAAAAGATAACTTCCCTTTTCTTCAACCTGTCTTACCAGCCAGGAGATATTCTTTCGCGCAAAGCTTGTCTTCAGCATATTCCTGTTCCTGAATTCCAGCTTTTCCATTATATCGTCAGCTACAAGCGGAGTAGCTGTAGCTGTAAGGGCCAGAAAAGGAACTTCAGGATCAACGAGTTTTCTGAGGGAGGCTATCCTGAGATATGAAGGCCTGAAATCGTATCCCCACTGTGATATGCAATGCGCTTCGTCGACTGCAACAAGAGAAAGGTTCAAACGGTTGATCTTACCCTGAAAGATCTGGGTTGAAATCCTTTCGGGAGAAATGTAAAGGAATTTGTAATCACCGTAGATGCAGTTCTCAAGTGCAATATCAATCTCCTCTCCCGACATGGCCGAGTGAATGGCTGCCGATTTTATCTCCATGCTGTTCAGCCGGTTCACCTGCTCTTTCATCAGTGCTATAAGCGGTGTTATTACAAGGCATATTCCTTCCCTGACCATGGCAGGAACCTGAAAGGTAAGGGACTTACCTCCTCCCGTTGGCATAAGGCAAAGAGTATCGTTACCCTTCAAAACCGACATGATAACCTCTTCCTGTAAAGGTCTGAAAGTAGTATACCCCCAGTATTTTGTCAGAACATGACGACACTGTTCAATATTTTCGGCTTGCCGGAACATATACAAATGTAACAAATTCTTCCTTACCCTCTTCGCGGAACATTTAAGACCCGATTAATAACCTTACATAAACTACTGTAAACTAATCATTTTTGACAATATTCCATATCAGGTTACCTGTGTCATGAAGCTTTTGTTTCGGATGCTTTTTCAATCTGAGTACAGACAATAAGTTTTCAGAGTTTTTTTCGTAATTTGCGCAGCTAAAACCAAAAGGATCAGACAATGTCTTTTATTAAAGAAAAAATACTGTATGAAGGTTTAACCTTTGATGATGTTCTTCTGGTACCCTCCTATTCTGAAGTTCTGCCTAGAGAGGTAGACATAAGCTCAAGTTTCAGCAGGAACATACGGCTGAACACCCCTGTTGTATCTGCAGCCATGGATACCGTTACGGAGGATGAACTTGCAATAGCCATTGCAAGGGAGGGAGGTATGGGAGTGATCCATAAGAACATGTCAATCGAAAAGCAGGCAGCTCAGGTCAAGAGGGTCAAGCGGGCGGAGAATGTCATGATTTTCGATCCGATTACCATAGGTCTCGAAGCAAGTGTTGCAGAAGCCATAAACCTCATGACAGAATACAAAATCGGAGGAATACCCGTTGTAGACGGAAATGGCATCCTTAAGGGTATTGTTACCAACAGGGATCTTCGTTTTGAGAGCAACCGAGCCAAGAAGATCACCGAGGTAATGACGACATCTGTAATAACGACGACCCATCATACCAATCTTGAATCGGCTGCCAGAATACTTCAGAAGCACAAGATAGAGAAGCTTCCCATGGTTGATGAGAATGGAAGGCTAACGGGTCTTATAACCTATAAGGACATCACAAAGGCAAAAGACCGTCCGAATTCATGCAAGGACGATAAGGGCCGACTGCGTGTTGCAGCTGCCGTCGGAATTGCATCCGACACTCTTCTAAGAGTGGAGGCTCTTCTGAATGCAGGCGTTGATGCGATAGTGATCGACACGGCACATGCTCATACGAAGAGTGTCATCAGGATCTTAAGGGAAATTAAGAAGAATTATCCTTCAGCAGAGGTTGTGACCGGCAATATCGGGACAGCTGAAGCCGCAAAGAAAATGGCATCGGAAGGGGCCGACGCACTGAAGGTCGGGATAGGACCCGGATCGATATGCACCACAAGGATTGTGGCAGGAGTAGGCGTTCCTCAGCTCTCTGCTATCTACAATGTCGCAAAGGCTGTTGAGGGTTCTGGAATACCGGTAATTGCTGACGGAGGAATACGTTACTCCGGAGATATTATCAAGGCTCTCGCTGCCGGAGCTGATTCAATAATGGCAGGATCGCTGTTTGCAGGAGTTGAGGAGTCGCCCGGTGACACTATCATCTACAATGGACGCAAATTCAAGGCATATCGTGGAATGGGATCGATCGAAGCCATGCAGCAGGGTTCAAAGGACCGTTACTTTCAGGATATTGAAGATGACATCAGAAAGCTTGTCCCGGAAGGAATAGAGGCGCGGGTTCCATACAAGGGGACTCTGGCAGAGGTTATCTTTCAGATGACCGGAGGTCTGAGAGCAGGAATGGGCTATCTCGGAGCAAAGAGCATCCCTGTTCTGCAGAAAGAAGGGAAATTTGTCAGGATAACTCATTCAGGAGTTATTGAAAGTCACCCCCACGATGTTACAATAACAAGGGAGTCTCCCAATTACAGCAGAAAATCTTTTGAATAACGGGTCTTCAAAACAGCAATGAAAATAAGATCCTTCCCGGCAATAATGATCTTTTTGCTCCTGTGTGCCCAGGCCTACCCGCAGGACATGGACAGAAAGATACTGATGACTATTGCCGGAAGAGATGTTGAAGCAGGAGAGTTTATCAGGATGTACAACAAGAGTCTGGATCCTGATAGCAGTTTTGATCTGAATGAATATATCGAACAGTTCATTGCCTTCAAGCTCAAGGTTGCCGATGCAATAGCTTCTGGGTACGATACTGCACGCGCGTTCAGCAGCGAACTTGATGGTTACCGTGCACAGCTTGCACAGAGTTATCTCACCGATCCGGATATAAAGGAGGATCTTCTGAAAAAAGCCTGGGAAAGATCGCTGACTGAAATAAATGCTTCACATATCCTTATACTTACAGGACAGGGCCCGGAACGTGAAGACTCCCTTGTGGCTTACGGGAAAGCAATGGCAGCAAGGGAAAGGCTTTTGAGAGGCGAGTCATTTGAATCAGTTGCAAAAGAAACATCCGACGACAGGTCCGTCGTCATAAATAAGGGTAATCTCGGATACTTCACCGTTTTCCAGATGATCAGCCAGTTTGAGGATGCAGCTTATGCATTGACTCCCGGGACCATATCGATGCCGGTGAGGACGAGGTATGGCTACCACATAATCAGGGTAAATGACCGCAGGCCTGCAAAAGGGAAGGTGAAGGTGGCTCACATCATGAAAACGGTTCCTCCGGGGTCAGATGAAACGGCCGGGGAGAAAGCATTTGGTGAAATCAATGATATCTATGAAAAGCTATGTAAAGGTGAGTCATTTTCAACCCTGGCAAAAGAATACTCTGACGACAGGGAGTCGGCACAAAACGGAGGGGAGATGAACTGGTTCGGCGCAGGAGAGATAATAAGTGAATTCACCGAAGCGGCTTTTTCACTGAATGATACGGGAAGCTTTTCTGAACCCGTAAGGACACCTTACGGCTTTCATATCATAAGACTTCTTGCGAAAAGACCACATGGAACCTACGAAGAAACCAAACCCTGGCTCGAAAGCAAGCTGAATCCTTCTTATCTGATTGCTGCCGGGAAAAAATCTTTTGTCAGCAAGCTGAAAAAGGAATACGGTTACAGGGTAAACACCAGTGCCTTAACCTGGTTTGTCAGGAACACCGATTCGCTTATAATAATGGGTATTTCAGATTACAACAGGAGAAAGATCCCCCAGGGAAGCATATATTCCTTTGCTGGATACAAAAAGCCGGTTTCTGAATTTGCATCCTTTCTTGAAAAGCATGGTTCGGCTGCAAAGGCTGGTGACCCTGCAGGATACGTAGGCACTTGCCTGGAAGAAATATCTGCAGGTGATCTTATCGCATACGAAAATGAACTTCTTGAGACAAAATATCCCGATTTCAGATATCTCATGAATGAATTCCACGACGGGATTCTTTTGTTCAATATTTCATCCGAAAAAATCTGGAACAAAGCCCAGGACGACACAACCGGACTCAGGAATTACTATGAGTTGAACAAAAATAACTATCTTTTGCCTTTTACGGAGGTTCAGGGCGAGCTTATAGGCGACTATCAGGAATGGCTTACATCGGATTGGATTAGGCAATTAAAGGGAAAGTACCCCGTTACTATTGAATATGAGGTACTTGAGGAAGTTAAACAGAGACTTGGAAATGAATAGGATTGCATACATATTTTTTATACTGATCATACTTCAGGGATGCTCCGGAAACAACAGCCAGAACAGGCGGATACCGGTGGCCAGGGCTGGCAAGGTGACCCTTTACTATGATGAAATACCTCAGCAGATACTTGAGTCGGCAAGGACAACCGACAGCGTATCTGTTATAAGCAATTACATTAATAAATGGGCAAGACAGGAACTTTTATACCAGAAAGCTGAAGCCAACCTCTCAGCGGCTGATAGGAACAGCATTGAAAAGCAGTTGATGGAAACCAGGCTCGATCTGGTAATTTATGAGTATCAAAGGATGATGATGCTTCAGAAAATGGATACAGTTATCAGCTCCACGGAACTCAGTGAATATTATGAGACAAATTCAGGCAGTTTCAATCTGAATACCAACATCGTAAAAGCTCTCTTCATAAAACTTCCTGTCGAAACGCCGAATCTGAGCCGGATAAAGTACCTGGCAAGATCTGCTTCCCAGAAAGATCTTCAGGAGCTTGAGAGTCTGTGCTTCCAGTTTGCTGAGAAATTTGATGACTTCAATGAACAATGGATCACCTTCGACCGGCTTCTTTTCGAAATGAAGGAACAGATAACTGATCAGGAGAATTTCCTAAGGAGGTCAGGATTTTATGAGAAATCAGATTCTTCTTCTGTATACCTCGTAGTGATTAACGATTACAGGCTGAGAGGTACACTTGCCCCCTTTGAGTATGCAAAGGAGGACATAAAGAGGATTATCTGGAATAACCGTCGTCTCGAATTCCTACAGACTCTCGAGAACGGAATATACAATGAAGCAGTACAGGGAAACGGGTTTAAGATATTTTGAAAATGAAAATGACAAGAAATTTGGGGTTAGTTGCTGGGCTGTTGATAATCTGTACCGGGATCCGGGCGCAGTCGCAGACTCTCGTTGAGTCGGTTGCCGGCATTGTGGGGAATGAGGTTATTTATCTTTCGGAAGTTGAAACGGGAGTAATGGATCTAAGGAGATCTGAACCAAGGATCCCTCTTGAAGAAGTACGTTGCAGGGTCTTTCAGGACCTCCTGATAGCAAAGTTATTCGTTGACCAGGCAAGAATCGACAGTATTGAGGTAACAGACGACATGGTGGAAGCTGACCTCAACATGAGGATTAACGATGCCATAAGAACTGCCGGAAGTGAAAAGGCTCTTGAAGACTATTTCAGAAAGAGTATGATCGAAATAAAAAGAGATATAAGGAAAGCTATGGTGGAACAGCAGGTTGTTCAGCAGGTTCAGGGCAGCATCTCTGCTGATCTCACAATTACTCCATCTGAGGCAAGGAGGTATTACAATTCAATACCAAAAGACAGCCTTCCTGTTATTCCTGCAAGGGTTCAGATTAGCATTATACAGTTAGATCCTCCTCAGCTTGAGGAAAACAAGGCCGAAGCACGTCAGAAACTACTTGATATAAGAAGTGAGATCCTGGCAGGCAAGCCCTTCAATGTACTGGCAATAATGCACTCTGAAGATGGTTCCGCCACAAGCGGAGGCGAGATTGGATACAAAATGAAGGGTGAGCTTGAAAAAGAGTATGCGGATGCTGCGTGGAGCCTTTCGAAGAATATGGTCTCCAAGATAGTTGAAACAAGGTACGGATATCATATTATACAGTTGATCGACCGAAAGGGAGAACTTGCCAATACACGGCATATACTGATAAGGGCGAGGGTAAAACCGGAACAGATCCAGACAGCACTTACCAGGCTCGACAGCATTGCACGTCTTATCAGAAAAGACAGCCTTAAATTCGAAGATGCAGCAGTCAGGTTCTCATCGCATACCGACAGCAGGATCAACGGAGGCAAATTCGTCAGTACAAATCCTTCGGAAAGGATAAACTGGTTCTCGCTCGACGAACTCAACAGAGACATGTACCTGAAAGTCAGAGACCTGAAGGTTGGAGAGATTTCCGATCCATTCCAGACGACAGACGAAATAGGAAACCCTGTTTTCAGGATTGTGAAGCTCGACGATGAAGTTCCGGCCCACAGGGCAAACCTCAAGGATGATTATCAGTTCATCTTCAACGCAGCAATGAGAGCTGAGCAGCAACGGACATACCGAGAATGGATAGATAAGAAAATTGAAACCACCTACATTAAGATCAGTGATGAGTTCAAATCATGTAAATTTCTTGAACAGGGATGGTTGAAATAATATCAGGAATTCTCTCCATAATAACAAGTTCAATCAGAATAATCATTCTGCTGGCGGTCTCGCTTCCTTATTCTGTGCCAGCGCAGGATTTGCCTCAGTCGAAACCCGGGAAAATGATGATAGAGGTGCTTCATGCGGACGATCTGTACGATCAGGTTGAAATCAGAACAGGAAGAAGACTGGCACGTCTACTGGGAAATGTATCATTCAGGCACAAGGAGGTGTATATGCTGTGCGACAGCGCCCACTTCTATCCGGGATCCAACCAGATAAAGGCTTACAGCAGGATACATATGCATCAGGGCGATACGCTTCATTTGAGGGGCGACAGTCTCTTTTACGACGGTGCTACAGAAATGGCATCAGTCGACGGGAATGTGGAGCTTATTGATAAGGAAACCCATCTATACACCGAATCGGTAAAATATGATGTTGCAAACGATATTGCCAGGTACAGCACCGGGGGAAGGATCATCAACGGGGAAAACACCCTCACAAGCATATTCGGGATCTACTACGTGAAAGAAAACCTTTTTCATTTCAAGGACAGTGTAAATATTGTTAACCCCGACTATGTAATGACTGCTGACACAATGGATTACAATACTGACACCGAAACGGCATTTTTCACCGGTCCTTCCGAAATGGAAGGCGACAGTATCTATCTCTATTGTGAAAAAGGATGGTACGATACAAAGAATGATGTTTCAAGAATCTGGAAGAATGCGCTTATAAACAATCGTCAGCAGGTAATTGAAGGCGATTCACTTTTTTATGATAATCTTGCAGGGCATGGGGTGGGATACAGGAACACGGTTATAACCGACACAACTAACAATCTGATAATAAAGGGTAATTACGCATGGTATTACAAGACACCGGAACGATTTCTCGTTACCGACAGCGCACATTTTATTCAGGTTTCCAAAAACGATTCCCTGTTTTTGCATGCCGACACGATAAGCTCAGTTACACGGCTGGACTCAGCTCTGAATGAATACAGGCTTCTGAGGGCATTTCACAGGTGCAAGATCTACAGCAAAGAACTTCAGGCAAAATGCGACTCCCTCTCCTATTCATTCCGTGATTCTGTGATAAGGTTATATACAGAACCCATCCTTTGGTCGGAAGAGAACCAGTTGCGTTCCGACTCGATAGCCATATTTACGAAAAACCGGCAGGCAGACAGGCTTGAGCTGTATAATTCGGCATTTGTTGTTGCCCAGGTTGATGATGCAAGATTCAACCAGATGAAAGGTAGAACCCTCACCGGTTATTTCAGGGACAACGAGTTATACCGGATCAGAATTGACGGAAACGGAGAATCGGTTTATTACATAGCCGACGGCGATGAAATTGTCGGGATCAATCAGGCCCGCTCGGCGAGCATTGAGATTCTGGTAGAAAACGGGAAAATAGCTTCCATAAGTGAACTTCAGAGCCCGGAGGGAGTCATTGATCCTCCGTCAGAAGCTGATCCATCGGCAAGAAGGCTGGAGGGATTTTCATGGCTTGACAATCTGAGACCTAAGAGCGTTAATGATATTTTCAGAAAATAAAAAAGGAGGCTGGCAAAATGCCAGCCTCCTTTTTAATATTCATCTTCATTGAAGAAAAAATCGTCCTTACTTGGATAATCCGGCCAGATATCTTCAATACTTTCATAGATATCTCCTTCATCTTCAATTTCCTGTAAATTTTCAATAACCTCCATTGGGGCACCCGATCTTATGGCAAAATCAATCAGTTCGTCCTTTGTTGCGGGCCATGGAGCATCCTCGAGTTTAGATGCTAATTCAAGTGTCCAGTACATCTCGTTTGATTAAGTTTTTGTTATACAAAGTCCGCAAATATATACATTATTTTTTTTAAATGGCAATACCCTTGCCGCATGTTTTTCCGCAGCTATATTGTCCACTTAAGTTCCTCAATATCATGTTCAAACATTATCATTCTCGATAATGTAAACAAATAATCTGCGAGCCTGTTCAGAAATCTGTATACAAGGGGATCAATTTTTTCGCTTTCATTAAGCTTCAGTACAGCTCTTTCAGCCCTCCTGCAAACACATCGTGCCACATGCGAAAAGGAAGCAGCCTGAACGCCCCCCGGAAGAATAAAGTTTTTCAATGGGGGGAGTGTCTCATCCATCCTGTCTATTTCTCTTTCGAGAAAAGAAACAGATCCTTTATCAGGAAGACAATTGTCCCTTCTGCTGTTTTCTTCCCTGTGTGCAAGTGTTGCAGCGCAGCGCATCAGCTGATCCTCGATATAGATGAGGTTCTCTTTCCTGGTTCCGTTCTCCTTCAGATCTCTCAGAAGTCCGATCCACGAAATAAGTTCATCAACCGAGCCGTATGCTTCAACGCGGATATCGAATTTCAGGACACGTTCGCCTCCGGCCAATGAAGTAGTACCGTCGTCTCCTGTACGGGTGTAAATCTTCATCAGAAATAAATGTTGGTGACTACTAAGATAAACTTTTATAACGGATTATAAAGCCTTTTTGTAGTGCGGATTAACTTCATCATGGGCGACCTCGCCGTCGAAAAGCCTTATAATCCTTGCGGCATGTTTTGCGATGTCTTCTTCGTGTGTTACAAGAATAACAGTATTGCCATTTTTATGGATGGCATCCAGAAGTCCCATAATGTCTATTGAGGTTTTGCTGTCGAGGTTTCCTGTAGGTTCGTCAGCAAGTATTATAGAAGGTTTGTTCACAAGAGCCCTTGCAATGGCCACACGTTGACGCTGACCTCCCGAGAGTTCATTAGGTTTATGGGTCATTCTGTCGGCAAGGCCTACTTGCTCAAGCGTATCTATTGCCATTTTTTCTCTGTCGACTTTTGGGATCCCGGCATATATAAGGGGTAAAGTAACATTTTCGAGGGCAGTATACCTGGGCAGAAGGTTGAATGTCTGGAAAACGAATCCGATCTCCTTGTTTCGTATCTCGGCAAGGTAGTCATCCTCCATCTTGCTGACATCAGTGCCGTTGAGAACGTAGGAGCCGCTTGAAGGAGTGTCGAGACACCCGAGGAGGTTCATCAGAGTTGACTTCCCGGAACCCGACGGACCCATTATTGCCACATATTCATTACGGTGTATATCCAACGAAACTGATCTCAGAGCTCTTACTATCACGGAACCCACCTGGTAATTCTTAACAATATTCTGAATCTCAATTACTTTATCCATAATATGCGTAAATTTGAAGTTTCGAAATTAGAGTAATTATCTCAAATAAGCTATAGCAAATACTTAATTTTTGTTAATACCATACTTCATAACTACCGGGAGTAATTCCTGATCTGAAAAACAATATCCCCATCCTGAATACGTCTACAGAAGCACTTATTCTCGGGTCTTTTCTTATTATTTCCCATGCCGTGTCCATTTCCCTGCTTGTATGAATGTCGTCAATTACAATCACTGTATCATTATCAGAAATTTCAGCGCTGAAGTTGAAATATCTCAGAAGAGGATCCTTCCTGTGATTACCATCGATAAAAACAAGTCCCGGAGCTGTATTCATATCTCTTACTGAAGGCAGAAGGTCGTCGAAATCGCCATTAAGAAGCTGAATGTTGGTAATATCAGCCCTGCTGAAACCTGCGCGGGCGATTTCTGAAGTATTACGGCATCCCTCCATAGTAACCACCTTTGCATCACTTTTGCCTTCAGCCAGATACATGGTGCTGATTCCAAGGGAGGTTCCGAACTCAAGGATAAAATTACCGCCAAAGGTCTTTGATAAGTTTGAAAGTAATACCCCGTATTTCTCTGGTACTGATGAGATTTCTGCTATATCTGACACTTTTCTGAATCGTGATTTCATTTTTGCCGATCCTGCACCCCTGTCAAAGACTTCAATGATACGGTTGTCAGCGATCAGACTTTTTCTGATATTTTCTATCTTACAGACAATGTCAGGATCAGTTTTATTCCGGAATACCTTTGAAACAACATCAAAAATAAATGGGCTGTGGATTCCATGTCCGTTCCTATGCCGTGATAAAAGAAAATAGCGGATAAAGCTTTGCAGGGCAAAAAGATCCATTTCAAACAGGTTAATGCCATTAGGCAGGGTCGTCAAAAATAATTAATTTCGGCTATCTTTCATATACAAAAAAGGGTCGGCTAATGCAGGATTTCCTTGACACGGACATAACATACCTGAGCGGAGTAGGGCCAAAAAGAGCTCAACTACTGGCAGGTGAGCTTAATATTAAAACATTCCGTGACCTTCTCTACAATTTTCCCTACAAATACATCGACCGGACAAGATTTTACAAAATTGCAGAGCTTGATCCTGATCTTCCTCTTGTTCAGGTAAGGGGAGTCATTACAGGTTACTATACGGAAGGACAGGGAGCAGGGAAACGTCTGGCAGCAGATTTTCGTGACGACAGTGGTTCAGTCAGACTTATATGGTTCAGAGGAATCAAATGGATAACAGGCAATTATCCTCCTGGAAAAGAATTCATCGTTTTTGGGAAGCCGGGGGTTTTCAATGGTATAATCAATATAATCCATCCCGAGATAGAAGCTCCGGAGAAAAGCGAAACTAGGCTTTCGTCTTCTCTACAAGCCCAGTACAGCACAACGGAAAAGCTCAGAAATCAGTTTGTATCCTCAAAGACCATCAGCAAACTGACAGGAACCCTTCTGAAGCAGATAAAATTCACCATTCCCGAAACCCTGCCGGAATATGTGGTAACCGGTTATCATCTGATGTCTCTTCATGAGGCACTTCATAAAATTCATTTCCCCTCCGATCCGGCGGAGCTTGAAAAAGCCAGGTACAGGCTCAAATTTGAAGAGCTATTTTATATTGAGCTTAACCTGCTGCGGTTTAAAACGAACAGGACGTTGAAGTACAGGGGTTTTGTTTTCTCAACGGTGGGAAAATACTTTAACAGTTTTTACCATAACAACCTTCCGTTTTCGCTCACCGGGGCCCAGAAAAAGGTTATGAAAGAGATAAGACGCGATCTGGGATCCGGGAAACAGATGAACCGTTTGCTTCAGGGTGATGTTGGCAGCGGAAAGACACTGGTTGCTCTGATGAGCATGCTTATAGGTGTTGACAACGGTTACCAGGCATGCCTTATGGCTCCTACAGAAATTCTGGCAAGCCAGCATTATCATACTATTAGCAGGCTGGTCGAAGGGCTGGGAATAAAGGTAAGTCTTCTTACAGGATCCTCCAGAAAAAGCAGCAGGAAGATGATTGCAGAGTCGCTGTCTGACGAGAGTCTTAATATTCTGATTGGCACACATGCGCTCATAGAGGAAAGTGTTAAATTCAGCAATCTCGGGCTGGTAATCATTGATGAACAACATAGGTTCGGAGTGGCCCAGAGAGCTAAGTTATGGGAAAAGAGTCTCAACCCTCCTCACGTACTTGTCATGACTGCCACCCCGATACCCAGGACCCTTGCCATGACTCTTTATGGTGATCTTGATGTATCGGTCATTGATGAGATGCCACCCGGGCGTATACCGATAAAAACAATGCATTTTTCCGACTCTGAACGAAACAAGGTATTCGGTTTTCTTCGCAGCCAGATAGCGGAAGGACGTCAGGTATTCATTGTATATCCTCTGATCCAGGAATCCGAAAAGATGGATTACATGAATCTTGAAGACGGGTGGGACACAATTTCAAGGGTCTTCCCGGCACCAGGGTACTGTATAAGCATCGTTCACGGACGAATGACACCTGCCGAGAAGGAGACGTCGATGCGTCTTTTCAAGGAAGGGCATGCTCACATCCTGGTAGCCACTACAGTTATTGAAGTAGGGGTGGATATACCCAACGCCTCAGTAATGGTAATTGAAAGTGCGGAACGTTTCGGACTTTCACAGCTTCATCAGCTCAGGGGAAGGGTCGGAAGAGGGGCACGCCAGTCGTACTGTATTCTCATGACTGCCGATAAGCTCTCCAAGGAAGCTGCCGCGAGAATTGAAGTGATGTTACGGACGAATGATGGTTTCGAAATTGCGGAAACAGATCTTCAGATAAGAGGCCCGGGCGATATTGAAGGAACGCTTCAAAGCGGCGTTCCATTCGACTTAAAAATAGCGGATCTCGGAAAAGACGGGCAGTTGATAGAGTATTCCAGAAGGATAGCGGAAGGTATCCTGGAAAAAGATCCATTGCTTGAAGATCCGCTTAATTCTGTTCTCAGAAATGAGCTTAAAAGGCTTTTCAGTATTAAGCAATCATGGAGCAACATAGGATAAAAACAAGACTGTTCCCGGCAAACCGGTTTCTTTCATACTTGTTTTAATCTCCGGGCTTCCGGATGAAGCCTTTATAGAATCATTCTAAATAATGTGGACGATTTCAAAAGCTGATAAAAAACAGCAGTAATTTTTTCAGGAATGATAAATTTGTCCACTTCATAAGGCCATATTTTCTTTCATGAAGAAGCGTGGATCCCAAGAAACAATACAGCATGACGGAACCGTAAAATATGCAGGCAGCAATTCGGTTCAGGTGACCATTGTATCTGCAACGGCCTGCTCGGGTTGCCACGCTGAAGGAATGTGCAGCATGGCTGGGAGAAGCGATAAGCTTATCGAAGTGAAGGGACATTACAACGTATCACCGGGCGACAGGGTTACTGTGATGATGGAGTCATCGACAGGTTACAGGGCTGTTGTGTTGGGTTACCTGGTTCCCCTTGTAATCATTATATCATCTCTTTTGATTTTCACAGTTCTGTCGTTCGGAGAACTAATTTCGGCCCTTCTTGCAATTCTGGTCCTGCTGCCCTATTTTCTGACACTTTATATTTTCAGAGACAGAATAAACAGGAATTTCAACTTTACCTTAAAAACATAGTTAATGAGTTCCACAGTTCTGATAACGATACTTAGTCTGAGCCTTCTGGCGTTATTTTCAGCAGTCATATTGTTTTTCATCGCCGAAAAATTCAAGGTTTACGAGGATCCCAGGATCGATGAGGTTCAGGCCGTACTGCCCGCTGCTAATTGCGGGGGCTGCGGATTTGCAGGATGCCGTAATTTTGCCGAGGCGATTGTTAAGGCCGACTCGTTTGAAGGTCTCAACTGCCCTGTTGGCGGAGCGTCAGTAATGGCTGAAGCTGCAAGTATACTTGGCAGGAGCGCGCCGGTTGTTGATCCAACGGTGGCTGTTCTTTTGTGCAACGGGACTCCCGAATCCAGACCTCTCACTTCAAGGTACGACGGGGCATCCGAGTGCCGGATTGCCCACAGCCTTTACTCAGGTGAGACTGATTGCAGTTTCGGGTGCCTTGGCAAGGGAGACTGTGAAAAAGCCTGCAAATTTGATGCTCTTTACATTGACATCGCAACGGGCCTTCCTGTAATTTCCGATGAAAAATGCGTTTCGTGCGGGGCCTGTGTAAAAGCCTGCCCGAGGAACCTAATTGAACTCAGGAAGAAAGCTAAGAAAGACAGGAAGATATATGTTGCATGTTCAAACTGTGACAAAGGTGGTCCTGCAAGAAGAGCATGCAAGGTCGCATGCATCGGATGCGGCAAGTGTGTAAAGGTCTGTGCCTTCGATGCGATAACTTTGAAGGACAATCTAGCATACATCGACGCGGGCAAATGCACTTTCTGCCGGAAATGCGTTACCGAGTGTCCGACCAATGCGATTATTGAATTCAATTTCCCCCCGCGTAAGCCCAGGGTAGAAGCAGGGACAGAAGTTGCAAGTGTTTAGTTTCCAACGTTAATTAAAACTGATAGTTGTGCTGAAAACATTTTCCACCGGAGGCGTTCACCCACCTGAAAACAAGATCACGGCATCGGTCCCGATTGAATATCTTCCTGTTCCTGAAAGTGTTGTAATCCCTTTGTCTCAGCATATAGGTTCTCCATCAGTACCTGTGGTGAGTAAAGGAGACTATGTCAGGACAGGGCAGCTGATTGCTGAAGGAAAAGGTTTTATATCGGCCAACATTCACTCGCCGGTATCGGGTAAAGTCAGCAAGATTGATATTGCAGCCGACAGTTCAGGATTCAGACAGAACTCAGTTTTCATTGATGTTGAGGGAGACGAGTGGGTTGACACAATAGACAGAACCAGTGAGCTCAACCGCGACATTAAGTTATCGCCGGAAGAGATAATAAAAAAATGCCTTGTATCGGGTATTGTGGGTCTTGGCGGTGCCACTTTCCCATCGCATGTTAAGCTCAGCGTTCCATCCGGAAAGAAATGTGAGATACTTATTATCAACGGTGTTGAGTGCGAACCCTATCTGACTTCCGATCACAGGCTCATGCTCGAGAAGGGACCTGAGGTTTTTACCGGAGTCACCATTCTTATGAAAGCCCTTAAGGTTGAAAAAGCCATTATCGGCATTGAGAACAACAAACCGGATGCTATAAGCAATATGCAGAATCTTGCAGCTGAGTTTAAAGGTATTACCGTCGTCCCTTTAAGGGTGAAATACCCTCAGGGTGCTGAAAAGCAGCTTATAAAGGCCCTGACTGGCAGAGAAGTTCCTTCAGGCAGGCTTCCTCTCGATGTAGGTGCTGTTGTTCATAATGTAGGAACAGCCTTTGCAGTATATGAGGCTGTCCAGAAGAATAAGCCTCTTTTTGAGAGGGTGGTAACTGTAACCGGCAGGAATCTTTCAAAGCCCGGCAACTTTTTTGTCAGGACAGGTACTCCGGTGAGAAAGCTACTGGAAGCTGCCGGAGGATTACCCGAAAATACAGGAAAGATCATAAACGGAGGCCCCATGATGGGAAAAGCCATCAGCAACATCGATGTACCCGTTGTTAAGGGAATGTCAGGAATTATCGTCATACCCCTTGAAGAATCGATGCGCGAAGGAACGAAACCCTGCATCAGGTGTTCAAAATGCGTTTCAGCCTGCCCGCTTGGCCTTGAACCCTATCTTCTCATGACTCTTTCTGAAAAAAGTCTTTTCGAGCGTGCCGAGAAAGAGAGAATAACCGATTGCATGGAATGCGGGTCATGCAGCTATACATGCCCTGCTTCAAGACCCCTTCTCGATTACATCAGGCTCGGCAAAGCCAATGTCATCAGGATGATACGGGAACGTAACATAAAATAAAAGGAATTCATCGCCATATGAGTAATCTGCTGAATGTATCCCCTTCGCCTCATACGCACGGGAAAGAAACGACACAACTACTGATGCTCAATGTTGTGATAGCACTTATACCTGCCTTCATAACGTCAGTTTTTTATTTCGGATTGGGGGCAATCATTGTAACTGCAACTTCAGTCGCATCATGTATCATTTTTGAGTACATTATTCAGAAATTCATACTCAAACGTCCTCTCTCGATTACAGACGGTTCGGCTCTGGTTACAGGAATCCTTCTGGGATTTAACCTGCCTTCGAATATTCCTGTATTTATTATCATTATAGGAAGTTTCGTTGCGATTGCAGTCGCAAAAATGACTTTTGGCGGACTTGGCAACAATCCTTTCAACCCGGCACTGGTTGGAAGAGTCTTTATGCTTATCTCCTTCCCCGTGCAAATGACCACATGGCCGATCCCGGCCGGACTTTCCACCGGTTATACAGATGCGGTGACTGGAGCCACTCCACTTGCGATAATAAAGGAAGGCATCAAGAACGGAGAGCCATTGTCGAGACTCATGGAACAGATACCCTCTCCCACCCATATGCTGATGGGAGAAATGGGCGGGTCGATCGGAGAAGTTGGCGCCATTGCTCTTCTGATCGGTTTTGCATGGCTTCTTTTTAAAAAGGTGATAACGTGGCATATTCCTGTTTCTGTTATTGGCACCATTGCGGTTTTCACAGCTGTTTTATGGCTTGTCAATCCCGGGCAAAATGCCGATCCGATGTTCCATCTTCTGGCAGGAGGAGTTCTTCTGGGAGCTATTTTCATGGCAACAGATTATGTTACATCGCCGATGGTACCTAAGGCCATGCTTATATATGGGTGCGGCATCGGCGTCATTACGGTTGTAATAAGGGTTTACGGAGCTTATCCCGAAGGTGTATCATTCGCTATATTAATAATGAACGCCTTTGTACCGCTTATGAATGCCTATATCAAACCAAAACGATTCGGAGAGGAGGTAAAACATGGCTAAGATTGAGTCGACATTCAGGAATATGGCATTATCGCTGACACTTATAGCGCTTGCTTCTTCGGCTTTCCTGGGATTTGTTTACGAGCTAACAAAAAAGCCCATCGAAATGTCGGTGCTGAACAAAAAGCTCACTGCCATAAAACAGGTAGTCCCGGATTTTACAAATAATCCCAATGACGAGATGTTCAGGCTCTCATCAGGTGATGGCGACAGTCTCGATATATATCCTGCCAAGAAAGATGACATGGTGATAGGTTACGCCGTCAACACTCACTCTTCAAAAGGATTCAGCGGAAATATAAGCCTTATGGCAGGTTTCAGACCCGATGGAACCATAATCAACATAACTGTTCTTGAACACAAGGAGACTCCCGGTCTTGGAACCAAGATGGCTGATCCTGAGTTCAAGGATCAGTTTATGGAAAAGAATCCTTCCGAATTCCAGTTAAAGGTAAAGAAAGACGGAGGTCCCGTTGATGCCATAACAGCAGCCACAATCAGTTCGCGTGCTTTCTGCGACGCTGTGCAGAAAGCCTATAACACCCTGCAGAAAGGAGGTATTAAATGAATCAGCTTCAGAATTTCACTAAAGGCTTAATCAGGGAAAACCCAATACTTGTACTGGTACTGGGAACCTGCCCTACCCTGGCCACCACCTCATCATCCTTAAACGGCCTGGGGATGGGTGCCGCAACAACCTTTGTCCTGGTATGCTCCAATGTAGTAATATCACTCCTTGCAGGCCTTATCCCCGATAAGGTAAGGATACCTGCCTTCATAGTGATCATAGCTTCATTTGTCACAATCGTTGACCTGGTCATGCAGGCTTATGTCCCGGACCTTTATAAAACCCTGGGGATTTTTATACCACTCATAGTAGTAAACTGCATTGTTCTTGGCCGTGCAGAGGCTTTTGCCAGTAAAAACAGTGTTATCTCTTCTTTAATCGACGGATTAGGGATGGGTCTTGGATTCACCCTTGCACTCGGGATCCTCGGAGCGATTCGTGAGATTGCAGGCAGCGGTTCCATTTTGGGGTATAAATTCATTCAGGGTGACGGGATTCTCGTTTTCATCCTTGCTCCTGGTGCCTTCATCGCCCTGGGTTATCTTATTGCGCTGGTCAATAAAATACGGAAAGCCTAAAAAGAAAAACTATGGAATACATACTTATCATAATTTCCGCCCTCCTTGTAAACAATGTTGTCCTTGCTCAGTTTCTGGGAATATGCCCCTTCCTGGGAGTCTCATCCAAAGTCAACACTGCTGTCGGGATGTCGGCAGCCGTAACGTTTGTGATGGTCCTTGCCACAATAGTTACATATATCATTCAGGTTTACGTTCTCAACAGGCTTGGGATTGAATTCATGCAGACAATAACCTTCATACTGGTAATTGCGGCTCTGGTCCAGATGGTGGAAATAATACTCAGAAAAATAAGTCAGCCTCTTTATCAGGCGCTTGGAATTTTTCTTCCTCTCATTACTACAAACTGCGCTGTTCTCGGGGTTGCCATTCTTGTAATCCAGAAGGACTACAACCTTCTGGAAGGTGTTGTTTACAGTGCAGCCACGGCTTTGGGCTTCGGGCTGGCATTGATAATCCTGGCCGGTTTCAGGGAGCAGTTTGAACTGGTGGATATACCCGAAGGAATGAAAGGCGTACCTGTTTCGCTGGTAACTGCCGGTATCCTTGCACTGGCTTTCATGGGATTCACAGGAATAGTGTAAAAAAATATCAAACCCTATCGGGGTAAGGCTGGGCTGCTTTTCTGGCCTTGCATGACCGGGAAATACTTCTGACACTGAACTGAACTACTTATTATCAGGTAAATGCTGATTTCCGAATATTATTCTCTCCTGGGTGTTCCTGCAAATTCATCTGTTGAAGATGTTAAAAAAGCCTACAGGAAAAAAGCTCGTCTTTACCATCCTGACATTAACCATTCTCCGGATGCGAAGGATAAATTCATACTTGTGACTGAAGCTTACGACTTTATTATGGAAAGCCGTAAGGAGGGTATGCTTGACGATCAGGACTATTTCAGGATTGTTGAAGAATGGAGGAAATTCAGGCAGGAGAGATCAAGGCAGCGTGCACAGTATTATGCCCGCAGCTCCTTTGAACGCTTCAAGACAAGCAAGTACTACAGATCGACAAAAATTCTGAATGTATCAACAATCATTTTCGTTTTTGCCGTTGCTGTCATGGTCCTTATATTTACAGTGCTTGGATATATACTCAGGGTAAGGAATCCGCTGCCCGGTGAGGATCACCCTCCTGTTTTTGCCTTTATACTCCTGTTGATAATGAGCACCATTTTATTTACAGTAGCTTTCCTGTATCTCAGGAACTTCATTGAATTAAACAGGAAGAACAAAAGATCCTGCTGACCCGGTGGCATGATTTTTGAACCTTTTTCCTGAATAATCCTGAATTCAGCATCACGCTGACAGTTTTTTAACTACTGTAAAAACCGAAGAATATGAAGAAGATATTACTGCCGGGTACTGCACTGCTGACGGTTCTTTCCCTGGCCTTTGTTTCATGCAGCAAGACAGAAGAGAATGTGATTACCGATCCGGTACCCATTAACATAACACAAGGTCAGACAAATCTTATTGAATCGGGAAATGAATTTGCATTTGATATTTTCGAAAGAATAATATTGAAAGCAGGCAGCAGCGAAAATGTAATGATCTCTCCATTGAGTATCTCCTACGCCCTTTCAATGTCGGTAAACGGAGCCGAAGGAGAGACAAGGGAAGCTATTCTCGATGCCCTGCGCCTCAATGGCCTGTCAACTGATGAACTTAACCGGTCCTACAGCGATCTAACGGAAGATCTTATGAAAGTTGACAGGAAAGTAATCATGGAGATAGCCAATTCAGTATGGTCTGAGGATGATTTTAATGTTAAAAAGCCATTCCTTGATATCCTGAGCGAATATTACAAAGCAGAGGCAGGATCGTTCGACATTGATGATCCATCTGCTCCTGATGCAATAAATGAGTGGATTGAGGA
>JAVEZS010000040.1:0-25095 GCA_034002885.1 Bacteroidales bacterium
CTATCACTACCTGTGTTGAAATATTTATGTTCTGTGATTTCAGATATTCGCTGATTTTTTTTGCGGAAACGATGCTTCCTGTATTATCGGCAAGAAAAAGAACCAGGCTCTCAAGAAATTTAACATTCCGCACATTATACCTTGCCACCACATCCTTCAGCAGAATAGTGCTATAAAGAGTATTAAGATACTCATTGACAACATTTATGTCAGTTCCAAGATGGATCAGATAGGGAAGACCTCCTTCACGCAGGTAAGTCCTGAATGAATCTGAGGAATCAGCGGCATCGCGAAACATCAGGTATTCGGAATAACTCAGGCCATACACCCTTATCTCAATGTAACGCCCCGCCAGAAGAGTTGCCAGCTCACCTGACAGCAGCCTTGCGTTACTACCGGTACAGTAGATGTCAAACTTCTTCCTTGTGGACAGGTCTCTCAACGCGACTTCAAATGAATCAATCTCCTGAATCTCATCAATGAATAACGCCACCTTCCCTTTTCCCTTTGAATGAAGGCCAACATATTCAAGAAGCGTGACATGGTCAGTGATCGGGGCGAACTCATGCTGCTCCTTATTAATGAAAATAATATGGGTGTCGTGGTCTTTCTCCCTTATGAGATCCCTTACCTGCATCAGCATGCAGCTCTTGCCCACCCTCCTCTGGCCGGTAATTACCTTTATCAGACTCTTGCCGATATAAGGCTTTATTCTGTCAATATATAAAGGCCTCTCAATGTAGTCTTTCATGATTCAATCTTATCTTATGCTTTTGCAAATATAATACTTTTCGTCAATTATACCTGATATTTAATGCTATTTGATTAAATTCGTCAATCATACTGTTCATTTATGCAATTTTGAAGCCTGTCGATTCCTTTGCTATGAATTCCAACAACTGTATCTTTACTCTTCCATGGACTTCAAAGACAGGTTGATTGAGCATTACGGTTTTACCGAAAGGGACTGGAATGAGACTGTCAGTCGCTACCGGCCGGAGATCCTGCAGGCCAGGTCACTGTTCCTGGAGAAGGGACAGATAGCAACACGAATTGCTTACCTGCGGTCGGGAATGATGCGGTCATTCTTCTATGACGACAGGGCAAACGAGATCACAACCCACTTCTTCAAAAAGGGCTCGGTGGTGATCTCGATGAAGAGCTTCAATGACCAGGTGCCGTCAAGGGAATACATAATCGCCATCGAGGACTGCGAGATGGACGTGATCACTTACGACCGGATGCAGGAGCTGATACGCATGGTGCCGGCATGGCGGCAGATAGGCAAAGACGTGGACGAGGCAATGTACAACTCCCTCATGAACCGTTCAATACAGCTCCAGACCCTCACAGCATCGGAACGGTACGAGCTCTTCATCAAAAAACACCCTGACCTCCTGCAGAAAGTCGCCCTGAAACATATCGCTTCCTACCTCGGCATCGACATCGCCACCCTCAGCAGGATAAGGAAATCGATCTGACCCCTTTTTTTGACTTTTGTCAAACAACGCTCCCAAACCGCCGGGGTAACTTTGCCTCATCAATAAATTAAACAACAACAGCTATGGAAAGGATGAAGATTCTTGTTATCGGCGCCAGCGGGCTGCTGGCGGGTCCCGTTATCCGCAAACTGGACGAAAAAGGTTATGACCTGCGACTCTTCTCGCGGTCGGTGAAACCGTCGATGTTCGTCAATGACTATGAGATCGCACAGGGCGATGTATTCAATGTGGCAGACCTTGAGAAGGCAGTGAGCGGGTGCGATGCGGTACATATATCACTCGCCTCGGCGGACGATGTAAAAGCGGTATCGAACATTATCGAAGTGTCGAAGAGGAACGGAGTCAGGCGGATCAGCATGGTCTCGGGATGCAGCGTGGCGGAGGAGAACCGGTGGTTCAGGTTCATCGATGACAAGTTCAGGACGGAAAAAATGATCATGCAGAGCGGTCTTTCGTGGTATATCTTCCGGCCTACATGGTTCTTCGAGTCGCTGCCCATGTTCGTCAGGAACGGCAAGGCTTCTGTACTGGGCAGGCTGACAGACCGGTATCACTGGGTGGCCGCTGACGACCTGGGAACAATGGTGGCTGACGCATATTCAACCGTCGGGGCAGAGAACAGGTTCTATTATGTCTACGGCCCGGAGAGATACACGATGAAGGAGATGCTTGAGAAATACTGCAGCGCCCTCCATCCGGAGATAAAGAGTGTCGGTGAGACTCCCCTCCTGCCCCTGAAGATCATCGCCTTCCTGACCCGCAACAGGCAGCTGAAGTTTGCAGCCTCGCTGTTCGGGTATTTCGAAAAGGTGCATGAGCCGGATTTTTCCGAAGCTGACCTCGCCCTGCTGACCAGGCCGGCGACTGATTTTGACACCTGGGTCAGGTCAAAGCAATAGATCATGGAGAAAAAGAACAACTCACGGGACGGGGTGACCGATCCGGCGAGGGAAGGGCATAGCTCCGTGAAGAGTGGGTTCACCCCGGAAAAAATCAGTCCAGAGGCTGGAGTGACCGGTACGGCGAGGGAAGGGCATAGCTCCGGGAGAGAAAGAAACACCTCCGGTAAGGAAGGAAATGTCTCCGGGAAAAAAGAAAATGTCTCCGGGAAAAGAGGAAATGCCTCCGAAAAGAAAGAAAATGCCTCCGGGAAAAAGGGAAACGCTTCAGGCAGGAGAGGATTCACCTCGGAGAGGGTCAGCTTCAACAGGAAGATGGTGGCCGCGTCGGCGGCCGTCACCGCAAGAAAAAGCACGATCCATTCGCTCTGCGCCGCAGATGTGACCCTTCCTAGGCAGATGATGCGGGAGCACCGGGAGCGCACCGGCGAGAAGCTTTCGTTTACGGCATATATCGTTTACTGCCTGGCACAGGTGGTGAAGGAGCATCCTCATCTTAACGCCTTCAGGCGGGGGAACAGGCTCATCACCCTCGACGATGTAACCGTCAGTGTGCTGGTGGAGCGGGAGATCTCCGGTGAGAGAGTCCCCGAGCCGCTGGCGATTGAGGCGGCACAGAGCCTCACCTTCCGCGAGATCAATGACCTGATCAGGTCGGCACGGACCCGCAGCGAGTCGGCCCTGGGAGGGTTTTCCGGCATGACATGGATTCGGCATATACCGGGATTCCTTCTGAAGGCATTCGTGCGCCTCGCCGACAGGAATATCAGTTTGGCGAAACGGTATGGCAAGGTTGCAGTGACAGCCGTTGGTATGTTCAGTCGCGAGCCGGTATGGTTCATCCCCCATGGCAGCGGGACGGTGCTGATCACGGTCGGGAGCATAGAGAAGCGGATGGTCTTCACCGGTGAGAAGCATGAGGAGCGGGAGTTCCTTTGCCTGACCGGCTCCTTTGATCACGACATCGTTGACGGTGCCCCCGCGGCACGTTTCATGAACCAGTTCCTTGAGACACTGAAGAGCGGGATGGGGCTATTCCAGTTTCCTGATTGTCTTATGACCAAGGAGTGAATTCATCTGCATGATGGCAATCTGGTTTAGCTGCTTTAGCCTTTCACCCTGAGATAGTCCCTGCTGTATCATTACCGCGTTGATACTCTCAAGATTTGACAATACGACCAATTGCTCAAGAGAGGCATGATCGCGGACATTGCCTGCCTCCCCGGGATTGGATGATCTCCAGTCAGCAGCAGTGATGCCAAACAGTGCAACACTTAATAGATCAGCCTCACTGGCATATGTCAGGCTCATCTGTTTCCCGGAGACTTCCTGAGGAATAAGGTTCTCCTTAATGGCATCAGTATGGATATGGTAATTAATTTTAGCAAGAGTCCTTGGGAGATTCCATTCAAGTTTCAACCGACTATTTTCATCATCTTTTAGTCTCTGGAATTCTCTGATCAGGTAAAGTTTAAACTCAGGGCTTAACCAGGAGCCAAATTCGAATGCTATATCCTTATGTGCATATGTTCCCCCACCATATCTGCCAGCTTTGGAAATCATGCCAATAGCTCTTGTAGTTTCAATCCACTTCTTCGGAGATATCCAAAATTTATTAAGGCCTGCCTGACTTTTAAACCCCTCGAATTCGAGGGTATTAAAATCCGGATTATTTAATTGTTCCCAGATCCCAATAAATTCAAGAGTATTCCTGTTTCTAAGCCAGTTGGAGATAATGTTTTCATCACCGAAACTTCTCACCATATCAGTTAGAGAAATAAAGTCAGAATCCTGATTATCAATTATATAAATAACGGATCCTTTCACAGTAATAGTTCTTTTTCCTGCCATCACCTGAGTATTAGATTTACAATAATTACAGCGAGACCGTTAAGGTCAGAGACAAGTAAATTTAATGAAAATTTCATCAATCTCAAGTAGCGGGCGACAATGGCCAAAAACAAGGGTTTGGATCTCCCCTGTCATGTTTACCGGAATGCAGATTGTTCAACCTTGAAAACATTTGCAATATGGAAAATGAAGAAAAGACTGAGAGAATGCCGGAAGAAATGGCTACGAACCGGCGAACTGACCAGGATTGACTGTGCCCTGGTTCAGGATAAAAAAGAAGTACTGATAATATGGGAACAAACAATCAGTTATCTATCATGCAAGATGATAATTGCGAACATCTATATATTGTAATATCATGAAATTAAGCAGACTATTTTTATTAGGATTACTCTTTTCTACGGCAATACTTAATGCCCAGACTGATTTTCGACCGGGATATATTATTAAAGTTTCAGGGGATACTATATACGGGCAGATTGATTACCGGGGAGACTTATTCATGGGTGAGGTTTGCAGGTTCAGAAACAATGACAGGGAAGATGAGCTGAGATATTCCCCTGCTGATCTTGTTGCATACAGATTTACCGAGAGTAAATATTATGTTTCAAAAGAAATAAATGGTGCAAAGGTTTTCCTGGAATTCCTTATCAAAGGACAAATAAATATCTATTATCTCAGAGATTCCAATGGAGACCATTACTTTCTGGAGAAAGCTGGTAATCCGATAATTGAGCTTCCATATGAGGAAGGTATTAAATATGTTGACGGCAAAAAAGTATTTTTTAGAACAAAAAAGCATATAGGATTATTAACTTACTATATGCAAGATGCCCCGGAGTTTCAAGCAAGGATTAATGAAATTGGAAAACCTGAACATGAAAGTCTGATAAAATTGTCAGAGGATTATCATAGTAAAGTTTGTAAGGATGGACCTTGCATAATCTATGAAAAGAAACCGCCTTTTCGAAAAGTAAATCTTGAAGCTGTCGCTGGTATAGTGAATTTTGAAAATGCTGGTGACTTTAATAATGGGAGTTATTTCCAAAGCGGAGTTATTGCACATTTTTGGATGCCCAGAACAAATGAGAAAATCTATTTCAAAACCGGACTTTTATATTCCCGGATTGAAGATACTGATGGTGATAAACGTAATTACATAAAAGTCCCGACTCATATCGGATATATGGCACCAAATACATATCGGATAAGACCATCAGTTTCGATAGGATTATTATCACCCTCTTATTCAGCAGGAGTTGCTGTGAAGATTAACAAAAGAATTAACGTGGGAGTTCAAAGTTGGGTGAATTTCGGTTGTAATAAAGTACCCTGGATTCCCACACAATTAATAAATTATTCGATATTAGGAAGTTTTTATATTGAACTGTAAAAGGCACGAAAGGCTGATAGCGTGTTTTCCCGGACACTTTAATTTGTGTCCCTGTGCTCTTACTTCATAATTTTCAAATTTAAGGAGCTATTGCCCTATAAACTCACGAATAGCATCCCTGATATCCGCTCCGTGCCCTGTCAGGAGGTGACCTCCGGTGTCAACAGAAACAAGCTTGCAGTCAGGGATCCTTTCAGAGATCAACACCGCACCGGCATACGGAGGTGCGGGGTCATCCTTCGCATGAACAACCAGCACCGGGACACTGATTTCCTAAAAGGGAAAGGTCTCATCAATCGACAGGTTCGAAATATACATGTCAAACAGGATATCTTTCGTCCGGGCGGATATGGGCAGCGCAGAGAGATAAATGTCTGATATCAGCTTATCCTGCTCTACCTTTGAAAGTGATTCGAAAACCTCCTTCGGAATGAACATGGCGGACATCGCCTTGCCAAAAAGCCGTACACTGCTCCAGTTGATGAAGTCGGAACCGAAAACGGCCTTCACCAGGAATCGCAGGGGCAGCGGCTTCGTGTCGCCCGGCACAACGGACGACTGCAGTATCACACCCCTGCACCTGCCGGGACAATCGTGTGCAAAATGATAGAGCGAGGACCCTCCTGCCGGCGTTTCCCTGGTATGAAGTTACGACTAACGTAGTATCCTGAGACCTGCAGCCGGAAAAACATTCAATTAGCCGTTAACTTCCGGCACCAGGTATTTAATAAATCCCGGGATCATACAGCAGCGGCAGGTTGAATGTCTCCCTGATCCGGTTATCTTTTGTGACCACCTATATAAGGTTGTTCCACTCAGGGTCTATGCCCATCCTCAATGACAGGCAGTTCCTTATCAATATGACATTGAACCGGCGGTCCATACCGGCAAAGGAATACTCCGGGAAGTAGTCCATCACCTTATCGTCAATATCGTCACCAATGACTGTATCTGAGTAACATGGCCTGATATTTTCTTTATGAGTCTACTCTTCTTATCTGTGCACCCAGTTCATTCAGTCTCCGGTCAAGATCCTGATAACCGCGGTCTATCTGCTCTATATTATGAATCATGCTCTTGCCCTCGGCACCCATTGCGGCGATAAGCAGAGCCATGCCGGCCCTTATATCGGGGCTGCTCATTGTGATGCCACGAAGCCTCTGCATTCCTCCCAGGCCGATGACAGCGGCACGATGCGGGTCACAAAGGATGATCCTCGCGCCCATATCAATGAGCTTGTCAACAAAAAACAGGCGGCTCTCAAACATCTTCTGGTGTATAAGCACACTGCCCGAGGCATTGACAGCAACAACCAGCATCACACTTATAAGGTCAGGTGATAGTCCGGGCCACGGATGATCATAAATGGTCAGAACAGATCCGTCAAGGTTATTCCTGATCTCGCAGGTATCCTGCGAAGGAATTAGAATGTCATCACCACTGATCCGAAGATCAATGCCCAGTTGCATGAATTTTTGCGGAACTATCCCCAGGTGGGCAGTTCCGGCATCCTTAATACGCAATTCAGATCCGGTCACAGCTGCCATCCCGATGAATGAGCCAACCTCAATCATATCAGGAAGGATACGGTGACTGCATCCCCTGAGTGTGCTAACACCATTTATAGTCAGCAGGTTCGATTTAATGCCGCTGATCTCCGCTCCCATCCTGTTAAGCATCAGGCAGAGCTGCTGGATATATGGCTCACATGCAGCATTGTATATAACTGTTTCACCCTCCGCCATAACGGACGCAAGAATCAGGTTGGCTGTCGCGGTCACCGAAGGTTCGTCAAGGAGGATTTCAGTGCCTCTGAGCCTGCCTGCAGAGAGCCTGAAATACTCATGGGCCGGATCATAGTCAACAATGCAGCCAAGCTGTTCAAACCCGGTT
Organism: Bacteroidales bacterium; assembly: GCA_034002885.1. Taxonomy (GTDB): domain Bacteria; phylum Bacteroidota; class Bacteroidia; order Bacteroidales; family VadinHA17; genus LD21. Next base: position 7,539 of record JAVEZS010000040.1, read on the forward strand.
ATGTGTGTATCAAGCCGCCTTCTGCCGATCTTGTCACCTCCCGGCCTGGGGATCACCGCACTTTTAAACCTAGCAAGCAATGGTCCGGCAAGCATTACAGACCCTCTCAGCATATTTGCCTTTCCTAGCATCTCCTCATCATACATCCTTCCCGGCTCAGCGCCGGCGGCTACAAATGAGTAAGTATCATCACTGATCCGTTCGACGACCACTCCAAGGCCGGCAAGTATCTCTATCATCAGCCTTACATCAATTATGTCAGGGATATTTGATATTACTACCCTTTCAGGTGTCAGGAGCACTGCACAGAGAACCTGAAGTGCCTCATTCTTCGCTCCCTGCGGAACGATGATACCCTTCAGCCTGTTCCCGCCGGTTACCTCGAAAGATTTCATTCAGCTGGTGTTTTTAATTATTTGCAGAGAACAAATCTATGAAGATATGTTATTACTGAAAGCTATTTTTAATACTATTGCCGTAATGATCACTGTTGAGAAAAATAAAAGCCTGCGGCATTTCAATACTTTTGGCATTGACGTAAATGCGCGGTACCTGTTTCATTTGCACAGGCCGGATGAGTTGCAGGCCCTGACAGAACATCATGAAGTTGGTGACATGGTCTCCGTGGAAGATAAACTTCTTGTAGTGGGACAGGGCAGCAATATGTTGTTTACATCGGACTTCGACGGTCTTGTGATCATCAATGAAATAAGCGGGATAAGAATCATCAGCGAAGATGAGTCAGGCGTGGTTGTTGAGGCCGGTGCCGGTGTCATCTGGAATGACCTGGTTGAGTTTGCAGTTGCAAATAACTTTGCAGGAATTGAGAACCTGTTCCTGATACCGGGAACAGTAGGAGCCACCCCGGTTCAGAACATAGGTGCATACGGAGTGGAGGCGGCAGAGACCATTGAAAAAGTACGCCTTTATCACACAGTCACGAGGGAATGGCTTGAACTGAACAACCAGGAATGCAGGTTTGGGTACAGGGACAGTATCTTCAAGAATGAGCTGAAGAACAGGGCTGTGATCTGTTCTGTTACATTCAGACTATCAAAAAGGATTAAGCCCAGGCTTGAATACGGAAATATCAGGGAAGAGCTTGAAAAGAGGAGGATTTCGGATCCTTCACTGAGGCAAATTTCTGATGTTATTGCAGATATCAGGAGATCAAAGCTGCCGGATCCCGCGGTGTTGGGTAATGCAGGCAGTTTCTTTAAGAATCCTGTAGTGAGCATTGATGAACTGGGCAGACTCCGGGGATCTTTTTCCGGGATCAGTTATTTCGAACAGGGTGGCCGGTATAAAATCCCCGCGGGGTGGCTTATTGAGCAGGCAGGATGGAAGGGTCACCGGTCAGTCAATACCGGGTGCTATGAAAAACAGGCCCTGATTCTTGTAAATTACGGTGGGGCCGCTGGCAGTGAAGTACTTGACCTTGCACTCCGGATACGGGAGTCTGTGCAGGAGAAATTCGGTATCAGGCTTGAAAGCGAGGTCAACATTGTGCCAGGGCAGGCTTTTTATTAACGGTTCATGAACCAGTTCCCGGAGACACTGAAGAGCGGGATTGGGCCGGGGATCGTGGAGCAATTATCAGAGACCGTATAGCTCCGGATATGGTAAACGAACCTGTAGCAAGAGGGGTACTTATGCCCGGTGGTACATTCTCCCTTTCCAGACATGAGTACTTATGCCGGAACATTTCCCTGCCGGGAATATAACAGGAGTGTCCGGTCAGGAAAACAGCAGCCGGCTGTTATCAACTTCACGGCTTCAAGCGAGAATGCCTATTCTCCTGGCATAGATCATGGCCTGTGAGATATTACCCGACCTTGTTTTGCTTAAGATATTCTGCCTGTGATTATTTACTGTATTGACACTTATAAATAACCGGTCCGAAATATTCCTGCTGTCAAGCCCCTGTGATATCAATCCAAGGATTTCAATCTCCCGGTTTGTCAGGATTCGGGAAGAGGAATTCTCGTCCGGATCATCGAACAGGCACTTTTTGCCAGTTTTGATGTTTATAAGTCTTCTCTGTGACGGCTCATTGCCGGCATTTGTTGATGCCAGGTCAAACAATTTAAGAATGAGCCAGATGTTCCCCATCCTGTCAAGCTCGAGAACAACCACCTGCTGCAGGAAACGCATATACAATCCCTTGCTGTTCTTCAAACGATAGTCGAGGATAAGTTTATAATTTAGCTTTTCAGCAGGAGGTTGATCCTGAAGAAACATACCAGCTTTGTTTATTGTATCAAGAACAAAAGGAAAATCTTCCGGATGCATCTGCTCATAAAAGTAATCCGGATTCACCCTGTATTCGTAATTGGCTTTATATCCGAGGGCTTCATCGAACCTTGAACAGGCCAACAGGTAGTGCATCCTGTTAATGTCGAAAACAGTAAGGGCACTGTTCCCTACCTCGGCTATCTTTTCAAGCAACTCCTTTTTGCTTTCAAAGTTTTCATAATCTTCTTCCCTGACATCACAGCTATAATTTCCGAAAAGTTCATTGAATTTTTTCAGGTATGTTTTCGATCTCTCCTCCATATAAATTGATTAAAATTCACTATTTCAAACTCTTCAGAAGCCAACTAATTTTGATGTATCAAGAAACACTTAATATCTCATAAGATGGAAACACCAAAAGAACCCGGCAGTGGCAGAACAAAATTAAAAAAAGCTATTATTCTTTACAATTCGAGAACAGGTACAACCAGGAAGCTTGGAGAAAACATTCATGCATTTCTCACGGAGAACAACATTGTATCCGAGATCAGAGATATTAAAGAGCAGCAGGGACAGGCTCTCAATAATGCTGATTATGTTTTTCTGGGATGCTGGACCAGCGGATTACTGTTTATCAGGCAGAAACCCGAAAAAAACTGGGTGAGATTTGCAGCAGGGTTGCCTCCTCTCGAGAGCCGCAGGACGGTCCTTTTTACCACATATAAGATCCGTACCGGCAGCATGTTCAGGAACATGGCGAAATGCCTGAACCTGGTCGGTGTAACTGATGAGGTCACATGGCTGGAGTCAAGGAACGGGGCATTACCGGCTTCATACAGGGATCAGCTGGCAAAAGTGATAAATGGAAACTCTTGCGTGACTGAACAGAGCCATTAATGTTCTGGCATAATGGAAGAATTCCATGATCTGTCAGAGTGTTGGATTTGTACGATCAAACCACTAATCAGTTAACTTTGAGCCGGATATATACCAATTCAGTCAAACATGCCTCAAAAGTAAACTCAAAATCATGAAATCCTCAGTCAGAACCGGATGCTTAATGTTAATATCGGGTTGTATCCTTACTGTAAACACATTGGCACAAGGGACAACCGTTGTTGACGATTCCATTTTTTCACATGTTTTAAACGAACAGCGTAAAATAAGAATTCTTCTCCCCGACGAATACAAGTCCGTATCCGGTGCGAAATTTGATGTTGTCTTTTTGCTTGACGGGGAATCGCATTTCGATGATTTTTCATTCATATACAACTTTGCCAGGAAAGAGAAACTGTTGCCTCCACTGATTCTGGTTGCCATAATAAATACTTACACAGACAAAGGGAATATGCGTGACCGTGACTTCTTGCCTTCTAAAACACCTGGAAATGACAAAGCAGGCGGAGCTGATAATTTCATAGAATTCCTGAAAGATGAACTCATCCCTTTTATCGAAGAAAAGTATCCTGCCGGTGGTGACTACAGCCTGTACGGTCATTCATTGGGAGGCTTGTTCTCATTTTATGTAATGCTTAAGGAACCTGCCCTGTTTTCAAATTATTATTGTTCTGACCCGGCGTTTCCATGGAATGACAGGCGCATTATTACCATGGCCACAACTACTTTCAAAAACACTGCTGATCTTAACAGGACTTTGTGGATTAATGGCACTGAGGATACTTACAGGAATGTCGGAATTCAAAAAATGGATTCGGTTCTGAAAGAATTTGCTCCCGGTGAGCTGCGCTGGAAAGTCTCAGTTTATCCCGACGAAACACATATGTCAGTTCGTCTTAAAGGTATATATGATTGTTTGAAGTATACCTACAAGGGGTACAATTCCAACAAACAGGTTGAGTTTCACCCTAATAACGGATCACTGCTTGAAGGAAAACCGGCACCGGTATTTCTGAACGGAAGCTTTCCGGACGTATATTATACAACAGATGGATCAGAACCTGACACATCTTCCGGAAGAGCTCCTCAAATGATCGAACTTGTAGGTCCTGCTGAATTAAGAGTAAGGTGGATCGGGGAAAACAAAAAGTATATCAATACTTCACAGGGGAAATTTGAGATCAGTGAGGTTTGGCCGGCGCTTCAGCATGTAAACAATATTAAGGCAGGGGGGGTGCGCTACTCCTGTTACGAAGGCAGCTGGAATGTATTACCTGATTTTAAAAAACTTAAAACTGTAGAAGAGGGTATTGCCGACAGTTCATTCAACCTTGACAGACTCCCTGCAAGATTCAATTTTGGATGTGTATTTGAAGGATATATCAAGATAGACAAAGAAGGTTATTACATGTTTGCTCTTAGTTCAAGCGACGGATCGAAGTTCTTCATCAACGGACGTGAAATAATCAATAACGATGGTTTGCACGGGAATGACTGGTATAAATCTTACCTGGTTCCATTACAAAAAGGATTTTATCCCGTACGCCTGGAATATTTTGTAAACAGAGGGAATCGCAATTTCAACCTGATCTATCTGTTGCCGGATACGCACGAGACTGTAAGCCTGACATTTCAGATGATGTACTTTAAATAGTCCCCTCAGGGAAGAGTTTTGCAGATCTATAAAGTGTATCCGCCGGGCCGCCCTGACCACCTTCCGCCGGAGCATATTGACTACCTGTACCGGAATGCAGCGATCCGTAGCGGGGCAGAATTGCAGGCTACATGATCAGCGACTTTTCAGAATTTTGAAGTATTCTGATTTTTGGCCCCGGGTAACATTCAACAGATACCATCCCGGCTCAAGACTCTCCAGATCAAGGATTATCAGGTCTCCCTCCTTCTCCCCTGTCAGCAGTAGCTTTCCAGAAATATCCGTAATGCTGTACCGGGTTTTCGCCGCGAGGCTCTCTTTCGGATCCAGCCAGATTGACAGTTTATCCCGGAAGGGAACGGGAAAAATAAGCAAGCTGTTTTCAGTAACAGGACCGATACCGGTAACAACATAATTATATGGTTCGGACAGTTCCGAAGGACAGCCGTCAGCTATCACCTGCAGTGTGTAAATGCCGGTAATAGAGGGATATAGCGTTTTTGCCGTCTGCCCGGAAAAGGTATCATTTACATACCACCGGTTGTTAATCTCACTCGATGACATAAGCCTGACAGTTCCGGATATTGTGTCGGCAGCTATAACGGGCTTTTTCGGATTAACGCATAACTCCATCCACACCGTATCTGCTTCTTCATAAGAATCATTGCCCGGCTCGGTTGCGATGACCGTAATCTTGCCCGGAGCGCTGTATATCAGCCTGTTCTTTTCAAAATAAGCGTTACCTGCCATCACCTTGAAAAAGACCTCCTCTCCCGAACCGGAAGAAGCATTCAGATAAACCGGATTGTCACCATCGGTAATTATGCCGGGATCTTCCACGACAATTGTATTCTCCGCCTTATCAATGGAAACCGTAATATTCTCCACGCTGAAATATGTGCTGTCAGTCCCGTCAGTATAAGCTTTGATCAAAGCCGTGCCCAGCCCGGTGGCACGCATCTCGTTCCCTTCAATATGGGTCTTGTTGTCCATGCTGATGAAACTTACATCGAGACCTGATCCGGATGTGGCATTGATTGTCTGATACTGGTAAAGCTTCATGGGATTCAATGGCTGGTAACTGATGGCGAAATACTTCTTTCCCGGCGCCGATTCGTTTGTAACCAGAAGTTTATTGGAGTATTGGGTTGTAAGAAAAACAGTTCCTTCAGGAGATTCGCAAAAATATCCGATCACATTGACTGTGGCGGGAATACCTTCATTGGATGAGACCCATTTTTGAGAATAGGCCATCCTGGAATAGATACCCGGAGAGACACCTGAAACCCGGCTGGCAAACAGGTGTCCGGAGGAAGCATGGAATAAACTATTCATTAATAGTGTAAAAGGCAACGGGTTTGTTGCGCCCCAGGTTTCCTGATGCCATGCTGTTGAGGCAATGGCACCGGAAACGGTATTTCTGAACAGTCCCACGACCTGGAAATTGGTTACCACACCATCGAGAGATATGATCATCTCCGAGCCGGAAGTAAAATCAATCCCCAGGATCTGCGCTACCTTGATCACATAAACCGTACCATCAATATTCAGTCTTATCTCTTTTTTCAGCCACCGGTTTTGATTCTCATCCCAGAGCCAGAGGCCGCCGTTCACTCCATTATCATCCTGCTGCAGAGTACAGAACAGATTTCCATCTGCGTCGGAAACAATGTTATTCACGTAATTTGAAGGGAGGCCACTTGTACAGACGGTCCACGACCTGCCATTGTCTGCAGACCTGAATATTCCTCCTGCAACGGGTGAGCAGGCATACAGATAGCCGTTCCGGTCTTCAGCAAAACCCGTAACAAAAGCAAGGCCGACAGGTATCGCTTCCCATTTGTCGCTGTTTGCTTCATTCCGGTATATCTCTTCAATCCCGCCACCTAAAATGGTTCCGTTCTTAGCGGCAAACAGAGTGGTGACAGGCTTATCTTTCGGGAGCTCCCAAACATGATCCCAGGTGGTTCCTTTATCTGCAGTCCTGAAAATTCCCAGATTGTAGGTGGAGACATAGATCGCGTTGCGGTAGGGCGAGTAGAGTATTCCGGAGTGCTGAGCATTTGCAGCTGATTCCACACCGCTTATCTTCCAGAAAGACTGTGCGCTGATGCTGAAAGTGGAAATAAAGAATATGAATAATGCTACTATTTTCATATCCGGTCTGTCCGGGGAACGGTCGGTCTTCGTCCCGGTTGATTTTTTAACAATCGACTCTGCGAATTGTTTAACGCGAGGTTGATAATGAAGGGATTGACCCCGAACTTGTGTTCCCGACAAGACAGGGCGCGCTATGAGTCTGCTACGGAATAGTATTCCGGCATTCAGTCAGGGTATTAGTCCCTTGCAGCCATGGCGGCGACAGAAGATCCACCAGTGAATTCCAGGCTCTGGATAGTAACCGGCCAGGTTTACCCTTCCGCTGCCGACCTTCCCTGCAGATGCCAGTTCAGAATATTTCTTTAAGTTCTTAAGCTGCCTTAACATCATGATTTTATTTATAATGGAAAACGCAGAGAAGAAAAACCGTGAAAGAGCGTTGCGCCTTATGTACCCCGATATTTTGCACCACAACCTGGCCCCGTGGCCATCCTCTTCTATTCTGTATTCCATGTACAGGCTCCGCAGGCACAGACTGAAAGGCGGATTGACAGGCTCGCAATACCGGCAGGCAATAAAGGAGTCCTCTTCAAATTCTGATATATGAAATGCAAGCAGGAAATGGGTGTTAATCCTGAGAGGCGGAAGGTTTTCAATTATAAAACCGGGCGATTTCCGCCTGCCGTTATCAATGAAGTCGTAACTGTAAGGAGCAACCCTCAGCTGTGTCAGCCATATGAAGATATCATGAGCATTGGCGTCTATTCCGATGCTCCTCAGCAGGTTCCTGCGCCTCGCACCCGGGATATCAGGCAGGGAATCGATGAAAAACTGTGGCACAGATTAACTCCTTATTATCTGAATTGCCAGCCTGTCGAACACTTTGCCTGACAACTTCTTCAGCGGATTCAGCTTCACCGGGTAGAAGTAATCCGACTCAAACCAACCCTTATCGTGGAAGTAAGTATAATCGCGGCAGCTGTCATCAAGCATCTTCTTTATGCTGGTCCTTGCCATCCTGAATATCATTAACCACCACAGTGACGGCGAGGGGTATTCATGTTTTACAAGCTGTGCATAGAATTTTCTGCTCTGCGCATCTATGATGCTGTCAAATGCCTTCTGCGATTTTTCTGTCATCGGCTCCAGGGTCTTGATACAACACCCTTTGACGACATTAAAGCCCAATCCCCTGCCTGTGAAGTCGAGGTATCTTACTATTTTCTCTCCCTTCCCGATCCCCTGGACGACGATGCTTGAAAATGTTTTCCCGAAGAAATCGGGACGGTGAAAACCAAACCCGAGCCTGTCGAGGAAAACCTTCATCATACCCGAGACCTGAAAGGAATAGTTGGGTGATGCAAAAATCACCCCGTCAGAATCCTTCATCTTTTCAATCAACTTATCCCGGTCATCCTTATGGGGACAGAATTCCTCCCCCTTGTCGAAGCAGATCCTGCAACCCCTGCAGGTTCCGATGTTGTACTCGCTTAACCGAACCATCTCATACTCCACATTGCCCATCGTCTGCAGGTTCTGCAGGAATTTTTCGCAGGCATTGTATGAATGCCGCTTTCTTCCGCTTCCGATAAATGCTGTAACTTTCATAATCTGGTACTTCTTATAGGTCTGTATACTAATTGGTTCCCCCTGTCAGATGAACAAAGTTACGCCATGTAAACAAGTGCAGAAAAATTATTTTCAATTGAAGAGCCATTTTAAGCCGGCCAATGGCTGAAATGCCTCAGTGAGAGACATTCGTCTTCATTTTTCCGGGATGACAATCGCGGCATTTTCCGGAAGTTTCATAACTTGCTGCTTAACAAATTCAATAATCATGAGCAGTGAAAATCAGTCAATCCACGAAATCGACTACGGTCTGATCTGTGAGTATTTCTCAAATTTTGAAAGACAGGGGCCCGGCAGTCCGGAGGTGACTAAAAAGGCTTTGAGTTTTATCGACAATCTCACGAATGACTCGGTGATTGCCGATATCGGCTGTGGCACAGGCGGGCAGACGATGGTTCTGGCGCAGAATGCACGGGGAAGGATTACAGGGATCGATCTGTTCCCGAAATTCATCGAGCTGTTTAATGCCAATGCCGGGAAACTGAATCTTCAGGACAGGGTTAAAGGGATTACAGGTTCGATGGACAAACTTCCTTTCGGGGATGAGGAGCTGGATCTGGTCTGGTCTGAGGGGGCAATCTATAATATCGGGTTTGAGCGGGGCCTGAAGGAATGGAGAAAATTTCTGAAAAAGGGAGGATATATTGCAGTTTCCGAGAGTTCATGGTTCACCGAAGAACGGCCGGAAGAGATAAACAGGTTCTGGATGGATGCATATGCTGAGATTGACACAATACCGAGGAAGGTTGACCAGATGCAGAAAGCCGGGTATGTTCCGGTTGCTGCTTTTATCCTGCCGGAAGAGTGCTGGACGGTTAATTACCATGAACCCCAGGCTTCGATACAGGAAGCATTCCTGAAAAAGTATCCGGGGAATAAAGCTGCCGAAGATCTTGTTGCTTTCCAAAGGCATGAAGTTCAGCTATATGACAAGTACAAGGAGTATTACGGCTATGTGTTTTACATAGGGAGGAAGATTTAGCGGCATGGTCAGGTAATTCCGAAGAGGTGCATTTTCACTCCAATCTCCCTCTTCAAGAAGAACAGCTGCCTGAATACGTATTCTTGCAGCCTATTTTTTTGACTATCTTCAGCCATGGGTTTATGGAACAAATAAAAAGCACTCAAGTCATGAAAACCAGAAGATTATCATTAGTATTCGGACTTCTCGTCCTTGCCACCGGCAGCGCCATGTCACAAACGGCAGGCAATTCTGTCACTGATCTCCTCCTCTCTGCATGGTCGCCACGCAATTACACCGAGGTGGCCGTTACCGACCAGCAGATTGATATGATTCTGCAGTGCGGGATCAAGGCGCCCAGCTCGCGCAACGGACAACCATGGCACTTCACGGTGCTTAAGAATGAAGCAATGATAAAGGAGATCATCTCCAATATAACACCCGGCAATGTGATCATAATCATCTCAGGCAAAGTGTCACAGTCGGGCTCCACACCCGACTTCGACTGCGGGCTGGCAACACAGAACATGTTCGTGGCTGCCACCTCCATGGGCCTCGGGGCAAGGATTTATGGCGGTCCCATTGCCGCAGCCAGGGAAAAACGGGAGGCACTGCAGATACCGGAAGGATTCACCCCTGTCATAATGCTCCGTGTGGGTAACATAGAGAAAGGCACTGACGCCGTCACCGGTGCATCTCCCCGCAAGTCAAAAGAGGAGATTGTCAACTGGGTCAGGTAACTTTGTAAGACATTTTCAAATGGCGTGAAAATCCCTGTCAACAGGATTGTCTACAACTGCATTCTCCAGATGGAAATCAAGGCCAGGAAGAAATGGAATACATCCTTATTATAGGAACTTTCGAAGCCCTGTTTCTGCTTCTGCTGCTGCTCGGGAAAAAGAACAAATCACTTCCGGATTATTTTCTTGCGGCAATCTTCGTGTTATACGCTATCAGCATCGGGGGCGTTTATCTCGAATTACAAAACTTCAGCCACAATTTCACATATTCCGCAATAATCAGTACAAGCTGGGTATTCCTCTTCCTTCATGGTCCGGCGCTGTGGTTTTACATCAGGAGCTTATCCGATCACGAATTCAGATTCAAACCCCTGTACCTGCTTCACTTCGTACCTTTCATCTTCTTTTCGGTCTTCCACTATTTCAATTTCATCAATCTCACTGTTCCTGAAAAGATCAGGTTCCTTGAAAATGACCTGTTCAAGGAATCGGTCTCTTATAAGATAACAGTTATGCTGATTGGTGTGTCCACCATCAGTTACAATATATGGGCTCTCAACCTGATCAGGAGAAGGCGGGACAGATTAATGCAGCATTACTCGAAAATTGAAGACATCGACCTCGGTTGGCTCAGCGCACTCACAATTGCCACGCTGATAAGCTACTCAGTCAACGTGACCCTCTTCAACCTTGACATGATCTTCCATTTCGCGACCTACAATTTCCTGATAATCTTAACGAATGGTTTTGCATCGGTATACATCCTTTTCCTGGGTTACTTCGGGATACGGCAGGGTAATATCTTTATAAACCAATCGAAAGAAATACAGAAATCAGGCGTTAAATCAGCTTTAACTGAGGCTTCATCTCCCGTCAAAAACACAGACGATGCCTTTATAAAAACTCTCACCCGGGATATGGAGGAGAAGCAGCCATACCTTGATCCGGATATTACAATCTCCAGGCTGAGCGAGATGCTGAATGTCAAAGTCGAGTTCCTTTCAGAGGTGCTCAACGCCCGGCTTAACCAGAATTTTTTCGATTTCATCAACAGGTACAGGGTAGGTGAATTTAAAGAGCAGTGCGTTTTAAAGGCAAACAGCCATCTCTCCATAATGGGCATCGCCTATAACTGCGGATTTAACTCAAAAGCTTCATTTTACAGGGCTTTCAGGAAGTTCGAAGGGATGTCCCCAAGTGAATATATCGGGAAAGTCTCATAAAAAGTGGGACTCCTTTTTCCAAAAAGTGGTACTTCCAGGATAACCGGTGAGACTACGGCCTAATGCCAGTACGGTACTTTTGTCGCGAACAATTTCAATTACCGAAGATGGACAGAGCAGCAATTATTCTTATCAGAGTTATATCAATCCAGGCGAGTAACCTCCTGCTGGTAGTCAGGCATTTAATTTATGGCCAGTAAAATATGGATACCTGGTTTAATCAAGCGCATTGAAATGATACATGAAGAGACCATGTTAAGGATTGTCAAGTATGCTGTGAAGGCTCCTTCATGTCATAATGCACAACCATGGAGATTCAAGATCAGGAATGACACAATATGCCTGTTGCCTGACTTCACCAGGGCGTTGCCTGTTGCCGATAACGATAATCATTCTTTATATATAAGCATGGGGTGCGCCCTGGAAAACATGATTCTTGCGGCGCATGAATTCGGTTATGATACAGAGGTTGAAATCACGGGCAATGGAAATAATCCGCAAATCATTGTTGCGCTTCATGATGAACCCGAGGGGGTCAAACCGGAGTTGTTCGATTATATTTTAAAACGGCAGGCAAGAAGGAATAAATACAGAAATGATAAAGTGCCTGACAACCTGATAAGTGAACTTTTTAATGATCCTGATGATGAAGGTGTCTCGACAAAGCTGTTTCTCTCGGGAAATGAGATGAGGGAGATGATCCCTTACATTTCTGAAGGCACCAGGCTGCAATTCAGCAACAAGGCATTTGTCGACGAGTTGGTTGGCTGGGTACGGTTCAGTGAGAAGGAGGCAATGCTGAAAGGTGATGGTATCCGGGCAGGCGCGATGGGTTTACCAAATACGGGAAGGCTTATCGGAAAGATAATAATGAAGTATTTTATCTCTGCCGAAATTGAGGCCAGGCGTATGGAGGAGCTGGCCCGGGCTTCTTCAGGATTCGCTCTCTTCATGGCAGAGAAGAACGACCCGTACCACTGGATAAGACTGGGCCAGGCTTTTCAGCGCTTCGGCCTTAAGGCGGCAAAATACCAGGTCAGTCATTCTCATCTGGATATGCCCTGTGAGGAGATGGAGGTACGTGATAAACTTATTAACCACTTGCAGCTGAAAGACCTGACGCCGTTGCTGCTAATCCGGTTTGGTTATTCGGGACCAATGCCATACTCATTCAGGAGAAGTTTTTATAAATTGCTTGATCCATGAATAGAATTGCAGATTCCCCTGTCCTGATTTTCCTGGCTACGTTTGGCCTGTCATGGGTGTTCTGGACGTCTCCTGTACCGGGCACTACAGGAATCCTCGCAGATATCAGGACGGAAAAACCTGTCCCCCGGCCGGAGGTCTTCATAGTCGGATCCATTCATTCCATGCATTATAACCCTGACTACCATTATTCAATTAATGACCTGCTGGAGCAGATCATTGCCTTGAAGCCTGACGTGGTTTGCGGGGAGATCGCCCCTGAGGCATTTGAACATATAACTGAAGGCTACTTCCCACCCGAGGCAGCCTTGCTGGCAGAGATGGCACCTGAGCTTCATTACCGGTTCGTCCCGGTCGACTGGCGGCTGGATTATGCCACCCAGTCGAAAGCGGACAGCATTTATCCGGAATCGGTGAAGGAGAAACTGGCACCTTTCGGAAGCACCTATTTCGCCAGGATGAATGAATCAGCCAGCCAGTCTATGTATGATGCAGTACACTGCGAATCAAACATCGCGATTATTGATTCTGTATTTGAACAGATCATTGGCGCAGACCCGATTGCCGAAACAGCCCATGGCAACTGGCACGAGCGCAACCGGCGGATTGCAGAGAACGGGATGAATGCTGCCGGGGATGCGCAAAGAATAGTCTTTGTTTTCGGAAGTGATCACATTCCACAGATAAGGAGACAGTTACAAATCCTGGGATTCGAACCGCAGGTTCCGGACCGTTTGTTTATCCCGTCAGGGAACCATAAGGTACCCGATGCCGTCCTGAAACGCTGGAAACACAACCTGGAGAACCTGCGATTAATCCGCGACAGAAAAATCCCGGTCACGGATGATTACTTTCAGAAGATAATCAACAGTGGCCGGATCAGGGAACTTGAACAGGCCATACAAAAATCGTCATAAATCAATTGCTCCGGGATAGAGAACCCTGAGCGCTTCAACGAAAAAATCAAGATAATGAAGAATATAATAATTGCCATGATCCTGCTTGTCACAGGCTCATCATGCTCTCAGAAACCTGAAAACGGGTATGAATTAATTGAGCAGATGTACAAAGCAAACAAATCGAACTGGTATGAGACTCTTTGCTTCACGCAGGAGGTTCTCCATTACTGGAATGACAGCATCACATCTTCCGAAGTCTGGTACGAGGCATACCAGTCGCCCGGCAATCTCATCATCAGATTCAACGACTGGAACAGCGGCAACGGAATGCTGTTTACAAATGACACCATCTACAGCTTCAGGGAAGACACACTCGAATCTGTCCGGTACCGGATACATGACCTGGTTGTACTTGGACTGGACATAAATAATATCCCACCGGAAATTACTGCTGAACGGGCTGTGAAATGCGGATATAACCTCGATCTTCTGGCAGAGGGAAAGTGCATGGGACGTGATGCCTGGATAGCAGGTGATACCCTGAGTACCTGCTTTTGGGCAGACATGGAGTCTTTGCTGTTCCTGAAGATGAGGCGCCGGTCAGGCGCTAACTCAAGAGAGGTTGAGTTTGCCAGGTATGAGGACATCAATGGTTTTCCCGTTGCAACGGAAATCAGGTTCTATGACAAAGACGGAGTCCTGAACATGGTTGAGAAGTATTTTAATGTCATGCCCGGTTGCAGAGTTCCTGCACAGACATTTATTCCGTCGGAATTCAATAATGCAAGGTGGTGATCACCGGATAAAACAATGATTTATAATAAAATGAAAAAACTTTCGTACTCCCTGTTACTGGTTCTCGCCGTTTCAATAACTTCCTGCACATCAAACCGCCGGGGATCCGGTGATGCGGCTGTGGTCAGCGGTGATTACCTCGGGCAGGCAGCTCCCGGTGACAGTGCCAGGCTCTTTGCATCTGGCATCATCTCAACGGGTATGACTGAGCGCGATTTCGCCATCACTCCTGATGGCAATGAGATCTTCTTCTGCCGCGAGGCAGGCAATTTCAGGTATGTCACCATTTTTTACTCCCGGAGGAGTGACGGTGTGTGGTCAATCCCTGAGGTATTTGAGTTTTGTACCGATCCCGCATACAAGTATGTTGAGCCGCACATATCTCCTGACGGGACAAGGTTGTATTTCATATCCACAATGCCGGCTGACTCCGCGTCAGAAGCAAATGAAGATATCTGGGTATGCACAAAAACAGATGGCAGATGGTCGGAGCCACGGAACCTGGGTGCACCCATAAATACTGCAAGCAAGGAGTTTTTCCCGTCAGTGACGGTTGACGGTACAATCTATTACACCCACCTGGATCCTGTCTCCGGCGAAGAGTTCATCTATCGCTCCAAACTGGTTAACGGGGTTTTTCAGGAGCCTGAAAAGCTTGGGCCAAACGTAAACACAGGGAGTGCCAGATACAATGCGTTTGTTGCGGATGATGAAAGTTATATCATTGTACCGGCATACGGCATGCCCGACAGTTTTGGCGCCACTGATTATTACATATCCTTTCGCGACAGCCTCGACAACTGGAGTCAGCCGGTCAATATGGGTCCCGAAGTCAATTCTGCCTCTCCCGGGGAGTGGTCAGCATCAGTATCCACAGATGGGAAGTACCTGTTCTTTATGTCGGACCGGATGGGCCGTGGGAGCCCCGGAAGACTGAGTACAAAGACGCTGCAGGAGTTCCATAACTCCCCGCAGAACGGCAACCCGGATATTTACTGGATCAGTACCACGGTGATTGAGAAACTCAGGGAGAATGCAACGTTCTGAGCAGTGTTGTTCATCTTTTAAATACAATGAATTCTTATTGCATATGATAAGTCAAAAAGTCATGATACCGGTGTTAATACTGGCAACGGCTCTTCCCATACTGCTGTTTTCGTGCAACCGCAGCAGGCAGACAAAATACGCTTCAAAGGCGGAAATGACCCGGCTGCTGCAGGCCAGACTGGATTCACTCACAGACAATCAGATAATACCGGGTGCCACTCTCTCTGTCAGGTTAAGTGACGGAACAGAAATTTCCCTTGCTTCCGGACTGGCAGATGTTGAGGAGAAAATTCCCATGAAGCCTGATGATATCATGCTTTCAGGCAGTGTGGGCAAAACTTATGTCGCAGCTGTTATTCTCAGGCTGTACGAACAGGGGCTAATCGACCTGAAAGGCAAAGCTATCTCATACCTGCAGGACGCAGACTGGTTTCAGAAGATCCCGGGTGCGTCTGAGATTACGGTTGAGATGCTGTTGAACCACACTGCCGGAATACCCGAGTATGTTTACCATAAAGAACTCTGGGAGACCATAAAAGAGGATCCGGACCAAGAGTGGAGCGTTGAGGACAGGCTCTCTTATATTTTCAATGATCCGCCCTCCAATGCCCCCGGTGAAGGATGGGCCTATGCCGATTCGCATTACCTGGTACTGGGTCTGATCATAGAAAATATGACCAACCGGTCTTATTACGAGGTGCTTGATGAGCTGATCCTCGGTCCCTGCAACCTGAAGCACACATTTCATTCAGACAGGAGATCAATTCCCGGTCTGATTCCTGGCTATACAAATCTCACGGAGGAATTTCTGCTTCCCCATAAGGTAGTAAATGACAACAGTTATGCCTTTAATCCCCAGATGGAGTGGACCGGCGGCGGGCTGGCCTCCACTGTGTCTGACCTGACCATGTGGGCCAGCCAGTTATACGGTGGAAGTGTCCTTAAACCGGAAACACTGAAGCTGATGCTGACTCCCGCACCATTCGAAACCACATTGTTCGAAGGTGCGGGATACGGGCTGGGCAGTTTCATAGGCGAAACGGACGGGGTTACCTATTACGGTCATACCGGATTTTCGCCAGGTTACATCACATATGTTCAATATCTCCCCGAATATAATATTGCCCTGGCTTTCCAGGTAAATGACGACTCGTCACACAGCAACTTTTCACTTAAAGAATACTTCAACACAATCAAGGAAGTTGTGCTGAATCACAGGCCGGAAAAAGCTGGCAGGTGATACTATTAACCGCAAACAAATACTGGTTATCAATTAAATATTAAACATCATGGATAAGCTTACTGTTACAGACAAAATCATTGCACTTGAAACAGCTGCCCTCGACGCCTGGCTTGATGGCAACCCCACTCCCTATCTCGAGCTTTATTCGAAAGACTTCACCTATTTCGATCCTGTCCAGGAAAGGCGGCTTGACGGCTGGGACAGGATTAAGGAGTTGTATGAGACCATGCGCGGAACAGTAAAGATGGACAGGTTCGAAATTATTAATCCCGTTGTGCAGCAGGCCGGAACGATGGCCGTCCTGACCTACAATCTGCAAACAAGCTCAGGTGATACACTCTGGAAAGAGAACTGCACCGAAGTGTACAGGCTTGAAGAAAACAATGAATGGAAAATTATCCACAGCCATTGGTCGCTGACTAAATAGCCTCTGAATGATTAAAAAGAGTATCTCCGCATTAATCCTTCTTATTACAGGTTTCACCTCCTCCGGCCAGGTGGTTGATGAGTACCAGGTTTATGCTCTTAAATTCAACGAGCCGGGTTCTGTGCCGGTCCGTGATATTGCAGCCGGAACATCGTCAACAGACAGCGTGTCGGTATGCAATATGTTCTGGTACCTGGAGGGTTCAAACGGCAGGAATATTATCGTTGATGCAGGATTCATTGATACAAACGGTACCGGCGACAGTATGTATGAACGACCGGACATTGTGCTGAGAAGGCTCAACGTATCCCCTTCCTGTATAACAGATGTAATAATTACACATCCTCATCCGGATCATATCGGAGGAATTCACCTTTTCCCGAATGCCAGGGTCTGGATGCAGAAGGAGGACTTCGTCTATTTTGTCTCAGGCGCCTGGAAGAAAGAAGGTGCGTTATCGGAATTTACTGACAACGATGTCCGTAACCTGACAGAGATCAG
>JAVEZS010000041.1:0-23981 GCA_034002885.1 Bacteroidales bacterium
GCGCATGCAATTCCGAAAAGTGCCGGCATGTAGGAAATAGTTCCGACAGTGGAGGCTTTGTTAGGTTCTCCCGGTGATGAGACAACCTTTGACTTGTCGACAGTTTCAGGGGAATAGACAGCGGTGATGCCTTCGCGTATTCCGAGCCTGTGAAGCCTTTTACGAAGGATCCTTGCAAGAGGACAGCTTGTGGTAAGGGAGATATCGCTAATCGAAACCTGCATGGGATCGAATTTTCCTCCTGCCCCCATTGAGCTCACAACGGGGATCTTCCTTTGTAAAGAATGATAGATAAGGAATAGTTTGGGCGACAGAGTATCGATGGCATCGACGACATAGTCAAATCCGTTATCGAGGATTTCGACCATCCTTTCGTCCTTCAGGTATTCATCTATCACGGTCAGTTCGAGCGAGGGGTTTATTTCCCTGAGCCGGTGTCCCATCAGGGCAGCCTTGCTCATTCCCTCGGTTCCCTTAAGGGCAAGCAGCTGCCTGTTGCGGTTTGTTGTATGCACCTCATCGCCGTCGGCAACAGTCATGCTGCCGATACCTGCCCTGCAAATCATCTCAGCTGCATAGGCCCCTACCCCGCCAAGTCCGACAACAAGAACATTTGACTTCCCGAGCTTCTCAAGAGCCTCTTTACCTATAAGCATTCCGGTTCGCGAAAGCCATTTTTCCATTCTGATGCTATCTTATCAATTCATTCAAGCCTGCGAGGGTACGGAAATTCTCATTGATTATTTCCTTCAGTCTTTCCGTCGTCACTCCGATGTCGGAGGCAACCTTGCCATAGATAATTCTTATGTCGGTATCGGCGCCGTCGGTCTCAATAAAGATTCTTTCGCGGGGAACAGACCTTATCAGGTCAGAAGATTCGGACCTGATAATGAAGTCGAACCAGAAGGAAAGGTACATACCCCTTGATGTCAGCTGGCGAGCAAGTTCCTTCTTTCCCCTGAAACCGTGCACCATCCATGGGGAGGAAGGGCGGAGGCTCTTGTGAACATCCAGCAATTCGTCCCATGCCCTTACACAATGTATAAACAAAGGCTTCTTCCTTTCTTCCGCCATTGCAGCCTGTCTGGCAAAAACGGATCTCTGAAGCTCAGGCGATGGTCCCCTCAGTTTGTCAAATCCAGCCTCGCCGATGGCAAGAAGCCTCGGATCGGAGGATATATTTTCCATATAACTGAGAAGGTCGATTTTGTTTTCAGGGTTCAGGTACCAGGGATGGATCCCTGCGCTGAATACTGCCGCTTTTATATCGCCAGTGTTTAATCCTTCATGAGCCATCACGTTTTCGACGGAGAATACTCCCTCCACGGGTTGTGATCCGTGGGTATGGATATCGATAAAATCACCGGGCAGGGGTAGTATCATTGCATCATTTCGCCTATAACCTTCAGACCTCTGTCGATACGTCCAAGACTCTCCTCTTTTCCAATCCAGGAAATAATATCGAAGATGTGCGGCCCTCTCATGGAACCAACGATCACCAGGCGGAACGCATTCATTATTGACCCGGTGTTATAACCGTTTGCAGCTATCCATTCTTTGACAGCTGTTTCGGTGGCAGCAGCGGAGAAGTCAGGAACAGACTGAAGAAGGTCTTTCAGTTCAGACATTCTGGCACCAGTATCTTGGTTCCATCTTTTTCTTACGGCCTCATGGTCGTATGTTTCGGGTGCTTTAAAGAAGAAATCGGTCTGGTCCCATATCTCCTTCATAAAGCTTACCCTTTCCTTTACAAGTTCGACAAGCATCTCGAGCCTGACAATATCTACATGTATCCCTTTTGCCCTGAGCAATTCCCTGAATTCCATCGCAAGCAGGGAGTTGGGTTTCTTACGCAGGTACTGATGGTTGAACCATTTAGCCTTGTCGTGGTCAAACCGTGAGCCGGCTTTATGGACGCGTTCTATTGAAAAGGCCTCAACAAGCTCATCGAGTGTGAACAGTTCCTGTTCCGTTCCGGGATTCCAGCCAAGCAGCGCCAGCATATTGACGAAGGCTTCGGGATAATAGCCATCCTCGCGGTATCCCCTGGCCGTTTCACCATAAGGCCAGTACAAAGGGAACACCGGGAATCCCAGTTTATCGCCGTCGCGTTTGCTCAGTTTGCCCTTTCCGTCGGGTTTAAGGAGCAGGGGCAGATGGGCAAACAGCGGAGGTTCCCATCTGAAAGCACGGTAAAGCATAAAATGAAGGGGAAGAGACGGAAGCCATTCTTCGCCTCTTATCACATGGCTGATCTTCATCAGGTGGTCGTCTACAATATTTGCCAGATGGTAGGTAGGCATCCCGTCGGATTTGAACAGGACCTTGTCGTCGAGGGTATTGGTGTTTACCACGATATGGCCTCTTATCAGGTCGTCGAAATGTATTTCCTCGTCGTCAGGCATCCTGAACCTGATAACATAGGGTTCTCCCCTGTCGAGAAGGGCATTCCATTCAATGTCCGGAACAGTGAGTGAGTTTCTCAGACCTTTTCTTGTAAGTGCATTGTAAATAAAGGTTTTGCCTGTCCTTTCGGCTTCGTTCCTCAAAGCGTCCAGTTCGTCCTGGGTATCGAATGCATAGTAGGCATTTCCCGAGTCGATAAGCCTTTCAGCATATTGCTTATATATCTCTTTCCTGGTGCTCTGGCGGTAAGGTCCGTAATCTCCTCCCTCATTGACACCCTCGTCGGGTCGTATCCCGCACCAGTTCAGAGACTCTATTATATATTCCTCAGCGCCTTCAACAAACCTTGCCTGATCGGTATCTTCTATTCTGAGAATGAATGTTCCCTTGTTCTGTTTGGCAAACAGATAGTTATAAAGTGCTGTTCTGACACCTCCGATATGAAGGGGGCCGGTCGGGCTCGGGGCGAATCTTACTCTGACATCGGGCATTGTCTGATGGATTTATTATACTATCACAAAGATAGCTAAAGCGCTTTAATGATCAGTATATTAAAAATCAGGTTTTATCCGGCAGATTTGTATTAATTTTAGGTGAAAATTTCCGGGATATGAAAAAGATGAAAGCTCTTCTAAAGGCTAAGCCCGAAAAGGGAATCTGGATGCAGGAAGTTCCTGTTCCTGAGCCGGGAGTGAACGATGTTATTATCAGGATAAGCAAGTCGGCAATCTGCGGGACCGACCTTCACATTTACGAATGGGATAAATGGGCCAGTAAAACCATCAGGACCCCTTTGGTAATCGGTCATGAGTATATGGGTTATATAGAGAAAACCGGTGCGGGAGTGAAGAACCTGAAGCCGGGCGACAGAGTCACCGGCGAGGGCCATCTTGCCTGTGGCCACTGCCGGAACTGCAGGAGGGGTAAGGAGCATGTATGCGAGAACAGCATAGGAATCGGAGTAAATATCGATGGCGCCTTTGCTGAATACCTGAAGCTTCCGGCTGTCAATGTTGTACCTCTCGATCACAGGATCCCCGATGAATGGGCTGCAATAATGGATCCTTTCGGTAATGCAACCCACACGGCTCTGTCGTTTCCCCTTCTGGGTGAAGATGTTCTTGTTACAGGTGCAGGGCTGATAGGAAGCATGGCGGTTGCAATTGCAAGATATGCAGGGGCAAGGTTTGTAGTTGCCAGCGATCTGAGCGACTACAGGCTTGAGATTGCCAGAAAAATGGGAGCCACAATGGTTGTTAATCCCTCGAGGGGTGAGAAGATCTCTGATGCAGTCACAAAACTGGGAATGAGAGGCTTTGACATTGGACTCGAGATGTCGGGATCACCGAAGGCGTTTATAGAGATGGTAAGCAACATGTACAATGGTTCAAGCATTTCGCTTCTTGGAATTCTTCCGTCCGACTTCGAAGTGCCATGGAGTGATATTATTTTCAGGGCTATAACGCTGAAGGGTATCTATGGAAGGGAGATGTGGGAAACCTGGTACAAGATGGAGCAGATGATAATCGGAGGGATAGACCTTAATCCCGTAATAACGCACAGGTTCCATATTGATGATTTCCAGAAGGGTTTCGACGTCATGGAGAGCGCCCTTTGTGGTAAGGTCATCCTCAGCTGGGACTGAATCCGTTTTAATAAGCCAGATCGGGCAGCCATGCAACTGAAAGGCATTGTTCATTTATTCAAGGCCGATTTTTTGACAGAAAGACTGAGACACAATCGATAATTAAAGAATAACACAATATGTACAGCGAATTTCAAAAACATCTGGAACAGACCCTGGCCGGGATCAGGGAAGCAGGGCTTTACAAGAATGAACGGGTGATAGTATCTCCCCAGGGAGCAGAGATCACCTTAGACACAGGCAGGAAGGTACTTAACTTCTGCGCCAATAATTACTTAGGTCTTTCAAACAACAGCGAACTCATTGAAGCTGCCAGGTCAGCTCTCGACAGTCACGGTTACGGGATGTCGTCAGTACGTTTCATTTGCGGCACCACCGACCTTCACAAAGAGCTCGAAAGCAGGATAGCAGGGTTTTTCGGAACTGAAGACACCATTCTGTACGCGGCTTGCTTTGATGCGAACGGAGGTGTCTTTGAGCCACTATTGACAGAGGAAGATGCCATTATCTCGGATGCTCTCAACCACGCATCAATAATTGACGGGGTAAGGCTCTGCAAGGCTCAGCGCTACAGGTATGCAAATGCCTCGATGGAGGATCTGGAAAAGCAGCTTCAGCTGGCGCAGAAACAGAGATTCCGTCTGATAGTCACCGACGGTGTTTTCTCGATGGATGGCAATGTTGCACCACTTGACGGGATCCATGCCCTGGCGGAGAAATACAATGCAATGGTAATGGTTGATGAATCGCACTCTGCTGGCGTTGTCGGCAGGACCGGAAGAGGTGTTACCGAGCTGTATGACTTAAAGGGAAAGATAGAGCTTATCACGGGCACCCTCGGAAAGGCTTTCGGAGGGGCGATAGGGGGTTTCACAACAGGAAAGAAGGAGATCATCGAATTGCTTCGCCAGAGGTCGAGGCCTTATCTCTTCTCAAATTCTATTCCACCCCTTGTGGCAGCTGCGGGTCTCAAGATGATAGACCTGATGACCGGCACAAACGAACTGCAGGACAGGCTTCATCACAACTCGCAGTATTTCATTGAAAAGATGAGCGCTCTCGGTTTCGACATCAAGCCGACAAAATCGGCGATATGCGCTGTGATGCTTTACGATGCAAAGCTGTCGCAGGAATTTGCGGCTCAGCTACTTGACGAAGGCATTTATGTTATCGGGTTCTATTATCCTGTTGTTCCCAGGGGAGAAGCAAGGATACGTGTTCAGCTCTCCGCTGCTCACGAAACCGAACATCTCGACAAGGCTATTGCTGCTTTTGGCCGTATAGGCAGGAAGCTAGGCGTCCTATCCGCATTTTGACGATCCGCAGTCCTTGCAGATAAGGCAGCCTTCCTGGTACACCACCTGATCGGAACCGCATTCGGTGCATTTGCCTTTTGCCTTTGTTCCGTTGGGGATGTATTTCTTCAAAGCTCTCTCAACGCCGTTCTTCCAGTTGTTAATCGACTCGCTGTCGAGTTTGAGCGACTGGACCAGGGCCACAACATCCGCAATGGGCATTTCGTGGCGGAGGACACCGGATATGAGTTTGGCATAGTTCCAGAACTCGGGCTTGAACATATGGGAAAGACCTTCTATTGTCTTTTTGTAGCCTATTTTATCGGTGTACTGGAAGTCGTAACGTGTTTTCCCGTCATCGAGTTTCACTTTTATTATCTTCCCCTTAATTATTGTTTTCGGGATAGGGAAGATCTCCTCGTCGGCGAGTCCGGTGAAAATCTCATAGGGCCTTCCGTCCCTGAGCCCGACAAAAGCAACCCATTTATCTTCGTTGTTATTAAACCTTATTACATCGCAGTCGAGAATCCTCGGGCGTTTTGGCCTTTCGGTCCTTGATTCATTCTTCCCGGCGATAAGGACTCCGCTCCTTGAACCGTCGCGGTACACTGTGGCTCCCTTGCATCCCGATTTCCAGGCTGTCATGTACAGTTCGCTCACCAGTTCCTCCTTTACATCCGAAGGCAGATTTATTGTTACGCTGATGGAATGGTCGACCCATTTCTGGATCGCACCCTGCATTCTCACCTTGGCCACCCAGTCGACATCGTTGGCAGTAGCCTTGTAATAAGGCGACCGGGCAATGATCTCGCTTATCTCCTCATCGCTCATCGAGTCGAGTTTTTGCGGATCATAACCGTTCAGCTCGAGCCAGGTCACGAACTTATGGTGGAACACGTTGAATTCCTCCCACGAATCCCCGACCTCATCCCTGAATGTCACCTTTACATCCTTGTCGTTGGGATTAACCTTCCTTCTTCTCTTATAGAACACCGAGAAGATCGGTTCTATTCCTGAGGTAGTCTGTGTCATAAGGCTTGTCGTTCCGGTAGGAGCTATCGTAAGGAGAGCAATATTACGTCGTCCGAACTTCACCATGTTGTTGTACATTACCGGATCAGCCTCTTTCATTCGCAGGATGAAAGGATTGTTTTTTTCCCTTTCAGCGTCGTAGATCAGGAAGGGGCCTCTTTCCCTGGCCAGGTATGTTGAAGATTTATAGGCTTCGAGAGCAAGGGTCTTGTGGACTTCGACCGAGAAATTTGTTGCCTCTTCGCTTCCGTATCTCAGCCCGAGGGCAGCCAGCATGTCTCCCTCAGCCGTTATGCCGATACCGGTTCTTCTACCCTGAAGTGATTTTTTCCTTATATTTTCCCAAAGGTTCCTTTCCACTGCCTTCAGCTCTTCCGATTCGGGGTCTGCGATTATTTTCGCAAGGATGGCATCTATCTTCTCAAGTTCCAGGTCAATGATGTCGTCCATCATCCTTTGTGCCAGCCCTACATGTTCCTTATACAGTTCAAAATTGAACGAGGCATCTTTTGTGAAGGGATCGTTCACATAACTGTACAGGTTTATTGCCAGGAGGCGGCAGCTGTCGTAAGGGCAAAGTGGTATTTCGCCGCAGGGGTTCGTGGAGACGGTTGTAAAGCCGAGGTCGGAGTAGCAGTCGGGAACGCTTTCCCTTATTATTGTATCCCAGAAAAGAACTCCGGGTTCGGCCGACTGCCATGCGTTATGGATAATCTTACTCCAGAGCTGTACGGCGTCGGTATTATTTACGAATTTCGGTTTATTGGATTTTATAGGATATTGCTGGCGGAAGACTGATTTTGATTCAACGGCTTTCATGAACTCGTCGGTCAGTTTAACGGAAACGTTTGCTCCTGTTATTTTACCGCTTTCCATTTTGGCATCTATAAATTTCCCGCTGTCGGGATGTTTTATTGATATTGAAAGCATCAGAGCACCCCTTCTTCCGTCCTGGGCCACTTCGCGTGTGCTGTTTGAATAGCGTTCCATGAAGGGTACAACACCTGTTGAGGTAAGTGCGCTGTTGAGGACAGGGGTTCCTTTCGGCCGGATATGAGAAAGGTCGTGACCCACTCCTCCCCTGCGCTTCATAAGCTGAACCTGCTCCTGGTCGATCTTCATAATACCACCGTACGAATCTGACTCACCGTCGTTTCCGATAACGAAACAATTTGACAGTGAAGCTATCTGATAATCATTGCCTATTCCTGTCATTGGTCCGCCCTGGGGAACGATGTACCTGAAATCCCTGAGGACGCTGTAGATAAGCTCTTCCGGAAGAGGATTCTTGTATTTAAGTTCCACCCTGTGTATTTCCCTTGCTATCCTCCTGTGCATGTCGTCAGGGGTCTTTTCATACAGGTTGCCGAAGGAGTCTTTCAGGGCGTATTTGTTCGCCCACACTCTTGCTGCGAGTTCATCTCCCGCGAAATAACCTATGCTTGCCTCCACTGCCTCATCATGGGTATAGATGGGTATATCCTTTCTTATTTCCATCTGAGTCTCATTCTCCTTCACATTTATCTTTTTCTTGCTTTCCGGTTCTGCTTTTTCTTTTACCTTCTCTGAGGACACTACCGGTTCCTGGACAAAAAGTTCTCCCATTATTAAAATATAAATATGTTAACTTCTGATTATGATGTAATTAAACGACCGTTGATTTTCAAAGCGGGTAATTGCTAAAATAGACAAGCATAAAACCTGATGCAAGACAAAAAATTCAAGTTTATTAACATTTCTCCCTGTAGTTATTAACTGAAGTCTATGTGACTGTTTGTCAATGCCTTACCCAAGCCTGAGCAGGATCAAAAAATTTATGCCGGCGTAAAAGAACTAGTTATCTGAATGTTGGGGGTGGATCCGGGAATATGGAGAAAGGAGCCTTTGGTATAGAGGATGTTCTGTTAACTAAATAACACAAAAAAAGGGGACATGTTTCTGCATGTCCCCTTCATGAATAAAGTCTGTTTATATTTCAGATCAGAAAATAAGTCTTATTCCCAGAAGGCATCCCCACGAACTTGAAGTATTGGGATATTTGGTGACTTTTGTCTTGCTGGCAAAGTCATCGAGTGAATTTGCGTTCAGGGTGTAGACAGGAGCCGCAACATCGGATCCTCTGTTATTGACCCTCAGTAGGCGGACGTTTTCGTAGCTTGCAAGAGGGTTAAAGTAATAGGTACCCCAGCTATCGTTGATCAGGTTACCGGCATTCAGGAGGTCAATACTGAACTGAAGTGTATAACGGCGGTCTGTTCCGAAATTCGTATAGAAGTCCTGAAGGAATTTTGCATCGAACCTGTGAAGCCAGGGCTGAAGGTGACCGTATCTCTCTGCATATTCCCCCTTGCGGGAGCTGAGATATTCGTTATTATTTACATAATTCCAGAATGCTGAAGCCTGGTCGGCGGCTGTCATGCCTTTGTAGTCAGCAAACAGTATCTCATTTTGTGAAGCCGGTATATACATAAGGTCTGATGATACTCCGTCGCCGTTAAGATCGTTTGAGTAGATGTAGGACCAGCGGCCGATCTGATAACCCTGGTATACAAGCGACACTGTTGTGGCAAAATGCTGTGCGTATTCGATCTTGTAAGAGACGTTCCCGATAAGTTTGTGAGGTGTCGCAAAGTTCGAGTAGCTGAGACCGGGATCGTTAAGGCTT
This sequence comes from Bacteroidales bacterium, assembly GCA_034002885.1. Lineage (GTDB taxonomy): Bacteria > Bacteroidota > Bacteroidia > Bacteroidales > VadinHA17 > LD21. The sequence continues at coordinate 9,044 of JAVEZS010000041.1, forward strand.
CCCACTGCTGTGTTTGATGAATAGGCTGAGTAAGCCGAAGATCCGGGATTGGCACTGATATCCTTGGCCATAGTATAGGTATAGGCAAGCATACCCGAGAAGCCGTCCCTGAAGTTCTTGGTCAGCTGGGCAGTAAATGAGTACTGGTAGCCTTCGTCGGTGTTTGTAAGTTCGGTTGCGGCGCTGACATCTGTATTCACCTTTGATGCATTTGTGCTTGCCCAGAAAATCCTGTTATCAGGGCCAGCCATAACACCTGTAGGATCTGCAAGGTTAATATTTACCTGCTTAACTGCATTAACATCCTTTGAGAGAATGAATTCGCCGGTAAATATCATACCCCAGGGGAGTTCGACGTCAACAGCAACGTTAGAGCGCCATATCTGCGGGAATTTGAAATCCTTTGCAACCTGTGTAAGGGTTGATCCACCCGGGAGGGTGCCCGGGGTCTGGGGGAACAAATCAGGTCTGCTGGCTATCAGCTGTTTATAATCAGGATTGAATTCAAATCCTTCAAGCCTTGAATCCCTGTAGGCAGGAAGTTCCGGATCAGAGGGCACAATAAGTCCGTAGCCTATCTCCGGAACCTGGATCAGTCCCGAGTTGGTGGGCTGGTTTGTGAACCATACAAAAGGAAGTAAGCCGGTGAACAATCCAGTTCCTCCCCTGACCTGTAATGAGCGGTCTCCCTTTACATCCCAGTTAAATCCGAACCTGGGAGAAATAACGAGCTGAGAATCGGGCCATTTGCCAACATCCATTTTTTTGCCGCCGGCAAATGTAAGAGCGGATATTGCGGGATTACTTTCCAGATCGTTGAGGTACATCGGCAGTTCAAGTCGTGCTCCGTATGTGAGTTTAAGTCTCGGTACAACCTGCCATTCATCCTGTGCATAAAGGGCAGCAAATCCGAAAGCAGCTTCTGCTCCGGGTGCGTCAACACCGTTGTAGCCATAAGTAACACCGAACCCGATCGGGTCGGCACCGGTGATGAAGTCATCAACCGAGGCATAGCGATAATAGGATGTACCCTCCCTTATGTAGGAGTTGCGGAAGAACAGGCGGTCAAATGACACACCGGCTGTTACCGAATGTTTGTTAAGATTAAGGGTAAGGTTGTTTGCTATTGTCAAGGTCTTGTTCTGAACGTCATTATTATAGGTAAAAAGCTCATAGCCAAACGACATGTACTGATCACCTCCCCTGAGCAATTCATCGTATCCGGTCCAGATATCAACAAACGGGAACAGGTCTGAATCGGTGTCGCGCGTATCCTGGATAGCAGTATAGCTTGCAAGAAGCTTGTTTGATATTCTGGATCCGAAGTTGCTGTTAAGTTCGCCTGTAAGTGAACGGACTGTATTCTTGAATCCGTAGAAGGAATTAGAGAAAGCCATCGACTGGCTGCTTATCCTTCCCGAGTTGCGCGGGTTATTGGGGGGACCGCTGGTGGCATTGGTCTGCTGGTCAGAAGTTCCGACAACATCGTTGTAGCGGATCGTGAATTTATGATTTTTGTTTATGTTCCAGTCGACGCGTGCCAGAATCTTCGTGTTCTGGTTCTTGAAAGGGTCAAAGTCCTTGTATTTGCCGGGGTCATAATTATAGGTCTCCATCAGGTAATTCTTCACCCTGACCAAGTCAGACTCAAGAGTTCTTGAGATCATGAGGTCGGGATTTGCCACGCCGTCGGTGCTGGGTTTCCAGGTTACTCCGGGTATTGAAACCTTTTCATACTCACCGCTCACGAAGAAGAAGAGTTTATTCTTTATTACGGGCCCTCCCAGTCTGAATCCGTAGTTCTGGGAACTTCTGTCGCGTGCGCCGGGAACGTCTTTTCCGTCAACTGTTTCGCCTGTGAAGGTCTTGGGACGGAGGTAGGTATAGACAGATCCCTTAAGGGTGTTGTCACCGCTGCGGGTAACGGCATTTATACTTGCACCTGTGAACTGTGACTGGCGGACATCGTAGGGAGCCATGCTTATTGAAACCTCCTCTATCGCATCGAGGGATATCGGCTGGGCCTCTCCTCCCGGAAGTGCATTGCTGCTCAGTCCGAAATTATTGTTGAATGCGGCGCCATCGATTGTGATAGTGTTAAAACGGCCGTCGCGGCCACCGAAGGAATTACCCTGCGATTGCGGGGTAAGTTTTGTGAAGTCGGTAAGGCTCCTGCTTATTGTCGGGATCGTAGCCAGGTCGCGGCTGCTGACGTTTGTCTGGGTGCCTGAGCGTTCGGAACTGAGTATAGAGTTCCTCGTTCCTGATGAAACAACAACCTCCTGAAGTGTTGTTGTTGATTCTGAAAGCTGTGCATTCTGCACATAACTCTCACCAAGTTTCAGTACAACATCAGTAAAAGTGCTCGTAAGGTATCCGATAAAAGTCACTCTCACCGTGTAGGGTCCTCCGACTCGCATGTTCTGAATGCGGTAATTGCCCTGCAGATCGGCTGTTGTCACGTACTGCGTACCGGAAGGGACATGAACGGCAACAACGGCTGCTCCTGCCAGAGGGTCCCCGGCACTGTCGACGATTCGACCGTTTATTCCTGACGTGGTTGCACCCTGTCCTGCCAGCATGACAGTCAAAGGCACAAACATCAACACCATGAATAATCTTTTCAATTGTTTTATCATAAATATTAGGATTAAGGATTAATTATTGTTTTCTAACTAATTGCATCTTTGATATTTACCGAATTTTTTCGTACCCGGGTATGATCTTACAAAATACGGGGCCGAAATTTACTCCACTTTAGAAAAAGCCTTTTAAAGGCCGTAACAATAGTTGTTAACAACTTATGAAAAGTGATTGTTCATATCTTTGATTCCGGCTTTTTCAAGGATCCTTTCTGTAGCTCCTGCATTGCTCCGGACATATTCTCCGGCTTTCAGGGCAGCTTTTTCACAGGATCCGTCGTCTGAAAGCCAGCCATCGACAGCAGTTTCAAAGTCAGCGTATGAGGAAAAAGATTTTGCCGCACCTTCGGCCTTCAACATAAGGGCCTCGCGGAACTTTATGTGATTGGGTCCGAAGAGAACCGGAATTCCCCAGCATGCAGCCTCGAGTACATTATGTATGCCTTTGCCGAAACCGCCGCCCACAGCAGCGATATCTGCATACCTGTAAGCCGATGAGAGCATCCCGATATTATCTATTATCATCACCCTCGCATCCTTATCCTTCTCAGTGAACGCGGAAAATCTTACCGTTCCCTCACCTGTTAACTTCAAAAGGCGTTCTATATTCCCGCTTCCAATTTCATGAGGAGCAAACACCCATTTCATTGTACCCGGATGACTTTTTAAGTATTTTACAATTATCTCTTCGTCGGGAGGCCAGCTGCTTCCTGTAAGAAAGAGCTTCTCGTGGCCCCTGAAAAGTCTGATCTGCGGGATCTCCCTTACAGCTCCAGCGATCTGCACCACCCTGTCGAAACGGGTGTCGCCCGCAACAGTTACATTCTGAAGTCCGGTCTCCTTCAGGAGTCGTTCCGAGTCAGCATCCTGAACAAAGATATGCGTGAAACTGAAAAGCATTTTTCTGAAAAAGCCTCCGTACCATTTGAAGAAATGCTGTCCGGGTCTGAATATCCCTGAGATAAGGTACAGGGGAACATCCTGTCTGCGTGTTTCCAGAATGAAATTTTTCCAGAACTCATATTTCACAAAAAACACAGCTGAGGGATTTATCGCACTTATAAACTTTCTGGCATTACGGGGTGTATCGGCGGGAAGGTAGCAGATAAAATCCGCCCCGGCATATTTTTTCCTTATCTCATATCCCGATGGAGAGAAGAATGTAAGGATTATTTTGCATTCCGGCCTCTTTTTCTTCAGTTCTTCCATCACAGGCCTTCCCTGCTCGAACTCACCAAGGGAAGCGCAATGAAACCAAAGATTCACGCCTGATGGATCGACTCCGGCTTTAAGGACCTGCTCCCATCCTTTCCTTCCCCGGATCCAGAGCCTGGCTTTCTCACTGAATGGTGAAGCCAGCCGCACCGCAAGCGTATATATCAGAATTCCAATATTATACAAATGTATCATTCCGTTTTGTCAAGCTGCTCAAAGGTATAAAAAAAAGGCATAAAGAAACAAGGGAACATGTCAGAATGACTCATGCTGATCGTCTGCGTTCTTCCCAGAGAGCGGAGCCCTCCCTGAAAGTATTGCCATTGTCCGAATTACAGCTATTTTTGTAATATAAACCTGAGCAGATGGTACGACTTGTAGCCCTGATAATTTCAATAATCCTCCAGATAATAGCAGCCTCAATTGCATTCAGATTTATCAAGCTCACAAAGTACAGGCTCTCCTGGATACTCCTTTCCCTCTCTTTCTCCTTCATGGCTGTGAGGAAGATAATCCAGCTCCTTGAATATTTCCGGGGGACACCTTCATACCGGTGGCAGATGATTGACGAGTGGCTGGGGGTTCTTATCTCTTTCATGATAATTGTCGGAGTTGTTCTGATCAGGGAGATTTTTTATTCCCTCAAGAGGGCGGAGGCCGACAGGATCAAGTCCGAGAAGAATGTAATAAATGCAATAATAAACACCGAGGAAAAAGAGCGGAAGAGATTTGCAAAGGATCTTCACGACGGAATAGGGCCTCTCATGTCGACTGTAAAGATGTCACTTTCGGCTCTCGGGGGAAAGATAACTGATCCTGCGGGCAAGGTTGTCCTCGACAACACCAACCACCTGATCAATGAAGCAATAAACACCCTTAAGGACATCTCCAACAATCTCAGTCCTCACATGTTGTCGAATTTCGGGCTCTCCAGTGCGCTTTCAGCCTTCATAGCCAAGATAAACCTGACTAAAGTCATCGAGATCGATTTCAAGACCAACATGGAGTCTGTAAGACTCGAGACCGACAAGGAAGTTGTCGTTTACAGGGCAGCCTGCGAGCTTATTAACAACTCAGTAAGGCATTCCGGGGCTTCCAGGATAGAAATTGATTTAAATAAACATGAAAAATTCATTACCTTGCAGTTCTATGATAACGGCCGCGGGTTCGAGACCTCCTTGCTTGAGAGCGAAGATACGAAAGGTACGGGGCTTTCAAACATAGAGACCCGGGTAAGGTCGGTTGACGGTGTTTTTATCCTTGAAAGCACGCCTGGCAAGGGAACCAGCGCCCTGATCAAAATTATCGAATGACGATGGAAGGTGAAAAGATAAAAATAATTATTGCCGACGATCATCAGCTTTTCCGTAACGGGCTGAAGATACTCCTCAGTGCCTTCCCCGATCTTGAGGTTGCCGGAGAGGCTTCAAACGGCGAGGAATTTATAAAGGTGATCAGGAACACGCGGGCCGACATTGCCCTCATGGACATCAACATGCCTGAGATGGACGGTATCGAGGCCACCAGAAGAGGAATCAGGCTCTGTCCCTCTCTGAACATAATTGCCCTTTCCATGTACGGTGAGGAAGAATATTATTACAAGATGGTGGATGCCGGGGCAAAAGGGTTCCTTCTTAAGGATTCCGATATCTCGGAGGTCAGGGAAGCGATAATGACCGTTCACAGGGGTGGAAGTTACTTCTCACAGGAGCTTCTCTATCATGTGATCCAGAAAATAAAGCACAGGGAGAGTGAGAACAAATCAGCCACTCTGTCGAAAAGGGAAAAGGAGATACTGGTGAAGATCTGCGAAGGCCTTTCGAACCAGGAAATAGCCGATTCGCTCTTCATAAGCAAGAGGACCGTCGACAAGCACAGGGCTAACCTTCTTGGCAAGACGAACTCGAAGAACACGGCCAGCCTCATACTTTTCGCAATTAAAAATAAACTAATAGAGATATAATATCGTTTTCTTTAGTAATTTCGAAAGAAGATGAGCGGGTCACATACTCTCGGTAAAACCGGGGAAGAACTTGCTGCCGGGCACCTTGAGAAAAAAGGTTACAGGATCCTTCACAGGAACTGGAAATCAGGCAGACGGGAACTGGATATAGTGGCGGAGAACGACGAATTTGTCGTTTTTGCTGAGGTCAAGACAAGAAGTGCAGATTTTATTATGCACCCGAGGGAGGCAGTGACAAAGGAGAAGCAGAGACTGATCATTTATGCGGCAGATTTTTATCTTCGAAGATATAATATCAGCAAAGAGAGCAGGTTCGATATAATAACACTGGTGGCAAAAGGCGATGAGTTCGATATAGAACATATCGAGAACGCCTTTTATCCAACTTTAAGATGACCAATGAAACACGGTTTCGGGATCATAGGTGCGGGAGCTATTGCTGAAGTCCACGCAAGGGCTGTCGACACCATAATGGAAGCAGAACTTATCGGGGTTTTTGACCACAACCCTGAAAAGAGTGTTTCCTTTGGTCTCAAATACAACTGCAGGCCCTTTGAATCGGCTGAAGAGCTTTGTAACGACGACAGGATCGGTGTGGTATGTATCTGCACCCCTTCGGGGATGCATCTTGAACCTGCCCTCACGGCCATTAAGGCAGGAAAAACATGTGTTGTCGAGAAGCCTCTTGAGATAACTCCCGAAAGGTGCGACAGAATCATAGAGGCGGGGATAAAACACAACGTTATGGTTTCGGGAATTTTTCCTATGCGTTTCAGCCGTGTCAACCAGGAGCTTAAAAAAGCTATTGATGAAGGCAGGTTCGGAAAGCTTGTGATGGGAGACGCATTTATAAAATGGTACAGAAGCCCTGAATATTACAGGGATGTGAAATGGAGGGCATCGTGGGAGGCAAGCGGCGGAGGTGCGGTAATGAACCAGGGGATACATTCAGTGGATCTTCTCAGATGGTTCATGGGAAAAGTTGATGCAGTATGCGCCTTTACCGGTGTTACCGGCCACGGCAAAATCGGAGTGGAGGATACTGCTGCTGCGACACTTAAATTTGCTAACGGCGCCATGGGGGTCATTGAAGCCTCAACAGCCGTTAATCCCGGATTTTACAGGAGAATCGAGGTCCTGGGTACAAAAGGATCTGTCGTCATAGAGGAGGAGAAGCTTGTAGCGTGGAAGTTTGATGAAGAGCGGGATTCGGACTATATCATCAGGGAAAAGTACTCGGGAGTTAACCAGTCGGGAGGAGGAGTTGCCGATCCCAGGGCCATAAGCGACATAGGACATCTCCGTCAGCTTCTTGACATTCTTAAAGCTCTTGACAATGGTCACCCCCCGGCAATAGATGCTGCCGAAGCCAAAAAGGCTGTCGAACTGGTGACCGCCATCTATGCAAGTGCAAGGAACAAAAGGATTGTTTATATCTGAGAAGGAACATCAGGATAAGTCCATAACACAGGAACGGAAGTTTCGCCTGTAAAGACCTATACGCTTCCGATCATTAGGCTGCAGCCTCTTATATCGCTGTTGTCAATACGCCCCGTAACCTCAAATGATCCTCCGGGACGAAGAATTCCATAATCGCCTGTGGCAATGAACGGGCATGAGTAAAAGTTAGCAAGGTCTATGACATTGATCCCTCCCGTGCTGCCAGGTTCGTATGTGACAGTAAGCGGGTCGTGGGGATCTCTTATCAGCACCCTCATCCACGGAGGAGTCTGAAAAAGACCGTTCCCCTTTGAATAAGCCTGGCTAAGAAGCTCTGTCATACCGTATTCAGAATGTATTGAAGGAACGTTGAAACTGGTTTTCAAAATCGCATGGAGCTCATCCCTCGTCATCTCCCTTCTTCTTCCCTTCATTCCCCCTGTCTCCATTACTATTGCGTCTTCAAGGTTGCAGGTAAGTTCCTCAGCCATATCGAGCAGTGCGAAGCTCACACCCAGGAGTATTATCTTCCTTCCCTTCCTTCGTGCATTTTCAATTTTTGCCGGCAGCTCGCGGAGCCTGTCAAGGACAAACCCGCTGTCAGCATCTCCCGATTGCCTGATCAGTGAGCCGGCCATATATACCAGCGAAGAATTCTCCCTCTCCGTGTAAGAAGGAAGCAGCGCAGCTATCATATAACCTGATGGATCGCCATAGAAGATCCTGAAAGCATCTGTGAAGCTTTTTTCGTAGATCGCAGTGTCGTGGACAAAGTGCCGCGAAGGAAGCTCCCCTGTGGTCCTGCTGCTTTCAAAGATCCTTTCAGGCTCTGCATCTTCAAGTATCACCTTCCGGGTTTTGAACAGCTCCACCGGGAGAAACGGGATCTCCTCAGGTCGTGAGATTCTTTCAGTCTTCGTTCCCAGGTTTTCGACGAAACTCCTGTATACGGCATTTTTCTCAATCTGAATCCGGAAGATCTTCAGAGCTGCTTCGTCAAATGATTTCCTGTCTTTTATACTGAAGGCCTGCCAGGCGAGCTCTTCTTTCATTTTCCGGGAAAGGTTAATGTCCCGTCGGGTTGATATTCCCATTCAAAGGTACATTCTGCATAATCCCTGCCATCACGTATTTCGGCGATCAACGAAATAATCCTGATTTTAGCATAGGTATCCAGTCCCGACCTGTAGATCCAGATCTGGTTTTCAGCGAGCGGTGAAGCAAGGCCGGTCCATGCTTCTGAAGGAACGACCGGACTGGTAAGCGCGTTAAATGCTGCAAGCGCGGCAGCAGCATCATTATATTCTCCTTCCTTATAAAAGCTGTTTTTAAAATTATTGGTCATAAACAGGAGCTTTGTCCCGTCGCTGTCAATGGTTATGTCCGGCTCGGGTTTGTCGAGTTTAGAAACCTTTTTTCCCTCAGAAAAAAGGAATCCAATAACAGCATATGTACCGGGGCTCCTTATATTGTCTATAGTTGCTATTCCCGATCTTTCAGGGTCATCATCTCTGCTGCATGAAAAAGCAGTCAGGAGGATGAGTGTAAGCAACAGGTTCAGAATTTTTCTCATAGTACAAAGATAAGATATTTAAAAAACCAGACAGAGAAGGCATCCCAAACCGGGATGCCTTGTTAAAACAAAACTTTTGTTGAAATGTTTATTCTCCTCTTATGGCAACGATCCCCGGAAGTTTCTTCCCTTCCATATATTCGAGCATTGCTCCTCCGCCGGTGGAGACGTAGCTTACCTTGTCGGCCAGTTTGTTCTTGTTGATTGCAGCAACAGAATCGCCGCCTCCGATAAGGCTGAATGCTCCCAGGGAAGTAGCTTCGGCTATGGCTAAGGCAATTTCTGTAGTCCCTTTTGAGAATTTTTCCATCTCAAAAACTCCCATGGGTCCGTTCCATAGTATTGTCTTTGAGTTCTTTATTACTTCCGAGAAAAGCTTTACAGTATCCGGTCCTATATCCATTCCAAGCCAGCCTTCGTCAACAGCGTCAACGGCGGTCAGCTTTGTTGCGGCTTCATTGTCGAACCTGTCGCCATTGAGGCTGTCGACAGGAAGGTACAGGCTGACATTTTTCTCCTTTGCTTTTTCTATTATCCGGAGCGCCAGGTCGAGTTTATCCTCCTCGCAAAGTGATTTACCTATCTTTCCGCCCTGTGCCCTTATAAACGTGTAAGTCATCCCGCCGCCGATGATCAGGTTATCGACCCTGTTCAGAAGGTTTTCGATGAGCAATATCTTATCGGACACTTTTGCTCCTCCCATAATTGCCGTAAAAGGTTTCCCGGCATTGTTAAGCACCTTGTCCATCGCCTCAAGCTCACTGTTGATAAGGAAACCGAACATTGTCCTGTCCTTTGGAAAATAATCTGCGACCACTGCCGTGGTTCCATGGGCCCTGTGTGCTGTTCCGAAAGCGTCGTTGACATAAACATCGGCATAGCCTGCCAGTTTCTTTGCAAACTCTTTCTGTTTCGCCTTCAGTTCTGCCTTTGCTGCCTTTTTTTCCTCATCGGTTGCGGTCTCCGGTAATATCGGCTTTCCTTCCTCCTCGGGATAGAACCTCACGTTTTCGAGCAGGAGGATTTCTCCGGGATTGAGAGTAGCAGCCATGGCAGCTGTTTTTTCTCCCAGGCAGTCGTCAGCAAACAGGATCTTACGGCCGAGATGTTTCTCAAGAACAGGAATAACAGGCTTAAGCGAATACTTAGGCATCACGCCCTGGGGACGGCCGAGGTGTGACATGAGAATTGCCGAGCCGCCGTCGCCGGTAATCTTCCTGATTGTAGGAAGAGCCCCTCTGATACGGGTGTCGTCTGTAACCTCGAAGGTTGCCTTGTCGAGAGGAACGTTAAAATCAACTCTCACAATTGCTTTAATTCCCTTGAAATTGAAATCCTGAATCATTTTCATATGCCAGTATATTTTTATTTAACTGAAGTTTTTTTCAATACAAACCTACATTATTTTTGGGAATATTTAAATTTGGAAAAAAAGTTATGGCTAAAATTACGTTAAAGGGTAATCCCCTGAACACATCGGGCGATCTTCCCGGAAAAGGATGCAAGGCTCCCGATTTCTCACTTGTCAGGTCAGATCTTGGTGCTCTAAGTCTCTCCGACCTTAAGGGGAAGAAGGTGATTCTCAACATATTTCCCAGTCTCGACACAAGTGTATGCGCTACTTCTGTCCGTAAGTTCAACCAACTTGCCGCCGCCAGGCCCAATGTCACAGTTCTGGCGATCTCAAAAGACCTGCCTTTTGCCCACGGCCGTTTTTGTTCCACTGAAGGCATCTCAAATCTGACAACCCTCTCAGGCTTCAGGGACAGCGGATTTGGAAGCAGTTATGGTGTTGATATTATCGATGGTCCACTTGCCGGGCTTTATGCAAGGAGCGTAGTGGTCATTGACGAAAATGGAATTGTTTTGCACACCCAGATGGTTCCTGAGACAGGCTCAGAACCCGATTACGAATCTGCCCTTGCTGCCCTGTTGCAGCCGGAAAAAATTGAATAATGAAGTTTTCCGATATCCCGGGGCAAAAAGAGACTATTGAGAGGCTGACTGCCTCTGTCAGGTCGGGGAGGATCAGTCACGCCCTGCTTTTCACCGGACCTGAGGGCTGCGGCAGCCTCGCCCTTGCTCTTGCCTATGCACGTTACATCAGCTGCGAGGCCAGGACTGCCGGTGATTCCTGTGGCGTATGCAAATCGTGCGTCAAGTACGAAAAAATGATCCATCCCGATCTGCATTTTGTTTTTCCCGTTGTGAGGGACAAGAAGAACAGCGAACCGGTCAGCGACAATTACATAGAGCAATGGCGTGAATTTACGGGACGGTCGCCATTCTTCAGCCTCAACAGCTGGCTCAGTTTTATAGATGCAGGAAATGCCCAGGGACTTATCTTTTCTACCGAAGCTTCGGAGATTCTGAGAAAACTGAGTCTGAAATCCTTTGAGTCGGACTTCAAGATAATGATAATCTGGCTTCCTGAGAAGATGCACCTTGCCACTTCTAACAAGCTTCTGAAGCTGATCGAGGAACCACCCGACAAGACCATTTTCATTCTGGTTTCGGATGAGCCCGACAAGGTTGTTCCGACGATCCTTTCGAGATGCCAGCTGTTTAAGATCCCTTCGTTCAGAAATGAAGAGATTTCCGCATATCTTACAGATAACCTCCACATACACAAGGCTAAAGCCGACGATGTTGCAAGGGTTGCCAACGGGAATATCATAAGGGCCCGGGAATTATGCGAGGACGACGATTCATCCGGGAACAATCTTGACCGTTTCAGGAACCTGATGCGTTTTGCCTGGAAGCGTGATATAAATTCCATCATAAACTGGTCGGAAGACATGGCTTCAATAGGAAGGGAGCCACAGAAGAACTTTCTTTCGTTCACTCTGAGGCTTTTACGCGAAAACCTCATGCTTACCCTCGGTCAGAAAAAGAATAACCTGGTTTATATGACGGGTGAGGAGGCGGACTTTTCTGCTAAGTTTCATCCGTTTATTAAAGAGGAGAATATTTTCGCTTTTACGGATGAGATAAACAAGGCATATGCACACATAGAGTCTAACGGGAATGCAAGGATAATCTTTCTTGACCTCGGGCTGAGGATCACTCGCCTTATCGTCCGGTGACTGCCGGGCGCAGTAACTTTTGAAGTGATTCATATATTCATTACCTTTGCACGATTAATCCCACAGAGAATCATACATGACGGAGAATGAAGAATTATCAGGCAGGGCCGGTGAGGAAATCATCTTGCCTGAAATTACATACAAGCCGGGGTTGAACAAACTGGACTCTTTCAACTGGTTGAAAGATGTTGCCTGTGCGCCGGGAGAAAATGATGTTGTAGAGTTAAGGTTTAAAAATACCAGGAAAGGTTTTTACAGGAATGTCAACAGTCTGAGGCTTGAGGTAGGCGACATTGTTGCCGTTGAAGCCTCTCCCGGACATGATATCGGCAGGGTCTCCATGACCGGCCCTCTGCTTAATGAGCAGATGAAGCGCCTGAAAGTCTGTCCTGCCGCCGAAGAGCTTAAAAAGGTTTACCGTAAGGCAAAGCCTGCAGATATCCTGAAATGGGAGGAGGCACGGAAGCTGGACGTACCAACGATGCTCAGATCGAGAAAAATAGCTGAGGAGCTAAGGCTTAACATGAAGATAGGCGATGTTGAATACCAGGGCGACCTGACAAAGGCTATCTTTTATTACATCGCTGATGAACGGGTCGATTTCAGACAGCTCATCAAGGTGCTTGCCGATGAGTTCAGGGTAAGGATAGAGATGAGGCAGATAGGTGCCCGCCAGGAAGCAGGAAGGATAGGAGGTATTGGTTCATGCGGAAGGGAACTCTGCTGTTCCACCCATATCTCGAATTTCATCTCGGTGACTACAACCCATGCCAAATATCAGGAGTTATCGCTCAACCCCCAGAAACTTGCCGGACAGTGCAGCAAACTCAAATGCTGCCTTAATTTTGAGTTCGACTGCTATGTTGACGCCCAGAGGTCGTTCCCTCCCAGGGATATACCTCTCGAGCTAAGTGATACAAAAGCTTACTTTGTAAAGATGGAGGTTCACAAAAGCCTTTACTGGTACAGCGGCGATTCCAGCTCTCTGGTGAATCTCACTCCCGTGCCCGTCGATAGAGTAAGGGAGATACAGGCTATGAACAGGAAAGGGAAGAGACCCGACAGGCTTATTGAAGCAGAAATCAGGGAAGGCATGCCTGAACCATCGGGCGATCTTCTTCTTAACAGCAGTCTGACGCGGTTCGACCAGCCTGAAAGCAAAAATCGTCAGCAGCGGAATCCTCACAAAAGAAAAAACAGAAGATTTAATGATAAAAGGAACAAATAAGCTGCTTCCTGTAATGGTTTTTATATTTCTGACCTCGGCATGCGTCAGGAATGTGGTGTTTACTGACACTGCCGGCATAAAGGGCAAAACCTGGGCAATCGCTGACATTCCTTCTTTCACGGTTCCGGTAAACGACACCCTGAGTAACCATAATATCTCCCTGCTTTTAAGAACCGGGTCTTCATACCCATACAGAAACATTTATTTTTTTGTGACGACAACTTCTCCCGACGGGCAGCGTATTACCGACACACTTCAATATGAGCTTGCAGACGAAAAAGGCAACTGGTTTGGCAGAGGTTTCGGGGATATTCACGAGCTCAGGCTTCCATACCGGAACAATGTCTTTTTCCCTGTGAAAGGCGACTGGCGGATAGACATACAGCACGGCATGCGTATCGGAGAACTCAAGGGAGTTTATGATGTTGGTGTAAGGATTGAAAAAGCCCGATAAAAGGTTTTCAGGTGGGAAAGAATAAACTTGCCCGGTGGGCCGAGATGAAGGCCTTTGCCAATGTAATTGAGCCCGGAACAGATCATAAACCAGGTACGGATCACCCGCTCAGGGGTCAGTGGAGAAAGCTCGTTTTCAGAAATGATAATCCTTTAGTCCTTGAACTTGGCTGCGGAAAGGGAGAGTACACCATTGGGCTTGCAGCCTTGTTCACTGCATGCAATTTTCTTGGAGTCGACATAAAGGGTGCGCGTATATGGAGGGGAGCAAAGACTGCAACGGAAAATAAAACAGGCAATGCTGCTTTCCTCAGGACCAGGATTGAATTCGTAGGATCATTTTTCGGGACCGATGAGGTTGACGAAATCTGGATCACCTTCCCCGATCCTCACCCCGGAAAAAGAAATTCTAACAAAAGACTTACATGTCCGTGGTTTCTTAATACCTACCGTTCGTTCCTGAAAGACAGAGGGATCATCCATCTCAAAACTGATAACAGGGAACTGTTCGACTATACTCTCAGACTCGCTTCCGGAAATTCACCGGAGATCCTGTTCTCAACTACAGACATGGATACAATGGCAGCAGGCAGGGTCATCGTCCCGGGCAATCTCTATCCCGACCCTAAGGATACCGTACAGGCCGGAAGGATATCCGAAGGAATCCTGTCGATAAAAACCCACTATGAGTCGATGTTCAGGAATAAAGGACAAAAGATCAATTATCTGGCATTCAGGCTTTCAAAGGACAAAGTGATCAGCAATGATTGGGAAAGACAAATCAAGTAATGATTTTTTCAGCAGGGTATATGATGTAACAAGGCTCATTCCGTTCGGAAGGGTCACTTCATACGGGGCCATTGCACGTTATCTGGCCACGGGAAGGTCAGCTCGCATGGTAGGTTGGGCTCTTAATTCGAGCCACACAAGACCGGAGTTCATCCCGGCTCACCGTGTGGTAAACCGCAACGGACTCCTTACCGGCAGGCAGCATTTCGGGAACAGCACAACAATGCAGCAGCTTCTTGAGAATGAAGGGCTGGTTATAGAGGATGACAGGGTGGTCAATTTCAGGGAAAAGTTCTGGGACCCCTCAGATGAACTGAAATGAAATTTTGCTGTCAGGCAAAATTTTGCTAAAATTGCAGCTTGTTTATATTTAATTTAAATAAAAACAGGATCCTGCCTGAGCTTAAAACCATTAAGGCAGGTACCTGACTGACCCCTGAAACAGGACTGGGAGAAGAAGCGGGGATCCTTAAGAAAAATTTTACAATAAGAAAATGTACAGAAAACAGGAAATTCTTGAAGCCCTGACAAAGGTGGTTCATCCCGAAA
>JAVEZS010000042.1:0-23931 GCA_034002885.1 Bacteroidales bacterium
GACAAATCCCTTGTCAATCATTCGTTTGAGTAATGTCAGCACTGTTGTTGATGCAGGTCTGGGATCAGGAAATTCATTCAGCAGGTCGCGGAAAAAGGCTTTTTCAAGTTTCCAGAGCAGTTTCATTATCTGTTCTTCGGCGGATGTGAGATACATAATACTCTACATTAAATTATACAACTCTACAAATGTAGAGCATAAGTTTTAATTATGCAAACTTTTTGAAGGTTTTTTTCAGGTACCAGGAAGTTTTTTTAGCAGTCAGAGATATTCTGCCCTGGAAACTGACAGGTTTTCACTTCCGGAGTCAGACAGACGTGTTATGAAACTTTAGTATGATTCGAGCTCCTGTCTTTCAAAGATGGATAAACCTGTGGTAGTAATTGTAACATCGCCCTTTGGGGTAACTTCTATCATAAGAGTGCTTTTTCCCTTGTTCATCAGGAGGTAGATAATGCCGGGGATTATTAGAAGCAATAAAAGAAAGGCAAGAAGGCAGCCTTTTGGCTTTCTTTTCTTTTCAAGAAGGCATTTGGTATCAGACTGGTGAACAAGCCTCCAGCCATGGTTGACGTGTTTGAAAATCTCCTTGTCAAGAATTGCTTTTCTTTCTTCAAGCGACTTCATTACAGATAGCAGGCAATTATTACAGATGACAAAATAGTTTCAGCAATTTAATAATTCCTTTTGAATGTACAATAAGAAAAAGCCTTCATGAAGATTCTGGTTTCATTAAGCAGACGATTTAAAAGTCGTATCTGACATACTGACTGACAAGACACTGCTGATCAGCAACAAACCATTCATCAGGTACCGGACCTGAAAACCTGTACCGTGATCTTACCGCGATCTTTCGAACTGAAGTATGTGAAGTGCATCTGAGGCTACGCCTTCCACGGTGACTACTTCGGGCAAAGTATTGCCATCAGCAGCTTTCTTATACTCCATTTTCACCTTTGCCGGCATTTCGATTTTATAGGGTTTTACCGAGGCGATAATGCTCATAGCCCTTTTTGCACCATCATAAAGAGCCTTTCTTGTCTCTTCGAAGGGGTAGAGGAGTGCTGATTCTCTCGAGAAGCCCTTTTTCGTGGCCACCGTTACAATTTTTTCGCCAAAGAAGTGTCTTGCCTCCCTGCAGGTAGCCTCATCGCCTGTGACCATCACAAGAGGCACTCCGTAATAACCCGCGATCAGAGCATTCTGGACGAGCTCACCCGATTCGACACCGTTATACCAGTACCTGTTCTCGCTCCTCGAGCTCTGCGTATGGTGAAGAACTCCGTCGGGAGTACCCATCATGGCATGGAATCCGATCATTACCATTGCATCGAAGGTACTGTCGAGTTCTGAAAGGTTCCCTGCCCCCGGCCGCGGGAGTCCGGTCACATACCTGGCTCCGGGTTCCATCAGGTGGGGAATAACGCACTGTGAGCCATGTCCGTCGAGAACAATGATCTCTCTGGCACCGCCGTCCCTGAGACCCCGGATTACGGCAGCAAGGTCGCCCATGAAATATTCACAGGCCTGTATGTTCAGCGGCGAATCCTTCTCCCGGGTCTGGGCAAACTTGTACACCCCGCTGATCCCTTCCAGGTCAGTATTGACATATATCTTCTGAGCTGATAACTTCGTGGAAGCCGTAAAAGCCATAAAAGCCGCAAGAGCAGCGACTAAAAGTAATTTCCCGGAACTGTGAGTATTTTTGTTCATTTTGCAGGATTTAAATAACTTCGATGATAAAAGAGCCGGCTGTCAGGTTTTGGATCAGATGAGGCTGGAAGCCTCTCATTCAAATATAAGAATTAATCGCAAGATGATTCGGAAAGGGTTCCTGAAATAACAAATGATAATCAGTGCAAGTGAACGGTAAAGTTAAATAACAAAGAAAATATCAGCCATGATTAATAAAGTTTGCATCAGACTGCTTTTCTGGTCATTCGTTACAATAACTGTTTTGCTTGTTGCCGGCTGCGGGGATGAGTACGACCGGGTTTACAAGAGACTGAGAGAGCATGCCGGACAGATAAAGGTGATAGACACTCACGAGCACCAGCGTTTGCCTGAGACCTACGGCGAGTACAGTTTCGGGTTCTATCATCTTGTTGCCGCCAGTTATCTTGCAGCCGACATCAGAACGGCAGGAGGAACCGGGGTCAGCTTCAGGCTTGCCGACTCACTTGGACCTGATCAGCTTTGGGAAACTTATGGAAGGGCTCTTGACAATTCTCAGGCGACTAGTTATTACGGTCATTTCCTTAGAGGTTTCAGGAAACTGTATGGCTTCAGCGATCTCTTTTTTACAAATGAGAACGTAAAGGTGCTTTCATCTCAGATAGAAGAAAACTACAGGGACTATGATGCCTGGTTCCGAGAAGCCTTCAGAAAATCGGGATTTGACCTTATGTTTAAGGATCAGCACTGGGATCCGTTCAACACTGAAATTGACACTGAGTATTTCGCGCTGGTATTCAACATCAACCTGCTTGTTTCGGAAGCAGGAAAGAAGCCCGGCCAGACCGATTCACTGAGATCGGTCTACAGGCGTGCAGCAGGAGAAGGTTTTAAAATTGCAGGCCTTGATGACTACCTGTCGTATTGCGATCATCTTTTCAGGCTCAATATTGAGAAAGGAGCTGTTGCTGTAAAGAACTCCCAGGCCTATTCACGGACCCTGAATTACGAAGAGGTATCTTATGAGGAAGCAAAATCCCTTTATGATAAGCCCTCGGCCAGCCTGAGCCCGGAAGAGGTTAAAAAGATAGAGGACTTCCTTTTCCAATGGATCATAGAAGAAGCTGTCAGATATGACCTCCCGGTACAGATACATACAGGTTACCTGGCAGGTAACGGGAACAGTCTTGAAAACGGCCGGCCCGTAAAGCTCAACAATCTGTTCCTTAAATATCCCGATGCAAGGTTTGACCTTTTTCACGGAGGATATCCATGGACTGATGAGTTTGTGGCATTGGGCAAGATGTTTCCGAACGTTTACCTCAATCTGGTCTGGCTTCCCCAGATCTCGAGGGAAAAGGCTGTAAGCACGCTCGGGACGATGCTCGACTGCGTTCCTTACAATAAGATCCTATGGGGAGGCGACTGCCATCTGATCGAAGAATCGGCAGGATCGCTCGATTATGCACTTGATGTTGTTTCTGAAGTTCTGGCGGAAAGGGTGTGCAGGGGTTTGCTTAATGAAGAGAGAGCCCTGAATATCCTCGACGGGATATTCAGGGAGAATGCAAGGGCGCTGTTTAAGCTCTGAGCTTCGAGCGTTTGCCGGCGTTAGCAGCACAGAAGTATGTTTTCCCGTCGATTTCTGTCAAATCGGATACCCTGAAGCCATATGATTCCAGGATAGCGTTAACCTTATCTTTTGTAAGAATGTGGTCGCCTGCCGACCCGAGGAGGTTTATTGTTTTTCTTATAAGCCTGAAGGGATGATTGAATGAGTTGCCTTTACCGCTGTCGTCGAAGCAACCTACGAACCTTGAATCAGTGGGCATTATTTTTACAAGCGAAAGGATAAACTCGTCGAGGGCTTTTATTGAATTGAGTTTTCTGAGATTAATGAGAGTACTTACATTTTTCATCTCATTCTCATCGTAGAAGTAATGGTGTCTTGACGAAAGCACCACAATATTCTTTTCCCTCGAAAGTCCGAGCTCCTTAATATAGCGGAAGAAATTACCTCCGTCCTCAGCTATCATATTCACCATTGCAGGGAAGAATCCGGAAATGCCATGAGAACTCTTGTCCCTGTCGGGATGAAAAACCAATGATTCATCAACGGTTTGTAAGGTGGCGGTTTCAGATATAGTTTCCATTTTCCTTTGGGTTTTGTTTATGACTTAAAAATAGCTCCAATGGAATGTCTGTGCAAGTAGCAAGAGCCCAATATATGGGCATTTGAGCTTGTTCTAAGGTCCGTTGGTCAACGATATCCGGAATGTCGTTTATCGGTTGCGGCAGCCCGCAGCAGTAAAAAGACCATTCGTCAAAACAGACCCGATATTTACGGAAAAAAGGCCATTTTTAGCCGTGAATGGCATTTATTATCTGTAATATGCTTTAAAACAGGCAGATATAAGACTAAGCAAGAAAAAAGACTGGAATTTCCGTTTTTGACGAAAAGCCGGATTTTCTGGATGAATTTTCCGGATTTTGTTCATTTCATATTGTTTCAGGTAAAAAATTCATTGGGGAAAACGTTATTTTTTACCTGTCGGGGCAAAAAAACTGCTTAACAGAACCTTTCCTGACTTCTGACAATTAATGCGGCAGGGATACCTTTGTTAGAATAAAGGATTCACAAGGTTATTCAAGTCAGAGTCCGAAGAGATAAGTTGCAGATTTCAGAGCATTTATAAAGAATATAGATCTTCGCGAATTGATACACCACGGATTCCACGGAGAGCACGGAGAAAACCACGGAATTTAAAATTTGAGATCATCCGTGCCTTGGCCGTACTATCCGTGAAATCAGTGGTTAATAACACAAAGCAGACAGTTGTCTCATTGGACAAACATAAGATATTCAGTTCCGGAGTAAGGATATTATTTTCGGAATAAAGATAACGGCTCCTGCTATCAGCGAAACTATGGATGCAATAAGAACCGCGGCAGCGGAATAATCTTTCACCAGTCCTATTTTTGTGTTCCACCCGGGTTCAGCCACATCGGCAAGCGTTTCGACAGAACTGTTCAGGAGTTCGGCAACAAACACCATTCCAATGACAATGGCCAGGATGCACCATTCGGGCAGGCTGATCCTTAAAACAAAGCCTGCTGTTATAGCGATGACCGCAGCTGCAGAATGTATCCTTGAGTTGTGTTCGTTCCTTATAAGAGAAGCCAGGCCCCTGAACGCGTATCTGAAACTGTTTTTTCTTGCTTTTACACTGAACTTGTCCGGTTTCATCTTCTGGCTGGTTTTTCGTTGGATTTTTCTCAAATGTTCCCGGGAAATCGTTTTTCCCACGCCTGTCAGGGCAGGTATATCATCTTTTTTGTCATACCCCCGTCGATAATGATGTTCTCCCCGTTTATAAAATCATTTTCGGCAAGGAAGATGCAGGCCTGAGCTATGTCTGAGGGTTTTCCCACCCTTTGTGAGAAATGCTGCAGGTGATCGCTTTCCTTCAGTATGCTGTAGTCGCCTGTTTCTATCCATCCGGGGCTTATACAGTTGACCCTTATCCTGTCGTTCGACAGGGAAGCAGCCAATGCATGGGTAAGAGCCACCAGGCCTCCCTTTGAGGCTGCGTAGGCTTCGGATCCGGGTTCCGACATGAAAGCCCTTGTTGAGGCTATGTTTATTATGCATCCATCTCCGCCTCTTTTCATTATTTCAGCTGCCTTCCTGGAGCAAAGGAAGGCTCCCCTGAGATTGGTATTTATTACGGAATCCCATTCCTCAATAGTAAGATCATAAGGCGACTTCCAGATCCCGAAACCTGCATTATTGACAAGTATACCGATCCCCCCAAGTTTCTCTTCTGAATCTTTTATCAAGGCATCAACCATAACAGGATCAGAGATATCGGCCTTGCAGAAGAAGGCTTTACACCCCCTTTCTGCGATCAGGTTTACTGTCCTGAGGCCTCCGGTTTCATCACTGTCGGCTACCATAACGCTGGCGCCGTGCAATGCGAAGGAGATCGCTATTTCCCTTCCTATTCCTTTGCCTGCTCCTGTAACAAGGACTTTTTGCTGACTTTTCATTTCTTCCCGACAAGATTTTCGATATACCATAGTAGCTCATTAACCAGTGCAAGGCCCCTTTTGTCCCATGTTTCCTTATCTTCGGGGTCACCATTGATATCGAATGCATTTTTAATAAAGGGTATTCTGAGCACTGAGGGTACTGATACAGCCCCGAGTTTCAGGAAAGCAAACTGAAGTGCTATAATAGCCTGTGTGCCTCCGAAGGGACCGTCGGAGAGAGAAACGAAGGCCACGGGTTTCCGGCGCCACTCATCGATAAGAAGGTCGACGGCGTTTTTGATGCTCGCCGGCGGGGCTCCGTTGTATTCGACCGACAGAACAATGACACCGTCGGCCGATCTTATCTTTTCAGCAAAGTCTTTCGCACTGTCCAGTGGTGAATCCTGGTATTTCAGTCTCTCATTGAAAAGAGGGAAGTCATACTCAAGAAGGTCAAGGATCTCGGCTTCAGCCAGGCCTTTTTCAGTAATAAGGTTCATAAAGTAAAGAGCTGCCCTGTGGCTGTTTCTTCCCTCTCTGACGCTTGGAGAGATGATGGCTATTTTTCTCATAGGCTTCAATTTTTGATCATAAAGCGTATGGTTTAAAGTTAGCTGTTTTTCACTTCTCAAACCAATGCAGGAAAATGTAAATCCGGTTTCCTGCAAGTTCAGGCAGGAATCAGGAGGAGGGGCTTATTTCCTGTAGTTTTCGATTAGGGTGATGCCCGGATAGCCAAGTCCGGCCAGTTCGGGGTAATACTGGTAGGTTTCTTCCCTTGTATGGAAGCCAGTGACAATCACATGGTAGTAATCCCATTGTTTTACTATCTCGACCGGGAGGTTGAGTTTTTTCATAATTTTCTTCTGTGCCTTAAGGGCCTGGGATTCTCTTATGTAGATTGCCACCTGGAGTGCAACGGAAGGTGCTTTCAAGGCGGGTTTCTCCTCAGTAACCAGAGTGTCAGGAACCTTTTCGGCCACACTGACGGTACTGAACGGGATAACACGAGCTTTGCTGACTGTAATTACTTCTCTTTCTTCCGGTTCGGCAGGAACAGCTTTTAGCGGTGGTGTTTCCCAATCGTTACTCATGTCGATTTCGCCATATCCTGGTAAAAGCTCGCTTATGGCGTTCAGCATTTCGGGATCGAGTATTGGCTGGTCGGGTGTTTCGAGTCTGTAGTACCTTCTGCCCGGTTCAAAGCTCCTTTTCCTGTCGAGGGGAGCTGAAAGATCTCTTCTCAGGGCCATTGCATCTGATCTGAGCCTGAAGGCCTCAAACCCGATGGCTGCTGTTTCTGCTTCGGTCAGTGGTAATCCGGTTATTGGAGTTCCTGTTCTGACCAGGGCGAGGGAGTCTTCGCGGGAAACAAGGACTATCTGCTGCTGGCGTGCAAGAAGGTGTATTATCCAGAGTTCCTTGAATCCCAGTTTATTAAGTTTGACAACGTTCTCATCCACTTCTGCCCTGGTTGGAAGATCAAGTATCCTGACCCTGTAATATTCGCCCGCAACAGTTATCTGTACATCCTTGCCAAGCTCTCTTTCGAGCATTTCCTTGAATCCCTCAGCATATTCCCTGCTTTTAAAAGCGCCTATCTGAATAGCCCAGCTGTCTTCTGTAATTGTATAGACCTCTTCGGTAAGCTCATGAAGGACAATAAATGAAGTATCGGCCTTAGGAGAAGGGATCTCAGATAATACAGGGGCTTCTGCTGCTGTATCCTTTTTTATAATGCTCAGTATAAAATCGAGATCTCCTGCAATATCCCCTTCAATACCTCCCTTTATGTTAAAGCCGATTCTTTCGGGTTCTGACTTCATCCCGAGTGTTCTGAGCTGGGCTGTGTCGATCATTACGAAGTATTTCCCGGGATTTAAGCCGAAATAACTGTAATAGCCATCATCTTCGGAGAGGGTAACAGCAGCCTGTTTGGATTTTTCATCTGAAAATCTGACGATCACCCTTCCCTGTCCTTTAATGTTCTGTCCGTCATCAATCTTTACATACCCTGTCGCCTCCCCGGTAACACTGATCGGTATCTCAATTGTCTTGAGAATGTTCGGATCGACAACAACGCTGTAAGTTGTTTTCGCCAGTCTCCAGGAGATACTTTCAAAGCTGTTCGGGTCGAGTTCAATGAAGCAGTTTGTATATGGTTCAAGGCCCAGTATCCTTATTGTTGTATCCCGATCCCTGATTTCGATCCTTCCCCCGTTGGCACGAAGATTAAGTCCTTTTGCCTTTGGTTCGTCTGCTTCCCTGATGCCGTTTGAATTGAGATCGATAAAGGGAATTATGCTTATCCCTCCTCTTCCAACGTTTGTACGGTTATCTGCCCGCAGATATTTTGTTTTCCTGTCGTTTACAAGGCTTCCCCTCGCATACTGAACGAAGCTCGTTCTGTCGTCGTACTGTCTGACTGAGGCTCCGGCCTGGGCAAAAGAGAAGTCGTATCTTATTCCGGCTTCAGCCAGACTGAGGTCATTCCGGAAGTTACGTTCAAACGACAGATTCATGAATCCGTTCCTGAGCACTTTCTTTTCAAGTCTTGCCTTAAGCGAAAACACTTCATTTGAGCTGTAGCTGTACTGGACCTGGGGCATTACAGTGAATCCCAGGGGAGCCTTGAATACCAGTGACATATTACTGTAGACATACGGCTTGATCTCGTCGATAAAAAGGGCATAGGTTGTCAGGTTCGCATTAACACCGAGCAATGATCCGGTGATAAGCCATTCGCCAGTTGTATATTTTGAGGAAGGAAGGACTATCTGATTGAAGGTAAATCTGTTGAATGACGAGAATTTGCCTATCCTTAGCGGGACCAAAAGGGATGCCCTTCTTTCTTCCCTGTAGTTATAGAGGATAGCTTTTTGTTCCTTGTCGTACCATGTATAATCGATGTCGAACTGGATATTTGACGGGAGCCGGTAGGAGAGAGTTCCCTTTGCCCTTACGCCCGGGGCGTATTCACCTGAAACAAGTATATTGTTTGCCAACCGGAGTGATGCATTAAGAAATGGCATGAAAGGCTGTTCTGCTATTGAGGAAAGATATTCCGCTCCTCCTCCGACGGTCATATTCCGGGATAATCCGTAGTTGATGCTGGCGCGCGAGAACCTGCTTGCCGAGCTGTCTTCGACGATCCCTGCGCTTAGGGTATATTCAAGTGTTTTTTCCGGGAGAAAATTATAGGGGATATTAATATTCTGCTCGCGGGTTCTTTCCTCGCCCCAGGGGCCGAAGAACTTAAGTTTCACGAGTGAGTTACCGTAAACAAGAGGTACCTGGAAGCTGAAGAATCCGGAGGCATCGGCCTTAACGAAGTCAACGAGGATGTTATTCACATAAAGTTCGACCGTCCATCCTGGTTCGGTGTGGTCGGTGATAAGGTAGGTTCCGAACGATCGTCGGTATGTTGTCGGGGTATTTGTAAGCTGTACTCCTATGACAGGATTGTAGAGAGACGAAAGGGCTCCCGTCTGTATCTTTCCGGCAAGGACCTGTCTGAGGGGTGCGAAGTCGTTGTTTACATAGCGCCAAAGGTAGCGCTGTTGTTTCTCGTTGAATGGAGAAGAGCTGTTATAATATAAAGATGCAGTTGCCTCACCTCCGGCAATCATAGAGCCGAGGGCAAGGTTAAGTCGTGTATCGGCTTTCCCGTTTATTTCCTGCGAGGTATATACACCCCAGTCGGCCATGCCGAATCTGAATGCGGGGTAGCTTCTGCCAATAACAGTATCGGCTCTTGCATCGCCCCTGAGCTTTGAAATGTTTTTCCGCATCTCTTCCTGTTTCATTTCACGTATCAGGGGCAGATCGGTACCGGGAGTAAGGGTCACCGAGAGCGATCTGAAGCTGAAGTTGCAGTCGAGGCCGAAAACCCTTCCGAACCAGGGTGACCGCATATAAATGTTTGTTTCGGTTTTAATAATGTCGTCCTGTTCCAGGTCAAAGCTTTTGCCGAGGTAGCTAATTGTTCTGTTCTGTCTGTCGATTATGTAGGTGGCTTCAGTAGATGAGAAGAATCCTTTAATAACATCGAGGTCAGCCGATGGTTCGCAGTTTATTTTCAGAAACTTAAAGAGGTTGATTACAGGCAGGTAGAGCTGTTCATTTTTGATGAGGGCGTCCATTTCAAAAGCACCGAGGCCGGGAATTTCTATTGAAACAGCTATCTCATCATATTCCGGCAGCGCCTGGGCCCGAAGGTCCATGATCCCCGCAACCAGCAGCAGGGTCGATAAGGCAATTATGGCCGGAAGAGAGCGTACGGGCACACTTCTGCTTCGAAGATATACCTGGTATGCTTTCATTCCTGCCATAGTTTCATTTTAGATTAGTGCTTCAAGCTTTATTCCCTGACAAGAGTTATGTAGAATAGGCCATTATAAGTTCCCGGGGGATTAGCGACAGAGCTGCCTCCCACCGTAATTGTTCCTCCGACGGATAAAGGAATGGCAATGTTGAATTTCACGTTCGAGACAAACTGAGGACCAGGGATCGAACTGCCCAAAGACAGCTGCAATGAACCGCCGTTACTTCCTGTAAGGGTAACCGGTGGTCCGTTCAGAATGGAAATCACTGTACCCGGGTGTGCATTGACCTCGAACACAGCGGGCGAGTACGCATAGCCCAAACCGAGAAGTACAATATCTCCTGTAGAGGAGCGGGTTCCGGAGGGATCTATTGAGACTGTACCACCGCCTGGTCCGTGATAAAAAGCTCCAAAACCAAGTGTCTGGGCTGTCGGGTTGATCCTGATTGGTCTGGGAGGAGGCTCCTGGGCATTCAGGGCGGCTCCTGCGAAGACATGGATGATTATGATCAGGATCCCGGCCTGTAAGGCTTTTAATATATTTTGTCGTGAATAAATCATCTGTTACGGATAAATATCTTTTTAGCTATTCTGTAGTTTTTCGAATTATATGTCACAATATAGATTCCGTCTTTGAGGCCCGGATAATAATCGTTGTAACCGTATCCGATATTTCTTTCAACAAAAAGAAGCCTTCCGGAAAGGTCGTGTATTGTAAGCTGACCTTCTCCCGTCCTGTTCGTGTCGATGAAAGTCTTTATAACTCCCTTGGAACTGTATATGGATACAAGTTCCTCTTTGATGGGATCATCGGTTATTCCGGTTACGGACGGGCTGAGGTTCAGCCAGAAGCGGCCGGTATATTCACCTGCATCAAGACCGATACTGAATACCTTCTCGTTATCAAGGTCATTTTCAGTTCCTGATGTTTTATCTGTCAGCCATATTTTCCATCCCGAAAGGTCTCCGCCTGTACTCACAATTTTAAATACCAGCATTCCGTCAATATATGTTTTCACGCCCAGGGGAACACTGATAATGGTATCGGTCTTTTCAGGCAGAGCACTTATGGAAAGTCTTCTGGAGTCGGGTCCGGTAATAAAAAGGCTGGGGGCATAATAGTCGGTATTCATTATTTTCAGGGCATCGAGATTGCTGTCGAATCCCACGGTCGCTTTCGGGTCCAGATATATAACAGCAGGATCGGCCGATTCAGCATCATCAGCAAAGGCAGCTGAGATCCTGATCAGAGGTGGGTCGGCTTTCCAGCCGGATTTGGTCAGCTGTGGTGTCAGATCCGTAACCCTTGCACTGTTATCTATTGTAAGCGAAGCTGTAACAGGCCAGGGTGGGCCGCTGTTGACATGGACAAAGAAGCCCTGCATCGATGGTATTATATTCGTGACCGTATCATCGCTTGCAATTCCGTTAACCCAGGTGCTGTAGCGGCCTCCGAATTCATCGCTTGGACTGGCTTTGAAGTAGTAGATCGCAGCCCCGACATTTATTCTGTTAATTCCTGCCTGGCTCGCCCAGTCGATAGGTGACGGGTATGGATTGCCTATCAGGTTGAAGCCTTCCGTGAATTCGTTGTCGTTGTTCATCAGGGTAACGGATAGAGTGCCGTTGTTCAGGACTCCGGTCATATCTGCAGTCAGGGGGGAGCCTGATGACCCGAACTGAACTGCGTATCCGGCAAGAGGGTCAAGAGGGTCGGTTGGCGTAACATGGCTTATCCATCCTGTGATCTCGCTGCTCTCATCATACCGGTATACAGGGGGCCATGGATCGCCCAGGTCGATCTCATCGGCAAGTTCACCTACGGTAGCATCGCTGAAAGGAGAACTCAGGTATTTGTAGCCGAATGCAACGGGAAGGTATCTCTGCATATTGACTTCGCCGGTAATGGTACCTGATCCGGAACCATCGACAAGAGCAGTGGCAGCAGCAGTGGAGACAAGAGTAAGATTTCCTCCCGACGAGAGGTTGCCTGACTCGACTCTTACTATGCCGGTAACGCCAAGAGGGGCTGTAATGGCAACGCCTGAGACATTGTCAACGGTAAGATCCCTGACAGTGCCCGTGCTGAAAAATGAAGGATTTATCGTCTGAGCTGATGATCCGGTCATTTCTATGATGCCGTCAGTGGCATCGATTATCCCGCCACCGGATACGACACCCCTGATCTCAAGGCTTCCCCCGCTTACAAGAAGGGAAGCTCCGGGTTCTATTACGAGATTGTTAACGGAACCGCTTTCGCCTGTATTGATCACAGGATTGTTTGCTGTAACAGGAATTGTAATACTTGCATCTTCCGACGGGATTATACCGCATGACCAGTTTCCTGCAACACTCCAGTCTGGTCCCAGAGCTCCTGTCCACGCCTGATCGTTACTGATTGTAACAACGGCAAGGTCGGTAAGCATGACTCCGCATCCGTACTCATTTGTAACCCAGACATTATATATTGTCGGAACAGCCTGAGTGACAGTAAGTGTTACATCACCGCCGCCCATACTGCTTACAGGCGGGCCTACGGGAGTATTGTCGGTGTTCAGGCGAAGCTGGTAAGTCAGACCAGCAGGTGCGCCGGAGATAATGACTCTGGCAGGGGCATTTGCGCATGCAGTGGGATCTGACACAGCATTGTCGTCGGGTGGAAGCTCGTTAACCATCACCTCAAGTGTTGATGAAACGGTTGTTGAGCCAGTTTCTGCTACTGTCACCTCTCCCGGGCCCTCGGTAGTCCAGATGACATTTATTATGTTGTCTGTCGGACCGGCCGTAAAAGTCCCTCCGGTGACAGTCCAGGAATATGTATGTCCGCTGACCAGAGGTGTAGAATAGGGTTCAGTAGAGCCCAGGCATACGGAAGTGTTACCCCCTGCCTCAGGATCGGGAATATCGGTTATTGTAACCTGCCAGGGCCCTGTCGATGCGCTGCATCCTCCCTCTGTAACGGTCTCCGAAAGAGTAACATATCCAAGAGGTCCCGCTCCCCATTGTACAATGATACTGCTGGTTCCCTGGCCGCTCTGGATAGTACCCCCCGTAACGCTCCACAGATAGGTAACACCAGTTACTGCAGGAGTACTGTATGTCGCAAGCGAACTGGCCGGAGTAGTTGCCAGCCCCGATATTGACGGCTCGGGGGAGGCATGGAGGGTTATAAGGGCTGCAGTTTCGAAATCCCTGATACCTGTGCTTCCGCTGGCATCAAGGATATATGATACCGTGAAAGAGTAGCTGCCTGGCCCGCCTGCTGCCAGTGCGGGGATTGCATTTGAAGCCACCAGGGTATATGGGGAATTTGCAATATTCGCCACGGTAGTCTCATTGGCACCATTGATCCTGTACCTGAGGGTCCAGGGAGGTGTTCCGGTCAGATCGATTGAGATGTTCGTTGAGGATCCGTCGTCGCAGATTCCGGCCGGTCCGCTGGTGATGGTAGCTGTCGGAAGGCTTTCCACACCTATAGTGAAGATGTGATTGCCGGCGAGGGACACGGGAGGGCTTGTTATGATAGTGCCTGAATTCATAACTCCTGTTATGCCCCCGTTTCCGCGGTTGATCCATGAAGGGTTCCATTCGACAACCCTGAGTTTATTTCTTGTAAGTGCATCGGCCGGGATGATTGCGCTTGATTCATCCCACCGGAGGGTGACATCACCTTCAGAGGAAGCAGGGCCGTTTACACTCCAGTATTCCGAATCGCTTACCACATCAACGGGCGCTGTCTTGTCCTCAGGATCAAAACCATCGGTAAGAGGATTATAATTATGGTACCAGACAGTATAGCTGCCGGTTAAAGTGACGCCGGTCAGGTATAATCTTCCGTAGCGTGATCCTGAAGCATCACCTGTGGGAAACATGAAATCACCTCCTGCGAGCATACTTTTCTGCAGGGGACCGCTAACGAATGAACCGGTACTGCCTCCGGAAACAGCATTCTCTGCTGTATTGGAGATCGTCAGCATGTTGACTGAATTGGTGGTGATTATACCGTTCCCAAGGGTAAGCCTTCCTGAAATGTTTGCTTTCCCTGCACCTGAAAGCGTTATCCCTGCCGCATTGGCAGCAATAAAATCGTAAAACTGAATAGTTGTTGATCCGTTCGCTATCGTAAGCAGCTGGTTCGCTGTACCGTCAAAAATCACCTGCCCGCGTGCAGGTATAAAACCGCCGGTTGCTGAGGTGTTATTGTCAGTCCAGTTTCCGGAAACGTATAGTTTTCTGTTTGAAAGTTCATTGCTCAATACTGTTGAAATATCTCTGATAGTAAGGTTCCCGAGGACCTTCAGGTCGTCGGCAGGTATCATTTTTTTACCGGTACCTGAAAGGATGAGATTCCGGAATGGCTTGTAGATATTGCCGGGTTTGGATGGCAGGACTGCCTGGTTATTCCCGAAAAGCTCTATAGTACTTGCCTGGTCGGAAAGAAAATCATCATAGTCACCACCGGGCATAACGAAGATCCCGTTTGTTGTTGATGTAACCTTCAGCAGGCCGTTTCCGCTAATATCCCCAAGGTTGTGATAAAGCGTGGTGCCAATGTCGAGAGTTCCGTTTAATGTGACGGAATAAGCAAATGCCGAATTGTTGTTAAGAATTACAGTATGTTCCGTATTGATCACGACCGGATTACCGTCGGGATCGCAGTTGCACGAAGGGCCCCCGCTGGTGGTTGACCAGGTATTATCACCGTACCAGTTACCTGATTTTATACTGTAGAGGACAGGTTTGTTTGAAAAGTTAAGCGGGTTCCCTGCAGTATATTCCCCGTCGACAAAATCACGTCCGGAAAGGGTTATCTGATGTGTTAAAGGATTAACAGATGATTCGTTTATCCCTCCTTCCGGAATCCAGAGGCCACTGAGAAACCGTCCCGTTACATAAGCTGATTCATCGCCGTTAACGGCATCCTGAGGATAAGTATAGGAGTGGGTGACAGAGTAAATACCTGAAAAGCCTTCAGATCCGACCCTCCAGTAATAATTAAGTTCATCACCTTCAGGAAGTGCCGACAGAGGATGAGGATAATCAACAGGATTGACTGTAACCGAGGCATTGCTGTTGGGATTTGATGCGAAAACCTTTTCTGCGGGTGTATATTTGCCGGCCACTCCGACAGGAAATGAAAATGATGCTTCTCCTTCGGGGAATATCTTTCTCACCCCTGCATCAGAGATCACACCGTTAAGAATTATCATATTATTTTCGTCGGGGATTCCAGCTATTGAGGAATTAACACCAAGTGTAAGCAGATAATCGTCGATGTAGACTGATCCGCCCGAGAAGGTAAGGGTTCCGTTTATGGTGGCATTGTCGACCATGCTTATTCCGGTGGTATTGCTGATGGTCACGTTGCCGAAGATACCGTTTCCGTTTCCCGAGATTATCTGGGCCTGCGTTCCTTCGAGAATAATGCCGCCTCCTGCAACAGAGCTGGAGTGCCGGGCGTCATTTACCAGGTTTCCGGTGAGTGAGATATTGTTCCCTCCGTCCTCGAAAATACCTGAGGTAATACTCAGATTCCCGTTCACCCTTATATTACTGCTGGGGTTGAGTGTAAGTGTTCCTCCGGAGCTTATTGTCAGGCTGGCGAAATTCGTAAGGTTTGAGCCATTGCCGGTTATGTAACCCGGTCCCGGGCTGTTGAATGTGGTTGTCTGGCCCGCTGCTCCTGGCTGGTAACCTCCGTTGTTCAGGCCTGAACCTGAAGAACTGTTGCTGTTGATCAGGCTGCCAGCGATTTCGATATTCAATCCGTTGGCCCTGAACACACTATTGCCGTTAATAACAAGGTTGTTCCTTATTGTAAGCGGATATATTCTCAGATCGAGTGCTTTTGTATTGGCCGTTGCGTCTATTTCAAAATTGTAAAGGGGAACTGAACTTACTGCATTGAATTCTGTGCCTGCAGGCGTATCTTCGGTTCCGAAAATTATTGTTCCCCCGGTGACCAGACTTGAATCGGGTACAAGATAGAGGTCAGTGAAGGAAGGGTTGTTAAAAGATCCTGAGATAATAAGGTGGCCGCCGCTCATATTGAATTTGCTTCCCTGGTTCAGGATTTCGAACATTGATCGGGAGCTTGCGGCGTTCCTTCCTGCTATTGTAACAGTACTTGATTCGTTTGACTGGGTATAATTAAGCGATCCTGTATTGATTGTTGTGACCCTCCGGATCTGTCCGTTAACAAAGAGACTGCCTCCTGAGACGATTATTTCAGGAATCCCTCCCGACGAATATTCTATATCGTTGTTAAGGTTGGTCCCGGGAGTTCCTATATTGATGCTTCCTGAGAGGATCTCAAGTCTTCCGTCGAGTTTAAGATCTGTCGAATTAGTGGCTCCGGCACCACCTATGTTTATCGTGCCCCCGTTGGCTGAAAGGCATCCTGATGTCGGAATTGTAAAACTGCCGGCGTTTGTGAGATTAAGTACCATGGGACTTGTAAGCCTGAATGTCCCGTTGGTAAGTGTAAGTGCAGTTGCCAGGGCGGTATTAAGGGAAAGGACGGAGGATTTTACTTCGAGGATTGTGTTCCTTGAGGAGCCTTTGTTGACCTCAATAATATTAAAGTCGGTTATCGTTCCTGTTCCGTTTATTTCCTGGTTGGTGTTTCCGGCAAAGGTCACATTGCAAACACGGCCGGCGCCGGCATTCATGTCGAAGGTTCCGTTGTTTGAAAGGCTTCCGTGAATGGTCAGAAGATTGTTTGCTGTTCCGGTGGTATTGACATCAAAGACTGCAGCGGGAGCAATGCTAATATTTCCGTAAACAACAAGGTTCTGTGCAGTATTGTTGCCGTTCATGTATCTGAGCGTACCGCTCATTATTATAAGTGAGGAGTCTACTTCAACAGTTCTGGCTGAGGCCAGAATGTTGAGCTGGCTTATACCGTTGCCAGAGATTGTAAGGTCATCAAAGATATGAAGGTCGTTGTCTGGAAGTACGATATTTTTTACGGTTCCGGGCGACAATTCAAGATTATTGTAGCCTGAAATACTGATGGTATTGGGTCCCGAAACATAGGTTGAAGGCAGTGTGAATGTTGTCAGTCCGGTTGTCTGCGTGCTGTAATATTCGACAACACCTCCTCCCTTTGAAAGGAAGTTGCCGAAGTCGCCTCCCGGGAACACCGCGGTGGATGATGAGGATGAAATCCTCAGCCGTCCGGTTCCTGAAACCCTGGTATCGGGGATAGCCCCGAAGTTGTGACCGGTAGTGGTTTGCAGGTCAAGGGTTGATCCGCTGTTGATCTGAAGGCCGCCTGCTACAATATTGTTAACACCCTCAGGTATGGTCACAGTATGATTGATAGTCCCGTCTCCTATCACCACAGGATTTCCGCTTCCGGGAACTGATCCGTCAACAGGTCCGCCGACGCTGACCGAGCTCCAGGTTGCGGGATCGTTCCAGCTGCCATCCTGCCTGCTGTAAAAGACTTTTATGCTCTGGAAAGAGGAAAGCTCGCCCGCGGTAAAGTCCCCGTCGACATTGTTAGTATTGGTGAACAGGACAGTATTTGTAGCATCAACCACCCTTGAATTGTCATTTAAAGGGTACCAGCTGTAGGGTCTGTAAGCGGATGGAATGTAGAGGGTTTCGGAACCTGAAAGATCGGATGTGGAATACTGGAAGGTATAGGATACTGATCCGGGCTGGACACCATCAAATCCTTCTCCCTTTGTAGTCCAGTAGTAGCTCAGGGCATTCGTTCCGGTAACAAGAGGATGCCGTTGAGTTACCGGTCTGACCGTAACCGATCCCCATTGCGTTGGGGCAGAAGAAAACTGGAGTGTTGCAGGAGTATAATCGGCGGCAGTTCCGATTGGAAACAGGAAGGATGACAATCCTGCAAAGGCCCTTGTAACACCTCCGTCACTCTGGTTTCCGGCAAGTCTTATCATCTTTGTTGCCGAAAAGACAGCTGTTGTCCCGGTAAGTGCATCATAGACACTGCTATTGGCTCCCAATGACAGATTAAATGTCGATATGTCGAGAATACCCTGTGCCAGGCGAAGATTTCCGGTAAGAGACTGGTCGGCTGTGAAAGAAGTATTCCCGGAAGTTTTGTTAATGCTGAGATTGCCGAACACTCCTCTTCCTGATCCGCCAATAGCCTGGTCGCCGGTTCCGTTCAGGATAACCGCTCCGCCCGCCTGGCTTGTATGAGTGCCTGAATTATATATATTTCCGGCAACAGTTATTGTGTGTCCTATATCATTCAGGGCCGATCCGTTTTCCAGTAAAAGTTCTCCCCTAAGGATGAGATTATTTGAATATATGTCGGTATTTGAACTGTCAGCTATTGTCAGGTTGTAAAGACCTGTTCCGTTGTTGACAACACCGGCATTTGTAAACCTCTGTCCTCCCGAGCCATTGAAGGTTGTCGTGTTATTTCCGGTTTCGTATTCCGCACTGCTGTTTACAGATAAGTTGTTCCCTACTGAGACATCGGCGCTGTTGGCATTGAAAACGGCATTATTCAGAATATTGAGATCGTTACGGATCTCCAGCGGAATTACGGGGCTGGCGGGTATAGCAGGGCTCGTGTTGCCCGCGTAAGCCTGGATCTGCCCCCTGTATGTTGAGGATGTGCTTGAAAAGTTTAAGTTCCAGAGGGGAATGGTAGTGTTTATAAAGGCATTTCTTGTTGAAGGTACAGTAATGTTAATTGTACCGCCCGAAACAGAGGCATTGTTCGGATTCATGCCCAGAAGGAGGCTGAAGTTGGTTCCGGATCCTCCTGTTACAGTTGTTGGTGACAGAATGTTTATTGTTCCACCGCTCATTCTGAAGACATTGTCGGGGTATGGAAGGGTAAAGGAGGCATAAATTCCAAGGCCGGTGATATTCAGGTTGTTTCCTTCTATGTTGAGGGTACCTCCCGACATTGTGAAAGCTCCCCTGTGGGCTCCCGAAATGTAGGATGTCCTTATGCAGTCGGTTGTTACCGTTCCGGATTCGATGATAAGGGCGCTCTGGTCGCGCATCACTATACCCTGGCCGCCATTGGCATTTAAGGTGGCCATTCCTGATACCCTGAGGCTTCCGTAAACAACGACCGAGTTAGTTGATTCCGTTACACTTGTGAAAGTCACGTTTGCCCCGTCGAGCCAGAGCTGGGCATCGAGGTCGATGTTATAGACGGTGTTGTCAGCAAGACTCTGGATCACGATGTTGGGTCCCAGGCGGACAGTTCCGGCGAGAAGTCCGAGGGCATTTGCGTTTTCTATTGACGGTGGAGGATTTACCGGAGGGCTCGCCTGCATGTCGGTTACCCCGAACAGTCTGAAACTGGTGTTGTTGCCTGCGTCAATATTTAATATATAGGTCTGATCGATACCCTTGTCGATCTCGATCCGGTAGAAGTCGCTCTGCCCGTTGCAGATGAGGTTTTGATGGGCGTTAGGGTTGTTGAATACCAGGTCGGATCTTCCGGTTGTAGGTGGAGTAGTATAATTTGGATTGGTTTGATTTGTCAGTCTTACCGTTCCTTCATTCGTAAAATCCCCGCCGACAGTTATCCTGTGATTGGCATTTCCTGTCCCTATTGACATTCCGGCTCCTGAAGCTATAAGTACATCACCCGCAACAGTGAGATTCCGGTTGGTTAAATTAGTAGTCCCGTTAATCTGCAGGTTTCCCGACGTGACGGTAAGGTTGCCGTTAATTACCATATTACCTGCCAGGGTAGCTGTTATTGCTCCTGAGCTCAGGTTTATTATAAGGTTGTTATATTCAAGCTGTGAAAAAGAGAAGTTGGAGCTGTTATAATATTCCACTGATCCGCCCTCCTGAGAAACAAAGCTACTCCAGTCGCCGGAAGGGAATGTCGCGGTCTGGAGACGAAGAAGTCCTTTTCCGCGGATCACTGTAAACGACTGGCTTGTAAAAGTGCCAAGGTCAAGTGTACCGCCTTCGTTTATCACGAGCGAAAGGACATTAACACCGTTTGCGGTGGTTGTTACGGTACGTCCGTTAAGGATCACGACACGGTCGGTTTCAGCAGGAACTTTGGGATTAACCGAAAGGGTCCCCGACGGATCGGTTGTCCAAGTATCGGCGTTGTTCCATGGACCTGACTGGTATGAGTAGTATGTCCCGTATTTTATTTCCTCCCTGGCTGTCCACTGGCCGTCGATGACATCGATGGCTGTTACTGTCATGGGATTTGTACCAGGAGAACTTATTGTTTCGGGTTGTATCCAGGTGCCTCCTGTAAAGACGAAGGGGACATAGTTATCCTGGTCTCCTCCAAGTCCGACTTCGTCAGGATCGGTGTATGTTATACGGAGATTCGCGCTTATGGAATTAAGCCCCGTCGACGAAACAAGCCAGTGTTTGGTAAGGTCGGTTGTCGCTGTTGCGGGCGGGCCGGGTGCTCCGGAAGCCACTGCTCTGACTGAGATCGAAGCGCTTCCGGTGACTGATGCATTAAAGGAAGTGATCTCGAAAGGGGTATAAAGGTTTCCCGTTCCTGTTGGGAACACCAGAATGAAATCTGAAGCGGAATCTCCTTCTTTGATTATGCTTCCTGATCCGTCGCAGATTATCAAATGATTGTTGTCGAAGGCCGTGGAGGAGTTGATGGAACCTCCGTCAGCTATTATCAGGTTGTTTGTTCCTGATCCGAGGCTCAGGTTTCCTCCCGACAGCATAAGGATTCCGGTAACTGTAGATGTTCCGTTAAGTGTTTTAATTCCGGAACCTGAGATGGTAAGGTTTCCGTAAGTTTCCTGCAGCACTGTCTGTGGTCCGGCAAATCCGTAGTTTACAGCAGAACCAGTTGCAAATGACTCCGTTCCATTGAAGATGGAGAGGGAATTTACATTATGGTTAAGAGTTCCGCCGGTTTCTATGCTAAGGGAGGTATTGGCAGATAAAGAGATTGCATATGATTCGGTAAGCGTTCCGCCGTTCTGTATCTGAAGGGAAGTATTTATTCCTGAAATGGCCCATCCTGTTGCAGAGGTTGTCATGTTATGGCCGTTACGGATTACAAACGACTGATAGTTGCCGGTGAAATTCAGAGGTGAATGTCCATCAGAGGTTCTCCAGTTGGATGTTACTGCAGGATCACCTGAATTCTGGGAATAGAACACCGGGGGCGTCCAGGAAATAATAACTCTTCCGGCAGCGCCAGCTTTCGAAGAGCTGTTACCTTCACCTCGTCCTCCACCTCCTCCTCCAGGTGCCAAACCAGCTTGAGCGTCAGGACTACCGTCACCGTCTGCACCTCTTCCTCCGGCTCCTTCCCCTGTTCCTCCGGTTCCACCTGATCCGGTACCATCAGAACCATCCCCTCCATTGGCTGAGCTTGTTGCAGAACCTCCGCCTCCGCCACCCCCTTCATTATTGTTTCCACTTCTGGTGACTCTCGCGTCCCCCCCGTTGCCTCCACTGAATGAAGCTATGATGTTCCCAGCCACTGAAGATGCCAGGCCTCCGGTTCCACCGGAGCGATTTGATGTTGAAGCACCTCCATTGGCTATTATGATGCCGACAGATGAAGTACCTCCACTACTGCCTGCATTGCCTCCAGTACCGACTGTTACTGTGATTGGAGAATTAGGAGTCAGACCGGTAATTACGCCTCTTGTATAAGCTCCCCCGCCACCTCCCCCGGCAGCTCCACCCACTGATGATGATCCGCCTCCTCCACCGCCCCATGCTTCGACTGTTATTGATGAAACACCAGCCGGAACTGTGAAGGTTCCGCTTGAGGTGAAGGTCTGGTTCTGGGCAAAAGAAATTTCAACAGCAGAGTTAAAAGCCGCTGCCATAAATATTATTTTAATGATCAGACCTGGCTTTTTCATTCTGTCAGCAATAAAAATTCAACGGTAAGAACGCCGGATTGTTCCTCCTATCTTTGAAGGGCCAGTTCAGCTTCCGCGAATCTGGCAGGTTTTACATCCGATGAAGCTGAATATGTTACACGCAATGTTCCTTTTGTATAATCGACATCGGGGAGCCTCGCCAGTTCCAGCTGAAATCTTCTGAGGTTGTTGGGTGTATAGACAGCAACTCCGTTAGCGATTCCGACTCTTGTGATCTTACCCTCGGCTGAGACATGATCGACAGCAATGTCGCCGTAAACCGAAATGTTGCCTGTTCTGTTGAAGACAAATCCAAGCCGGGGTGTGTTATCATCCACCATTGTGAAAGACAGGTCGGTAAGCGTTACGTTGACCGAAGTCACTCCGTTACGTATTATTACCGGGATTGTTATTCCGAATATTGGTGTGAGCCTTACTGAGAAGGCAGACGTATCGGCCGATACTTCATTTTCTCCCAGTGGTCTGGTATCCGGAACTGCCCTGAAATAGAAATGAGATCTGTATTCTCCCGGCTGAAGTTCGCTGGTCCTGTAAAGCTGCACCTTAACGACCTGTGCTTCATTCGGCCCAAGGGTTACTGTCCGGGGGAAGAAGCGGATAAAGCGGTCGGCGAACATCTGTCCGGGATCGGGTTCCGTTATTGTTTCAAAGCCCCCATCCTCGAGCATTCTTATCTGCAAAAGGGATATTGCATAGGTTGCAGAGTCGTCACCCGTATTAGCCAGGTTTATATCCACTGATCTATTTGCCCCTTCAAAAACTATTCTGCGGGGTGTAATCAACAGATCGCCCTGGGCCGAAGCAGGAACTGAATTAATTAATGCAATCACTGCTGTGAGGGATATCACAGCAGCATTCAATCCGCGGGCTAATCCGGATGTGATTATCATTTTTCTGAATTTGTTCATCGGCCGGTCATATTAGGGTATTTTCAGTTAAAGTCGAACGTAATTGTATAGGTACCGGTATAGACACCAACCGGATTATCATGGATAGTACCGACTTTGAGTGTAGCGCCGACATTTACCATCTGAAGTCCGTTCTGCAGTCGTCCGTTTCCGGGTCCCGGAAGCGGATAGGAATTCCACTCCTCTATCAGCATGGATTTTTCGCTTGAAATGTGTTTCAGTACCACCGGATCGGTGGGGAGGCTTACAGAGAATGCCGCATCCTCATCGCCAGTGACAAGGAAGCTTCCGGCATTATGACTTCCGGTGCCGGTAACTATGCTTCCCTGCACCGAAATGGTATTCTGCGGGGTCAGGATTATCCTTCCTCCCTGAGGCCCCGGAGAAAACCTGCCGAAATTCAGTCTGGTCACCTCTCCGGCAGAGAAAACCGGAATTATTTCTGCATAGACATGCCCGGTAGCGCTTATAGCCTGCGTAACCTGGGCATCTATATGGTTGAGGTTTACCAAAAGAATAATCCCCAGGCTTAAAAATATTTTAAGCTGTCTTGTCACAATCGGATCCTGTAAAAGGGATCACAGTTATTAATTATAATTCACCGATACGCTAAATGTTCCGGTATAAGGGCCTGCGGCCTGGTTGGCTGCAACATCAAGGGTTGCTCCGACTGAAAGAGTGGTTGAAGTTCCGACTGGCACATAGGTTCCGGCGGCAGGGTCACTAAGGAAGGTACCTACCGTCATCGGATCACCTGCTCCGGTGATAGTAATATCAGCTGCAGGCAGGGTAATTGTATAGGCACGACCGGCTTCCCCTTGAATTGTAAATTGGGCCACAGTATGAACAGGCGCTATGGTGGATAGAGTTACTCCTCCGGAGGACGTTCTGTCACCATCGGTTTCTACAGTAACATCACCCAGTGCAGTTCCTCTCATAATAGTACCGAAATGAAGGCCGACAGTATTATTAATTGTAAGAGGGGCAACAATCATTGCTGCTGCCGTTGAACTGGCTGTTACTGTTTGTGCATGCGCTGCACCTGAGAATGCAAGTATTACAACCGCGATTGCCAGGAATTTAATGATCTGTTTCATCTTTTTGTTTGGTTAGTTGAGAATTTTACTTTTACAGAATAATT
>JAVEZS010000043.1:0-5971 GCA_034002885.1 Bacteroidales bacterium
AGTTTCTGTGTTGCAAGAATGGTTTTGTAGTCGGCTTCGAATTTGCCCTTGCTGATGGCGTTGAGTTTCCCTTTCAGGAGTCGTCTGCGGAGCGGGCTGACCTTGTCGGTGAAAAGTACACCGTCGAGATGGTCGTATTCATGTTGTATTACCCTCGCGATATAGCCTTCAAAGACCTCATCGTGGAACTCCCATTTCTCGTCATACCAGGTCATCCGGATCCTTGCTTCGCGGTTTACCTCCTCTCTCAGATTAGGGATGCTGAGGCATCCTTCGGTCATAAGTTCAAAGTCGCCGGTTTTTTCAGTTATTCTTGCGTTTATGAAAGCCTTTTTGAAGCCTGCAAACTGAGGTTCATCTTCCGCAAGAGGTTCTCCGTCGACAACGAAAAGCCTTATGGATTTTCCGATCTGCGGTGCAGCCAGGCCTATTCCTTCCGACCTGTAAAGAGTCTCGAACATGTCGGCAATGAGCTGATCGAGACCGGGATAGTCCCTGTCGATATCCTCAGCGACCTTTCTGAGGACGGGATGTCCGTATATGATTATTGGATAAACCATTACTGTAATCTATAGTGTGTTATTATAAGTTAAAAATTCGTTTTACAATTAAAGCGGCTGTAGGCTATAGGAGCCTGCCAACTGCCATCTGCCAACTTTCCACTTCCCACTTCCCACAGCCTACCGCCTACTTTCAATAAATGACTGCAGTATAATAGCTGCACTTATCTTGTCGACCATTGCCTTATCGCGGCGGTCTTTCTTTTTGACGCCACCGTCAATCATTGTCTGAAAAGCAATAGAGGAGGTAAATCTCTCATCGGCTTTGCTGACAGGTATTCCCGGGAAAAGTTTCTCAAGTCTTTTAATGAACGGATCGATGAATTTAACAGTTTCGCTGGCCTGGTTGTTCATTTTCACAGGGTATCCGATAACGAAGCCCTCTATAGTCTCAGTTTCGGAGTACTTCTTTATGAAGCTCTCAAAATTGCATGTCCTTACGGTTTCCATGGGTGAGGCAAATATTTTCAGCGGGTCGGTCACTGCCAGTCCGATTCGTTTTGTCCCGTAGTCGATGCCTATAATTCTCCCCATGTCGATTTATGGTGACAAAAATACAAAAAAATACACAGCAATTTTACAGGGAGAACTTTGTCAGCTGCCGGTTTAAAAGTTTAAGCAGGGAGATAAAAAGGATATAGTTTATTGTACTTCAGTTTTTGAGGAAGGCCTGAATTTTTTCTGTCCGGTATTATGCGAGCACGGAGATCAAGAAATTTTGTTTCAGAACCATTCTGTCGGATTGTAATTTTAAGGACTGTCCTTGTATTGAAATCGAAGAAATAGGATTGATTTTGTTTACAAATCGTGCTACACTTTTAATTTACTAAAATATTATAAATATTAGTTGTTATTAGCGGGTTTTTTCTAAACACAGATTAAGGTAAAAATGGGATTAAGGAATGTTAGATGATAATGGAAGACAGATTTGTGTTTAATCTTACTAAATCAGCCAGGCAACAAATCATGCAAAATTCTGTTTAAATTCTCAGGATCTTATAGATGTTGATAATCAATCAAATACATCTTCTGTTATTTTATTAACAGTTTTGTTTAATTATTAACAAATAGTGTATTATAAATATTGGTGTAAAAAAACAATGCATTCGTCAAAAATTATCAGGCTTTGTCAAAACCTTGATGATTTTGAAGTATCCAGACATTTTAATTTCTGATAATTTAGTTAGATTTACTCAGTTATTCGGTAAAAAACTAACCTGTTAAGCCTGGAAATTAAGCATAATCAACAAGAAATCAGCGTAATAATTTAAGAAATTATTCCTGCAGATCATTTGGGCGGCGCTTTTTGCGGCAACTTATGATATTGCAGGTGTACTTATAATAATAGAAGGAAAGCAAGATTTGACTGAAAAACAATAACCATGAATCGTTTATACTCTTTTTGTCAGAATTATAAGATGATAGATAGTTCATTCCTTAGTAGACGGTCAATAATAATAAAATCACTATAGACAATGAAAAAGCATTTCTGTTTCTCATGGCTGAATACCGTTTTACACGACGGTATGAAGAAGATCAGAGTCTGGAAAGTTTTGCCCGCTTTGATACTCATACTTATATCTACAGGTCTCTCAGGACAGCGACCTGAAAAGTTAAAAGATGCACTTATTGTTGTTGATGCAGAAGAAGGACCCAATCTGGGAAGTCTTGTGAAGAATGTCCACAGGGCGATTTATCTTAATGATGGCAATCAGGTCATAGCGGGTAAGGATACGCCTAGTGAGGATGTAATGGTTGCATTTTGTGATGCGGCATCGGTAAACGACTTGTATGAGAACAATCCTGCTTTCAGGCAGGTGAAATTATTAAGGATTGAGATTTCATCGACAGCGGAAAACAGTGTGAGGCTTGATCTTTCGAGGCTCAATAGCTTTGTGAACCTTAAATACATTTATTTCCTTTTCAGCTACAATGCCTGTGGCAACAATAGCAACGATTGCCTGGAAGTAATTGTCAGGGGTATGGTTACCGGCCAACGGGACCGTGTAAGGATTATTTATGAGCTTTCAATTCCTCAGTAGTAACAGAAAATCAGGATCAATCATGGATACCATATACATAACTAAGAGGAACAACCTGAAAGGCATAGCCCTGGCAGGTTTAATTATTCTAGCAGGGATACTTCAGAATGCAAGTGCCCAGACAGTTGAAGCATTTACACAGCGAACTTCGGTTTACACACCCACTCAGAAAATATATAGTATCAAGGGTGACTTTACGATGATAGGGAATAAGAACCTGACACGTGCTGTTTATGAAGATGAATCCTCCAATAGTAACAGTACTATGGTTTATGTGGACGTTGATGGTGATGTAAATACGCTGAATTCATCGTCAGCCACGCTTCAGTTTTCTGACGAGAATGGAGCAATCCCGGCTTGCTCAAACATTATC
Organism: Bacteroidales bacterium; assembly: GCA_034002885.1. Taxonomy (GTDB): domain Bacteria; phylum Bacteroidota; class Bacteroidia; order Bacteroidales; family VadinHA17; genus LD21. The sequence goes on from JAVEZS010000043.1 coordinate 2,976, forward strand.
TATGCCGGTTTATACTGGACCGGCAGGGCGCATGATGGTGGCTCCAGCCCTCTTTATTTCACGGTAGGAGGAACAACAAGTAATTATTATAATACAAACACAGTTAATGGATATGCCCTTGCAATATCCCAGACTGGTTTTGGGCCCAGAATTGCAACATACACTTTTACTCCCGCATCAGGTGACGCTGTAGTCTTTACTGTCAGCACTAATTCTGATGAGACCGTAAATTCTGTGCGAGTACAGGTGGGATCCGGAAGTCAAGTGGACTTAGGTTACAGTAGTACATTTGGTTCGTATAATGTTGAAGATTGGGTATTGGTCACCTTTGACACACCATATATAATTAATACTGGGTCGACAACAATTACTGTCAATAATTTAAGAAAGTCGAATGAAAACAACACCATAGATACAGATTTTCGTGCAAATGTTACTTATGGAGGTAAATTCCTAAGCAAACTTCAGGTAAAACTGAAGCATGGGACAGATAGTTACCAGACTGTAACTGCCAACTCAAGTGATATCTATTATCCGAGTAATGAATACGGGAACATGTACGCTGCTTATGCAGAAGTGACTGATTATGTTAAGACCCATGGGCTTGGTGAATACACTGTAGCTGATATCGCGCTGGTTGAAGGAAATGGGACATCTACAGGATTTTATGGAGGCTGGGGGATAACCATTGTCTATGAGAATTCAGCAATGAACTGGCGTGACGTGACCATATTTGATGGTTATGCCTATGTACCGGGTAGCACAACTTATAGTGCTGAATTGCCGGTTTCAGGATTCAACACTGCTCAGTCTGGTCAAATAAACATGAAGCTGGGCATGATGGCTGGAGAGGGCGACAGGACAATATCTGGTGATTATTTCCAGATCATTGACCAGAGCAGTACTTGGGTCAATCTTTCACACGGAGGGAACGCTACCAATAATTTCTTTAACAGTTCCATTTACACTGGTGGTAATCCACGCAACCCCAATGAATTAAATAATTTTGGTATGGATGTCTCCATGTTCTACATTGACAATCCGGATAATTCAATCATAACCAATAATCAGACTTCTACTACATTCAAGTATGGCACCACCCAGGATACCTATATTATTTACTGTATTGCCATGGCTGTGGATGCCTACAGGCCTGAAATAGAAGGCCTGAATACAGTTGTTGAAGTAAACGGCAACCCTTATTCCTATTCTGAACCTGCCACAGCGGTATACCCGAATGACATTATCGAGTACACTGTAGATATTGCTAATCTTGGATCAGAATCGATCAATAACGGACGACTGTTGATACCAATTCCTTATACAGTTGAGTTTAATGGTGTCTCTTTCGAAAATTATCATCTGGTTGGTTATGAAACTCCTGTATATGATGCATCTGAAGGCGCAAATGGTTCCATTGTATGGGACCTTGGTACTTTGCCAATTCCACCTGATGCAGGAACAAAGCTTGCGACTCTTACATTTACACTTAAAGTTACCGATGATTGCAGGATACTGGCTTTATCACTTGGATGCGAATTTGAGGTTTCGGTTGACGGAACAATAAGTGGTGTAGGAGCTGTTTCCGGAGTCCCGGTATCATCCTCGCTTATACAGGGTTATGAAAGTGCAGGAGAATGCCAGGGGATTGCTATTGGTGATCCGATAGTAATTCCTGTTGATGCCGTAGAATACTTCAATGCTAATTGTCAGGGAACACCGGCTGTTCCTGAGTTTTATTATTGCAATACGGGAGCAACTATTCCTGTAACGGATGTTCTGGGTAATTTTCCTCCCGGGACAAGGTTCTATGATGAAACATGGACCACAGAATATACAATTTCCAATCCTTTTCCGGCAATCCCCGGGACAACAACTTACAGAGCTGTGCCTCCGGGTGTTGCAGCTGATCCTGAGCCTGGTGAATGTTCGTACACATTTAAGATTATTGTGACAATTCTGAACACTTCACCCACACCGGTAAATCCAACTTATTGCATGGGAGATGTTGCATCTCCTCTTACCGCGACGGCCACCAATTCTGATTACACCTTATATTATTATACAACTGCTACAGGAGGAAGTGCCCAAACATCCATCACACCCTCCACAGTTACACCCGGAACCACAACATATTGGGTTGCAGAAGGCCTCTCAGGAGACTGTATTGGTCCGAGGGAGGAAATCACCGTGACAGTTGCAAACTGTTCGATTACCCTTGAAAAGACCGGAGCCTGGGTAGATGGTGATTCCGATGGTTATCCTCAGGCGGGCGAAGTTATCAATTATATTTTTACTGTTACCAATAACAGTCCTGTTACTTTAGTCAATGTTACCGTAACCGATCCCAAGCCTAATTTATCTATATTCGGAGGACCTGTAACGCTCGCACCTGGTGAAACCAACTCAACAACTTTTACCGGCACGTATACACTAACTCAGGCCGACATTGATGCTGGCCAGGTTGACAATACAGCCTCAGTTAGCGGAGAAAATCCCTCTGGAAGTACGTTAACAGATAGTGATGACGAGAGTGTTCCTTTACTTAAGATGCCTGCCCTTACGATAGACAAGAGTGCAGACGTATCGACGTACGATGCAGTAGACGATGTAATCACCTACACATATGTTGTAAGGAACACAGGAAACCTGACTCTGACGAATGTCACTGTAGAAGATGACAATATCGATGCAGGCAGTCTTGATCCAGCTTCTGTAGCCACCCTGGCTCCGGGAGCAGAAGCTACCTTCACAGCAACACGTACGATCACTCAGACAGACCTGGATGAAGGCAGTGTTGTCAACGTTGCCTACGCAACAGATGGCACCACCGACTCACCCACAGACACAGAGACTGTCACCACAGACGAGATGCCTGCCCTTACGATAGACAAGAGTGCAGACGTATCGACGTACGATGCAGTAGACGATGTAATCACCTACACATATGTTGTAAGGAACACAGGAAACCTGACTCTGACGAATGTCACTGTAGA
>JAVEZS010000043.1:6071-23570 GCA_034002885.1 Bacteroidales bacterium
AGATGCCTGCCCTTACGATAGACAAGAGTGCAGACGTATCGACGTACGATGCAGTAGACGATGTAATCACCTACACATATGTTGTAAGGAACACAGGAAACCTGACTCTGACGAATGTCACTGTAGAAGATGACAATATCGATGCAGGCAGTCTTGATCCAGCTTCTGTAGCCACCCTGGCTCCGGGAGCAGAAGCTACCTTCACAGCAACACGTACGATCACTCAGACAGACCTGGATGAAGGCAGTGTTGTCAACGTTGCCTACGCAACAGATGGCACCACCGACTCACCCACAGACACAGAAACCGTCACCCTCAACAACCTGCCTCCGTCAATAACCTGTCCCACAATGCCGGCAATTATCCCCTGCTCACAGGAGGTCAGCGGCCTTGCTCCAATATTCAGCGATCCTAACAATAACATAGAATCACTGACATGGACAATGACAGGTGCTACAGTGGCTTCTTCGCCTGCTACAGGTATCAATATCCTCGATACCTATACCTTCCAGTGGGGTACCACAACAGTAACTTACACTGTTACTGATGCTCTGGGATTAACAGAATCATGCAGCTTCACGGTTACCGTAACTCCATGCGGTGAAGGTGACGGCTATTGCACATACACCCAGGGATTCTATGGCAACACGGGAGGAAAGACCTGCGATGGACTGACGGCATACGATCTGATGGTCAACGCATTTGGAGGTGGAACGATTACCTCACAGCTGTTCGGCCTTGAGAGTACGGGATTCAACTTCACATTGTACTATACTGACATCACAAACAGGTCAATATTTGATATGTTACCTGGTGGAGCAGCCTCACAGGCTTTGACGGGAAGCGCAACATATTCCGCAAGAAATACCTGGAGATATGTTCCGATATCAAACAGCGGTACGATCAATAACAACTTGCTTGCACAGACCATGGTCCTCTGGTTCAATATGAAGAATGATCCCGGACTTGCTAACCTCATGATAACTGACAATATCATTGTTACGGTTGAATCAACATCATGCGGTGAGGGTGATCCTGTATATGGTACAGAATGGTATACAGAAATACCTCAGAGCGTTCTCGATCACTTCGGAGGAGAGGGATTCACAGTAAACGAACTCTTCGCCCTGGCTAACAGGGTTCTTGGAGGAAGCAATGAGGGAATCTCTGCATCTGACGTTCAAATGGCAGTGGATGCTATCAACAATGCATTCGATGAATGCCGCATCCTTACCGGATTTGAAGATGCAAGACCATCACTGACAATTACCAAGACAAGCACTACTTCACCAAATACATTTGATGAAGCAGGAGACATCCTGACTTACAACCTGGTAGTTCAGAATACAGGAAACGTCACCCTTACAAACATAATTGTAAGTGATCCTATTGCTTCTGTATCAGGAAGTCCCGTCGGTTCATTGAAACCCGGAGCCAGTATCACCCTGAATGCAAGCTATACTGTAACAGTTGCCGATGTCACCGCAGGAAAAGTGATCAACACTGCGACTGCAACCACAACCTACGGCAATACAGTTGTCAGCGACAATGACGATGAGATCATAACAGCAACACTAATGCCTGACCTGTCAATTACCAAAGTTGCAACAGAGGAAAGCTACAGTGCTGTTGGTGATAAGATCAATTACACTATCGTCGTTACCAACACAGGCAATGTGAATCTGACAGATGTGGTTGTTACCGATCCTCTGACAGGGCTGAATCAAACCATTGCATCTCTGCTGACGGGTGCCTCAAATGCCGTTACTATCAATACCGTCTACACCGTGGATTCTGACGATCTGGTGGCCGGAAAGGTTGATAACACAGCAAAGGCAGCATTCAGCTATGATGGCAAGGATTATTATGAAGAAGCAAGCGAGAGCGTTCCAATGCTTCCTGTCTCTAATCCTGCCCTGACAATCACCAAAGTGGCAACAGAAGATAACTACAGTGCTGTTGGTGATAAGATCAATTACACAATCGTCGTTACCAACACGGGCAATGTGAATCTGGCAGATGTGGTCGTGACTGATCCTCTGACAGGCCTGAATCAAACCATTGCATCTCTCCTGACAGGTCCCTCAAATGCCGTAACTATCAACACCGTCTACACCGTGGATTCTGACGATCTGGTGGCCGGAAAGGTTGATAACACGGCAAGGGCAGCATTCAGCTATGGCGGAAAGGATTATTTCGAAGAAGCAAGCGAGAGCGTTCCAATGCTTCCTGTCTTTAATCCTGCCCTGACGGTATCCAAGGATGCCACAGAAGATAGTTTTGCTGCTGAAGGTGATGAGATCCACTACACAATAGTGGTTACCAACACCGGTGATGTAACCCTGACCAATGTGCTTGTTACTGATCCTCTTACCGGACTAAGCCAGACAATAGCCACACTCCTTCCTGGATCTGGAAACGCTGTGACCATTAACACTACGTATGAGGTTACTCCGGCAGATCTTGTTGCAGGGAAAGTAGATAACACGGCAATGGCGAGTACAATGTTCGGTGATACTGAGGTAAAAGATACCGATGATGAAACAGTAACAGGCGTTACTAATAAACCACCGGTCATCAAATGCCCTGTTCCGGTTGTGACATCATGCTCACAGATAGTAAGCGGACTTAATGCCATCTACAGTGATCCTGACGGAGAGATTGAGTCCATTACCTGGTCCATGACCGGAGCAACCACAGCTTCAGGAACCGGGAATCTTGATAACTATACCTTTAACTGGGGCAGCACAACTGTAACATACACCGTGACTGACAAGGGTGGTTTAAGTGCAAGCTGCAGCTTTAGTGTTACAGTTAGTCAGTGTTGTGAAACTGCCTACGGATATCTTGGTGAAACCAGTATCTGCTTCCTTGATGCACCCAAGAATTACAAGTTTACCAATTGGGGCTGGACTTCTCCTCTGAAAGGAGATGGGCCGTGGACACTTGAACTCTGGGCAGGCGCTGGAGGATGTAACAGGGCTGACGGATATCTCGCAGGATATGTATATGTAAGCAGGGATGCAACTGACAGGACAAAGATAACGGTAACGTATGATCTTAATCAAGGATATGTATTAAGTGAGGCGAATGCTTTTGTCGGTTGTGATGCGTATCCAAAACTTAGCAACGGTAAATATACGGTTGCTCCCGGAGCGTACACATTCGGATCAGGTAACCTGAATATGGTATCAGATCTCTCTGTCGATTTCAGCGGTGTAACAGGTGATTTCTACCTGATCGCTCATGCAGTGACCTGCAAGACGGATGTATCATTCTATAATCCTGTATCTTTTGGCGTGGTAGATAGCAAATACCAGTGCCCGAATACGGTAAGCGGGAAGACCAAGTCTCTTTCTGTGGAGAGCTTTGAACCTTACGAACTGAACATCTATCCTAATCCATTTACTGATGTAGCATCATTCGAGTTGACAATGCTCTATGATTCACACGTCAAAATAGAGATTTTCAGGCAAAATGGTTCCCTTGTCAGGGTAATCCTTAACGAGGATCTGAAACAGGGCGATATCAGGGTTGTCGAATTTGACGGAACGAGATATCCTCGTACTTCATTCATCTTCAGGATAACAACTCAGTACTCTGACAAGAGTGGTACTCTGTTGAGAATCAAATAGCCTTTCTTGGCTGATATGATAAAGGGGCTGCCGGAAGGTGGCCCTTTTTGTTGGGCGGCAGGCAGTTAGGGAGACACCGGAAGGGGAGAAAGGGAGAGTGGGAGAATGGGAAAGACGCAAGACACAGGACACAGGACGCAGGACGCAGGACGCAGGACGCAGGACAAGGGGAAAGACAGAATAAACCTAAGGCAGTGGCAGTAGAAAACCCTGTCGCCCAGCGGCTATAGCCTAAAGCCCCATAGCCCATAGCCTATCACCCAATGAAAAAGCCACCCTTCCGGATGGCTCTTTCTATGCCATATTAGAAAAGTCTACTCTTTAGCTTCTGTAGCGGGTTCATAAACCATCGCTGCAAGCCTCTGATATGCCTTGTATCTCCATTTTGCATTCTCCTCGGCTGCCTTGAAAAGGATCTCAGCCTGATCGGGGAATGTCTTGATCAGCGATGTATAACGTACCTCCGACTGCAGGAACTCCTGGAACTTGCTCCAGTCAGGCTCTTTTGAATCGAGGGTGAAAGGATTCTTCCCTTCCTGTTCAAGAAGGGGATTGTAGCGATAGAGATGCCAGTATCCGGCTTCCACTGCAAACTTCTGCTGAGCCTGGGTCTTGCCCATACCATTCCTGAGACCGTGATTAATACATGGTGAGTATGCAATGATGAGCGAAGGACCCGGATAAGCTTCAGCTTCCTTCAGAGCTTTCAGATACTGTGCGTTGCTTGAACCCATGGCAACCTGAGCCACATAAACATAACCATAGCTCATCGCCATCTGTCCAAGATCCTTCTTACGGATCTTCTTGCCCGATGCTGCAAATTTTGCAACTGCTCCGGCAGGTGTCGATTTGGATGCCTGTCCTCCCGTATTTGAATATACCTCAGTGTCGAGCACAATTACATTCACGTCTTCGCCCGAGGCAAGAACATGGTCAAGACCTCCGTAACCGATGTCGTAAGCCCATCCGTCACCTCCGATGATCCAGTGGGATTTCTTTATCAGATATTGCCTCAGGCTGAGTATTTCTTCAGTTATATCAGTCTTATCCTTGCTGCAGGCATCAATCACTTTGGCAGAGGCAGTCCTGGAGGCTTCTGCATTGTTCTTATCCCTCATCCATTCTTCGAAAGCGGCTTTGGTTTCTTCCTTTACCGATCCGGCTGCGATTGCATCCTGCATTTTCAGGGTGATCCTTTCACGCATCTTGCTTGTTCCCAGAGAAAGCCCGAATCCGAATTCGGCGTTGTCCTCGAACAGTGAGTTTGCCCATGCCGGGCCGCGTCCCATTTTGTTATGGGTATAAGGCATCGACGGTGCCGATCCGCTGTATATCGAAGAACATCCGGTTGCGTTGCTTGCAATCATACGGTCGCCAAAGAGCTGCGTGATGGCCTTGAGATATGGTGTTTCACCGCAGCCTGCACATGCGCCCGAAAATTCGAACAGTGGCTGTGAGAACTGACTGTTCTTGACATTCACGAACTTGTCAACCACATAATCCTTGTAACCCACCTTGTCGTGAAGGTAGTTCCAGCGGGTGGTTTCTTCCATCTGACTTTCAAGAGGCTTCATGATAAGGGCCTTGTTCTTCGAAGGACAAACATCGGCGCAGTTGCCGCATCCTGTGCAGTCGAGAACGCTGACCTGAATCTTGAACCTGTAGGCTTTGAGTGCGCCGGGAATACCCTGAATTGTTTTTGTATCCTTCGGAGCATTTGCAAGTTCTTCTTCAGTAAGAAGAAAGGGCCTAATAGCTGCATGAGGACAAACATATGAACACTGGTTGCACTGAATGCACTCGTCAGGCTGCCATTCAGGAACGTTAACCGCAATACCGCGTTTTTCATAGGCACTGGTGCCCGACGGGAATGTTCCGTCTTCCCTTCCAACGAAGGCACTGACAGGAAGATCATCTCCCTTAAGCGCATTGATGGGCTCCATCACTTCACGGATAAACTCGGGAATATCCCTCGTGTCCTTTTGTTTTTTAACCTCGATTTTTGCCCATGTGGCCGGTATTTCAACCTTTGTGACGGCGCTGCCCCTGTCGACAGCTGCATTGTTCATATTAACTACATCTTCTCCTTTCCTTCCATAGCTCTTGTAGATGAATTTCTTCATCTCGTCTTCAGCTTTTTCGTAAGGAATTACATTTGCCACCTTGAAGAAAGCTGCCTGCATAATGGTGTTGGTCCTCGTTCCAAGTCCCAGCTCCTCTGCAATGTCAGTAGCGTTGATAATGTAGAAGTTGATGTCGTTGTCGGCAAGGTATTTCTTCATGTGATCAGGAAGCCGTTCCCTGGTCTCCTCTGCATTCCATATAGAGTTAAGCAGGAAGGTTCCGCCTTTCTTCAGACCTTTCAGCATGTCATATTTGTCGAGATACGAAGGTACATGACAGGCAACAAAATCGGGTGTGTTTACGTAATAGGGTGAGCGGATGGGGGAGTCGCCGAAACGAAGGTGCGAAATAGTGATCCCGCCCGATTTCTTTGAGTCGTATGCGAAATATGCCTGGCAATATTTGTCGGTAGTTTCACCTATTATCTTGATGGAGTTCTTGTTGGCTCCAACGGTTCCGTCGGATCCCAGTCCATAGAACTTGGCTGAATATGTCCCTGCCGGAGAAACGTTGATTTCAGGGAGAACGGGAAGTGAAGTGAAGGTTACATCGTCAACGATACCAACTGTGAACTGATTCTTCGGTTCCTTCAGTTTCATGTTCTCGAAAACAGAAAGGATCTGGCTCGGAGTGGTGTCTTTTGAACTCAGTCCGTAGCGGCCTCCGATGATGGAAGGTTTGCTGTCCTTTGTGTAGAAAAGGTCTACTATATCAAGGTACAGGGGTTCGCCTGGAGCTCCGGGTTCTTTTGCCCTGTCGAGGACTGTTATTTTCTTAACAGACTTCGGGAATACATCGAAGAAATACTTCGGAGAGAAGGGGCGGTAGAGATGTACAGTAACAAGACCTACTTTTTCTCCTTTTGCCCTCAGATGGTCGATTACTTCCTTGGTGGTTTCGGTAACTGAACCCATGGCGACAATAATATTCTCAGCATCAGGATCACCGTAATAGGTGAAAGGCTTGTACTGTCTTCCGGTGAGCTTGTTTATTTCAGTCATGTATGAATTGACGATGTCGGCAACAGGCTCGTAAAAACTGTTTATAGCTTCCTTGGCCTGGAAGAAGATATCGGGATTCTGTGCAGTTCCCCTCATTACCGGATGCTCGGGATTGAGTGAATTGTTCCTGAATCTTGAAACAGCTTCCCAGTCGACGAGCTTCTTCATGTCTTCCATGTCGGTTGCTTCAATCTTCTGAATTTCATGGGATGAACGGAAGCCATCGAAGAAATGAACGAAGGGAATTCTTGATTTTATTGCAGTCAGGTGGGCGACTCCGGCAAGGTCCATTATCTCCTGGACGCTGCCGCTTGCAAGGAATGCGAAACCTGTCTGCCTGGTGGCGTAAATGTCGCTGTGATCACCGAATATAGAGAGAGAATGTGCTGCGATGGTCCTGGCACTTACATGCAGTACTCCCGGAAGGAGCTCAGCTGCGATCTTGTACATGTTAGGGATCATCAGGAGAAGACCCTGTGAGGCAGTGAAGGTAGAGGCAAGCGCTCCGGTCTGCAGTGCGCCGTGCAAGGCACCGGCAGCTCCGCCTTCCGACTGCATCTCGACAACCCTGACTGTCTCACCGAATATGTTCTTCAACCCGTTGGCAGCCCATTCATCAATATACTCAGCCATTGTCGATGAAGGTGTAATAGGATATATGCAAGCAACTTCGCTAAACATATATGCAACATGCGATGCAGCCTGATTGCCATCGCATGTTATGAATTTTTTCTTTCCCATGTTAAAATGAATAATATGATTGATTAAAGATAATTTTCAAAAGAAAGTGCAAATTTACACAAATTATCTGTCCGTTAACTACCGTTCATCGAAATCAGGAATTCTTCATTCGATTTGGTCTGCATAAGCCTGTCGCGAAGGAATTCCATCGCTTCCACGGCATTCATGTCGGTCAGATAGTTACGGAGAACCCATATCTTCTGAAGGATATTTTTGTTGAGAAGAAGATCTTCGCGCCTTGTACTCGATGCTGGTATGTCGATCGACGGGAATATCCTCCTGTTCGACAGCTTGCGGTCGAGCTGAAGTTCCATATTACCGGTTCCCTTGAATTCCTCGAAGATCACATCATCCATCTTTGAACCTGTTTCTGTAAGAGCAGTGGCTATGATTGTCAGTGAGCCTCCGTTCTCAATATTACGCGCTGCACCGAAAAACCTCTTTGGTTTGTGAAGAGCATTTGAATCGACCCCTCCAGAAAGAACTTTGCCGGAAGCAGGGGCAGTAGTGTTGAAAGCTCTTGCAAGCCTGGTTATCGAGTCGAGAAGTATTACAACATCATGACCGCATTCAACCATTCTCTTGGCTTTCTCAAGAACGATATTTGCAATTCTGCAATGCCGCTCGGCGGGTTCGTCAAAGGTCGAGGCTATAACTTCAGCCTTGACATTTCTTGCCATGTCCGTAACTTCCTCCGGCCTTTCGTCAATAAGAAGTATCATCAGATATACCTCGGGATGATACTTTGCTATTGCGTTGGCTATCTCCTGCAGAAGGATGGTCTTACCTGTCTTGGGCTGGGCAACTATCAAGCCCCTCTGTCCTTTCCCTATGGGGGCAAACATATCAATGACCCTTACCGAAAGTGAACCTTCCCCGGGTGAGCAGAGAGTGAATTTTTCATTTGGAAAAAGAGGAGTGAGAAAGTCAAAAGGCACCCTGTCCCTTATAAAATCGGGGCTCCTGCCGTTTATCTCATCAACCTTGATAAGAGGGAAGTATTTTTCTCCCTCTTTAGGCGGTCTTATCGATCCTTTAATTGTGTCGCCGGTTTTAAGGCCGAAAAGCTTTATCTGTGATTGTGAAACGTAAATATCATCCGGTGAATTGAGGTAGTTGTAGTCGGGAGATCTCAGGAATCCGTAACCGTCGGGCATTATCTCAAGAACCCCGGTATTGTATATGATACCTTCAAATTCATATGGCTTTTCTTTTCGCTCTTCTTTCACAGCCTGAACCTCAGCTACCGGTTCTTTTACCGGAGCTTCTGTAATAATTTCTCCTGCGGGTATTTCAGTTACAGGCCTGCTCTCTGTAAAAAGTGGTTCCTCTTCGTTAAGAGGCAGTTCGAGAGTACTGTCGATGACAACTTCAGGTTTTTTACCTTCAACAGGTGAAGCTGCAATATCAGGTTTTCTGTGAAACTTGTCGCTTCTGTCAAAATTCTTCTGGTCGTTTCTCCATCTGGGCTGCCTCGTTTCTTCCCTTGGCTGCCTCGTTTCTTCCCTTGGCAGTCTGATTTCTTCCCTGTCCTTCTCTGAACTTTTGAAAAGATCGGGTTTTTCCTCCTGTTTTGGCACAGGAGGATTTTGTTCCCTTCGCTCCTGGAAGGGGGCCTCGGGCTTTTTAAGATCTTCAGGCGATACCGTTATAACAGATTCAACAGGGCGCCTTGAGACCGGCTTGCTTGTTCTTGGCCTTTTACCCCTTCTCTGCCCGGGATCGCGTCTCTGATTAACTTGTTCGTTCTGCGGAGAATTACTCCGGTTATCCGGTGGATTCGCCTTCCTTTTTTCAGTGGCTTCAATAGCCTGCTGATCCAGTATTTTATAAATCAGATCCTGCTTTTTAAGAGATTCTGTCCTTTTGATTTTAAGTTCTTTAGCTATTTCCCGCAACTCGGGAAGAAGCTTGTTGCTTAACTCAAGAATGTCGTACATAATGTAAAATGAGAATAAAGAGAAATTTAAAAAATTGTTATTGGATAACCAGACTAAGAATTGAAGCTGAGCCGGCAGGATTATGCAGCAATTTATCTACATATCTTAAAAACCGGAGCAATATTAATAAAATAATTAATAAGTTATTTAAATTTTGAAAAAAAAGCTTGAGGTAATCTGAAATCTAAATAAATCTGATATCGACCAGCACTCAATATCTTTCGCAAGATAAGATAAAACTCATATCCGGCAAAATATTTTAAAGTATTATAGCATTTTTTAAGACTTAATGTTTAATCAGCAAATATTTTTATTAAAATTGTACCAATTGCCTAATACATAAACCAACCCTCCCTGACTGTCAATGCGTCAGCTAAAGATAACAAAGCAGGTAACCAACCGGGATACCCCGTCTCTTGACAAATATTTGCAGGAGATAGGTCGCGTTGAGCTTATCACACCTGAAGAGGAGGTCATCCTGGCGCGCAGGATAAGGACAGGTGATTCAGAAGCGCTTGCAAAACTTGTAAAGGCGAACCTGAGGTTTGTCGTTTCTGTCGCCAAACAGTACCAGAACCAGGGAATGGGACTTCCTGACCTTATAAATGAAGGCAACCTGGGATTGATGAAAGCAGCTCAGCGTTTTGATGAAACGAGGGGATTCAAGTTCATTTCCTATGCCGTGTGGTGGATCCGGCAGGCAATATTGCAGTCGCTGGCTGAACAGGCAAGGATAGTAAGGCTGCCTGTCAACAAGATAGGTTCAATCAACAGGATTAACAGAGCTTTTGCCAGGCTTGAGCAGGAATATGAAAGGGAACCATCATCACAGGAAATAGCCGAACTTCTCGACATGCTCCCGGAAGACGTGAAGGATTCGCTTAAGACAAACGGAAGAACAGTAAGCATGGATGCTCCTATAAGCCCGGAGGAGGAAAATAACATGTATGATGTTATGCAGAATCCTGATACTCCAAGTCCCGACAGAAACCTGATCAATGAATCGCTTGCATACGAAATAGAACGCGCCCTGAGCTCTCTTGCTCCCCGCGAGGCAAAAGTTCTGAAACTCTACTTCGGACTCGGAATGAAGCATCCCTTTACCCTTGAGGAAATCGGTGAACAACTAAGCCTTACACGAGAAAGGGTTCGGCAGATAAAGGAGAAAGCAATTAAAAGGATACAGTTCACCACCCGCTGCAAAATCCTTAAATCCTACCTGGGATAAGGATTTGTTCCTATCTTTGCCAAAAGCCTGTATTATGAACCATCTTGTCTCTCCGTCATTGCTTGCCGCTGATTTCCTTAACCTGGGAAAGGACGTTGCTCTTGTAAACCACAGTGAAGCCGACTGGATCCACCTCGATATTATGGATGGTGTTTTTGTACCAAATATCTCATTCGGACTCCCGGTTGTTGAACATGTTGGTAAGATCGCGCAAAAACCTCTCGATGTCCATCTGATGATTGTTGACCCCGACCGTTATCTTCAGAGATTCAGGGACGCCGGGGCCGGGATCCTTACAGTACAGTATGAGGCCTGCACTCATCTTCAACGGACTGTTACGGAGATAAGAAATCTTGGAATGAAGGCAGGAGTTGCCGTTAATCCCCACACACCCGTATCTCTGCTTGTAAATACCATTCCTTTTGTAGATATGATACTTATAATGACCGTCAATCCGGGATTTGGAGGACAGTCATTTATTCATGATTCATTCAATAAGATAAGGGAGCTCCGGCGCATGATAGATGAAAAGGACCTAAAGGTCCTTATCGAAGTCGACGGGGGAGTGGATACATCCAATGCCGCAACCCTTGTCCAGGCGGGAGTCGATGTCCTTGTTGCCGGTAATGCAGTGTTCAGTTCATCCGATCCGGCAGGGACAATAAGCAGGCTTAAAAACCTGTCCTGATTTCGGAAACAACTCCATTTCCTGGAGTCATATTCAAAGCTATGTTCTTCAACGGGTTAGAAGCTGTTATGTCGAGGTAATTTTCTTTTGCCGGTTTAATGGGAATTACGATACCGGGATTCTTCACCAGGGTTTATTGCCTTCAGCTTCAGTAATAAAAGATATCATCTCCTGAACCTTATCCGGATGGAACCATTTTATCTCACTATCCCTGCTCCACCATGTCAGCTGGCGTTTTGCATAATGCCTGCTGTTCCTTTTTATTAGCTCAACAGTTTTTTCACGGGTTGTCAGGCCATCAAAGAAATCGAAAAACTCCGAGTAACCCACGCATCTCAGAGCGCTCAGCTCCCTCAGGCTGCGGAGACTCCAGGCCTCTTCCTCTAGACCCTGAACCAGCATTTCATCGACTCTTGAGTTGATCCTTGAGTAAAGTTCAGCCCTGCTTCTGTTGAGCCCTAATTTAATTATCCTGAAATTTCTTTCTGCCGGTTTGTTTGCAAGGAACCCCGAGTAGGGGAGACCTGTCGTTCCGTAGACTTCCAGAGCACGGATGATCCTTTTATGGTTGCGGAGATCAACCCTGGAATATGAAACCGGGTCGACTGTCTTCAGCTCTTTTCTCAGACTTTCAATTCCTTCCGCCTTATATTTTTCATTGTATTTTTTCCTTACAGCAGGATCTGTATCGGGGATGTCGTCGATACCCCTGCACACGGCGTCTATATACAGACCCGATCCTCCGGTCATTATTGCCATATCGCCGGCCTTGAAAAGGGTTGGGAGTAAAGAGATTACAGCCCTCTCAAAAAGACTTGCACTGAAATACTCCTTTACGGAGATAAATCTTACAAAGTGATGTCTGACCCTGGCGAGCTGCTCATCTGAAGGCACTGCAGTGCCTGTTTTCATTTCCCTGTAAAACTGCCTCGAATCAGCCGAGATGATATCCGTGCCAAAATGATCAGCCAGTTCGATGCCAACATCAGTTTTGCCGACACCAGTCGGTCCAAGTATAACAATAAGGGATTTATTCGCTTTGAGCCGGTCGGCAGGACGATCACTCATCCTCCTCGCTCAGCAGTTCCGGGTTGTCAAATTCCGGAAGGTTTTCATCGTCTTCACCAAGGAAAAGATCATCCACTTCCGGTTCATCTTCATCCTCGTCATCGTCTGAAACCACTATATTATTATAAAGCTTTCGCGAACTGCTTCCAAAAACAACCTGTTTGGGGGGTATGCCTTTTGAATTTGTGCAGACAGGATATTCGCGGTCATCAACTTCTTTTGACTCGCCGGTGTATTCGACGAAGAGGGCCCTGTCGTTGAAAAAATCGAAAACGTAAAGCAGCTTCTGGTTTTTTCTGAAGATTATTTCTTCAAGAACTGCTGTCTCCATAGTCGATGAACCTGTCCCCATGTCAAAAAGAGTGAACTCTTCTTCCTTTTCCCAGTTGTCCGTTGCGAGGTAAAAAGAAGCCATCTGCGATTTGTCATACTCCAGCTCCTCCTGAAGGATGTTATGAAAATCAAGCAAAGTCTGTGAATCCAGGAACTCAAATTCCCTTACAAACGATTCATCCTCATCCGATAAAACAACAAACTTATAGACCATATCACTTTCAATTCGACGGGTGCAATATAATATATTTTCTTATAAATTGCTCCTGATCAGTTTTTTTTTAGAAGAAATTCTATTGTGTCAATACCATCAGCATAATCCCATAGCTCAGGGCTCTGAGCTTTCCCGAAAGGTATATGTTTTCTGCTGATTATGCATTGTATTTTGTCAGACTTGCCTGTGATTTCCGTTAAGGGTACATTCTCTCCGGCATACCTCTGGTAATGCAAAACAGCTACCGGGGAAGCAGTCTGGCTGCTTTCTCTCAGAAGAAGGAATCCGTTATCGGTGAAGTCTTCCCTGTTCACCATATAAATTGCCTTGTTGTAATCGTAATTGTTGGCATACTTGTTATGACTGATCACATCCGAGTAGCTGTTCCACTTCGACGACAGCTCCCCGATGCTGTATTTTTCCGGGACATACAGCATGGATACACTGCGGCAGCCGAGACCGAAATACGTGAAAATGTCAGCACCCAGCAATGATAACTCCTCATTGGTTTCTGTCCCGTCGAGTATTGCCACCCCGTTCCTGTTTTTCCTGATCAGGTGAGGGTATTTCCCGAAATAATACTCAAAATATCTTGAACTGTTATCACTGCCTGTTGCAATGACCCTGTCAAAACCCCTGAGCAGGCCATCGGTGAAGCTTATTCTTTCTCTGAAGCCCGGATTAAGAATGCAAAGAATATCACCAAGAAAGACAATCAGGTCAGGATCTTTCGAACTGGTTTTTGCCAGAACTCTGTTACCGCTTATAAGAACTGACATGAAATCGTGGAATCCGACCAGAGGAACATTCCCGGCCATTACGATTCCAACAGTGCAGGGAAGGTCATTGCCTTCGAGCTCATGATATCTGCCTGTCCAGGCCGTGAGGTTCTTCATAGTCAGCTGGCTGGCCAGAGTCTTTACTGAATGCCTGACATTATCCGGAGTAAACCACGGATTAACGTACTGCTGTCTATCGATAAGCTCATTAAGTGCAGTTGAATATCGCGTCTCCCTTCCATCGAGAGAATCCATCAGTATGCTGCCAAGTCCCGAAAAAGCTTCTGTTCTTTCTTTAAGTGTCATTTGTTCCCTGCTGAATGATGCAAATTTATCTATTTCCATTAAAGAAGCCAGCTGTTAATTAATTAACAGTAGAGAATCAGGATGTCTTTTCAGATAAAAAGCTAATTTTCAGTTGTTTTACATTGAAAGAAAACAGATTATGTCCTTAGAACCGGAGTGGTTTGTTTTATGTGGCTTTACTTAGGCTATATTCATTTACAGGCTATCTCTGACATATTCAAAAAAAAACTGATCTCTGAAATCAAAGATCAGTTTCATTAATTTGTTATAACACGGTTATCTCAATGCAAAGTTTATGGGCACAGCATACCACACAGCAACATTTTTCCCGTCCTTGACTCCCGGTTTTTCAAAATCCGGAAGTTCACCAACTACTCTTAAGGCTTCCCTGTCGAGATCAGGATCAACCCCTTTAAGGATCCTTATTCTTTCGACTCTGCCGTCCGCTTCAACGGCGAACCGCACTATTACTCTCCCCTGGATACCGTTTTTGGCAGCTGCCTCCGGATAATTAGTGTTCTCGGCAATGAACTTAAGCAGCGCCATCTCACCTCCCTCAAATTCCGGCATCTGATCTACAACTTCAAAGGTATTTGCGTCGTCAGCGTCAGATACGGGAGGGGGCGGAGGGGGAGGAGGCGGGGCAATCATTTCTGCTTCCTGATCGGATTTACCATTCTGGCTGCATGATGAGATTAGTATCATCATTGCTGCTATTACAGGCAAAACCATGAGTAATTTCAGGTTTGCCAGTGCTCTGGAACGTTTTTTTGTCATCATGATCATTCGTTTTTTGATAAGTGAAGGATTTGAAAAACTATTTGTTATTGTGAATATCCTGGAACTGAAGATCTGGTTAAGAAGAAGCTGCTGATACTTTTTCAGACTGGTACCCGTGCTTATGCATTCCTCATCGGCCTGATATTCATGAATAGCTTTCAATGACCTGCTGAACATGTAAATGGCAGGATTGAACCATTGTAAAACCTTGATAAACTCTATAAAAAGAATATCTACAGAATGATAATGTGCAAGATGGTTCTCCTCGTGCTTTATTATATCTTCAGCCTCCCCTGTTGTGAGCCTTTCATTTATAAATATGTGTCCGAAAGCTGAAAATCCTGCAGTGTTAAGCCCTTTGAACCTGATTATCCGGCTTCCGCTCCTCCTGTGTCTGTTTATAAGCCAGATCAATTCGACAAGGTCAGTAATGAACTTCAGTCCGAAAACAGCCAGGCCTGACAGGTAAACCAGTACAGGCCAGTTCTGGTTTCTGATCAGGCCGCTTCCCTGTTCAGTGGCAGCGTAAGCATCTTCGCGGTAGAAAATGATTATATCCGAAAGCTTCGCCTGAAACTCAGACACCAGTGGTTCGCTGATCCTTAAAGTGAAGAACGGAAGGATTAGTGATGTAACTGCAGCTGCGAGAATAAACTTCCTGTTCCTGGAGTAAAGAGTATCCTGACTCAGGAAGACCCTGTAGACGAAATAAAATGCCGCCACATAAAGTGAAGCTTTTATCATATGGATGACAACAGCATTCATATCTTCCCTCCGTTTTGTTTTTTCATCTCACTTTCCATGATCCTCATTATCTCACCCATCTCTTTAACGGATATCCTCCTCTCCCTCGCAAAAAAGCTCACCATCTTCTCAAAGGAGTTTGAGAAGTAATCCTTTACGAATGTGTTCAGATGCATTTTTGAATAATCGCTCTTGGAAACCAGGGGAAAATACTCATGTGTCCTTCCGTAGGCTTTGTGGTCGACAAATCCCTTGTCCTGGAGGATCCGAACGATGGTGCTTACAGTATTGTATGCAGGCTTCGGCTCGTCAAAGTGTTCCAGAATATCCTTTACAAAGCCTTTCTTTATCTTCCAGAGCACCTGCATTACCTGTTCCTCGGCACGTGTTAGTTCTCTCATTGACCTCTTCTTTTTTGTCGGTTATTATTGTCATAACAAATATACAACGAAAATATTAGTTATGCAACTAAATTGTTAATTTTTCTATGGAAAAGATGCCTGAATAGAAAAATGCAGGTAACGGGACGATATCAGGATTGAAAGGATTTTATGGGAATTGAATCAGGGGTATTATTATGATAACTGCGGGCCACGATTGAATAAAATAGATTACTTTTATGGTCTTCAAACGGAAAGGATCTAATATAAACAGCGGGAGAATGAAGTTAAGTGTATTCAGGGAGAATCTCAGGATCTCATTTATGGCAATCCTGTCGAACAGGGTAAGGGCATTTCTGACAATCTGCATTATCGCATTCGGCATAATGGCTCTTGTCGGAATACTTACAGCCATCGATGCAATAAAAACGTCGCTTACTTCGCAGTTTACAATGATGGGAGCCAACTCATTCACAATATCGTCGAGGGGAATGAATATCCAGATGGGCAATGACAGGCACAGGATAAGGAATCATTCGCGTATCACTTTTCATGAAGCTATGAAATTCAGGGAGCTCTTTGCTGAACCGGCGTGGGTTTCGGTTGCCTTCAATGCTACAGGAATGTCAACTGTAAAATATGGTAACGAGGAAACAAATCCCAACGTGAGGCTTCTTGGTATTGACGAGAATTATCTTGCGGTTTCGGGGTATGAAATTGAGAGAGGCCGAAACTTCAGCGCCGACGAAATCGGAATGAACAGGAGGCTTGTACTTCTGGGATCTGATGTGGCGGCCGATCTTTTCGGAAAAGCCACTGATCCGGTGGGAAGGGATGTTACAGTTGCCGGACTTAAGCTTCAGGTCGCCGGAGTACTTAAAAGCAAGGGGGCTACGGCAATGTCGGATGATAAACTCTGTCTTATGCCTATAACAACGGCGCGGCAGTATTTCTCACGGCCTAATATGAACTTCAACATAACCATTATGCCCATTAATCCTGTGAATCTGGACGTAATGGCAGGTCAGGCTGAGAGCGTTTTCAGGATTGTGAGGAACCTCGACCCCAGGGATGAGTCGGATTTCAATGTTGTGAAGAGCGACACCATTCTGAACATGCTTCTTAAGAATATAAGGTATGTTACCCTCGCAGCGACGCTTATCGGAATTGTAACCCTTTTTGGCGCTGCTGTCGGATTGATGAATATAATGCTTGTATCGGTTACCGAGAGGACCAGGGAAATAGGGGTGAGGAAAGCTGTTGGAGCCAAGCCATCGGTTATAAAATACCAGTTCCTTTATGAGTCAATAATGATAGGCCAGATGGGGGGTATTTTTGGAATAATTCTCGGTGTTCTGATAGGAAATGGTGTTTCGACAATGCTCAGATCAAGTTTTGTCGTTCCATGGGTATGGGTATTCATAGGAATAGTGGTTTGCTTTATTGTTGGTGTTGTGTCGGGCTATGCCCCTGCCGTAAAAGCTGCCAACATCGATCCGATCGAAGCCCTCAGGTACGAATAGATAATTGAAAAAAAA
>JAVEZS010000044.1:0-14800 GCA_034002885.1 Bacteroidales bacterium
TTCTCGGTAGAGTAGAGCGGGAAGGGGAAAATCAACCTTCCCTGCCCCCTCATCAATCCGTACGTGCGATTTTCCCGCATACGGCTTTCCTATAAACTTCTTCATAAGCATTCACAAGCGAGCTGGCGAATAAACATACTTGGTGGGGTCAATTAAACCAAATTTGGTAACAAGAACCTCAAAGGCTTTTTGTCTGTAAAGCCTGCTCTTCCGCTGACTCTAGCGATTATAGTACCGATACAGCCGTGTGCTGAGATAAGCCCGAAGCAGACGTTTGCTCATGGCCGGATAACTAACTCCGGGGATGCTGAAGTAATTGAGCCATCCCCGTATAATCGAGTTTAATCCGCTTGCCACATCTTCCGTTTTGTAGTGTCCGTGTGTTCTGAGATATTCTTTTACCTTATCCCGGACTTTCTGTTCCGACTTCTTACCTGGCATGATGTTCCAGTAACGGATATCCCTGCCCTTTATATCTTTGTCGTAACGTATCGTAAATCCAAGAAAGTTAAAGCTTTCCTTCCGTGCATCAATTTTGCGGGTTTTGCCTTCGTTGAGACTTAACCCCATTCGATGCAGCAGGCTCTTCAGCCTATCTGTTACTTCTTCAGGTAACTTGTTTCCCATTAACACAAAATCATCTGCATAGCGTACTATTCGTACTCCGTGCCTGCTGAACAGACTCCTGGCATCATTTACTATCCTGTCAAGCAGGTGAAAATAAATGTTTGCAAGCAGTGGTGATATTACTCCTCCCTGTGGTGTACCGCTATGATTATCTTTACCGCTCTTGTACTGACCGTCTTCATAAACCGATACCTTCAGCCATTTGTTTATCAGCTTAAGTATCCTCGGATCGGCCACCCTCTGCTTCAATGCTATCTGAAGTTTGTCATGCGGTATTGTATCAAAGTATTTACTCAGGTCGGCATCGTAAACCTCTGTCTTGCCATCCTTAAGGTGCTCCTTTATCGCCGTTATCGCATCTTTTGAACTGCGTCCCGGTCGAAAACCATACGAGCTATCCTCAAAGTCTGCCTCAAATATCGGTTCCAGTATCATCTTACATACTGTCTGTGCTATCCTGTCCCTGACTGTAGGAATACCCAACGGACGTTTCCCTCCACTCGCTTTGTCTATCATTACTCTTTTGACCGCCTGTGGCTGGTAGGTCTGCTTTCTTAATTCCTCTCCAAGTTCTTTCAGATAGCTGTCTACTCCATACTGCTCAACATCCTCTATCCTAAACCCATCAACTCCCGGCGATCCATCGTTTGACTTCACACTCTTCCACGCTTCTCTCAACATATACGGTATAAACATCTTATCATACAGTACGTAAAATTTATACTCTCGCTCCTGTTTGGCTTTCTGATATAGTCTCTCCTGTAATATCGACACCCTTTCTGCATCCGGTATCTGGCCACGTCGTCTTTTGAACAACTCGCCCTGTCCGTCTGCTCCGACTCTTTCCTGATTCATTACTATCAATTCTGTCTGGTCTGATTACTTTGAAACACTGTTTACAGTAATGCCCCTTCGCTCCTCCCGATTTTACCTTTCCGGGTATCTTCACTACTATGGGCATATCCGACTCCCTCGACTACGGTAGACTCTCCGTATCGTTAGGGTCTCCCACGTTCATGCGCTACCTTCTTCCTGCACGCAACACCATCCTACTCCGGGTATCTGATGGACTGCTCCTTGCCATTACTTCATCCACCATTGCAGGTTTCATCAAATCTGGATGACTGACCGATACCTTTAGCGTAACGAAGCCTAACTGATGCAGCTTACAGGAACCATAACACCTGAGCTTCGCAAAGTCCGTTTCCGGCCAGTGCGTCAGGCGTACTTCAACCTGAACGGCAAATTGGGTTGTAAGGCTCTTTCATCCTTATAGGTATTTATTTATATTTACGCACGCCTCGTGGCGCACCAGAAATGCGCAGAGGGAAACCTTTTCAACCTCTTCAACCTCTTCAACTTTTCACACCGATTGTTTACCCCCTACCATCCAACTGATCTATATATCTTATAAAGTGGAGTGTACCCTTCTTTCTCCCCCTCTCTCCCCTTCTCCCATTCCTGTTTTCCGGCTTCTTACATGTGTCTTGTGTCTTGTGTCTTGTGTCTTCTTTCTCCCACTCCCCCCTTCCTCCACTCTCCGCTCCAGTCTTTAAAAAGTAACAGAAGGCGCTCTCAGGGTATTGGGATCATTGTTAAGCCCATGTTTGTAATTTATTACCTTGATGGAAGCGGGAACAACCCTTATCAAAACAAACCTGTTCTGCCAGTCGTTGATCCCGTCCCAATAGTCGCGTTTCATTTTAACAAGCAATTCCTTATCATCGATTACAGTTGCCGATCCATTAAGGCTGACATAACCAAGGGCTGTCAGGTGGTTTGCAAAATAAACGCAGACCTCGGGATTATTTCTGATTTCCCCGACTTTGCTGCTGGTTCTTGCAGTTGCAAACCAGATGACGAAGTCATCCTTTACGGGAAAAGGATTCATTGTTCTTATCTGAGGCTTTCCGGCATGGTCAATAGTAACCAGTCCGCAATAGGCGGTTTCGTTAATGATCTCGTGGGCTGCAAGAAGAATGGTGTCTCTGTTTATTGAAGGCTGAGCATTCAATTGAGAGTAAGAGGCGATAGAAATTGAAAAGAGGCAAGCCAGTAGCAGGAAGTAGATTTTTGTTTTCATGATACAGATTAAGCATTTTTGGTTACAGTATATAAGATCGCTTAAGGAGGATTTACCCTATTGTATTATCCGTTTTTCATGCAGATTTCCTGCCAGAATATATGGGTTTAATTCCAAATGCACTGCTATCTGTTGTGCAACAGGTATTTGTGTGTTACCAAAGCCGGTTGGTGGAATATTTTATGTGCTTTCTGCCTGAGTTATATTTTTGCGTGTATATTCAAGGATTTTAAAATCACCGGGGTGCTTTTAATACAATCACCTTTACTTTTATTTGCTTCTGAATCTTAAATTATTCCGAAGCCGATTGCGATAAAGCTCGGTCCGTTCAGTCCTCCGTGCAGAATTACACCTGTCCAGGAATTTTTGGTTTTCTGAACGATGAACGACTGGATAAAAATCAAAGGAAGCAGAGTAACCAGCAACTTCCAGCCGAATGCGATATGAAAAAGCCCCCATCCGAAACCATGGAATATCCAGGTATGCTTCCCGAATGCCAGTTCCTGTCTGGGCAGCATTACGCCGCGCCAGATAAATTCCTCTCCCAGGATATTAAGAATCCAGTATGGCGCCCAGACCAGAAGCAGCCAGTACCTTCCCCTGGTCAGGGGCTCAAAAGTCATAAATTTTGGAGAGTGATCAAATTTCCCGATAATAACCTCAAGCAATAGCATTATTAATCCGCTTAAAGCAGCAACGGCTATGAACCCTGTTAGAGTCCATATTAGGTCGGACCTGGTCAGTTTCCGGAATCGTAGTCTCGAAGTTATAGTCTGCCGGTTTATTTGAAATCCCTCGTGACGCAGAATTGCTAATCCCAGTATTATCATAGGAGTGAATATCCCAATTCCTGCCACGATGAACCAGAAAAGAATTGTTTCCTGTCCGCTTATCCTGCTAAGGTATGGGATCAAAAAAGTTGTTTGCAGGAACATCAGCAAAGCTGCTCCGACATAAATCAATATTGAAGGAAACAGCCCGAGCTTCTTTAGTTTAATGTCAGTTGTCATGACAGATTAGTTGAAGATTCAAATTTATCGAAAGCTTGCTTATGAATTGAAAATTAAAGGAATTTAAATCCCGATACTGATCTTTCAGGAATGAATTTCTTTAGTATGCCCTCCCCCGGATGTTTGCTGCGAAAAAGTGGAAGATTTTTTGAGAACCGGCTCTGACGGGCTTCCGGATGCATTAATTGAATTCCATATTGATAAGCACTTTACCTGATTAGTGACCTTGCTTCAGATGGATCAATGCTTCGGCTGCCTTTTCAAGCGGATAGCGCCTGTCATTTACAGGTTTAATGATTCCTTTTTCAAGTAGTTGTGACAGCAATTCAAGATCATCCCTGTTGGCTGAAGATGAGGGCAACTGATCCTGGGTTTGAGCAGTTTTTTAATTAGTCAGGAAGTAAATTGTCCTCATAGACAAATATAGCTGTGAGGGAATTTTTATCAAGTTTTTCAATATCCAGCTTGTATCTGGTTGTTCCTCCCCAGTATCCGACAGTAATCTCAACAAGGGTGTCGTTTATTATAGTCCAGGAACCGGGATAGTCCGCGTAAGTGATTGGAGGTGTACCGCAAAATCCGGAATTCTTTCTTTCAGTCATGGTTCCGTCACTGTTAAACTTATAACAAAGATTATCGATAAACTGATCATTCCTGGTAAATATCAGTGAGTTGTCCTGGTACTCTGAATAGTTCCAGATTCCGATAAGAAGATTATCCGGATCAATCTGAATATCATCCATTGAGCATGCAGCAAGCAGGCTAAACAGGAAAACTATTGAGAGGAAAGTCTTTTTCATCTTAAGGTTTTAGGAAAAAGGAGCAAATATTATACCAGTGTAGCGGCTGACAAATGCTTGCTCTGAGCTAAGCGTCTTCTACTGTTTCAGTTTATTGTCTTTCCTGAGGTAGTTAATTATTCTTGAATCATTTCTCGGGTCAGCACCCGGGAACTGTGGCCAGTCGACCGGGTAGCCAAGGGTGACTCTGACTTTTGAATCAAAGGCTAATGGGTCAATTGATATCCAGTTTAATGCGAGCGAGGAATAGCCGGGCATGAAATAACCGGAATATATTATTTGTTTGTTGATTGTTACCGAAAATG
The DNA here is from genome assembly GCA_034002885.1 of Bacteroidales bacterium. Lineage (GTDB taxonomy): Bacteria > Bacteroidota > Bacteroidia > Bacteroidales > VadinHA17 > LD21. The sequence goes on from JAVEZS010000044.1 coordinate 4,826, forward strand.
CGGTTCCCTGGGTACCCCATTTTATCTGCCGCAATTCCTGAGCCTTTGATTCGGATATCTGGAAATAATGCTCAACTGAATCATACAGAATGATATCGTTGTATGATATAATCGGATTCTCCGACAGTTCTTCACTGCCGGAAATGATCTCAGCGGCCGGGGATTTTTTCTGATAATCTGTCAGAAGGTAGATTTCCAGTCCGGATTCAGATAGTTTTTCACAGCTGGCAAGCACTGAAGTGATTGCGGCTATTATTATAAGCAGGCTTTTCATAGGTGGATGTATTATAATATTTTAGATTGCGAAACAAGGAAAAAGGTTGCGTTTTGAAAGTATAGCCCCCAACTCCTTATGATTAATTTATGCAGGTCATTTTTCTTACTGAATCAAGCAGTGGAATTGACACTCTTCCAGTTCCACATATTAATTCCAGTATTTCACCTTTAAATCCATCAGACTCCTTAAGGAAAAAGGGGATGTCAAAATCTGCTTTGACATAGAAATCGTAAATGTCTGCGACTTTATCGAATTTTATAGTCTCTTTCATTTGTAGCTCAGTATTTCATCAGCCGGGCAATTAAAGGAAGCTGAAATGGCTGGAAGTCATTGATGATGCTGAAAACCTCGCATTACAACTTGCTTACCTCAGGGATTATTCTTTCCGGGCAGCATAAAAGGTAATGTTTTCGCCATTCCAGAAATCATTGCTTTCCGGCAGTATATTTTCGAAGTTTTTGATGTCTGTAAAACCCTTTGATTCAAGTATTGAAACCATATGGTCTTTTTCATAATAATGACTCCAGAAAATGTAGGTGTCAACTGAATCATCTTCACCTATAACTATATGATGTTCTGCAAGGACATTAGCTTCCGGGTAATGGTATCCGTTTGCCAATGCCAGGTATGGTGAAGGTTTCCAGAATCCTTCGTTTTTTATTTCCCAGGATTTAGGTAATATTTTGTTTTCAATGTTTTTCCCGTTTACCACATCGCAAATAAATTGTCCGCCTTTTTTCAAAGCCCTGAAAACATTTTCCAGAACTTTATCTCTTTCATGAGGCAGCAGGACACAAAAATCGAGATAGATCAGGATTAGCAGATCAAATTGACTATCAAAGTCCAGCTCCAGATAATCTGAATTCAGGTATTCAATATCAAGATGTTTTTCATTCGCTTGTTTTATTGCGTATTTGATTGAGTTTTCAGAAAAATCAACTCCTGTTACTGAATGTCCTCTTTGTGCGAAGAATTCGGCATAGAGTCCGGGTCCGCAACCCAGATCAAGTATTTTCATTTCAGGTTTATCTGATTGTTCCAGGATCCAATTTGAAATGTACTCGATTTTATTTTTACTTCTGCTGGCTGCATCGTTATCAGGGTTCAAATGTAATTCAAGCAACTGCTTTGAAATGTATGGGTCGGTCCACATAACGGAAGATCCTTTTTCATACAATTCTGGTCTGTTTGCAGATCTTTTAATAAGTTCGAAATTCATATAAGTGTCATTATTGGTTTCCTGCGGTTTAAATTAATGCATCCTGTGAAACTCTTTAAGGCGATGACAATAAAATCCCATCAGGTAGGCATCAAAAATTTTCCTTGCGGGGGGATGAATCTATAAAAACAGGAATCCTGACCTTTTGCTGTCGTGTCAGACCGGCATCTGAAGTGAGTCGGGGTAATCCATCATTGTCCCATGGAATTCAGGTCGTTAATTAAGAATCTATCCGTTTTATCCAGGAATCTCTCGTCGGACATTCCAGTCCTGTTAAAGAAAATTACGCTCCCCTGTTTTATGTCGGGATAAATTCTTATTTCACAATAATAGCCGCCACCGCCGCCTGCGTGTGCAATATACCTGTTACCGTCCAGTTCTCCGGAAAACCAGGACAGGCACATTCCGGTATTTTCACCTTTATTGTTAAGGTTTTCCTGAAAAAGCAATTGCCTGTACTCGTCAGGGATCAGGCTGTTTTCTGTTTTCATAAGTTCCTGGAGATAGGTCACAAAAGCTCCTGGCGTTCCAATCAGTCCTCCATATGACGCTCCGTTTACATAAAATCTCTTAAACGGACGCCATTTCCCTGTTACTTCTCCCATAAACAATGACTTGTCAAAGAATAAACCCAATAAAAGATAGGAGAATGAAGTTCTTTTGTGATAACCTGTGGCGTGATTTTCGTTTTTGACAACTTCAAAAGTCAGATCCTCAGGATTTACTGGCAACTTTTGGATTATATTCTTAATAACATATTCTTCATATTTTTTACCGGATACTTTTTCAATCAGTTGTCCCAAAACGACATAGCCTAAATTGGAATATGCAAATTTCTCGTTGGGTTCAGATTTTGTTTTAGTGTTTTTTTCAAAGATTGCATTGAAGAAGATGTCTCTGTCAAATATCTTATGTTCGCTTTCTGAATGTATCCAATCCAGGGGTACAGGATTGGGTATTCCGGCCGTGTGATTGAGAAGTTGCTTTACCGTGATTTCTGTTCCATATTTAAAATCAGGCAAATAATGGCTGACGGGTTTGTTTATGTCTATCGTTCCCTTCGCGAACAATTGCAAAACTGCCAATGCTGTAAATGTTTTAGTTAAGGAATAAGCACTGTATGTGACAAACGAATCCACTTCCTTCTTTTTCGCAATGTCTGCAAAACCCATCTGAAAAGATTTTATAATACTGTCCTGGTCAAAATAAAAATATTGAACAGAGGGTGTCTTATTGCGGCTTACCTGTTCAGTTAAAATTTTGTCTGTTTCATCCATTTTCACCTTTTAAAACACCATAGCAGCAGGTTCAATCGATACTGAATTGTCTTCAATTCCTCATCTCACCGTAATCACCACATTTCCCTTTTTATGTTGCTTTTCAACATAGGTGTGGGCATCGACAATCTGATCAAGATCATAACGTCTGTCTATTACAGATATAATATTGCCGGACTCTATAAGCTTTTTAAGAAAAGCCAGATCTCCAGCTTTACCTTTTGCCGTGGCTTTTCTCACGGACAAAAATTTACCCTTTGGCTTCAGTACTTTTCTACAGTCTGATAATGAAATCTTTCCAACAGCGTCAAAAATGAGATCATATAAAATATCTTCTTTGTAGAAACTATCTTTTGTATAATCGATAACTCTGTCAGCTTTAAGAGATTTTACCATTTCTACATTCGGGGTACTACATACAGCCGTGACGTCAGCCCCATAATATTTTGCAAGTTGTACAGCATAACTACCAACACTGCCGGATGCTCCATAAATAAGAACTTTAAATCCGCTCCGTATATGGCCTTTATCTCTAAGAAAGAATAATGCAGTAAGACCTCCGACAGGAACAGTGGCAGCTTCTTCAAAAGTCATATTTACAGGTTTTAATTCTAAACTTCCCCTTTCTGACATGCATTTATACTCGGCATATGCTCCAAAGGTAAATTCAGTATTGGCAAATACCTGATCTCCAATCTTAAAGAGTTTTACATCTCTACCTGTATCCGCAACCTCCCCTGCCAGTTCAAGTCCTAGAATTGTTATCTTTTTTGGTCTGAACAGTCCATTGAAAAGCCTGGCAAGAAATGGATCAGCTTTTCTCAGTCTCCAGTCTGCTGCTGTCACTGTTGTGGCAATGATTTTTATTAAAACTTCATCCTCAGCGGGTACTGGTTTGTCAACTTCAGTAAGTCTTAATACATTAGGTGGTCCATATTTATTATAAACCACAGCTTTCATCTTCTGTCACTTAGTAGGATTTAGTAAAATATGGCATTTTTCTGCTTGCCTGCCTCATAAGTTCATCAACAAGTTTTGCAGGGGTTCCAAGCGACGACGATAGTTTATGATCAAAGTTCCAGATCATTTTATTTGTACCAGAATCATGAATTGAAAGTGACACAGTTGCTTCATTGGTTGGTCCCCAGACTCCAACAAGTAGTGCTACGGCGACTGCTGCACCTTCAGACATTGGTTTGGATAGTGAATAGTTTGAAGTCATGATACCGTCAACACCTAATATCTGACACATATCAATGGGAGTCAGGATTTTCCCTTCATTGATTCCAGCTTTATCTAACAGAGCAATTGTTGTCTCCACATCCTGTATTTCCACTGCAACAGAGCCCTGCATCTTCCTTTTTAACATCCAGCTGTACATTTCTCGCTGGAAGTTTACTGATTCTGTTTTCTGTTGTTCAATTAATGCATCCCCGTCAATGTTTTTTCTTGCTGCAATTGAAACCCTGGGTGGGGCAATAGCGATTATCTTCTGATTTTGAGCCAACGCCCGGGAATCAGGGGTATAGAATATTTTAGCGCAGCTCTGAAGCAATATAGCTACTCCGATTAGAAGAATGAAGGATTTTTTCATTGTCTCATTTTTTAAAGGTTTATATGAATAACCAGATAAAACTCCTTTGTGACCTTGTGATTTAAATACAAATCGTCCGCTTCGATCAAGCGGGTAGAGATCTATTACGCCTTAGCGGTGAGATTTTGTCCGTAACCTTCAAGCAAAGGTGATGGTTTAAACCCCTTGACCAATGCATAGATCGTAATTGAAAGCTCCCACGCTATCTCAGTGATTGTAAGAGCAAACAATCCGGTGCTCATCGGCTTAAGGACATCAAACAGGACCAACACTCCGCCCATGAAAGCGAGCGGCCCGCCAATAAGACCAAATAGGGCCATGCGTCGTGGAACGAGTTCCGACCGGTACATCAGGTACCCAAGTAGCATTCCGTTACCAAATCCTGAACAGAACTGTGGCCCCAGCAGGAAGGTCCAGTCATGGAATGCCAGAAGCCCCTTGCCTGCCATACTGAGGGAAAGAGTGTCGCCGCCAGGTATGTAGCCTGCCCGCAACGTCACGATAGCCATAAGGCTGATGACACCCGAGAGAATAAGCACTGACTCCACGATACGGGATGCAACGTAACCGAGGGAGACGGATTCATTAAAACGTTTAACGACAGGAAAGATGATAATCGCGGTAGCGATATTACAAATGGCCAATAGTATCTCGAACAGGGCGCCCATTGAAATGCTTCTGTCGAACCCCCCACCCAGAATATAGTTGGCGTCATGGAGAACATGATCGTAAAAGAAGAGTGCCGGAATAGAAAATATGAAAGTACCTGCGAAGAAGAGGCCGAAGATCAGGGAAGTTTTTCTAATTGGATTCATGATGATGATTTTATTATTATCATGGCAATTCAAAATCCGGCGGTTTCGACTGGTTATCTGCTTCAGATTGATAACAAATGCATCTGAAATTTGTTCAAGCTACGTTATCAGAGATTTCTTTTAAATTGTGCCTTACATGAGTTTTATCATCACTCATTCATATTTCCTGTTATGAACCATAATGGGATATGCCAGAAGGCCCAAATGATCCCTAAAATTATATTTGCGAACCATATTCCGAATTTGTTTTCAAGAACAGGGAGAGCATAACCCCTCCAGCCAAATTCTTCCTGACCGCCACCAAGAAAGATCATGAATAACAGGCAAGGGATATAGACCCAAATGGAAGGAAATAACATTGCTAATCGTTTTTCACCAAGCAATTCCGGGAAAGACCAGGCAATAAATGTACTGCCTCCAAAAATAATTACCGGAATAATATAAGTTTTCCATCCTAAGTTGAAATCAAGAAAACTCCGCAGGTATTTCCTTGCAGAACCTTTGTCTTTTTCCTGATTTATAACAAACAGTGCACCTGCAAGAGGGCCAAAAGCCCCGAGAACTATAAAAGGGAATGTCAGTATTGATATAAGATTACCGGGAACAGGAATGATTTTAAGGCTGCCCAGGACAAGAGGAGTCCAAAGGATCCATGACCATAAGTACGTCACCAGGAAAAAACGGAATGGGAAACGGACATTAATCATCTGACTTGTCGGATGGAACGATGCATCACCTGAAGAAAAGCACTTCATTGAATATATAATTAATTATTTAACAAGCAGATTGTGTTAGTGTATTCGGCAGTTACTTATGTGGTTGGCATTATAACCATGCTGATGCGCTATATACCCTGAGGTGATGTACCTGGTTCAGAAACCATTTGTTTCCACGAAACTGGTTATTGCTTTTTCCAGATCCGGTATGTTCTCCAGGAAGGGCATATGTCCTACATCACTTCCCCATAGCAGCATATTCGGGAAAGCTGCTATTTTGTAGTGATCCGGACCCACAGCCCAATCGGTTTTCCCATAGAAGAACAGAACAGGTTGCTTCACTTCTGAGGTATGGATACTGAAATCCTGCCAGAAATCGCTGAATTCAAGAATTTTTTCACTCTGATCGCCGTTCCATGATTGAAAATGACTGTATGTATCATTCATCTTCCGGTTGTTTTCCTCATCAGCGAAGAAGAGCTTCCATATTATTCCTTTCTCAACAAGTACCGGTATTATGGCTGACATTCTACCGTATAAAGGAAGCGAGGTGTCAGTGCATGCGGGAGGAACATCGGAGCCGGTCAATTCAAGAGCCTTTGGCAACCAGCTCTTCCCGAAGCTATCCTCCAGTGATATTGTTCCGTTAATAAATATCATCCCTGCCACTGAGGTTGGCCTGCCAGTTACGTAGCCCATTTGCAGAAGGCCACCAAATGAATGCCCCAGGGTAAGCCACTTTTCGATACCCAGAGATTCACGCACCTCCTCAAAATCCTTAACCATCCTGCCCATTGAATAGTCTCCGTTTTCAGGGCTGGAAGATCTGCCAGTCCCCCTCTGGTCAAGATAGATCATTTGAAAATGCCTCTCCAGAAAATCACCGATGAACAATTCCATCCAGTAGCTGCCTGAACCGGGACCTCCATGAATATACAGGCAGGGCGTTCCAGTACCTTTCACATTGACATATAAATCAACACTGTCAGAAGTAATTAAGTGTCTCTCCTGACCGCGGAGAATACCCATAAAACTGAGTGCCAAAATTAATAAAGTGATTCTTTTCATTGTTATTTCCTGTTTAAGTATGTAATTATCTCATCAAGGTAGCTAATAAAGCCATCAATATCTTTTTCCTCTATTGTCAGTGCCGGATCAATTCCAAGCTCCTCAATGACTGTTGTGCTGACCCGGCAAATGTTAGAATTACCGTTCTGCGGGGAGGCGTAGAACTCCTGCAACATCTCTGACCTCAGCTTTTCTGGGCTAGTACTGCCCTGAACAGCATGGTTTATATCCTTTTCCATGATGATTTCATAAACGGATATAAGGTGTTCCCAAAGTTAATAGTTGCATTCCATTCATAACTCTTTGGCCAGTCTTTAAATACCCTTGCAATCATGAATAAAAACTTAAGGATCAATCTCTTGTCACCCGGGATCCATCCTTTGTCAGGGTGAAGGCTCATCTCAATCTCCTGATCCCGGGTCCTGACATGATACTCTCCGCGGATGTATCCAGCTGATCCATCAGTAGTAATAGTAAAACCGCCATCCATCTTCAGGTTGTCCCGAAGACATGCAATATCAGGAACGGGAGGCGAAAAATCAATGTTTATCCGGTGCTTCTTATTTGTGGCACTCATTTGCCTGATTTCGTAATGCCCTCTATTAATGACAAGCTCGTAACTAACGTTACTGTCCTCAGTTCTGTTATCTTTTCCCGGAAAGAGAGGCAGTAACTGCCCCTGGAAGTTCTTATTCCAGTCAATATTGAACGTATCAGCCGAATAACGGGTAAAGTAGTTACTTGCACAGTCTATTGGCAGTGGGAAGGTGTCAGGCTTATGCCTTAATTCATCAATAAGGATCTCAATATAAGTATACTTTCGCTTTGCGAACGACATTCCGTACAATGAATATACCGGTAAGGACTCTGGATGTTTTGCCACCGTTCCAATTGGGGCAAGCAGGAAGAAAGGCTCCTTTAGCGGCTTTCTGTCTTCTGTTGCTTTCACTCTGATCTCACGACTGTACCTGTCTGTAAAGGAAAAGAACACATCAAGGCGTTCATTATTCACCTCGAATTTTGATCCTTCCAGAGGACTTATTTCAAAGTTCACATCATTCAACAAGATACTCTGGGAGGCAAGTGGATACCCTGACTGGTGGTACACGTCAGCTCCGCCATCATTCCGGTAAGCTATCACCAGCAGAAATCTTATACCGGTTTTGTCACAAGCCTTCTGTAACTCAAAAGTATTATAGTACTTATCAGGATCCTTCTCAAAATTTATCAGGATAAGATGTTCCATATCATCTATGCTCAGGCTGAACGGTGAAAAGAAACTTCCGTCTGAGTTCCGGGAATAGAAATCATCGGTTAAATTGTCCATGTTCTTATCGCAGTTTAAAATTAAGTTTAATCTTATTGGTTTCTGCACTGACTTTGTTACTATTGCCTGTGAACCGTCAGCAGGAACCTCCCCTATCCCCAGTCTCATTCCGCTCTTTATCGTATCAGGGAACTGATTCATGAACCTTGCCGCAGGAGCCCCGTAAACGATGTCGTGATCAAAAGAGGTACACAAGTTCTCGGCAGTATGCCGGGAATATGACGAACCAGGTCATGCCGTAGAACCCCACAGGGGTCACCTCAATGCGGGTTATGGCTGATTGATAACGCCATGCGGGACAGGTTTTTCATAGCATTGTCCGTGTTACCAGCAGGCATTTTTTATAATAAATTGTCAGGGAATCATCTGGATAATGGTTCTACTAAGTCCCAATTATTGCCATATAAGTCTTGAAACACAACAACAGTCCCATATTTTTCTTCTATTGGATCTCTGATTATTTTGATCCCATTACTGAGTAAATTCTGATAGTCACGTTTAAAATTGTCAGTATGCAGGAATAGAAAAACTCTGCCACCAGTCTGATTTCCGATAATACTTTTTTGTTGTTCGTTTGCAGCTTTGGCAAGGAGAATGGAACAATAGCCTGATCCATTCGGTTTTACAAGCACCCACCTTTTTGTTTCGGAAATAGTAGTGTCCTCAATAAGTTCAAAGTGCAATTTGTTTATATAAAAGTCGATTGCTTTATCATAGTCATCCACCAGAAGTGTGATATATGCTAATTTCTGATTCATAAGGGTTTCCAGATATATTAATAATCTGTCATTTTTCACGGAGGCTTAGGTAATATGGAGGGCCGAGCGAAGTTGGGTGTCAGGGTGCTACAAATAGCAACTAATGACCCGAAGGCAGGGTTAGTAAGCGTTACCCGACGCATCATCCGGGCAGAATCCTGGCAGCCAGTGCCAGAGGGGCCGGAAAAGTGTCACGGCGCAGTAATTTGATTGTGGGCCGACGCGCACTTTAACATCCGCAGCTTTCTTTGACCGTCCAAGCTATAGCGCAGGTGGTAGCGAAGGCTGGTGTCCGTGTTGGCGGTAGCCTATTGTTTTTTATAATGAACTATGTCGGTATTAGTTTTAAAATCTGAGTTTAATTCCTATTCCATTATATGTGATTCCAACTTTCAAATCCGGCTTAATCATCGAAGTGTATTTAAGTCCTTTGTTGTAAATGGCTACTGCATTCTTTGCATGCTTATTATATGCTGAAATTAAGGGGATGGAAACAACGACTAATCCAGCTCCGATTGCTGCAAGAGTCCAATTTGGATCACCTCCGGCCAAAGCTGTTCCAATGGGATACCCAATTAGAAAACCACCAGGAAGTTGAAAAATCAAACTACCATAATAGTTATTGGTGGCAATTTTCATTTCGGAATATGCTGCTGGGTTTGATTCTGTAATAGCAAGGATCTTACTTGGAGTCAAATTTTTTCCATTCTGCTGAAAAACAGGACCTAGTCTATTTACAGTTGTTATAGAATCAGGTAGATTTTGTCCATAAAGACAATTAACAATTGCAAGCAACAATCCGGCGATAATTAACTTTTTCATTCAGTATTATTTTAATGTCCCATTAAAACGTTGATTTCCGGTTGGAATTGTTCGGTTAACGCCAATGTTCGGCGGTATGTGGCGTTGGCGTAGAGTGTCGGT
>JAVEZS010000044.1:14900-18469 GCA_034002885.1 Bacteroidales bacterium
TAATCTATCTCCTCGAATTCATTAAGTACGGAAAGAGACTCGTCTTTTACAAGGGCAGATTCTTTCCTGAGCTTTGATTCTAAGATTTTACGCCTCTGAATTTTATTATAATATTCCAGAGCCTCATTTATGTACCTGTTTCTGGGTTTCTTAATATTGGAGAGAATATTCTCAGTTTCTTCGAAGATCGAGTCATCAATTTTTAATGAAACTGTTTTCATGTCTTCGTTATTACGCTACAAAGGCATATATAATAAGTATATACTACAAGTATATATAAATATTATTTATCGGATGTGTTCTGGCATCCAGCACAACTGGTTATCGAGGTATTATTACCTATAAACTGCTCCCTAAGTAATTATCATTCACCTTATTGCATAAATAGATTCAATATTTATCTTTCCCCTCTCTCGCAGCCCTGCCCCGTCAGTCCCAATTGCAAAACTCCGGCAACACCCATCAATCCCATCTAATGCCTTGTCTGACTTTCACTGTAAAAAAGTAAACCAAGTTAGACAAACAACTATTACGAGTCAAATAAAGAAATAAATATTTTACACAGCTTATTAACTGATCATCAGTATCATATATGATATCTTATAAATATATGAATACTTGAATTGATACGATTTGTGCATGCCTGAGATATATGCCCTGTTGAGTAAAAAAAAGAGAAGAACAAAGTGGCTTAATGTTGCTGCTTAGGATGCCGGGTATGGGTTTCCGGATAGATCAAATGGTGCTGTTACGTAATACCGGTGATTGGTTAAGGGGGTCCTGCAAAGTGCTGAGGCGTTCGTACGATGACAATCAAATATCGCTTATTGCTGCTTTCGACGTTATCGATCGGGGGTGAAAATAAAATTGACTTCAGAATTCTGCTGATGTAACTTTGTATTGAACTGGTTAATAAGGATCTCAGAAACTGATACTTCTTGTCTTATTTCTAAGTTCTTTTAATCACACAAAATCCCGTTATCATGAAAACAAAGGCTCTCTTAACACTGGTTTTCTGTCTGATCATGAGCACCGGAGCAAATCAGCTTGGAGCCCAGTATCCGGTAAAAGGAAGCGTTATTGCCATACATAGCTATATCTATGAGCTTCAGCCCGGAGTAACCATGGATCAGTTCATGGATTTCATTACGAACAAATATATCCCGGAGTTCTGCAAGAACTTTCCAGGTACGAAAATGTACGCACTAAGGGCTGACAGAGGAGAACAAAAATTCCAGTTTGGCATGATGACAGTCTTTGAATCTGTTGCTGCCAGGGATAATTACTATCCGGGTGAAGATGTTGCATCGGAAGCAGGGTTAGCCGCTGATAAAAAAATGGAGCCCGTTAATATGGAATTTATGAAGTATGTCACAGGAGGAACGAGAACCTCCTATACGGACTGGATCGTAAGATAGGCTTTTACGGTCCGGAAAGCTTAAAGCCTGCCCGTTAATAGAAAGGGACTCTCCTATTCCGGTCATATAGGCTGACTAAAGAATTATCCGGTCTGTTCCGGATGTATTTATAGAAATTTCCAACCCTGATAAAAAGCCCTGTGAAAGTCATCGATCTCCATCGGACCCTTCAGACAGCTATTATCCTGGCGGTGATGGCATTCCCGCCGGGTTGTGACGAAATAATCCAGGAGGAAACGGTCCCTGAGGTTACCACGGGAGCAGTTCAATATATTACCAATACCTCAGCCACATGTACAGGAAACCTTATCTCCACGGGCAACAGTTACTGGGTTAACCGGGGTGTCTGCTTCAGTGCCCTTATAAGCAGTCCCGATAAGAACAACAACAGCGCATGGGCCGATGCCGGATCTCATACAGGTCCCTTCAATGCCTATCTGGAGTTTCTCACTCCCGGTATAACTTATTATGTCAGGGCTTACGCCACAAACGAGGCTGGCACCGGATACGGAGACGTCATTTCATTTACCACGACAGGAAGCGTGACGGGAGATATTGTCTTTAACCCCGACCTGACCTACGAAACTATCACCGACATAGACGGAAATACCTACCGTACAATAAAAATCGCCGATCAGTCCTGGATGGCTGAGAATCTCAGGACAACAAGATACAACGATGGCAGCCCCATACCTCATGTAAACGGTGTGGCGGGATGGATAAACCGCGGCACCGAGGGATATTGCTGGTACAATAACGATGCAGAAAGGTTCGGGGAAATTTTTGGGGCCCTGTATAACTGGTATTGCATCAGCACAAACAAGATCTGTCCCTCAGGCTGGCATGTGCCCGGCGATGATGAATGGGCAGCGCTTATTGAATATGCCGGCGGCGACAGCATAGCAGGACGGAAGCTGAAAGAAAGCACAGACGTTCACTGGGTCCAGACTGAGGCATCCATCACGAACAGCACGGGTTTTACCGTACTTCCCGGAGGAAACCGCTGGGGTGTAACAACAGATCCGCTTTCTTATTTTACAGATCTCGGATATTCGGGAAATTTCTGGTCGTCAACTGAGTTCAGCGATCCTGGATTTGGAATTTATGGAGCTTACTGCAGGAGCTTTTATCATGCCTGGGACGGCTGCACTCAGTCGGTATTCACAAGGAATGAGGGACTGTCTGTCCGCTGCATAAAGGACCAATAGGATCCGATAATTACCCATCCGTCCCGGAAATTGCACAATGGGATGATGGCATTATAACCTGGAAGCATTAATCTTGGAGAGTAGGGGCGTCCTGAAAAAAATCATCAAAAGCATCAGATAGGCTCCTGTGGCGGATCAAGGAACAATATAAAAGTTTATGAAAGGGTATACGGTATCATATGAAAAACACTAACCCGTTAGCATTTACATAAACATGTCGCACCTCCGGAGCTCTATGACAATAAAGAGGTCCGGAATTGCTACAAACATGACGCGTCGACGACGCTCAGGATCCTTGGATATAAAACCAATCCAATGTTCAGTTAGCCATTTCAATGGGGTGATTGCAAAGTAAGATATTAACAACACAGGGTCTGCTGATGGAATCTCTCCGGGGTTCGGGATCAATAATAACGGAAAATTTTCTTAAATTTCAGATAGCATGTAAAGAAACTCATGCGAAGATCTGGTTTTCGTTCAGAGTTGAATAATGCCCTCATAATGATAAAGATCGTCTCAAGCATCGGATAAACTGCAAACTGAAAACCTGAACTATTTCATGGAGGCAGATTTGATAAAAAAAGGAATCAGAAAGAAATGCACTCTTATCGATACAATTCCTTTAAGTGAGAAATTAATAACATGTAAAAAAAAGAACATTAAAGCCACGAAAAAAAGATATCCATACCTAATTGTCAAAGCATAATACAGGCTGAATCATGAATAATAAAGCTGAAATATTCTGGGATAAGCAGGCTGGCCGATTTGATAAGAGCCAGAAGCAATTTGATAGCGCATCCCGGGATATAATTCTCAGAACAAAAGAATTTCTGAATCCGGATGATAAGGTTCTTGACTTCGGATGTGCGACAGGCACCAGAACACTGAAACTGGCAGGTGGAATCAAACATATCCACGGACTGGATCTTTCTTCTGAGATGAT
>JAVEZS010000044.1:18569-22271 GCA_034002885.1 Bacteroidales bacterium
TGGAACGACGAACAAGAGCCGAAGAGAAGGAAAAAGCACAGAAAATCATCCAGATTGTTTTCTCGACTGTTTTTCTATTCGGGTTTATTGTTCCCGGGCTAGATAAGCGGTTTGGCTGGTCTGAGATTCCGGTTTACATGGTACTAATGGCTGATATAGTCATCTTATTGGGTTATCTTCTTATCTTCTTCGTTTTCAGACAAAACAGCTATGCCTCAAGAGTTGTTGAAGTAGATAAAAGTCATAAGGTAATATCGACCGGACTTTACAGTATTGTCAGGCATCCCATGTACCTGGGAGTCTTGATTATGTATTTACCAACGCCGCTTGCCCTGGGATCGTGGTGGGGACTGATCACGATGGCTGGCATTCCGCTGGCATTGGTTCTCAGAATACTGAACGAGGAAAAGGTATTATGCAGGGACCTTCCTGGCTACACGGAATACTGCAAAAAGACAAAATACAGGCTGATCCCATTTGTCTGGTAGTGTTTTACTCCCGGATGTTGATCCATATCTGCATTCCGTAAAGTCTGATTTTCAATCTATTAAGTTAAAATGTAAATTTATTATACTATCGAATAAGTAAGTTGCGGAACCTCCTTGCTGTGACCGCTATTCTGATTATAAAAGTGAACTTATAATTACATCAATGGACACAAATGAGAAACTTGAACCTCAATCAGTAGTTGTAAAGGGATATGAATTGAAATGTCCGGTCTGCAATAACCAGCAATTCTGTAATAAACGTATTCTCCTGAATACAACTGTCATGACCCTGATAAATCTTGATTGGGCAAACAGAAATGCAAACTGTTACATCTGTTCAAACTGCAATCATATTATGTGGTTTGCGGAGTAAGCAGGATTGCCGTGGAAACCTGACCTGATTTTCACTGTAATTGATTGACACTTCATGCCTGCCCGCCTGTAACTGAATAGTGCAGATACATAGGTCCTGGAAAAGTCAGGACGGGTCCTGCAGGATCTTAAGTATAAATATCTTCCTTTCAGGCACAGATTTTGTGGCATGCTTGATACATAAAAACGAGTATGTATAAAGCCTTCTTTTTTATTTCAATCCTTATATTTCCGGTTTCCTGCAAAAAGGACAACACTACTTACTTTTTCCCTAAATACGAGGATATTCAGGGGACGTGGAACCTTCAATCTGTTTCCTGGGACAGTTCAGGTGTCAGGATAACCAGAACCATACCATTTGACAGAATGGTGGTTCATGACAACCTTGATTATCAGATTTATATGGACCATACAAAACCGGTTGAAGACGGGACGATAAACATAATTACCCAGACCAGTGATAAACTGGTGCTGTATTTTTATGCTGAGTACCCCTCATACAGTTCTTTTGCCGGGTCTCATATCTTCGGCAGCTCAAATGTGGAACTGGTTTCCCTTTCTGCCAGAGAAATGGTATTCATAACAATTAACGCCGGTTATGGAGAATATTCTGACTGGGTAATTACCTTTAAAAGATAGCTTTCAAATTACCTGACAGCTTACGGATTCTGAAACCGATCTTGTTATTCCCTCCATATTCCCGGTTAATTGGTCTGAAATCCTTTGATCCTGATTTCCTATTTGTTTACTTAGGGTTTCTTTTCATCCGGTGAAAGTTCAGACAAGGTATTTTCCAGGAGGTTTGTTTTAACCGGGATCGCTTTTCCTGAAGATAACAATCATAAAATGAGTATAAAACTGAATGAAGTGGATAAAATCACGAGTTCCTTCGGAAGCACGGAAAAAATGCCCGTGATGTTTCTGGGACATGGCAGCCCGATGAATGCCATTGAGGAAAATGAATTCGTGCAGGGCTTCAGGAATATTGCGGGGCAGATTAAAAAGCCAAAGGCGATATTGTGCATCAGCGCCCACTGGGAAACAAAGGGAACTTTTGTGACAGCCATGCAAAATCCCCGAACCATTCACGACTTCGGAGGATTCCCAAAGAAACTTTATGAAGTGCAATATCCTGCACCGGGCAGTCCTGAACTTGCAAAAGAAACCAAAGACCTTGTCAGAACAGCCGAAGTCGGATTAGACGACAAATGGGGCCTCGACCATGGGGCCTGGAGCGTTATTAAGCATCTCTATCCGGATGCCGATGTTCCGGTGATACAAATGAGCCTCGATTATTATCAGAAACCTCATTATCATTACGATCTTGCCCGGGAACTAAGCCCGCTTAGAGAGAAAGGTGTGCTTATAATAGGAAGCGGAAATATGGTTCACAATCTCGGTATGGTCGACTGGACGAGGCTCAATGAGTCTTTCAGCTACGAATGGGCTCAGGAAGCAAGCGAAAAGATGAAGCAGTATATTCTGAACGACGATCATAAATCCCTTATTAATTACCAAGAGCTGGGCAGGGCATTCCAGCTATCGGTTCCGACAGCCGAACACTACCTGCCATTGCTGTACACACTTGCATTGAAAGGTAAAAACGAGACCGTGGATATCTTTAATGACAAACCCGTTGGAGGATCAATCACAATGACGTGTGTGAAGATCTCACAAGCAGACAGAGGGTAAGGTACCAGACGACATAACTACTGGCAGGTATTCAACAAGCAGAAAATATTATCTGAATAACAGTATATATTTATTGTTTATCAATATATATTTATTATATTGCGACAAATTTTTAAAATTTAAAATTATGTCAAAAACTGATAGCTTCGTATTTTGGGTCTTACAGATTATGGCCTGGTTAATCTTCGTCGGATTGTGCATTGAAGCCGGAGGCTTAATAGTTAATTTTATTTTCAGTCTCTTTAAACCTGAAGTAGTTCACAATTTATATCAAAAGCTTGATTTAAGTGACATGTATGAACGCAGTAAACTGGCCTATTTCATTATGTACGGTTTTATTATTGGTATATCGGTTCTGAAAGCTGTCATGTTTTATGTGGTTGTCAGACTGGGGATTAAACTGGATTTGTCAAAACCATTCAACAGCTTTGTTTCGAGACAGATTACCCTGATCAGTTACTATACACTTTCTATCGGACTTTTAAGTTACATAGCCAGGCAGTCGGCCAAAAATTTAATTCATCGCGGTTTTGTAACCGACAAATTAGACCAGTTCTGGGGGGACAGTCAGGCATTTATCCTGATGGCAGCCGTTATCTATATGATTGCTACCATCTTCAGGAAGGGGATAGAACTTCAGAACGAAAACGATTTAACTGTATAAGCTATGGCAATTGTAGTAAACCTTGACGTTGTGATGGCTAAACGGAAAATGTCTCTGAATGAACTTTCAGATAAAGTCGGAATGGCTTTATCCAATCTTTCCATATTAAAAACAGGCAAGGCAAAGGCTATAAGATTCAGCACACTGGAATCGATCTGTGATGTACTGGATTGCCAACCGGGAGAAATTCTGGAATATGTTAAAGATGAAAAGAAAATTTGACGCTCCTACCCTTCGTTCTCATCGCCGATATTAAATGGGAATGGCGCCTGATGGCGCCATTTAGTGATTCCGGGGCGATTGTTCGTCCCGTAACCGGGACTCACGAGCTCGTCGCTGAGCTCCTCGGTTCGAACGCGCCTACCCTTCGTTCTCATCGCCGATATTAAATGGGAATGGCGCCTGATGGCGCCATTTAGTGATTCCGGGGCGATTGTTCGTCCCGTAACCGGGACTCACGAGCTCGTCGCTGAGCTCCTCGGTTCG
>JAVEZS010000045.1:0-2387 GCA_034002885.1 Bacteroidales bacterium
GTAAGCGAATTTGCCGGATCGCTTCCGCTTGGATACAACACAAGGGTGGGGGCTAACGGACATGGACTTAGTGAGGGCCAGAAACAAAGGCTACTCATAGCACGGACAGTATACAAGGACCCCGAGATTGTCATTTTCGATGAGGCTACCAATTCACTCGATGCAAACACTGAAAAAGTGATTGTTGACAAGCTCGAGGGATTCTTCAGGGGAAAAACTGTTGTCATTGTCGCTCACAGGCTAAGCACTGTGAGAAACGCCGACAAGATCGTTGTTCTCGAAAATGGCGGAATTACGGAAAGCGGAACCCACAATGAACTCATCGGGAAAAAGGGTGCCTATTTCCGGCTTGTAAAAAACCAGCTTGAACTTGGTAATTAAGCATAGCAGCCGGTTACTGGCTGTTTGAGAATGAATATTATAGATTTTTAAGAATTATTAGAATAATTATAAGAAGTAATACATTTTTCCATAACTCATCAACAAGCAACCAGCAACAAGCGACCAGAGTTATTCAATTTAACAGATGGAGAAAAAGGCAGACGATATAAGATATTCTGAACCTGTAACTGAGATAATGGGACGGCCTCCGCGGAAGCTTTTACGTCACGGGTCAGGAATTATTCTTATGGTTATTCTGATTTTTTTCTTTTTTCTCTGGCTCATTCGCTATCCCGACAACATTCCGGCCCCGGTTGAGATAACAACCAGAAATCCCCCCGTTACGCTGGTCTCAAAAGTTGCAGGCAGGATCAGAAATCTATATGCCGGCGACAACGATCCAGTAAAGGCAGGACAGATGCTTGCGTTAATGGAAAGCACCGCATCGGTGAATGAGATAGTGAAGATCAGAAAGCTCACCGACACTATTACTGATCCAGCCCTGGCAATCTCGATGACTCTGGATCTACCCGGTTATAAACAACTTGGTGAGATCCAGAATTACTGGGCTTCATTTGTTAAACAATTAACAGATTACAATAACTGTTTGCTGAATGATTACTACGGAAAAAAGGCAGAATCGCTTATTGAGGAGATAAGGGTAATGGAGTCGTTTCTCAGCCGCCTTAAGGAGAAAGAAGATCTCTTTTCTGAAAACGTGGAACTCGGGAGGAAAAAGTTCAGAAGGGATTCACTTCTGTTTGCCGAAGGTGTATTTTCCGAAAGCGATTTTGAAAGATCAAGGCAGGATCTCATACTACTGAGCATTGACCTTCAGCAGGTAAGACTCGATCACACCACAGCAGCCATCGGACTTGCTGAAAAACGTCAGCTTCTCCAGGATTATGGAATAAAAAGGGTGGAGGAAAGGGAAAGATATTATTCACTACTCAATGAAGCCTTTCTGAACCTGAAGGCGCAACTGGTCATTTGGGAGAACACCTACACGCTGGTATCTCCTTTTAACGGAAGAGTCTCATTCACCAGGTTCTGGAGTGTGAACCAGACAGTCGGATTGAATGATCCCGTTATGACGGTAATTCCGGACGAAACAGGTGACTATATTGGAAGGATAATGCTGAAAATGAACCGCTCAGGGAAAGTAAGATCAGGCCAGACAGTGAATATAAAGCTAAGCGGTTTTCCATTTCTCGAATATGGAATGCTTCGGGGTGTGGTAATTTCCAAATCGCTGGTTCCGGAGGGGGATTCATATGTTATTGAAGTCGGCCTCCCCGGAGGGCTTACAACCCTTTACGGGAAGACGCTTGAATTTAATCAGAACATGCAGGGTACGGCCGAGATAATAACCGACAATACCCGGCTTCTTGAAAAGATACTTAACCCGCTAAGGCATCTGGCAGCAAGGAACAGAATCTGATCTATTTTTTCAGATAGGGTTCATAATCATCATCTTTACCGGAGCCATGCGATGAAATGCTACCCTTTTCAGTTTTCCCCGCGTAGGCAGAATTACGTCTTTTTACATACTTTCTGTAAAAACTGAAAGCCACGATCGCAATCACAATCGTATATACAATAATATCCTGGGTGCTCATTCTGCTATCTGTTTTAATCGTTTTTATCAGGCCGGAGGCCTGGTCCCAAATATAGAAAATATATATTGAAAGTGTTTAAATGCCGGTCGGACAACTTTCTTCAGCAGGTCTCTTCCATGGCCTTTTCAGTGCTGATGTAAAAGTCTCCATACACCTTATTTTTACATAATTCTTTGAGTTTTAATAAATAATTCGATATTTTCGTACTCTGAAAAATCCACAGCCTGTCTGTGGGTAGGTGTACTTTGTATGATTTTGAACCATAAAGGATTGATTATGACAAAAGAAAATCCGGAAGACTCTGTTCGGGAAGAACAGAACGGAGCAGAAAAAGATGCTGCCGGTATTGAAGAAGAAATTAAAAATGAAGAAACAGAGGTCAATGAA
>JAVEZS010000045.1:2487-22187 GCA_034002885.1 Bacteroidales bacterium
CCATAAAGGATTGATTATGACAAAAGAAAATCCGGAAGACTCTGTTCGGGAAGAACAGAACGGAGCAGAAAAAGATGCTGCCGGTATTGAAGAAGAAATTAAAAATGAAGAAACAGAGGTCAATGAAGTTGTTTCTTTCGATGAAACCCCTTCTGAAAACGAAAATGCCATACCTGAAGAACCTGATGCCGGAAAAGAAGAAGATGTAAATGATGCTGTCCGGGAAGATTTGTTAACAGAAGAATCAGTAGAATCAGAAGTAGCAGTAGAAGTAGAAGAATCAGAAGAGTTTGAAGAGAAGAATGCAGGGATAACAGACGGCAGTGACGAACCGGATGAAGAACCTGACTCCAAGACACAGGAAACTGCAGAAGTAAAGGAAACGTTTACTTTAAGTGAAAAAAAAGGAACTGACGGTGACGCTGAAGCCCATGTTCAGGCAAAGGAGGATTCCGGGGATCTTGATGAAATAGAGCTTCCTCCTGTGGATTACTCAGGATATCCTAAAAATGAACTTGTTGAAACGCTGGCCCTCTTAATTGAAAACCGTCCGCCGGCTGAGATACGTGATGATGTCGACAGGATAAAAACCCTTTTCTACAAAAAACTGAAACACGAATCGGAGGAGAGAAAGAGCAAGTTCCTTGAGGGGGGAGGCAAAATAGAGGATTACAAAATCTGGGTCGACCCGCTTGACTACAGGGTTAAGGAGCTTCTTGAGAAATTCCGCGAGAAAAAGAACGATTATTCAAAAGTTCAGGAAGTTGAGAAACTCGATAACCTGAAAAAGAAGTATGATATAATCGATAAGATAAAAGATCTTGTAAACAGGGAAGAATCGATAAACAAGACGTTTCATGATTTCCGGTCGCTTCAGAATGAGTGGCATTCGATAGGCGTAGTGCCCCAGGCGTCACTCAAGGATCTGTGGGAAAACTACCATCATAGCGTCGAAGTCTTTTACGACTATATAAAAATAAACAAGGAGCTTAGAGATCTGGACCTTAAAAAAAACCTTGAAGCCAAGGTAATTCTGTGTGAAAAGGCCGAAGAGCTTATGCTTGAACCCAATCCTGTAAACGCTTTCCGGTCGCTTCAGGAATTCCATAATCAATGGAGGGAAATAGGTCCGGTTCCGCAGGAATCGAAAAATGAAATATGGGAAAGATTCAGGGAGGCAACCACTCAGATAAATAAACGACATCACGAATATTTTGAAAAGCAGAAGGATGACCAGCGTAAAAACCTTGAAGCCAAGCTAGCTCTTTGTGAAGAGGTTGAAGCAATAAACCTTCAGGAAATAAAGAGCTTCAAAGATTTTGACGAGAAAGCCGACAAGATCGTTGCACTTCAGAAGATGTGGAGAACAATAGGCTTTGCCCCTAAAAAACAGAATAACAGGGTTTACCAGAGATTCAGGGAAGCATGTGACTCATTCTTTGAAAAGAAGAGGTCATTCTATTCCGACAATAAGGAAATCCAGCTTAATAACCTGCAGCTGAAGACAGAACTCTGTATCCAGGCCGAGGCGCTTGAGGACAGTACTGACTGGAAAGCCACAACAGATGCACTGATAAGGCTCCAGAAAGAATGGAAGGAAATAGGGCCTGTTCCCCGTAAACAGTCCGAAAAAACCTGGAAGAGGTTCCGTAAGGCATGTGATCATTTCTTTAACAGAAAATCTGATTTCTTTGCAAATCTCGATACCTCGTACGAGGATAACCTGAAAGCTAAACTTGGGATAATTGAAGAACTTGAGAAATTTGAGCCGGGCACGGATGTCCAGGCAGCTTTTGAGAGACTCAAGGAACTGCAGAGAAGATGGACAGAGATAGGATTTGTTCCCTTTAACAAGAAGGAAGAAATCACCAACAGATATCGTAATGCCCTTAACAAGGAGTTTGACAAGCTAAAGATAGCCGACGAGGATAAGAGCATCCTGAAATACAGGACCAAGCTTGATAATCTTAAAACAAATCCAAAAGCCTCGCGAAAAGTCAGAAATGAGAGAGACAAGTTCTTTACCAAGATAAAACAGCTGGAAAGCGACATCGTACTCTGGGAAAACAATATCGGATTCTTTGCAAAATCGGCCAGCGCCGAGACCATGATCAGGGAGGTCCAGGAAAAGATCGAGAATGCGAAGAAAATGATAAAAACACTCGAGGAAAAGGTAAGGATGATAGACCAGTCGGGTCTTGATGAATAATGGTAGAATTTTAAAATATCCCGGAATTGGCTGAAGTTAAATACGTTTTTGTTACAGGAGGAGTTACTTCGTCACTTGGCAAAGGGATTATATCTGCTTCACTTGCCAAGCTCCTGCAGGCACGGGGATACTCCGTCACAATTCAGAAGCTCGATCCATACATAAATATTGACCCCGGTACCCTGAATCCCTATGAGCACGGGGAATGCTATGTGACACTCGATGGTGCAGAAACAGACCTCGACCTTGGACACTATGAAAGATTCCTTAATGTTCCGACAAGTCAGGCAAACAACGTGACAACAGGAAGGGTCTACCAGACTGTGATCAATAAGGAAAGGAGAGGTGATTACCTCGGAAAGACAGTTCAGGTTATACCTCACATTACAGATGAGATAAAACGACGGATAAAACTGGTGGGATCGGGAAAGAACTTTGACATAGTGATAACCGAGATAGGAGGCACTGTTGGTGATATTGAGTCACTTCCATATATTGAATCGGTCCGCCAGATAAAATGGGAACTCGGGCCGAGTAACTGTATAGTGATCCATCTTACACTCGTACCTTACCTTTCAGCTTCAGGAGAGCTGAAAACAAAGCCCACTCAGCATTCAGTGAAGGTTCTTCTTGAAACCGGTATTCAGCCTGATGTTCTGGTGCTCCGTACCGAAAAAAGCCTGACAAACGATTTAAGGAGAAAAGTTGCGCTCTTCTGTAACGTTGAGGAGAATGCTGTTATCGAATCGCTCGACCTTCAAACAATATATGAGGTTCCTGTAAGAATGCTTGGCGAAAAGCTCGACCTGACAGTGCTGAGAAAGCTTTCGCTTCCCGCAGGAGATGAACCGCCCCTTGCCGAATGGAGAACTTTTCTTCACCGGCTTAAAAATCCAAAGCATAATGTAAAGGTCGGGCTTGTGGGAAAATATGTGGAGCTTCCCGATGCCTACAAGTCAATTGCGGAATCCTTCATTCACGGAGGAACAGTGAACGATTGTCATGTCGACGTTAAATATATTCCTTCGGAAGATATCACCTCAGCCAATGTGAGTGAAATACTGGAAGGTCTGCAGGGGATCCTTGTCGCTCCGGGTTTTGGATCAAGAGGTATAGAGGGCAAGATAATAACTGCACAGTACGCAAGGGAGAATAATGTTCCCTTTCTGGGAATCTGCCTGGGCATGCAATGTGCCGTTGTCGAATTTGCAAGAAATGTAATTCATCTTGAAGGAGCACATTCAACTGAAATAGATCATAAGACAAAGTATCCTGTCATCGATTTGATGGAGGAACAGAAAAGTGTTACCGACAAGGGAGGAACCATGAGGCTTGGAGGATACAAATGCGTTATTTCTCAGGATTCGCTTGCCTTAAAGGCTTATGGCAAGAATGAGATAATAGAACGTCACCGGCACAGGTATGAGTTCAATAACAGTTACATGGATGCATTTGTCAGTCACGGAATGATTCCAGCCGGGATTAACCCGGAATCAGATCTGGTCGAGATTATGGAAATACCCGGACACAAATGGTTCGTCGGAGTACAGTTCCATCCCGAATACAGCAGCACCGTTGTTAATCCACACCCACTTTTTGTCGAATTTATCAAAGCTTGTATTAACTGATATAATAAGTAGTATCACAGACCGTATAATGGATAAAAATACAATTACCGGAATAATTCTGATTTTCGCGATCTTCATCGGGTTCAGTGTTTATAACAACAGCCGGATGACAAAATCGTACAAGGCAGTGATGGAGGTCGCCGATTCCCTTTATAAGAACGGCGATATGGAGAATGCCAGAGCTGAATATATAAATGCTCTTCGCTACAAACCAAATGAACCTGAAGCTGTTGCAAAGGTTAACGAGATTAACGGCAGGCTTGGGCTTACACAGTCACAGCAGATATCTGACACATCACTTACTGTAGATCAGATTCAGAAGACTGTTAATGTGATCCCTGAAACTACTTCAGCGGCCGACTCCGGAAGATTCGGTGTATTTGGAGCATCAGCCAAAGGGGATGATGAACTCATCACGCTCGAAAATAATAAGATAGAACTGAAAATTTCCCCGAAGGGCGGAAGAGTGTTCTCAGCCAGGGTGAAGGATTACACTACCCACGATTCCCTGCCTCTTATACTCTTCTCAGGCGATTCGACCATCTTTGGTTTTAATTTCTTTACAGCAGACAATAAGGCCATAGTTACTAATGACCTTTATTTTGAGCCTGTTACGGAATCGAAGCATGTGAATGCAGACTTGCAGCCCCAGAGTGTGGTACTGCGTCTGAAGGCAAACGAGGAACAGTATATTGAATATACCTATACGCTGAACCCCGACAAGTATATTGTTGACTTTGATGTTAAATTTACTTCCATGGAAGGTATTATTGCCTCCAATCTGAGCAGCATTACTCTCGA
Organism: Bacteroidales bacterium; assembly: GCA_034002885.1. Lineage (GTDB taxonomy): Bacteria > Bacteroidota > Bacteroidia > Bacteroidales > VadinHA17 > LD21. The sequence continues at coordinate 7,126 of JAVEZS010000045.1, forward strand.
CTGGCGCATGTATCTTCCCCAGCAGGAAAAAGGCCGGCAGAATGAGGAGAGTTATGCAACTATCAAGTATAAATTTTTCCAGGATGAAGTTGAAGGTATCAGGCTCAGGCAGCAAAAGGACTTAGAAACTGCGGATATTCCCACAAAACTAAGCTGGGTTGCATTTCAGGATCAGTTCTTTTCATCGATCCTCATTAGCGAGGACTTCTTTCTGAACGGCATGGTCTCATCATCCAAGACTCCCGAAACTTCAAAGTATATCCGCTATTACACTGCTGAACTCGGAGTTCCTTTTAATCAGGGCGAAGAGACGTCGGTAGGAATGAAGCTTTATTACGGCCCCAACCATATCTCCACACTGAAGAAGGAGGGAATGGAACTGGAAAAAATCGTTTTCCTCGGTAAAAACATCACGGGCTGGATAAACAGGTTTATTATTATCCCGGTTTTCAACTGGCTCGAGAAATACATCGGGAGCTATGGCCTGATTATACTCATTCTTACTGTCATTATAAAGGTCATTCTTTTCCCGCTCACATTTAAATCATACCAGTCTACTGCCAAGATGCAGGTGCTTAAACCAATGGTGGATGAGATAGGCAAGAAATTCCCTAAACAGGAAGATGCGATGAAGAAGCAGCAGGCGACTATGGATCTGTACAAGCGGGCAGGAATCAATCCCATGGGAGGCTGTCTTCCAATGCTCCTTCAGATGCCGATACTCTTTGCAATGTTCAGGTTCTTCCCCGTTTCGATAGAACTCCGGCAGGAAGCGTTTCTTTGGGCTACCGATCTTTCCACCTATGATTCAATACTCAATCTCCCCTTCAAGATACCATTCTACGGTTCGCATGTCAGCCTCTTTACAATCCTGATGACAGTATCGACACTCCTCACTACAAAAATGACAAGTGCTACGTCAGGACAGGATCAGCCGGGAATGAAATTCATGATGTATTCAATGCCTGTCATGTTCATGTTTATTCTTAATAATTTTTCGGCAGGTCTTACTTACTACTATTTCCTTGCCAACATGCTGACTTTTGCCCAGAATATCATTTCGAAGAGATTCATTGATGCAGATAAAGTCCTGGCAACACTTGAGGAGAACAAAAAGAAACCTGTGAAAAAATCCAAATGGCAGCAGCGACTGGAAGAAGCAGCCCGGCAGAGAGGGATCCAGCCTCCTAAAAAATAACAGGCTGACCCGGGAGCTATTATAAAAAATATTCAGAAGAATTACATATTTAGTTATAAGATTATATAGATATTTTTGTAAGTTAAAAATATTTAAACATATAGTTCCGGTTCAGAAAAATATTCTAAATTAGTTTCTTCTAATTTTTTAGGATAAATGGGGAAGAAAGTCAAGAATAAAGATTTAGCTGAAAGGCTCGGCGTATCCAGTACTCTGGTGTCGCTGGTCCTCAATAACAAGGCCGATCAGCACGGTATCAGAAAGGACACACAGGAGAAAGTCCTTGCCCTGGCTCGACAGATGGGGTACTTTGATCTGCTTAAGGAGCGGAATGAAATTTCGCCGGTTGAAGAAAAACCAGGTGTAATTGGAATGATTGTTCCTTCTCTGCACGATCCGTTCATCTATGAAATAACCCCTTTCCTTCAGAAAGCTTTTGCCAGCATCGGAGTAGGCTTTTCAATAATAACAAAGGATTCGGATGACGGTCGTTATAACCGGCTTGTTGGAGCTTTCAGGAAATTTTACAGCGGACTTATTCTTGTCGGGGAAGCTGCGGACGACTATACTATCCGTTCCCTGAGGGCAAACGGATATCCTTTTGTCCTGCTTGAAAAGTCGTACAGGATGCTCAGGCTTAATACCGTGTGTACCGATATCCCGGACGGAGCCAGAAAAGTAGCTGACCACATCGAACGACTTGGTTACACGAACATAATCATTGCCACCGACAGCGAATCAGCAACCAAGGACAAACCCGTTATCGAAACCCTTCTCGAATCGTTTGGACAGAAATCGTCCATAAACAAACCCATGATCGTCGAATTCGAGAAACAGGGAATCTCTAACGAAATTGATCCTTCTCAGATCGACAGGTTCCTCAGACCTCCTTACAGGGCTGAGATTATGATTGCCCTTCACGCGGAGCTGGTTTACGAACTTATGTTCCTCCTCAGAAAAAAGAAGATAAGGATCCCGCAGGACCTGGCTATGATTTCGATGGAAGAGGGGATAGGTTTCGATCTTCTGTATTCACCTGTAACATGCCTCAGAAAGCCTCTTACCGGAATGGCCCTTAAAGTTGCAAATATGATCTGGACCGAAGTAAGAAACTCGGGAAAGAGTAAATATAAAAGGCAGGTAAACATAACACCCGAACTTATCGTCCGGAATTCGTGCGGAACAATTTGAGACGAAAGCGCTTATTATCTGCATAATATGTTATTGGCGCCGGTGAAATTCCCGGACATTGCTCTTGTTAACAAATGTTGATATCTGACTTACCTGAGTTATAAAAATTCACTTACCTTTGAATTGTATTGGTGTTACAATGGTTTAATATCGTTGTAATGAAAAGGGAATGCGGTTAGAATCCGCGACAGTACCCGCTGCTGTGAAGCCTGATCACGCTTCAGCGTGATGATGGTTTTAAGAAATACCTGCCACTGTCTGCAATTCCGTGGATGGGAAGGCTTCTTTAAACCGGGATAAGTCAGAAGACCTGCCAGATAACTTTTGTTCAACGCTTTCGGGAATAAAAGCAAAGAATCGCATTATGATTCAATTCTTTAACAATCCCGTAAGCAGAAAATGAGTAATACTGTTGAGACGTTTTCTGTTTTATATCATTCTTCCTCTGTTTGTCCTGCCCGTATCCGGACAAACAAATTTCAGGCATGATACAATAACCATTCCCGAAGTGGAGATAATTGGACTAACTCCCGAAGGCAAGCCTTCAGGATACAGGACTACAGAAATTGATTCATCGCAAATAGCTGATTATTCCGGACGTACCCTGGCCGACCTGATAGCCGATAATACAGTTATATACATTAAAACATACGGTTCCGGAGGACTTGCCACTCCCTCATTCAGGGGAACAGGAGCGGGCCATACCCAGATCGCCTGGAACGGAATAAGCCTGAATAATCCCATGTCGGCTCAGTATGACCTTTCTCTGGTGCCGGCAGGACTTATTGATGAAATTACGGTTATGCACGGGGCCGGTGCAATGCATAGAACCAGCGGGTTCTCGGGAGGTGTTGTTGACATGGAGACAAAACCTGAATGGAATGGTGAAAATACCATCTCACTGAATATTTCTGCAGGAAGCTTCGGTAACTATTCCGGCCTTTTAAGGGCAAAAGCAGGAAATGAAAAGTTCCAGTCGCTTACCAGGGCCTTTACAGGAAATTCAAGGAACGATTTCAGCTATTTCAATAATGTGGCAGGCCCCGGGGCCATATGGGAAAGAAGGAAAAATAATGAGGTTGATCAGAAAGGATTCATCCAGGAACTTCATATACGCGATTCCCGCAACACTTTATCAGCAAGGATATGGTATCAGTCGGCCTCGAGAAATCTTCCTTCCCCTATTATAATACCTGATTCAGATCCCCCTGAAAAACAGGAAGATGAATCCCTGCGGGCTATGATTGGATATTCTCGCGACGAAGGTGCATCAGAATTCGGAATAACCGCTGCAATGATATCCGACCGGCTCCTTTATGTCAATGAACTTGCCTCAATAAAGTCATCCAACAGGGTTAGTCGCTTTATATTAAGAGGTGATTCCCGCCTCAGAGTGGGAAAAAGAACAGAAATAGGCTTCTTGCTTGGCAATGAACTTACAAAAGTTTTGACGAATAATTACGGCGAAAACCGGATCCGCAACATCGGATCGTTCGGCATGAAAGCCGAAACAGCGCTCAGCAGCTGGCTTAAAACAGGTGCTCTTCTCCGTGGCTTTCTGCTGAATGAAAAACTGCTGACACCCGATTTTTCAATTAGCGCAGAGATAACACCTGTAAGCGGAAGAGATTATGCCCTTAAAGCGAATTTCTCAAGGAACTCGAAGATTCCTTCACTGAACGACATGTACTGGTATCCCGGCGGCAATGAGAATCTGAAAAATGAAAACGGTTACCTCTCCGAGATATCATGGGAAATGAACTCGGATCTTTCTCCTTCTGTTAAGTTAGAGAACGAGATCACTTTCTTCAGGAATCACCTTGAAAATATGATTGCATGGCGGCCGGGCGAATATTCATACTGGGTAGCCCGCAATGAAGGAGTGGTAAATACTTCAGGTATTGAAGCCTCCGCGGGTATATTTTTAACTTTCGGGTCTTTTTCAGCTGATCTCAGATCTTCCTATTCTTATACAAAGGCCGTGAGGGAACTCGCAAACGGCATCTCAGAAGATCCGGGTAACAGCAGGCAGATTCCGTATATTCCCAAAAACCAGAACAATACAGTTCTCCGGATTAAATGGAAAAGCTTCTATTCATCAATAATGTCATGCTATACTGGCCGAAGGTACCTCACTGAAGATAATTCTTCCTCTCTGCCCGGGTATTTTGTGAGTGACCTTAGTCTGGGAGTTCGGCTCAAACATAGCAATACCCGGTATAACTTACTGTTTACAGCTGCCAACATTTTTGACGCCGGTTATCAGAATATGGCATATTATCCTCTTCCCGGCCGTAATTATCGCGTTTCGTTAAACTTTCAATTTAACCTTTGATCAATGCAACGATTATTTGTAGTTTTTGCTTTTTTATTACTTATCTCCTCCTGCATCAAGGAACCTGATCCGGTGATTATCGATATAAAGAGGTCATATCTGGCCGGAGTTGGATTCTTCATCACAAATGAGGGGAATTTCAGAACAGGAAACGGCTCTCTGTCTTTTTTCTCATACGATTCCATGAAAGTGTTCAACAATGTTTTCAAGGAAGTAAATCACAGGCCCCTTGGAGATATTCCATATTCAATGGTATTCAAGGGCGATCTTGCATATATAGTTGTCAATAATTCCGGGAAGATAGAGGTGGTGAAAGGCTCGGATATTAAGTCGGCTGGAGTGATAAATGGATTGAACTCACCGAGGTGCTTCTCTCCTGTTGATGATTCAAAAGCCTATGTTTCAAGCCTTTATTCTGACTCCGTTGCCGTAATCGACTTGTCAGCAAATACCATCTCAGGATATATCGATATCAAAAAGACTTCGGAGGCAATTGTCAATAATGGTACATCTTCTTACATAGCAAGCTGGGTCGGGGGAAATAAGATAATGGTTGTTGATAACGCCACTGACATCGTTACCGACTCGATTGAAGTTGGCTTTGAACCCGAAAGCATGGTCATTGACAGGAATGGGACATTATGGGTTCTTTGCAACGGAGGTTGGCAGAGGGAGCATTTTGCCGAACTTATCTCTATCAATACTTTGCGGAATGAGATAGAAAAACGTTTTGTGTTCCCTTCATTAAATGACTCACCTTCATGCCTTCAGATCGACGGCAGGGGTGAGGTTCTGTATTTTCTTATGAATGGGGTAAGAAAAATGCCGGTAGAATCTTCGGCTCTTCCTTCATCGGCTTTTATCGCAGAATCTCAACACGCTTTTTATAAGCTTGGAATTAATCCTCGAAACAATGATATCATTGTTACTGACGCCGGAGATTTTTCAGGAAGGGGAATCCTTTTGCGCTTTTCATCAGCGGGAGAGCTGAAATCTGAATTCTTATGCGGAATAATCCCGGGTGCCGTTTGCTTCAGGGATATTCCAGGCCATGTTACGGAATAATCCTTCGCCAGACATGTATGTTCTTCGAAAATCAATATTCCCCGCAGCCTTAATTGTCTTCACCGCCGCTGCTATCTCATGTTCAGGCGGATCAGATCAGACTGTGGAAAACAGACTAAAAAGCCCTGATTCGATTATCTCCCGGGCGAAGAGGCTTGAAATCGACAAGTCCAAGGGGTATTCGCAGGTTTCTGTTATTAATCCGTGGCAGGGAGCCGGGAGCGTGGTCCATACCTGGCACCTTCTTCCTGCCGGAATGGATCTGCCGGAGTCAGTTGATCCCCGGGAGGTGATCAGGATTCCCGTCAGAAGAGTCATATGCATGTCGACGACACATGCCGCGATGATCTCAGCCCTGGGAGAAGCTGATGCTATCTGTGGATTTTCAGGAACAGGCTTCCTTTATGATACGGTTCTTCTGGCAAATGTAAGTAAAGGGCTGGTGCATGAGGTCGGATACGAGGATAATCTTAATAAGGAGCTTATACTGAAACTTGATCCTGACCTGGTTGTCGTATATGGTGTGGGAAGCGAATCCTCCGGTTATATCAGCAAGCTGAAGGAAATGGGAGTCAGTATATTGTTTAATGCCGATTACCTCGAGGATGATCCTCTGGGAAAGGCTGAGTGGATAAAGCTATTCGGATCTCTCTTTTCAAAGGAAGAAATGGCAGATTCGATTTTCAGGGACGCTGAGGAGAAATATTTGAATCTCAGGGAACACATTTCACGGAAGACAAAAAAAAGACCTGAGATAATGCTTGGTCTTCCCTTCAGGGATACGTGGTATGTCTCCCCTGGAAACTCTTATATTTCAACCCTTATCAATGATGCCGGAGGCAACTATCTGTGGTCTAGTACTTCCTCACAATATTCAATGCCAATGGGAATTGAGAGCGTCTACACCAGGGCGCTTTCGGCAGAATACTGGCTGAATGCCGGTACGGCATCGTCGCTGGGTGATATTGAGGCCATCGATCCCCGTCTGGCTCAGCTTCCTTGTTTCAGAAGCGGTAATGTTTTCAACAACAACAGACGTTTCAATAGTGGGGGAGGAAACGATTACTGGGAAACAGGAGCTGTCTATCCTCACCTTGTACTAAATGACATTGCTTCGATCATTCATCCTGAATTATTTCCGGTAGAGGAATATGTATACTACAGGAAGCTGAATTAATAATAGAAGTTGTGAGAAAGGGAAGATTATTGTTAAGTAATATACAATCAAAGGTTTCGGGTAGAAAGCTGATTTTTACGGCACTTTCCGCGGGTCTCCTTCTGTTCTTTCTTCTCGATATTTTTCTGGGCTCGGTCCATATAAAACCTGCCGAAACCATAAGGGCGTTGATTAATAATTCCGACGAGGTTACCAGAACGATCATAATGAATTTCAGGCTTCCCAGGGCTGTAACCGCTGTGATGGCAGGTATTGCTCTTTCACTGAGCGGACTGCAGATGCAGACACTTTTCAGGAATCCGATGGCTGGTCCCTATGTTCTTGGCTTAAGCTCTGGGGCAGGGCTGGGTGTGGCATTCGTGATACTTGGATTCTCATCCGATATTTCTCCTGAGAGCATAAAGGCGGCAGGCAACTGGGCAATAGCAGGAGCTTCATGGATCGGAGCCGGAATGGTAATGATCCTTATAATGATCATCTCTGCGAGGGTGAAAAACATAATGACTCTGCTCATTATCGGAATAATGCTGTCCAGCGGCATTTCTGCCATTGTGAGCATATTGCAGTACTTCAGCAGCGAGACAATGCTGAAAACCTATGTGGTCTGGACCATGGGAAGCCTTGGAAATCTCACATCCAGCCAGATAATCGTTTTGGCCTTGTCAGTTTTTGCAGGCCTTTTGATAAGTCTTCTGACCGTGAAAATACTTAATGCACTACTTCTTGGCGAAAACTATGCACGCACCCTTGGTCTCAACCTGAGATCGGCAAGGATGATAATAATAACAGGTACAAGTATTCTTACAGGTACAATTACAGCTTTTTGCGGGCCCATTGCCTTTATTGGAATTGCAGTTCCCCATCTGGTCAGGTTAATGTTCGGGACATCGGATCACAAGGTTCTCATTCCTGCAACCGTACTGACAGGAGCTCTGTTAATGCTTGCAAGCGATCTTATCTCGCAGCTTCCCGGATCAGATAATGTTTTGCCGGTCAATTCCGTCACTTCTCTGATCGGGATCCCTGTTGTAATGTGGGTAATATTCAGGAATCAGAAAACCGGAGATATCTTCTGATGAAGTCGGATGTAAACAACATATTGTCATTCAGCAGGCTTGAAGCGGGGTATATTGCAGGAGGAAAACATCAGACAGTCATCGCAGATGCCTTTGCTTCTGCCTTCGAAGGTGAGCTGATAGCTGTGATAGGTCGCAACGGAGCAGGAAAAAGCACACTCCTCAGAACCATCGCCGGGATACAGCCCCTTATATCGGGGAGCCTTATTGTTGGAGGGAAGGAGCTGAAGGATTACTCAAGGAGCGATCTCTCACGAAACGTGGGCTACATCTCGACTGAAACAGTGAGGGTAGGTAATATGAGGGTATACGATCTTGTTGCGCAGGGAAGGTTCCCCTATACGAACTGGTTCGGAACCATCGAAGCTGAAGACAACGATGCCATAATGGCTTCCATGGCAAAGGCAGGCATGACTGGTTTTGAGAACAGGATGCTGAATGAGCTCTCCGACGGAGAGCGTCAGAGGGCAATGATTGCAATGATACTGGCCCAGGACGCAAAGCTTATGGTTATGGATGAACCAACCGCTTTCCTCGATATAAGCAATAAGTTCGAAATAAGCAATCTTCTTCGGGATCTGGCGGTGGAAAGAAACAAAACCATCATATTCTCCACCCACGATCCGGGAATGGCCATCAGCATGGCCGACAAGATATGGATTATCCACGACAGAAGTCTTCTTGAGGGAGCTCCGGAAGATCTGATTCTCAGAGGAGAATTCAGTAAGCTGTTCAACAGCTCAAGGGTAATATTCGATTCCGGGGACGGCAGCTTCAGAATGCCTTCCACGCCAGGGATGCGAATAAGTCTTAAAGGAGAGGGCAAATACAGATTCTGGACAATGAAGGCTCTGGAAAGAGCCGGTTACGCTACTGATGGCAGCGATAAAGGGCTGCTGGTGGAGGCTCCAAATGAAACCGAAACACTTTGGAAATGTTCCTCCGAAACCGGGGTAAGGACATTTAAAACTGTTTACGACCTCATAAGGTGGTTGGGCAGGAAACAGATCATTTGCTGAAATACCTCCGGTAATTCTCTATGAACAGAGCAACGTCGTCGATCCCGATCTTTTTTGCAATGATTTTCTTGTCCCTGTCGAGGATATAGATCAGCGGAGTACTTTCAACATTATAGAAGAAACCGAAGTTGGTCCTTCTCTCCGGGTCCCAGCCGTTGATCCAGTCGAGATCATGGTCTTCGATATATTTCTGCCATTTGGCTTTATCCGAACCTGTGCAGACAGAGAATACCTCAACGCCAGAGTCTTTCGACTTGTCATAATATTCCTTCAGCTTCGGTGTGGCTTCCCCGCAGAAACCGCAATCTGGTTCCCAGAAATAGAGAATTGTGAATTCCTTTTCGATATCGTAAAGCGAAACGAACATCCCCCTGTAAGAATCCATAATAAGGTTCTCTGCTTTCCTTCCAAGAAGGTTCGGCCTTATTTTTTCAACCTGCTTGCTTAGATCCCCTTTGAATTCCTCAGTTACCCAGTCAGCTTTTCCTGATAAATAAATGTCATCAGCCAGCTTTAAAAGTACAGCATCATGGCCCATTATTTCACTGGCCCTGAAGTGGTTGAACAAGTAAACTGAAATGAACTGAAACACCTCGTAATTATCCTGGACCCTCGATATGATCTTGTCGATCTCGTTGTTTATTGAATCGGCCGACTGTATCACAACATTCCGGAAGAAGGCATCAAGCCTCGACTGCAGTAGAGGGGTCCTTACAAGGCGTTCATCGTTAATGTCGATATTGTCGAAAAAATGATCCTTGTTATAAATATAATTAAGCACCCATCTAACAGAATCCGGATTCTTCGTTCCTGAGGGTAATGTTATCTGAGGGGGCTCAACCGGAAGCATAGCCTTAACCAGGACAGAAAGAAAGGACCCTTTATTATCGTTTATAACACTCTTCAGGTAATCCTTCATCAGGTCCTCCTGTTGTTTCTGCATTCCTGTCAATATCTTCAGTGAATCGGCGTTTTGCCTGTTGTTCTGGGCTCTCCGGCTTATCGAGGTTGCCTTCCTTTGCAGCTCTACCCAGGTCTTCTGATAGGCGATGAATGCCGTATTCTCGTCTGATCCGTTGAATGTAAGGGTGTTGTAGTAATCGGGAAAAGAGCTTGATACTGAAAAATTCTGGTCGTCCGAAACAAGCATTTCAAAATACTGCTTCCCTGGCAGGACTACCATATAGATCCCCTGCGGAAGGTCTTCATTACCAATAAAATGACCAGATCCTTTGCCGTCGAGGCTGAGGGTATCCTTGATATACTGCTTGTCTCCAAGGTGATATGCAAGAAAAACTGTGGAATCAGCAAGTTCGGGAATGGTGACGCCGATTTCATAACCTTTCTTCAACTGGCCGGTAGAACAGAAAGCCAGCGACATCATAATTGAACAAAAGAATAATTTCCTCATATTTTTTGTCTGATAGAACTCCGGTGTAAAAATAATGATTGCAATTTCTCTGCCAAAAAATGAAATAACGGAATATTGGAAATATATTGTACTTTTGGAGTTCTAAACCTGCTTTGCTGAAATGAAGATATCAATCCTGATCCCGGTCAATGACTATGATATTGTTGCTCTTGTGCATAGTATGCGGGAAGGGATGAGTCAGGTCAGGGAATTCTGTGAGATTCTTATTGGTGATGACGGTTCATCTGAGGATTTCAGAAAGAAATACCGTCAACTTGCCGGTGACGATTTAAAGGTGATAAGCTCTGAAAAGAACATCGGAAGGGCAGCCATCCGCAACAAACTCATCGACCAGGCAACAGGCGACTATCTTTTGTTCATCGATGCTGATGCAATGATCAGGGGTACTGCGGAAGACTATCTCGGCAGGTGGGTCGAGAATTTAAGTCTTGGTAAGGTTATATGCGGAGGGATCCTTTATAAGGACACCTCTCCCGGAGACCCCGATAAATATCTTCGATGGAATTACGGAAGGCACAAGGAACAGAAAAAAGCGTCCGAAAGGAATAAGAATCCCAATGCCAGCTTTTCTACATTCAATGTTCTGATAGCCAGGGAAGTCTTTTCCAAACTAAGGTTCTATGAAGAGTTAAGGCAGTATGGCTACGAAGATATCCTCCTTAGCTATCAGCTTAAAAAGGCTGGGATTGACATTGTGCATATTGATAATGGTCTGGTTCATGAGGGGCTTGAAACTAACAGGGAATTCCTGACCAAAACGAAATCCGGAATTGAGAACCTTAGCAAGTTATATGACCATGTGACCGACAAAAAGACTTTTACATCAACCGTTTCCCTTTTGAACCTGTTCCTCTGGCTGAGAAGATTTCATGTGACAAGGATCATTGCTGGATTCTTCATTAAGTACAGGGAAAAGATGGAGATACGTCTGGAATCGACAAAAGCTTCGCTGAAGCTTTTTAAATTATACAAGATAAGCATGTTCTGTACCTACAGGGAGATCCATAGAAGAAGGAAGATCCTTCCAATCTTCAATATCCCTCCCGAAATTATCTAGACATCAATACGTTCGAGTAGGATATTTCCGTCTGGCCTTCTTAACCCTTTCAGGACGAAGCTGAATCTGTCCCTCATCGTGCAGAGAAAAAAGTCGGAGGGGGGTGAGAATTCGATGTTGGAGGCTTCAAAAAACCTCTGTCCGGAGGTAAACCTCAGATCTTTGATCTTCGTTTCAATATCTGCATATGGTTTTCCTGTCAGGACCGATTTAATATACCCGGCGCACAAAAGGTCCTCCTCAGCCGGTATCTCGGCTCTGTAACCCATTGCCACCAGCGATACCCTTTCAGGCTTCTGCTGAAGAATGTACCTCGCCACTGCCGATGCATTCACAAGGCTTCCGGTAATAACTTCGTCTGCTTTTGAGGCGGAGACAAGTCCGCTGGTCCCGGCTGTTGTAGTGTGAATGAAAGTTTTCCCACCAAGGCCGGCCTGAATGATCTCGGTTGGAGAATTGCCAAAATCAAATCCCTCGATTTTCCTTTCATTCCTTTCACCGGCCAGAACAGAATTACGGTACTGCTGCTTTAACCTGAACGCTTCTGCCGGGTCACCTGTTGCAATTACTCTGGCTGCACCGGAGTCGAAGGCATAGCAGGCAACCGAGAATGCCCTGAAGACATCTATAATAACGGCTGTTCCTTCAGCCTCTTCTGCTCCCCTGACAAATTCAAGAATTCTTATTTCCATTACCGTATTTTGGCTGAAAAATAGCAATAATTTTTTTATGTACTATTTTGTATATTTGCACGTTAGAGTTTAAAAACATATGGCAGATCCCTTTTCTTGGATTGTTACAAAAACCAGGCAGCTTAATTCAGCTATCTGGCATACATCACTTTCAGATATTTCACGAGGCAAACTCTTTCTTTTCAAACAGTTAAGGATAATAGTCCTTGCCGCAAGGGGATTCATGAAAGACAAGGTTCAGCTAAGGGCCGCTTCACTTACACTTTATTCGCTTCTGGCTATTATTCCTCTCGTCGCAATAGGTTTTGCCATAGCAAAAGGTTTCGGCCTCGACCAGAACCTTGAGCAGGTTCTCACAAGGGAATTCCAGACACAACCTGAAGTTCTTAGCTGGGTGCTGACAAAGGCGACCGACGCGCTTCAGCAGACAAGAGGAGGCTACATGGCCGGTATTGGTGTTATAATACTTTTCTGGTCGGTGATTTCACTTCTCGATCAGATAGAAAGTTCTTTCAATCACATCTGGCAGATTTCTTCATCAAGGCCCTGGTACAGAAAATTTACTGATTATCTGACTATTATGCTAATTGCTCCCGTGTTCCTTATTGTTTCGAGCAGCATTACAGTCTTTGTCAGTACAGAGCTGTCCGACTTCATAGCGCGTTCAGCCATCCTCGACTTCTTCAAGCCCATCGTAAGCTTCCTTGTCAAGCTTGCTCCTTACATACTGACATGGATCGCCCTGACCATTTTATTCATGATAATGCCAAACACAAGGGTGAAATTCATTCCTGCACTTGTTTCAGGGATTGTTTCGGGGACGATTTTGCAGATACTTCAATGGCTTTACATCGACCTTCAGTTTGGAATAACAAAGCTGAACGCTATCTACGGCAGTTTTGCCGCCATACCTCTTTTCATAATATGGCTTCAGAGCAGCTGGCTGGTTCTTCTTCTCGGAGCTGAACTATCATTTGCCAACCAGAATGTTGCAAGATATGAATTTGAATCGGAGGCACTTAATATAAGTCATTTTCAAAAAAGAGCACTTATGCTGCTTATATTGAACATGATAACAAGGAATTTCACCGAAGGAGAAAAAGCATTAAGCGCTGAAAATATTGCCTTTACACTTAAAATACCCATCCGTCTGGCAAGAGACATCATTGAGGATCTCAAAACAGCCGGACTGGTTTCAGCGATTCACGAAAATCAGCATGTCGACTGGTTATATCAGCCGGCAATGGATGTAAATAAGCTAACGGTTGGTTTTGTTCTCGACCGACTGGATAAGAAAGGATCAGAACATCAGGTCTTTATTAAGACCAGGGAATATGACAGGGTAACTCAGATGCTTGAGAACTTCAATAAACTTATCAATGACTCCGACTCCAATATTCTTGTCGGTGATCTTTTGACTACAAAACCAGGTAAATAGTAAATTTTCAGCGTTTTGCTTTCCTTTTTCCGGTTTTTCGGGATGAGGGTCTTATTTCATGGTTCTTCACGAATCTGACAAAATCAGGGAAACAATTCCATTCATGGAAAAAATAATGTGGAAGCGGAACAACTATATGTTTTGTCCCTTCGGCTTTCTGCCAGTAGCTGCCTGTGTTTTTTGAAGGGAAGACCCTGTCAGTCTCGCTTGTCACAGCATAGTCCCATTTAAAGCCAGGCTCTTTTTGCTCCATGATTCTGTTGTAAAGCCATCTTAATTCATCATGAAGCGATTTTACAGGGCGATGCGGTATCCTGTCTTTGTTGCGGAGATATGTCTTCTTATCGCCGAACATCCGGAGGTAGAATTTCTCCATGTTCTCCTCGGTGATGTTATTGAGAGTTCCCTCGAAGATATGAAGGGGGATGCCGTAATTATCGTCAGCCGGTATCGGGGTTCCGTTCACGGCGATGGCAGTGTCGTGAACAATTCCGGTCCGGGGAGAGAGGTATTCTGCTGCCCATACACCGAGCGACCATCCGATAAGGGTCACTGAATCATAGGTTTTGGTCTCAGGTAAGACGAGGGCTTCGTCGGCGGAATAATTATAGAAAAGAATAAAGTCAAAATCGTCGGAACACAGGGGTGTGAATACATTCTCATCTGTGCCCCATCCGCCGTAAAAAACGATCAGATCTTTGTTTTTTTCCCTTCTTCGGATATAAGTCTTCATTATTGGTTTTTGTCAAAAAAAAAAGAGGAGAAAGGGTCTTCGTGAAAATCAGGGAGCGGGTTTTATTAGTGAGATAATTCCCGTGTCTACTGTCTGATAAAAGGACGGAACCATGGTAAGCTGGCGCTATTCCTCAGGTTCCAGATGTGAAAGTCAATGTCTGCAATACAATCCTGATGATTTTCACTATCAACCCTTTTTCTCTCCTCTTTTACCAATAGCATGAGCTTGCAACAAATTTAAAAAAGTTTTTATATCTATCAAAACAATTCCCAAAATATTATGGAGCCGTTTGAATATGATGTTGATCAACGAAGCCCAATTATTGATTAAAGTCAGTATTGCATTGACAAAATAATAGTTAAATTTGATAAGAACCCTAAGTAATTCTTTGACTTTCATATGTTATCCCCTACCGAAGAATACAGTACTGTAAAAAAAGGCGGTTTCATTGCCTCCTATATTTCTGATACCGAAATATTCAGGCATTACCATGATGAATACGAGCTTGTTCTCAGTGTAAAGGGTAACGGCACACGTATTGTCGGCGACTGCGTGGAAATTTTTGACCGTTATGACCTGGTACTGATCGGAACTTCCCTGCCTCATGCCTGGAATTACTATCCGGCAGAAGATATGGTGCCGGAGA
>JAVEZS010000046.1:0-1731 GCA_034002885.1 Bacteroidales bacterium
TCAAGACCGACATTCCTTCCCGTATCTTCATAAAGCAGCTTTCCGGATACATCAGATAACTGAAGATGGACTTCGGAATCAATACTCTCTTTTATCCCCCTCGACATCTCTCCTGAAACAGGAGCCTGAAGATCACAAAAGGAGTTTTTATTCACCCTAATCCTGAGTTTACTGGTTTTGTTCTGTAGGGTTATCTGAAGCATGTCTGCATTATTGCTTACCTCTGAAAAGACAGACTTGTTGTAAGTACTGTAGAGAAAAAACCTGCCATCGAGATACAGGAATGAAATCAGGCCCACAAAGTACTTTCCCATCCATGGTATTTTGGCTATTGAAAGCATGAAGGAAGTACCGTGTTTCCCGAGATTGTTGCTTTGAATCCAGATCCATGCCTCCGGAAACGAGGTACCCCAGTCCTTCTCAATGTAACCTTTGCCTCCGTCAAAATTTATGATCCTGTTGTTGAATGATATGCTGCCATTCAGATCATGGTTTACCGAGACCACTCCATGATTGCATTCCATAAACGGAACAAATGAATACCATCCCATGATACCCGGTGAGATAATACTTCGGGGATACCTGGTACTATTGCTGAAATCAATCCTGCCTTTTACAGTTGTGTTTTCAGCATCAATATCAAGCATTATGGCTTCTCTGGTAAAGACAGAAGAGCCAACTTTTACAAACAGGTCTGTGGTCCGCCAGCTAAATTTTTCAACCGGGTATCTGACATACTCCGTTCTGCCTGTTGCTCCATCCATTATCTGGATAAAAGCGTGGGGATCATTTTCAACCATCGATACTCCCGGAATGAATGAAAAAGTATGACAGGAATCCGAAGTAACCTGTTTGAAATACCAGCCTTCGAAGTAATTCTTCTTCTTCAGGTTGCCCTGAAATACCCAGGGCCTATACAAGCGGATGCACATTCAAACAATATAGGAATTTATTAAACATGCTCATAAACGGATTGTTATAATTATAACAGTTCCATGCCGCAATTAGTTTGCGGGATGACTGAAATGTTTTATTCGGATCTTTTACAGTTAGCTTATTTATTTGTTCTATTTTTGAGGGATTGTTTGGTGCCGGATTGTATCGATCAGCATAATCCGGACAGGCTAGTGGTGGATAATTTAACAAGACGAAGATTTATCAGAGAGTTTTTCCCGGTCATTATCAAACGACAAATATGGACGAAGATCCTTATCATAGTAATCTTGAACATTAATATCCTGTAAGGAAAATCTTCGGGTTTCCTTACAACTAAAAAAGTAGGGAGACATTATCATGTTTGAAAAAATAGATGAAATCCGCGAGCTTATTGAGGAAAAGAAATGGAAGGAATTAAGGAGTCAGTTATCAGGGCTCGAAAGTCTCAATGTCGCTGAAATAATTGAAGAATTAGATCCCGGAGAGGACATATTGGTCTTCCGTTTACTTTCGAGCACTCACGCAAAGGAATCATTTCAGCTCATTTCGCACGACAAGCAGGAGGAAATAATCGAAGGTATTGCCAGGTATACCAGCAAATTATCTGCATTGCTGAACGATCTGGATCCTGATGACAGGACGGCCTTCTTTGAGGAGTTACCCGGACAGGTTTCGCAGCGTCTTATCCAGTTACTTTCTCCGGATGAACGGAGTATTACAATTCAACTTCTGGGCTACCCCGAGGAAAGTATCGGAAGGCTGATGACACCGGAATTTGTTGCAGTTAAAGTACAT
>JAVEZS010000046.1:1831-3699 GCA_034002885.1 Bacteroidales bacterium
GGCAGCGGCGGTAATGCCGGCTCCCAGTCGGCGACACTGATGATCCGTTCTCTGGCCGTGGGTGACGTGGAAGTAAGCGACTGGCTGAAACTGATAGGGAAAGAATTTCTTGTATCCTTTCTCCTGGGGATATCCATGGCGGCCGGTGTGTCGATGATAGCGAGCTTCAAAGCACCAGAGATTATTTTTGTGGTCGCATCGACAATGGTTATCACTGTTATGGCGGGAAGTCTCATCGGGCTGACCATTCCGTTTATTTTCACAAAGCTGAGGATTGACCCTGCCACCGCGAGCGCTCCCCTGATTACATCACTGGCTGACATAACAGGGGTGTGGATATATTTTTCAATCGCGTCAAGGTTTTTTGGTCTTTAATTAATAAGCCCAGGGACTTGCTAAACCAGATACTGACAACTATTAACCCATTACATAACACATTAGTTATAAGAACTTAACTAACAAATCACATGAAAATTCTTCTTACAGGAGCAACGGGTTATATAGGGCAGAGGCTGATCCCAGCCCTGCTGGAAGGAGGTTATGAAGTGATCTGCTGCGTGCGCGACAAGGCAAGGTTTGACAACAATAAATACGGTTCTAAGTGTTTGTCAGTTGTTGAAGCGGATTTTCTCAAACCTGAAACTTTGGATAAAATCCCGTATGACATTGATGCTGCTTATTATCTCATTCACTCAATGTCAACGTCGCAGGGCGATTTCGAAAAAATGGAAGAGGAATCCGCAGCAAACTTCAGGGACAGGATCAGCCAGACAGACGTTAAGCAGGTCATCTATCTGAGCGGTATAGTAAATGAGGAGAACTTATCAAAACATCTCTCGAGCCGTAAAAATGTTGAAGAGATACTTGGGACCGGTTCATTTTCGCTGACAACCCTCCGGGCAGGCATCATAATCGGTTCAGGAAGTGCTTCCTTTGAGATAATACGTGACCTGGTTGAGAAACTGCCAGTGATGATAGCTCCGAAGTGGCTCAATACCAGGTCTCAGCCCATAGCTGTAAGAAATGTAATTGAATTCCTATCAGGTGTCCTTCTCAATGAGAATACATTCAACTCCAGCTATGATATAGGAGGTCCCGACATACTTACATACAGGCAGATGCTTCTGGGATTTGCAAAAGTAAGGGGTCTCAGGCGCCGGATAATGACTGTTCCCGTAATGACTCCCAAATTATCATCATACTGGCTCTATTTTATTACTTCGACTTCCTACTCACTTGCACAGAACCTGGTCGACAGCATGAAGGTAGAGGTTATCTGCAGGGAAAACAACCTGAAGGAAATGCTATCCATTGAACCAATGAGTTATGAGGAGGCCATAAGGGAGGCCTTCAGCAGGATCGAATTAAACCAGGTTGCATCAAGCTGGAAGGATGCCTTTGCATCGGGCATTCTGAATGCTGATATTTCAAAGTTTGCAGAAGTGCCGGTCTATGGATGCTTTTCTGATCGCAGGGAACTTCCTGTCGCCGACATTGATAAGGCACTGGAAAGGATCTGGTCTCTGGGCGGAACAAATGGCTGGTATTATGGGAACTGGTTATGGGGACTGAGGGGATTCATTGACAAGCTCTGGGGCGGAGTCGGATTAAGAAGAGGAAGGAAAAATCAAAATGATCTCTCCCCGGGCGATGCACTTGATTTCTGGCGGGTACTTATAGCAAGCAGGGAAGAAAGAAGACTGCTTCTTTTTGCTGAAATGAAGCTTCCCGGTGAAGCATGGCTTGAATTCAGGATTGACGAAAGAGGTATTCTGCGCCAGACTGCTACATTCAGACCTCTGGGATTGTGGGGTAGACTATACTGGTACAGTGTCCTTCCTTTTCATGCCTTTATTTTCAAAGGCCTT
>JAVEZS010000046.1:3799-6989 GCA_034002885.1 Bacteroidales bacterium
GTCACTGCGATGAAACCACCAGGCTTAAGGAATTTCTTCCAGTAACTTAGTCCTCTTTCAAAGCCGATATTATAAATGGCGCCTTCCGACCATATAAGGTCCAGTTCTCCTTCCTGAAAAGGCAGATTATCCATAGATCCTGTAACACCTCTGACCCTGCTTCCAAGGCCCAGCTTAACGGCATTGGCTTTGAAAATATCTATGAAAGCCGGAAACAGGTCGATGCCAGTTATGTCTCCCGGGGCATTCTGTGCAAGAACCATTGTCTGGCCTCCGGTTCCACAGCCGAGATCCGCTATGCGCGATTCGCGGGTGAGGTTATCTACAAAGCTCAATGCCCTGACTGTTGTATCAGGGCTTCCCGGTCCCTGCCTTTCAAGACCCATAAAGTATTCGCAGATAAGGTTTATGTCAAAATCGTGTATTGTTTTATTCTCTTCACTCATGATTATAAATTTTAAATTTCTTGTTGAGACTCAGCACAAGGATCCGTTAAATCCTTATACATGTCTCTGAATAATATATAAGATAATTGAGAACCATCCAGGCATGATTCTGTCTGAATGCACAAAGGGATAACCATTGGCAGATTGCCGAAGGTTATTTACTACACCCGATCCAGATTACTTACTAACATCCAAAGTTTTAAGATGGAACAAATGTAAGATTTTTTTGATCTGGATTCACAGAAAGGAATGGTAAATCTTGTATGGAACCTGAAAAAAGTGCCCGTGGCAGAAAAATAAAATTTTCTATTTAGATCATTATAATTGTCCGAGATATTCAAGGATGAAGGTCTCTAATGAAAAGCGTAATCCAGCTTGATCATAATGCTGTTGCCGGGGAAGACCCTGAAGACTTCCGATATCTGGCTTCCTACCGATTGCTCGTATAACGACTCACCCCAGGGTGCAAGCGGATTAAGCTCTTCATCCTTGCTCCTGGAATGGGTCCATACAAAATATATAGCTGATCCCGGTCTGTATTCCCATCTTGTCACGAAATTTGAGTGAAGGTTTTTGTAATTGAAATCCCTTCTTTTGGGGTATTCGCTGAAGGCAACCATATTATCTGGATCTGCAAGGATGCTGAAATTGTCATATCTCCCTCTTGCGACGAACAATTGCGAATAGAGCTGCATCGAGAGCTTACTTGACAGTGTAAGGGAACCTCTTATTGTAAAATCAAGTGATCTCGTATCGCGTGTGCCAAATACCGGCACATAGTAAAGGCCAGGTTGATATTCATTCACACCTGCAAGGATGCTTTCAAGCGACCCGTTATCGTTGAAAGCAGTGAAATCCGTCTGGCCGAGGTTATCTGGAGAAGTCGACATATTGCCGATCTTCCAGCCGGGATCATCAGACATAAAAGTTTCGTTGGATGCCCAGGCAGTTCTGTCAGTCTCCCATGCTCCTTTGATGTTAGCGCTTAAAGCTACCTTTGTTCCGGTATTTACAGTCCCCTGAAAGTTGATCAGGTATTCGGATCCCTTGTTGTCATATTTCCTGACCGATGCTTTTGGGGTTACCTTCCAGTTCTTTCTGTCGTCAGTTGAAAATTCGAGTGACAGTTCAGCGGCTAAGGGCTTTGCCCAGACCCACAGTCCCCTGGTTTCCCAGAGATCATAGCCTCCGAGTGGATCGGCCAGCTCAGTCCCGACTTTTATCTGTCTGAAATTCTTTGTGATAAAAGTTGCACCCAGGTTTATTTCACTCCCCATGTCATATTGTTCAAGGTAGGAAAGTCTCCTTGCATAATCGAAGCTGAGATCTCCTCTCTGGAAGCTGCCGAATGATTTTCCTCCGTTGAGTTTGTATTTCAGGTTAGCCCAGATCTGGTACCAGTTCTTTTCAAAGCTTGTCCATCCGATATCGTTTGGATTGTACTCATCGGTAAACATAAGAAAAGCTACATGCCCGTCGAGTAGCCCCTGTCTTTTTCGGATCGCAAGACTGCTCATCAGACCTGTCTGATCCATTGTTTCGTTTACAAGTGAATTTCTGTCTGAGAAAGCAAGGATACCTTCGAAGCCGTATCTGTTATCATTAAATCTCAGATCCCAGTCAACACCACCCGTCATGCTTTGCCATCCGGTCCCTTTTTCAGCGGGGCTGTAATAGTAAGTAAGTATCCCTCCTGCAGAGGAATATTCGTTTATGCTCTGACTCGCGCGAAATACCGCGTAGCTGTTTGACGGGTCAAAATTCTCTCCGGATGAAGTTCCCAAAAGACCGATTGACAAGCCTTTTTCGCTGCGGCCCGACAATTTCAGAGCAGCTATAATGGGTTCTCCTGCGCCAAAACGTCTTGAATAATAAAGTCTGCTCATGCCGATCCCGAATTTATAAATGTCGGCTCCTTCAAGAAAGAAAGGTCGTTTTTCCGGGTATAAGGTATTGAAAGCGGTAAGATTAAGAACAGCCGGGTCAGCTTCTACCTGCCCGAAATCGGGTAGGATTGTTGCATCCAGGATAACATTGGGTCCGATCCCGATTTTTATATCTCCTCCTGCATTGCTTTTCCACTTGTATTCAGCTTTCCCCGGGTTATTTGCATCTTCGGATATGTCGAGGCCGCCAACGACAAAAGGACGTACCTGGATATTTCGCCTGGGGTCGATACCTCTTATCTCTGTAACCGGAGCATACCCCGATACGAGGTTCGTCCTTATGTTACGCGGAATATAGGGCCATTCCGAAACCTCGCCCGCTTTGGGTATCCGCCTTGAATAATACACACCCCAGGTCTGAACTTCCTTTTTTGAATACCTGAGCATGTTGTAGGGAATTCTCATCTCAACTGCCCAGCCCTCTTCAGTTATGCTCACCTCCGAAAACCATATGGCATCCCACGATAAATCCAGTCCCGCCGGGAGCAGAGGATTGCCTTGCCCTGAACTGACTCTCTTGTTATCATCCTGCTGCCCGTCGAGCTGAACACCTGCGGCATTTACAGCAAAAGTAAAGGCAGTCTTGCCGCTGTTGTACGAATCGATTGACACCATAAACCAGTCGGCCCTGTTATACTCGTCTCTCCGGCCCAGGTTATTTTCAATATTTTCCTCCGTGTCAAACAACATTGCTCCGAAATACAGATCATCCTTTCCAAAAAGCATTCTCACCTCAGTCCTGAATTCTGACTTCGTCCCTTCAACAGGCTCATACTGAATAAAATCAGACACTACCTG
>JAVEZS010000046.1:7089-21744 GCA_034002885.1 Bacteroidales bacterium
GCCTATATCTGGCCTTCGTGTCACGATGATCCTATGGCACGGGAAAAGCTTTGGCCGGATGGAACAGGTGAATGGGAAGTGATCAGAAAAGGCAATCCACGTTTCGACGGGCACTATCAGCCTCGTCAGCCACTCTGGGGATATGAACTGGATAATGATCCTGAGGTTGTTGAAAAATGGATAGATGTTGCCACCGACCATGGTGTAAATGTATTTGTTTACGACTGGTACTGGTACGACGAAGGTCCTTTCCTGGAGAGTGCCCTTAACGATGGTTTCCTTAAAGCCAGGAACAACGGGAAAATGCAGTTTTATATCATGTGGGCCAATCACGATGTGAAGTATAACTACTGGAATGTACACCGTTACAAGGACAATACCGACATTCTCTGGAATGCAAAAGTGGACCGGAAGAATTACGAGATAATCGTCGACAGGGTAATCAATAGTTATTTCAGGCAGCCTAACTATTTTAAGATCAACGGCGAGCCGGTATTTTCCATATTCAGTGTAGGCAAGCTGCTTGAAAGCTTTGACAATAATGTCGAAGAGACACGCAAGGCCCTGGATTATTTCCGGGATGAAGTGAAAAAAGCCGGCTTCCCCGGCTTGCATATACAGTGGAACCAGGGCGGCGGTTCGATAATGTCGGAGGAAGCTGCCGCAAGGTTCGCCGGAACTGTAGAGGCACTGGGATTCAACAGTGTTGCCATGTATAATATGGGAGGCACGAATGAGGATTATATAGTTTATGGCACCAACTCTGTCAGGATCCGTGAACAGATGGACTCTCTGCTCAGCGTTCCCGTATTTCCCTGCGTGTCTATCGGCTGGGACGATACACCCCGTTTCCCCTCAAAAGGGATACACGATGTGGTGCATTACCATAATACCCCTGAGAGTTTCGCAGCTTTGCTTTCCCGGGCAAAGAAATACGCTGACAGTCATCCTGAACAACCGCGGCTTATCACTGTCAACGCCTGGAACGAATGGGTGGAAGGAAGTTACCTTCTGCCGGATATGCTCAACGGATTTGGGTATCTCGAAGCTGTGAAGGATGTGGTTACTGATGGCAAATACGACAGGTACTGAACTGTGCAAACAGAAGAGAACCTTCGGAATGTCAGAATATGGATGAAACCTATCTTTCCCGGTTTAAGTTCTATGTTTCAGGCTTTGGTTCCAGTCCATTCGGAATAGAATGGATGAGGTTCGATAGCGACAGTCCGGTAAATGAATTATTAAAGAGAGTGCCCCATATTGCTTTTGAGGTTGATAACCTCGATTTTGAGCTGTATTTCGAGTTTGACGATGTTGAAAAGATCGCCGCTTTCAAAAACTACCTTTACGCTGAAACAGCCAATAAAAATCTTGGTTATATTTAAACTTCTGTTCCGGTCATATGCCTGACGAAAATGGCTTCCGGCAATGGGTAAGATAGCTGAACGCTTTTTGCCACATCAATTACCGGTTTCAGAAGGACAGGCATTTAAACCGGGAAGAACAGACTTGTAAGATTTATCTGTATAAACTGACCGTCACGAAAGGTGATAACTTTCCTTACTTCAATCGCGGTGCTCATACTGGGTTATCTTTTCTATTCCAGGTTTATTGAAAGGATAGAAAATATTGATCCCTCACGCAAAACTCCTGCCTACAAACTTAACGACGGTGTTGATTATGTTCCAATGCCCTGGTGGAGGGTTTTCCTGATACAATTCCTCAACATTGCCGGGCTGGGTCCGATCTTTGGAGCCATTGCCGGAGCGATGTGGGGGCCGGTCGCTTTCCTGTGGATAGTACTGGGCTCAGTTTTTGCCGGAGCGGTTCACGATTACTTTTCAGGTATGCTTTCGATCAGGCATAACGGTTTTAGCATCACTGAGATCGTAGGGATATACCTCGGGAATGGGGTAAAACAGTTCATGAGAGGTTTCACGGTGATCCTCATGGTCCTGGTAGGGGCTGTTTTTATCATGGGACCTGCAAAGATACTGGCAGGACTTACACCCGAATCCCTCACAATGACTTTCTGGGTATGGGTCGTATTCATCTACTACGTACTTGCAACGATGCTTCCCATCGACAAGATAATCGGACGGCTTTATCCTGTCTTCGGATTTGCTCTTCTTTTCATGGCAACAGGACTGATCGGCGCCCTTTTAATAAAAGGCTACAACATCCCGGAGCTGAGCCCCGAAAACTTCAGGAATTTTCATGTCGACAGCGAGAAATTCCCTGTCTTTCCGATGATGTTCATAACGATAGCCTGCGGGGCCATTTCGGGTTTCCATTCGACACAGTCGCCTCTTATGGCGAGGTGCATCACTAATGAAAAACTGGGCCGAAGGGTTTTTTACGGAGCAATGATTACTGAAGGTATTGTTGCCATGATATGGGCAGCAATAGGGATGTCGTTTTATGGAGGTGTGAGAGAGCTGAATACAGTAATGACCGAGCATCAGGGAAATGCGGCTTATCTTGTGAATGAGATTTCCAACTCACTTCTTGGAAGGTTCGGAGCTGTTCTGGCTCTTCTCGGGGTTGTTGCAGCTCCAATAACCTCAGGCGACACAGCTTTCAGGAGTGCCCGCCTAATCGTAGCCGACTTCCTGAAATTCAAACAGGGACCCATAAAAAACAGGCTTTTCATAAGCATTCCCCTTTTTGCGGCAGGATTCCTCCTTACCCGGATGAACTTCGATATCATCTGGCGGTATTTTGCATGGTCGAACCAGACACTTGCCATGGTTGTGCTCTGGGCAATAACCGTATATCTTACTCAAAACCGCAAACTATTCTGGGTCACCCTCATACCGGCAGTCTTTATGACAGCCGTCACCAGCACCTACCTGCTGTTTGCTCCTGAAGGATTCTCCCTGCCGGCTGCCACTTCATACACTGCGGGAATATTTATTTCCCTTTCGGCCCTTACAGGATTTCTGATCTGGAATAATAAGACCGGGGATCTGCTTAAGGAGTAAGACTCTTGCCCTTTACTAAAATTCTTCTCCTATTACATAAGTCACATGTTGCCTTAACAGCGACCGTATCTTTGCTGCGAAACTGGTATCTTGCGACACCAGCTGCTTGCATTATCTTTCCCTTTTTGCAGCGTTGCGGAAATGATACCTCGTCCTGGCTTCCTCAGCATCAGCATCGAGGGCAATATAGATTTTTGTTCTGTGATCAATTATCACTTCCTTCATCTTTGACAGATCAGGTGATTTATGAACGGCTGGTTTTGTTACAAACATATTATTTGAATTTTAATAAAAAGTCCCGCCGTTGGCGGGACCAATAACTTTAACTGATTATAGAGGATAAACTAAGCAAGTTTAACATTTACTGCATTTAATCCTTTTTTACCCGTTTCCAGATCGAAAATCACTTCATCATTTTCCCTGATGTTTTCCTTTAATCCAGAAGAATGCACAAAATATTCTTTCTGTGTATTCTCTTCCTTAATAAATCCGAATCCTTTTGATTCATTAAAAAACTTAACAATTCCTTTACTCATAATATGATTTTAATAAATTCGGGACAAGATAGTCTTTATTATCGATTTATTAAGTTTATTTTCAATAAATTAATCATTTTTATGATTTAATTGACCTTCCGGGAAGGACTATTGTGTATACAGATACCTGTCTTCATACGCAGCTGGTACACGGCACCGGCGGTTATTTACTCGCCTTCTGCACGGAAAATAAATAAAAGATACGAAAAATCCCTGCCAAGAGTTCTGCTACTAATAATTTTATAGTCAGGATATTTTGATTATCTTTGCACCCTGAATAACAAGGTGATTCCCCGACTGCGCTTTCACGAAATATATCCTGTCTGCTTTTAGTTTCGCTTCAACCGGAACATAAAATCAACCGCCCCCGGAACCTCACCCTTTATATTTCAAAAAATTATAACATGGAAAGAATGAAAGCACTAAGAATCGGAGATCTTTGTATTCCTGTTCCTGTAATACAGGGGGGAATGGGTGTGGGTATTTCACTTTCAGGCCTTGCAGCAGCCGTGGCTAATGAAGGTGGAATCGGAGTTATATCAAGTGCCGGACTTGGGCTCTTGTATAAAAATCCATCTGAAAATTACCTGGAAGCCAGTATCCGGGGCCTCAGGGAGGAGATCCGCAAGGCAAGGGAGCTTACACGCGGCATCATAGGAATCAATGTAATGGTCGCAATGTCGAATTTTGCTGATATGATAAAAACCGCGATTGCTTCGAAGGTCGATATCATTATTGCGGGCGCAGGTCTTCCGCTTGATCTTCCCTCCTATCTTGAAAAAGGCAGTTCCACCAAACTCTTCCCCATTGTCTCATCATCCAGGGCTGCAAGGATAATTTGCGAAAAATGGAAGTCGAACTATGATTATCTTCCTGATGCCGTAATAGTTGAAGGACCTAAAGCCGGAGGGCATCTGGGATTTAAGGAAGAACAGATCTCTGATAAAAATTATTCCCTCGAAAAGCTTGTTCCGGAGATAAAGAACGAGCTCAGGACTTTCGAAGAATTGTATAACAAGTCCATACCCCTTTTCGCGGCAGGAGGCATCTATACCGGAGGAGATATTAAAGAAATAATGAAGCTTGGGGCATCGGGTGTTCAGATGGGAACAAGATTCGTTACCACCCATGAATGTGATGCTTCGCAGGCTTTCAAACAGGCCTACATTGAAGCCGATGAAAAACAAATTGAGATAATCAGGAGTCCGGTCGGTATGCCTGGCAGAGCAATTCTCTCCAATTTCATACGTAAAGTGAAGGAAGGAAAGAAGCAGCCAAAAAGCTGTCCTTTCAAATGCATCAAGACCTGCGACATTTCAAAAAGTCCATATTGCATAATCATTGCTCTTGTAAATGCGGTAAAGGGAAATTTTGAGGGCGGATTTGCATTTGCCGGCAGCAACGCTTTCAGAGCTACCACGATATCATCGGTGAAGGAGATCTTTCAATCTTTGCTTAAGGAGTACAAAGAGAGCAGATAATAATACAGAATGTCATCGACTCCTACAGATAAATTAAATTTCAGGAGGAACAATCTTGACAGGTCTTCTTCTCCTTACCTGCTGCAGCATTCGGATAACCCAGTCTGGTGGCAGGACTGGAACAGTGAGGTAACCGGGCTGGCTATTAGTGAGAACAAGCCAATGCTCGTATCCTCAGGATATTCTACCTGCCACTGGTGTCATGTAATGGCGGCAGAAGCCTTTTCTGATGCAGAAACTGCCCGTTATCTGAACGAAAATTTCATCTGCATCAAGATCGACCGCGAGCAACGACCCGACATTGACCAGTATCTGATGAATTTCATACAGGCTCAGAGCGGAAGCGGCGGCTGGCCTCTCAATGTTTTCCTGACACCAGATTCAAGACCCGTGCTTGCAGTAACCTATGCACCGGTGAAAAACCAGGGTAACAGGATGTCCTTCCTTGAGATAGCATCAAGGGTTAATGAATACCTCAAATCGGGAACAGACAATATCTATCCATTCGATGCCGTCGGGGAAGACCCTCCTATTGTTCCTGAAAACTCACTGATCCAAGACATTGCAGCATATTTCGATGATGAATACGGTGGCTTCGGAACCGGACAGAAATTTCCTCCTCACTCAGTACTTCTTTTCCTTCTCCATCATCTTTCAGTTAAGAAAGACGCTGAAGCAGAAAAAATGATCACATCCACCCTTGATGCGATGATGAGAGGCGGTTTGACCGACCACCTGCAAGGAGGCATATTCCGTTACTGTGTCGACAGGAAATGGACTATCCCCCACTTCGAAAAGATGCTGTACGACCAGGCGCTTTCGTTGTGGACCTATTCGCTTGCATACAAGGTTACTGGCAGTGAGGATTACGCGTTTATGGCTGAAAGGATCCTGAAATGCCTCGAGGAGTGTTTTGAAGAAAACGGTTTATACGTCACTGCCTTTGATGCCGATACAGATCATCACGAAGGGGCGACATACTTATGGACCCGAAAAGAAATAATGGATCATCTCGGCGAGGAGGATTTTGCATTATTCTGTGATAAATATGAGGTCAGTGAGGAAGGAAATTTTGAAGGGAAAAACCATCTTCTCAGGAAAACCAATTGTTCGCTCGATGAGATAGAGCAGAAGCTCCTGGAAGTAAGAAAGAAAAGGAAGCAGCCTTCAGCCGACAACAAGATCCTGAGCGGAATCAACGCTTTGCTGGCTGTTGCAATGATCCAGGCAGGAAGGCTTCTTGACAAGCCTGACCTTGAAACAAAGGCTGAAGAACTTGTAAAAAAACTT
This sequence comes from Bacteroidales bacterium, assembly GCA_034002885.1. Taxonomy (GTDB): domain Bacteria; phylum Bacteroidota; class Bacteroidia; order Bacteroidales; family VadinHA17; genus LD21. Next base: position 13,381 of record JAVEZS010000046.1, read on the forward strand.
CTGGATACATTCTGGGATGGGCAATCACTTGGCCATTCCTACTTCAACGGCATGTTGCAGCAACAGAGTTTCCTCTCTGATGCAGGAGCAATACTCACGGCAGTTACAATGTTGTACGAGACCGATGAAAAATGGAAGGAGACTATGGAACTATTAGCTGCTTATCTTGAGTCGTTCAGGGAGGACGATATCTGGATCGAATCGCGTTCGGATGATTTCAGGGCAATCCCGGCATCCTGGACCGATCAGCCCGTTCCATCCGGAGTGAGTATGGCTGAAACAGGACTTACCCGTTATGCCATTCTTACGGGAAAGGAGATAAACCCTTCACCCTTCAGAAGGGCTATACAATCAGATTTTTATAACATCAATGCACTTATGCGGAACGATCTGTTCCATCTGTTTACATCAAAAGAACCTCTGGCATGGAACGGCCTTCCAGCAAATACCCTCCAAAAAAGAGGAGAACCTGAGACGGTGTGCTATAATAAAGTCTGCAGACAGCTCCGTGTCACACATCCTGGCTTAAGAAGTACCTCTCAGGATCCTCCTAAGTGATTTAAAGGGTTAGATTAAGAAAACAAGTTAAGCCAAATATTTCAGCTGCTAATTATCCAGATCCCTGATGATGATCCTGTCCTGATACAGCTTCACTTCCAGTTTCTGCTTTTCTCGCCATTTCAACTTTTTGATAAAATCTTTTGGTATTGTGACTGCATAGCTTGAGCCTCCTACCTTTGTGAGGCTTCTGATATTCTCCCTGTCAGATTTGTTTCTTCCCATGGCATATTAATTTATCTCATATTAAATTACGTATTAAATTACGTAATATATTACTTACATGCAAAGAAATTTAACGGGGTGTCCGGAGTGATATCCAATTAGAGTATCGGTATTAAAAGTGAAAAAAATAATCTTTACAGCATACAGTAGGTTAAAAGATTCCATATTGATATTCATTATAAACAGTAATGCGATTCCTTAAAAACTGGTCATTGGACCGGGATATAAGTGAAAGCGGGCTCCTTTTGATATGGCAGCCTTATCCTCAGAATTGCCTGTTTGGAAAAATGCATTATTTTTGAAACCAGGTACAGACTAAATCCTGAAAACCGGGCAGCTATCTTTGTTTATTTAATGATCAGCCGGATTGATTTAATGAAAAATAGAATATTTATCGGGCTTCTGGTGTTTGTCCTTTCCGGCAGCTGCAATACCAATGATCGAGTAAAAGTACAGGATGCAGCCGCCGGGCAGGTTTTGCCTGATACTGCAGGTAAAGAAGTTTCCCGGATTGCCGGTGACGACACCTTCCTTCTGGATGAAACTGAAGATCAGGAGAAAGGTCCGGTTTACATGTTTTGCGAAAAAATGCCTGAATTTCCTGGCGGGGAGGATGCATTTACCGGTTTTGTCAGGGAAAACGTAAAGTATCCTGCGGAAGCTGTTAAAGATAAAATAGAGGGAAGGGTAATAATTAAATTCATAATCAGGGAGACAGGGAAATATTCGGATTTAAAGATCATCAGGAGTGTCAGATCCGATCTGGATAACGAGTGCCTGAGAGTACTTGCCCAAATGCCTGACTGGACTCCGGGCATGATCGGAGAAAAGCCGGTTTCGGTTTCCTTCAGCATACCGGTAAGATTCGTTTTAAACGATAACGGGACACTCAATGGATTTTATATTCTTCCGGAAAAGCAGTAATTTAAAGCGAGGCTAAAGACAGTTTTCATACTATATGACAAAAAAGCTTTTACCAGGGTTGTATTTACTTTTGCTGGCCGTGATTTTTTCTTCGTGTTCAGGCAAAGTAAAGGATTATGACGGGAACAGGTACAGTAAACTGAGAACAGGCAACCAGGTCTGGCTGGCGGAAAACCTTACTGTCGCTACCTTCAGAAATGGCGAGCGGATTCCGGAAGCGAAATCAGCAGAAGAATGGATAAGGTTTGGCAGGGAAGGTATCCCGGCATGGTGTGCTCCTGGAAACGACTCCGCAAATATTATTAAGTATGGCAGGTTATATAACTGGTATGCAGTTAACGATCCCAGGGGCCTGGCTCCAAAAGGCTGGCATATTGCCTCGGATGAGGACTGGACAAATCTGATTAATTACCTTGGAGGTGGAGTTATTGCTGCTTTCAGGATGAGGGTAACTGGTATGGAACCTTCAGGGGGAGAGGGTTTTGGATTCGGAGGGCTTCCTGCCGGTGCAAGGTCAGCAGATGGCAGTTTTTACGGAATAGCCAGCAACGGCTTCTGGTGGACTTCAACCGAAATCTCAGAGAATTCGGCCTATATACGGATGCTCAGTTATGAATACTGCGATATCCGTTATCTGAATTATAACAAAGGAACAGGTCTGTCGGTCCGTTGCGTGAAGGATTAGACTGGATCCGCCTGAGCCGGGCTGTGAGTTGTAATTTCTCCTAGTCTGAAAGTGACAGTCTGTTATTATTGATCCATAACATTACCCTGCTCATCCTGTCGTAAGGGGGATAAGCGTGCATTCCGCCTGTGACCATATCCACCAGTCCGTCATTGTTGAAGTCTCCCATCTCCATTGTGATGATATGCGAAGGATTATTGGTAATATTATGTATGGAGAAACGCATGTCACCGTCATTCTCAAGCCATATAAAACTTTGTGAATCAAGATTCTCCCAAAGATTGAATGCGCTGACAACAAAAATATCAAGATCCCCGTCCCTGTCGATATCAGCCGGGCGTGCATTATAGGCGCCCACAAAAGTGGCAAGCCGATGGTACTCGAAGGTGAGGTCCCCCTTGTTTTCGAGCCACTGGACGCCATGCCAAGGTCTTCCCTGAGGAGGAATATAATCGAAGGCGTCTCCATTGGTATAAAGTATATCCTTGTCTCCGTCGTGGTCCATATCAGCCATATAGATTCCGCTTGATCCGAAGTCTTCGTTGCTTGATCCGAATAACAACTTTGTCTCAAAGTTCCCTTTGCCATCATTCAGGTACAGATAGATTTCTTCCCATTCCTGGCTTACAAGAACTATGAGGTCGATGTCATTATCATTTTCTATATCAATTGGTTCCACATTTATCGGACCCGACAAATGCTGAAGGAGATGACTTTGGAAATTCCAGTTCCCAAGGTTCTCGATCCATCTTGTTTCTCCGTCGTCGTAACCAAACTGAACAGCTGCAAGGTCCATGTCGCCGTCGCCGTCAAGGTCACAGGCACGGACATCAGAAACCCTTGCTATTTTTTCTTCAACTATATGTTTCCTGTAATTGCAGGTTCCGTCATTTTCAAGAACAACAACTGATCCGATTTTGTCATTGCTCGGAAAAAGCAATCCCAGGACCGCAACCATAATATCCTTGTCGCCGTCGCCGTCAAAATCCTTAACCTCAAGATGAGCCGGAGCGATAAGGGTGTTGTCAAGAACTATCTCGTTAAATGTTCCCTCAGGATACTGTCTTATCCATGAAACACTGTTGCTCCTTGCATCACAAACCACAACATCGAGGAGGCCATCATTGTCCAGATCGTCAGCCGAGAGGTTTGAAATCAGAGGTGGATTAACGAACCCTTCTCCTATGGGCTTTTTTTCGAGAAAAACTATATTCCTGTCGATGCTGTTTTCAACTGTCAGTCCTGAAAGTTCGTCCTTTTCACCTATCCTGGTAAGTATTCTTTGCATCTCTCCTCTCAGGGTCAATCCGCTTCGCTTTGCCTGCACGGTCAGAAACAGTACAGGGAGTCCTGCAAGAACAATAACTACAAGGCTCACAACTACAAAGTCTTTCAGGACTTTATTCTTTTTATTTGATTTGGAATTTTGTGACATTTCAGGTAGTCAAATTATCAGGATGTTCAGGGTGAGGACAAATCTAACAAAAATTAAACCATCATTTTTTTTAACTGGAATAATAATTATCTTTTGAATCCTTTACAATCCGGTTTTACATCTTTCAGAAACCGGCATTCAGAGGTTATTTTTTTTATGAAAAATCGTAAGCATTCATTAACAGTAGTATTCATTATATTTCTTTTTGGACTGACGCCGGCACTTATCTGTCAGTTTTTTACAAACAAGCCCACAAGAAAAAATATCCATGTCAGAAGTTTCAGGTATGGAAAGGATCCAGCTGTAATAAGATGCAACAGAGGAGATACACTTTCTCTTACCTTTTCATCTGACGACACGGGCCACTCATTTTTCCTGGAGGAATTTGATATCGACGTAAAAGTTAGTCCTTCATCCGGTGAGGTTTCCGTATTTAAGGTAAGTGACCCTTCAACAGAACCTGTTCTTACAAGGGAAGTCACGATAGTAGCCCGTCACCCGGGAGTACTGAATTATCTGGTTTCGCGCAGCAATTACAGGTGTCACGTATGGTGCGGCCCCATGCATGCCTTCGAACAGGGCAAACTGGTGATCCTCCCGAATTCGCTGCTTGTTTTCAGTCTGGGATGTGTTGCAGGCATACTCTTTTTATGGTTGAAACGGGTTTCGCTTACGACAAAGTCAGATTCCGGCCAGAAAAGTGTAAAAACAGAAGGGCGCGATATCCTGGCCCGGTCAGGTCTTCTTAAAAAGCTTGTCGTATCGCGGTGGCCGCAGCTTATAATAATGGTAATCGCTCTTTTGATGATCTACATTGTAATTCTTACAACTGTATTCGGGACAAAAATGTCAGGAAGAAACCTGGGAGTCCTTCTTATGTGGGCTGTATGGCTGTTCTTTCTGGTAGCGATTCTTACACCTTTATTCGGAAGGATATGGTGCACCATCTGTCCTTTACCTATGTTTGCCGACTGGATACAGCGGAGGTCTTTCTTTTCTCCTGCCAAAGGAAGGACAAAAGAATACAACAGCAGATATTCAGGAATGTTTCGCAAATGGCCGGAGTTTTTAAGTAATGACTGGCCGAAGCTTTTTGTTTTCATGGTCCTTGCCACCTTTTCCACAACACTGGTTGCAACTCCTGTAATTTCTGGGCTTGCAATACTGCTTTTGCTTCTTTTGCCGACACTGATGGCTGCCATCTGGGAATTACGGGCATTCTGCAGGTACCTGTGTCCGGTGAGTGTGTTTGTTGGGCCTTTCTCAAGATTAAGCCCTCTTGAACTTAGGAATAAGAATCAGGATGTATGTGATAAGTGCAGGTCACACTACTGTCAGAATGGGAGCCAGGAAGGCTGGGCATGTCCTTATGGTCTGAATGTCGGAGAGCTAAAAGAGAATTCCGATTGCGGTCTATGTTTTGAATGCCTGCGCACATGTCCCTACAATAATGTATCTGTTCTGAAAAGGCCTTTTGCTTCGGAAACAGGGACAAAAAACATGGGGCAAGCCTGGCTCACGATAGCCATATTTACACTTGCAATCGTCTACAGTGTTTTATATCAGGGACACTGGCCGGAAGTCAGGGATTATGTAAACATCCTTGACAAGGATAACTGGGATCTGTTCGGTATCTATACATTGACAGTGTGGGGTCTGACCCTCCTTCTTGTACCAGGGATCCTGTATGTCATCGCTCTGATCAGCCGCAGAATCTCAGGCTCGAATGAAACAGCCAGGTCTGTTTTCCTTTCATCCGTTGGTTCACTGCTTCCTTTGGGAATGATGCTCTGGATAGCTTTTGTAGTTCCCATGCTCTTTACCAACGTAAGTTTTATCATCCAGTCTTTTTCAGATCCGTTCGGATGGGGCTGGGACCTTCTTGGAACCGCGAATACACCATGGCACCAGTTATTACCGAGATTTGTTCCTTTGCTTCAGGCTGTTCTGATACTTACAGGTCTTCATCTGAGCCTGGGGAATTTAAGCAAAAGCCGCGAGCATTTTAAGGATAACCACAAGAGTAAGATATGGTTTATGATGCCGATGGTTCTGTTTTTAAGTATAGTTTCGGTTGGTATGCTCTTCTTCTTCACGAACTGAGAATAAGTACATAACTTTATCTTCCGCTTTCTTTACGGAGAAAAGTGAGATAGCTTGCCACAAACCTGATATCGCTCCATGTAACCCTGTCGCCAAGAGCCTCTTTGACAGGTCCCATTAATAATTCTTCATTTTCCCCGAACCTGCCTGCAATAAGATCGATGATTTCCTGAGACAGGAATCTGGTGACCGGAATTTCACCAGTGCCCACGTAGAAGGATAGATGTTTTTCAACAGTGCCATGGCTCAGGTTCCTTTCCTCCGCTATCTCTGCGATAGTCCTTCCTTTCATGAAAAGTTCACAGCTGATCTTTTTGGTGTCCTCCCTTTCCTTTTTTGGCTTTTTCTTTTCGGTGACGGGTGTTTCAGGCGGTTCAATATTTTCCTTACTGCAATAAGAGGTAATAATTTCCAGGATCTCCCCGCCGTATTTTTCCGATTTCTTCATTCCCATTCCCTTTACCTGCTTAAGTGCACTCAGCGACTGAGGAAGAAAATTAACCAGTGTCACCATGGTTTTCTGGGGCAGTATCATATACTGAGGCAGATCTGTCTCTGTCGCCTTGTTGTTACGCCATTCCTTAAGCTTCTTCAACAATACGGGATGGTTAACGACTCCTGATCTGTCTTCTACCGAACCAGAGCCACGGGTCCTGGTTTCGGGAATCTCAATTGCCGCCTTTGCCCTGGTTTCCAGATATTTGCCGGTCTCGAATCCCGGCCTTACTGAATTGAGGCAGGCCAGCTTGGTTACACACTCCTTTCGTGTCCGCTCAAGCGCTTCATTCCCTGATTTCCTTACTGTTTTATTATCTGTTTCAACTGTAATACCGGCAAGAATGTCTTTCATATGAGCCTCAAGCTTATCCGAAAAATAAACTGCTGCCTTCCTTATCCTTTCCTGGAGCGCTGCGTTGGTCCCGGTATCCGGATCGCGTTTAAGAAGGATGTTAATCTGAAGCTTGAATTTCTCCGCTACTTCCATCAGGTCAGTCCTGACCATGGAAATCGCAGTACCAAGCTTCTCACCGGGATTTCCCAGAATTGCGTCACTGTTCTCACTTAACATTCGTATACAATAGCTGAGAGAATTTGCCAGGGGAACAAAATCGAAGAGTTCTGAAAGAAGCTGTTGCTGGTAATCCTTCCTTGCCTCCTCGAGCTGTTTACGGTCAGACTGTTTCTGCAGAGGGCCGTTTACAAATTCCGACACCACCGGATTGTCTGTCAGACTTCTCCTGTCGATCCGGCTGCTCAGGACAAGTCCGTCGAGTGAACGGCATCTGCTGAGGGCCACATAAACCTGTCCGTGGGCAAAAGCAGCGCTTGCGTCGATAACTGCCCTGTCGAAGGTAAGTCCCTGGCTCTTGTGAATTGTAATTGCCCAGGCCAGTTTAAGGGGATACTGGGTGAATGTCCCGATAACAGCTTCATCTATCTCCCTGGTCTCCATATTGAGGGTATACTTCATATTCTGCCACTCAGCCTTCTCCACCCTTATATTGCTTTCGTCACCGGGACACCTGACCACTATTATATCGTCTTCAAAGGATATGACCTTCCCTATTTTACCGTTGAAGAAAAGCTTGTCGCCCGACAAATCATTCTTGATGAACATGACCTGAGCTCCGGCTTTAAGGAAAAGTTCGGTGGCATTGGGATAGGAGAATTCGGGGAAGTCATCTTTCACAACAGCGGTAAAGGAATGGGTTCTGCCTTGAAGCTTCTCAAGCTTTGAGTCGTTAATGGTCCGGGCCTGATAATTATGAGTTGTCAGGGTAATGTATCCGCCACTGGAATCAGGGTCAAAATCAGGAATATATCGTTTATTAAGCTCATCCATCACCTCCTTGTCAACATCATTGTTACGGATCCGGTTAAGCAGGTCTATAAAGACCTGGTCGTCCTGCCTGAAAATATGTTTCAACTCGATGGTTACAAAGTCGGTGCTTCTCAGAGCTTTGCTTTCGAAGAAAAAGAATGATTGATAGTACTGCCCAAGAATCTCCCTGTCGTCGTCTTTTACAACAGGGGCAAGTTGTTGTAGATCGCCTATCATCAGCAGCTGCACTCCGCCGAAAGGGAGATGACGATTTTTGTATCTCCTTATTGCAGAGTCGATTGCGTCGAGGGTGTCGGCCCTGACCATGCTTATCTCATCGATGATAAGCAGATCGAGACTTTTAATAATATTGACCTTCTCGCGGCTCATCTTATATCCGGGTGGATCGACGCGGTCGGGTTTTCCGGTATTGCTACCTCCGGGAAGGTAAAGTGTAGGGATGTACGGGTGAAAAGGAAGCTGAAAGAATGAATGGATCGTGACTCCTCCTGCATTTATTGCGGCCACGCCTGTCGGGGCGACAACAATCATCCTTTTAGGGGATTTAATTTTAAGGCTCTTAAGAAAGGTAGTCTTGCCCGTGCCGGCTTT
>JAVEZS010000047.1:0-21729 GCA_034002885.1 Bacteroidales bacterium
ATTTATTCTCTTTTGTTCCTTCTAAAGATTAATCCTCAGATGCTCAATTCTAAATACTAACAAGTTTTCTTTAGCGAGATCCTAATCTCGCCTGGTTGCTACTTCATCATTTCAAAGAACAGTTTTTTCTTCCTGAGAAACCCGGTTTTATTCTCTCCAGATCGGGTTACTTTTGGGACGTCAAAGATAATGCTTCCTTGATTCCCTGCAAAAAAAATCACATAAATTTTCCTGACCTTAATAAATAAATTCCTTAATAGCCTTTCAGTCAATTGAAAAATGTATTTTCGTAATTATTTTTATGTTATGTCGAACATTGTGCTGATCCCTACTTACAGGGAAAAAGAAAACATCGGGATGCTGATAAGGGCTATTTCTACTCTCCCTGTACCTTTCGACATACTGATAATTGATGATAACTCACCCGACGGGACAGCTGACATAGTAAAAGGACTGATACCCTCCTTTCCGAATGTGCATATAATTGAAAGACCCGGAAAACTTGGTCTCGGGACAGCCTATATCACGGGTTTCAAATGGGCTCTCGACAAGGGTTACGGTTACATATATGAGATGGATGCAGATTTCTCACACAATCCCGAGGATCTGACAAGGCTTTACTCTGCCTGCAGCGAAAAGGGTGCCGATGTGGCCATAGGGTCAAGATATATAAGCGGAGTGAATGTTGTGAACTGGCCGCTCTCGCGGGTCCTGATGTCTTATTTTGCTTCTGTCTACGTAAGGATCGTTACAGGAATGAAGATCAAGGATTCGACGGCAGGTTTTATCTGCTACAGAAGGGAGGTAATAGAAAATATAAATCCCTCGAAGATAAGATCGAAAGGCTACTGCTTCCAGATAGAGATGAAGTTCACTGCCTGGAAACTTGGTTACAAAATAACAGAGATCCCTATAATTTTTACCGACAGGAAACTGGGCACTTCAAAAATGTCGGGGGGTATTTTCAACGAAGCTCTCTGGGGCGTTCTCAGAATGAAGATCAGAAGCATATTCGTAAAATACAAGAGGCAGTGAGCAGGATATTCATAAGCAATGCCACCATTGTCAATGAAGGGAAGAGCCGGGAAGGAGACCTCTTCATTGAAGGCGACCGTATTTCAGCGATGTCGTCTCATGGGGTTATGGCTCCTCCGTCAGGTTCAACGGTGATAGATGCATCGGGAATGATACTTATTCCAGGGGTCATCGACGATCAGGTCCATTTCAGGGAGCCGGGATTAACTCACAAGGGAGATATCCGTTCTGAGTCGACAGCTGCTGTTGCAGGGGGGATTACATCCTTTATGGATATGCCGAATACTATCCCCCAGACTTTAACGAATGAGCTCCTTGAGGAAAAATTCCGCATTGCATCAGAAAGCTCATCAGCCAATTATTCATTTTACCTCGGAGGTTCAAATACAAACCTTGATGAGCTTTTGTCTGTCGATCGCCGTTCAGTATGCGGGATAAAACTCTTTCTCGGATCCTCAACAGGCAACATGCTGGTGGATAATGAAAAAATCCTCAGAGAGATTTTCTCAAAGGTTGAAATACCAGTAGCGTGTCACTGCGAATCGGAGCCGGTAATACAGAAGAATACCGGCCTTTACAGGGAAAAGTACGGTGAAGAGGTTCCGGTACAGATGCACCCCTATATCAGAAGCAGGGAAGCATGCTATGCATCGTCGTCGTATGCGGTCAGGCTTGCCAGGGAATACAACACAAGGCTTCACATACTTCACCTCTCAACCGCCGATGAGATGAAGCTTTTCTCCGGAGAACTGCCGCTCAGTGAAAAACGGATAACGGCAGAAGTATGTGTTCATCACCTCTGGTTTGATGAGACTGCGTATGATGAAAAAGGTTCTTTCGTAAAGTGGAACCCCGCAATAAAAACAAGGTACGACAGGAATGCTCTTCTTGAAGGCGTTCTGAATGACCTGGTCGATATTATTGCAACAGACCATGCTCCGCATACGAAGGAAGAAAAGAGGAACAGCTATTTCAAATCCCCCTCCGGAGGCCCGCTTGTACAGCATTCACTTGTCGCGATGCTGGAGTTATATCACCATAATCTTATATCTGTCGAAAAAATCGTGGAAAAGATGTGCCATAATCCGGCCATTCTTTTCAATATCAGGGAACGCGGATTCATAAGGGAAGGTTACAAAGCCGACCTCTGCCTCATTGACCCTAACGATCCCTGGACTGTTTCAGAGGAAAATATACTTTACAAATGCGGTTGGTCGCCCTTTGAAGGTACAAGATTTACCTCAAGGGTGGTAACAACAATAATAAACGGCACCATTGTCTATGACAAAGGTGTCATTGATGAGTATCACAGGGGAGAGAGACTGGCTTTCGACAGGTGATTACCAGTGTTTTACCGGATCCTATAGCAGAACCCGAATCAAACCTCATCAGTTTTTCTTACCACGAACCGTACTGAGCTCCGGGTCCGCTGTTCCATGAGTATCTCTTTTCCGGAAGTTATCTTTTCCACAGCTTCAGCAGTGTAGTGCCTTATGGAGAGCATTTCAACATTGTCGTTGTAGACAGCCGTGAATTCTGGTCTTAGTTCATCGAGAAGCGGCTCAACCTTCAGCCTGTCGTCATCAACGCAAACATCAATGCTGACAGCACTGGCCTCCACTATATTTACCTTTATTCCATGCTTTATAAAGAGATAGAATATCCTGCTGAGGTTTTCGCCCATAGCAAAGGAAAAGTCTTTGGGAAGAAGGGATATCATTATCTGGTTCTCCTTTCTGACATAAACCGGAAGTCCATGTCTGAAGCTGGTTTCCGGCACTATCATGGTTCCCCTCTCGTCAGGAGCAAGAAATGATTTAACCTGCAGGGGTATGCTTTTATTATGAAGAGGCTTTATTGTCTTGGGATGAATCACCTTTGCCCCTGAGAATGTCATTTCCACTGCTTCACGGTACGAAACTTCTTCCAGTCGTTCAGTATCGTCGAGCCATTTGGGATCGGCATTCAGAAGTCCGGGCACATCCTTCCATACAACTACTTTTTCGGCATCGAGGATATTTGCCAGAAGTGCAGCAGTATAATCAGAACCCTCCCTGCCCAGCGTCGTTGTCTGGCCGGCAATGGTGCTTCCTATGAATCCCTGGGTGACATAAATATCTCTGTCCCTGAAGTTGAAAACGCTTTTGATCCTCGAAGTGCTTTCACTCCAGAGAATATCAGCGTCCCTATGCCTGTCGTCGGTTACCAGGTTGCCCCTGATGTCGATCCATTGGGAATTCAGGTTCGACTTTCCCAGAAACTCAGCTACAATGATTGTTGACCATATCTCACCATACGAAACTATCTGGTCATACTCAAAATCATAACTCCCTTTAGCTGATGATCCTAGATATTCTTTCAAAAGGGCGAAGGAGTTGTCTATCTTTCCCTTAGCTGAATTTCCCGAGGGGAACAATTCGCAGGCAACCGATTCGTGGTATTCGTAAATACGTTCGAGAAGCTCCCTGTTGTCATCATCTCCTGACAACCAGGCCTTCAGGACCTGTTCAAGTGCGTTTGTTGTTTTTCCAAAGGCTGAAACCACTACTACAAGCTTATCCTTTTCGCGTGCAGTTATATCAGCCAGGTTTCTGATTCCACCTGCGTCCCTTACAGACGCTCCTCCAAACTTATAAACCTTCATTTGTCAGAATTTCCTTCAAAAATAAGATTTATCCCGATACGCTTCGCTATCGTGGATCTTCGCATTGCGTTATTCATAACGCAATGCTTCGACAGGATTTCTCGTTGCTGCCCGCCAGCTCTGCCAGCTTACGGTCAGAAGCGAAACTGCAAGTACCATCAATCCTGAAAGGGCAAATATCCACCATCTTAATTCTGTTTTATAAGCATATGCTTCAAGCCACCTGAACATTGCATATCCTGCAGCAGGGACAGCAATGACAAAAGCAACAATCGTCCATCTGAAAAAATCTGAATTGATCAGAGTCAGGATATCAGAAATCCTTGCACCATTGATCTTTCTTATGCCGATTTCCTTGGTACGTGAACGAGTCTTCTGGTATGAGACAGCAAAAAGGCCTATCATTGAAAGGAAAAGACTTATCAGTGAACATGTTGTGATAAGCCTCTTAAAGTTGACATTCTCCCTGTGATACCATTCGTAACGGTCACCCACCGATTCTGTATTTAAGGGGTAATCGGGAATAAGCATCTGCCAGACTGAAGAAATAACTTCTCTGACCTGAGGAATCTGGTTCTCCGCTGCTTTCACCATCAGATGACCGCCTTTATTACTGAATGAAATAAACGCCGGCTCCACAAAAGATTTGAGATCTGAATAATGAAAATCTTTAACTATTCCTGCAATGATCCTATCTTCCATACCCGGGATTCCCTTACCCACCAGATCCTGATCTTTGAATAAACTGGCAAATGATTCATTTATTAGGCACTTATCGGTGTTTGCGGAAAGGGTTCCGGAGAAATCGTCTCCGGCAACAAGTTCAATTCCAAGCACTGAAAGATAATTTTCATCCCCGATGAATCCTGATGGAGAATATTGCTTTTCAACTCCGTTCTCCTGATATTTTAATGCCAGCAGGAAGTGTTCGAGAAGCGGAGAAGCCCCTACCACCGAAACGTTTTTTACAGAGCTGTGTTTCATCAGTTCCTCCTTAAATACAAAAGCCTTGTCCTTATGCTGAGGAGGTATTCTAACCTCTATCACTTCAGGATCCAGCCCGATCGGTTTATTGGTTATGAAATTCATCTGCCGTATAATGACTATGGAACAAATAATAAGTGCCATTGAGCTCGCCAGCTGAAGGACATTAAAGGCAGGAATCTGAATGGTCTTTATCTTAAGGTACCGATCCGTCTTAAGCAGATTTAAGTCCAGATTTGAGTTCATAAGATAATAAGTGAAGAAGAGGGTAACCAGTATCAAAAGAGCAGGTAAAGCTGCCAGTTTTGCAATTTGTTCTGGCCGGGAAACAAATGCTCCTGTGATCCCACTGCCTGTCAGGTTGTTAAAGAAGGGTAAGCCGTCATGCATCAGGAACAGTCCCAGTATGAAGGAGAAAACAACAATAATGCTATTCTCCAGAAGAAACCTGAGAATCAGGTTTAACAGAGAGCTGCCGTGTATTCGTCGCAGGTAAAACTCCTTCGTCTTCCTGTGAAACTTATTTGCCAGTATGGCCAGGTAGTTAAATACAGCAACTCCAATGATCATAATTCCGATAATCACTGCAATCCACAGATCTCTTTTATCCCGGTTGTTCTCGATATTCGAACCCCTTGATGTATCGAAATATGCGAGCCGGAGAGGTTCCAGGTAATATAGTCCGGGTTCTCCGGTATTGATAACTGGAATGACATCCTTCTTTTCTGAAAAGAGTTTTTCCATCTCATCCGGATCAGTATTTGGAGCCAGGCTTATATAACACCTGCTGTCGACATTACCAATCAGGCGTACCATATCGAAATTTATCTGGGTATTTTCAACAGGCTTTTCGAAGACACCTGTAACGGTCATCTCATCTGTCTGATTCTGATTAACCAGTGTAATTATCTTTCCGACCGGGTTCTTATCCCCAAAATATTTCTTTGCTATCTCACCTGAAATGACCAGGCTGTTATTGGATTCCAGTGCTGTTTCCGGATTGCTGGTCGTCAGCTTATAAGAAAAGAACCTGAAGAAATTCTCTGAAGCTCCGATTATCATTGGTTTATCAAAATAATCTTCATTATCTGCAACTATCTTAAGTGCATTGGAATTATTTATGCGACAGAAAGCGTCGACTCCGGCCAGATTATTCTTCATGTATTCTGCCGATCCGAAACGGCAGTGATACATTTTTTTACCCGGGATCCAGGGATCATCGCATTTGAGCGCATAAATCCGGTCACTGTTTTCATGAAAATTATCTGTGCCCAGTTCCCTGCTTATGAAAAGAACTACCAGAATAATGCTTGCCAGTCCAACTGCAAGACTTATTAGAATTATCAGATTATTCAATCTGTCCCTGAAAATGCTTCTTATAATCTGGTTTAGATTCATAAAGTTGTCAATTTTGTTTAAGCAAGTTAGTTACTCATAACGCAATGCTTCGACAGGATTTCTTGTTGCTGCCCGCCAGCTCTGCCAGCTCACCGTCAGTAATGCTATACTAAGAACCATTACTCCGGCGATTACAAAAATCCACCAGCTAATCGTGATTCTGTAAGCAAATCCCTGAAGATACTTTTTCATTAAAAAATAAGACAGAGGAACTGCAATAATGTAAGCTATCATGATCCACCTTAAAATACTCCAGTTGAGAATTCCTATAATATCCGCGATCTTTGCCCCGTGTACTTTTCTTATACCAACCTCCTTTGTTTTTTGCCGTGAGATAAAATGAATAATACCAAAAGTCCCCATGCATGACAGGATTATCGATATAATTGCAAACACACGGATGATATATGCCGTATGTGTCTCAGATCTGTATAGTGTATCAAGCCACTCATCATAAAAATGGTATTCAAAGAGAGTCTCGGGACATATTTCCTTCCATACTTTTTCCATATATTCCAGTGTCCCTCGATAATCACCTGGTAATAACCTGCACGATAAATAATTGATCCCGAAATGATCGGAACATTCGAATACAGTCGGGGAAACCGGCTTATCAAGCTTTTCGACATTGATATCCTTAATTACACCGACAACGCTAAGAGAATTTTTTTCTATCTCAGACGGACTTGCGCGTCCAAATGCCTGCTCGGGTGTGGGAATCCCTTTTAATACCTTTCCTTCAATTGACTCCCACCCGGTAAGCTTGAAAGCCGATTCATTTATTATCACCGATTTCTTCCAGTCACTCTCTTTGAAGCCTCTTCCTGACAGAAATTGGACGTCATAAACCTTAAAAAAATCGGCATCCACCGTAAAATACGGGAGAGAGCCTTCGTAGCCGTATTTCTCACGAGGTTCATTCCACATGTTCCAGAGAGCAACCTCACCCGGAATACCATGCGAAACGGCACATGCTTCTATTAAAGGATTACCAAGCAATTTTTCTTTTAATACAGGAAGCCTGTCCTTTATTTCCCAGGGAATCTTAAGATTAACAAGCTGCTTTTTAGTAAATCCCAGGTCTTTGTTTGTTAAAAAATTGTTTTGGCGGGTCATGACGATCAGGCATACAATCATCACTATTGAAATTAAATACTGAATTACCGAGAGACCGCTTTTTATTTGCATTTTGTTCTTTATTCCTGAATCGCCGAATAATGAAGCCGGTTTAAATCCTGAAATAACAAAAGCGGGGTAAAAGCCTGTCAGAACGGCAACTGCCATCACTCCGGAAATAACAATCAGGATATTCGGAAAACGCAGCGCTATAAGAACCGGAAAATCCTTTTGTATAAGTGAAGAGAAAGGAATTTCAAGGAGAAGTGATAAATAAATTCCAAGTACAAATGCAATGGAACTTATTACTGCAGCTTCGAAAATAAACTGCCGGAATATTTCTCTCCTGCCGGCACCATTTACTTTTTTAATTCCTATCTCTTTAATGCGTGTCAGATGGTTTGAAGTAAGTAGTATAACAAAACTCAGGATTGAAATTGCCAGTATCAGAACAGTTACGATGCTAAAAAGCAGAATTGAATTGAGGTCAGCATGAAGAGTATGGCCTGACCTGCCAACAGTCAGCGGGTCAAGATAGGAGTTACTGAAAGGAAGAAGCCTGAATGATAGTTTTGTATAATTATCCTTCGAATAATCCAGTGTAATTTTCTTTGCCAGCAAAGGCGCATGGCTATTTTCATTCAGCAGAAAGAATATTCGTGAATAATAGTTGCCGTTTCTGTATTCACCTCCAAAACCATTTACATTTTCCCATGTAATGACGGCTTGTGCCTGAATGCTTGAATTTTCAGGAAGGTCGTCAAACACCGCAGTGACGATAAAGTCTTTCCTATGCTGGATATTAATGGTTTTTCCGACGGGATCGGAATCTCCAAAAATAGTCCTGGCCATGGATGAGCTGATTACCAGACTGTTATTATCTGAAAGAGGGACTTCCGGATTGCCCTTTATTATTTTCAATGAAAATATTTTAAAGAAGTCATTGTCTGTTTTTACAAGATTGGTTATTCCATAGGGAGATTTTTTATGAACAACTTCCGTTGACCCGTTATCGTACCGGCATATCATTTCTATTTCAGGATATCTGGTTATTAATTCATGGACCTTGTCGCCTCTGAAAGTGGTAATTCCCATTTCGGTGCATAAACGGTAAATCCTGTTGATATTGGGGAATGATTTATCATAACCTGCTTCATTAAAAATATACGAGGCAAGAAGTAATGTGACAGACAGACTGAAAGCAAATCCAAAAATTATTACAAATCCAGATACCGGATTTCTCAATAAATTTCTCAGAGTAATTTTCAGATAGTATCTCATTGCCTATATTTTACCCGCACCTCAAGGTCTCCATCCCGATACGCTTTGCTATCGTGGATCTTAGCTTTGCGTTATTCATAACGCAAAGCTTCGACAGGATTTCTAGTTGCCGCCCTCCAGCTCTGCCAGCTCACTGTCAGCACTGAAATAATCAAAGCCGACAGGCCTGCCAGTACAAATATCCACCAGCTTATTCCGGTTCTGTAGGCAAACCGTTCCATCCACTTTGAAATCAGCCAGAATGAAACCGGAACCGAAACAGCTACAGCCACCAGCACCCATTTTATGTAAGCCGCATTAAGCATCAGCAGTACCTCTGCTTCCGAAGCTCCGTTTACTTTCCTTATGCCAATTTCCTTTTCTCTTTTCGCTATGCTTATAATCGATATCCCGAACAATCCCATTACGGATAATACCAGCGCCAGAAGGGAAAATGCCTTTATGATTCGGCTCTGGTCTCTTTCACGTGCGTAGAAGTTCTCTACCTGGTCGGTCAGATAGCGAACTTCAAAAATTTCATCCGGTGAGATCTGCGAATAGAGATCCCTGAATTGCTTAATGATCTTTTCATCATTCACACCGTCGGTTTTGATCGCAAGGAGCCCCATCCTGGCAGGATTCTGAGGCAGGATAACCATTGGCTGAATGACGGTATGCAGTGAATGTGCATGAAAATCCCTTACAACCCCCCTCACCCTGAAAGCAAGCAGGTTACCTCCTGCCTTTACATTATGGACCTTCGCCGCCGATTCGTTTATAAGCACTTCAGGCGGGCCTTCCTTGTAAGGACCGAAAGAAGATCCGTCAATAACCTCTATGCCGAGCAGCTCGGTCATTCCTTCACCCATTATAAGGCCATCAAACCTGATCCTCGCACCCGATACGTCTGCAAGATTGACAGGCAGGAAGTTTCCAAACGGCGGGATGAACGAACCCCCGGCAACATTAATCACCCCGGGTATCTTCCTGAGCTCATCGCACAGAGTGAGGTAACTGTTCCTCAACTCATCAGAACTGAGATCAGCAACAATAACATTTTCAGGATTAATGCCCGTGTAACCGCTCCTCGAATAGTCAAGTTGTTTTGAGACTGCAATAAGTCCGGTCACAAGTATCATATAAATAGTGAAATGGAGCAGGAGAAATGAGTAATTCCATCTTTTTGAACCGCTCAATCCTGAAATCTTTCCCGATAAAAGTTTTAAAGCAGGAATACGTGAATATCTCAGACCGATAATCCATCCCGACAGTAACCCGGTAAGAAGAATAAGCATTACAAGCATGATCCACAGCCTTGGAGTCAGAAAGACCTGACCTGAAAGTGTTTTTCCAAGAGTGTTATTGATGAAGGGAATTCCTGACTCAATAACAAAAATTGCCGGGATAAGGCTAAGCAATACAATAACAAAGGATTCCAGGATCACCATTCTTCTGATCTTTCCATGAGAAGCGCCATAGACTTTTCTTGTACCCAGTTCCCTGGTTCGTTCAGACACCCCTGCCCGTGAAAGGAGAACAAAATTCGCCAGTGAGATCAGAAGGATCATCAATGATATAATTTCATAGTATTTAAGCTCATCAGCATTGCCCCTTCGGAGGAAAAAGTTTCCGTTTATATCTTCAGAACCGAGGTATATATCAGCAACAGGTTGTAAGCTAAAGCGAAGTGTATCCTGTGCGGGACTGGCAATCAATTCCTTATATTTTTCCATTTTAGCCGGCAACACCAGGGGATCTGCATTTTCATCAAGGACCAGAAGCGATAGGAATTCCCAATCCCTCCATCCCAATGGCTGAGTTTCTGAGGTCCCGTAGTCACCCAGGTCTCTCTGAAACTGCCCCAGCATTTTCTGAGATAGTTTAATATCGGCAATCAATTCCGGATGAAGTGTCGAATTAGAAGGAATTTCCCTGTATACCCCCGAAACGGTAAGTTTTAAAAAACCTTCCGGGAATCGTACCTCAATTACTTCCCCCGGAGCAGAAAGGTTCCCGAAATAAAGCATGGCCGATTTTTCAGAGATTGCCACCTCGCTCATAGAAGCAGCCGGGGTTCCTGATATAAAATCAATTCCCATGATCCTGAAAACCGACGGATCGGCAAAACCAAAATCTGCCTCCCTCACAACTTCGTTATCCTTAGTCTTAAGTTGTACTGAACCAGACTGATAATACCTGAAATAATCCTTTACTTCAGGAAATTCATTTTTCATCGATTCTGCAAGCGGGTAATGCACCTGAGAATTTGTACCTGAAATTATGCGATACACATTCCTGTGGTCAGGGATGAAAGTATCAAACGACTTTTCATGGATCACCAGGGCCATAAGAACAATTATGCATCCAAGTCCAATTCCCAGGCCCAGAATGCTGATTATGGAGATAACTTTCTTTCTTAGAATACTACGTAATGCTGTTGTTAATTCCTGCTTTATCATGGCATTCAATTTTCAAAGGATGAACTAAAATGATGCCATTATATTATGTTGCTCATATACAACATATTTCAAAATTACCCGCAAACAGCAAGTTAATATATTTTACGTTTTTATGTAAAATATTTTAACGATTTATTGACTTTAGATTTTGTTTGAAATAAATTTAACCACGGAGAACTCAGAGAACAAAGATAAGCACGGAGAGGAAAGGAAATTATAATAAAACCTTGAAATAGAATTAATCTCTGTGACCCTCTGTGCTCTCCATGGTGAAAAAAATTATTTAAAAAATGTCCACCCAGAAAGCTAGTATCATGGTTGTCGACGATAACAGGAGCATTCTCAGCGCCCTTGAGATCCTGCTTGTCCCGGAATTCGGTGAGGTCACACTGATTTCCAATCCAAATCAGATAATAACCGGGCTCAGGAAGAAAGACTATAACCTGGTTATCCTTGATATGAATTTTGCTGCCGGAATCAAATCGGGTAACGAAGGAATCTACTGGCTTGGAAGGATCAGGGAAACCTTTCCTGTAATATCCGTGGTGATGATAACCGCTTACGGTGATATTGAAACTGCCGTGAAAGCGCTAAAGGCAGGTGCTTCCGATTTTGTTGTAAAACCATGGGATAATGAAAAACTACTGGCCACTATCAGGCTTGCCCTTCAGCTTAATCGTTCACTCAGGGAAGTAAATGTTCTGAGGGACAGGGAATCTGTTCTCAAACGGGAGATGAACCGTGAACACCGTTATATTATCGGTTCTTCACCCCAGATAATGAAGGTTTTGAAGCTTGCCCGGAAGGTGGCAAGGACCGATGCCAACGTACTGATAACCGGGGAGAACGGAACCGGCAAGGAGCTTATAGCCCGGGAAATTCACCGGATGTCGGACAGATCCGGGGAACTGATGATAAGCGTGGATATGGGAGCGATAACCGAAACCCTTTTTGAAAGTGAGTTATTCGGACACGTCAGGGGCGCTTTTACTGATGCGAGGGAAAACAGGCAGGGTAAGTTTGAGATCGCCCACAAGGGTACTCTCTTCCTCGACGAGATCGGAAATCTGTCATTTCACCTCCAGGCCAAACTTCTGGCTGCAATTGAAAACAGGCAGATAACAAGGATCGGGTCGAACGAACCGGTGCAGGTGGATATCAGACTAATCTGCGCCACAAACAGAAACATTGATAACATGGTAAAAGAAGGACTGTTCAGGGAAGATCTTCTTTACCGCATCAATACCATTCTGATTGAATTGCCTCCGTTAAGGGAACGGGGAAAAGATATTGTCGCTCTTGCTGAATTCTTCCTTCAGAAATATACATGTAAATACAACAAAAGGAATTTAAAGATCAACAGGCAGGCTATTGACAAGCTTATGGATTATTCATGGCCCGGAAACATAAGGGAATTACAGAACACAATAGAAAAAGCCGTTATCCTGTGCGATTCAGCAGTAATCAAGCCTGAAGATCTTTACCTCAAACCCGTTTCCAGAAGCATTGGATTTGATTCCATTGCAACACTGGAAGAAGTTGAGCAAAGGATGATGACCATGGCCATTGAAAAAAATAACGGGAACCTTACAGCCGCTGCCGAGCAGCTCGGGATAACCAGACAGACATTATACAACCGTCTCAAAAAAGATAAAAGATGATAAGCAGGAATTTAAATACAAATATAATAATCAGGGTCCTGATGATTGCATTGCTTTCCTTAGTCCTGGGCTATTTTATTTTTTCAGTCCGCTCGGTACGATTCTCAATAGTCTGTGCCCTGGCTGTCGTCCTTGTAACTGTAAGCCTCATATCATATCTGAACAGGACAAACAGAAACATCAGGTTCTTTTTCGATTCAGTGGTTGATGATGACTCTAACCTGAGTTTCCCACTTGACAATAAAAGCGGAGTAGTAAGGGAGTTGCATCAGAGCATGAATAGTTTCAACCGGCAGCTGCAAAGGCTGAAACTGGAGATCAGAAAGCAGGAGCACTATTTCAGCAGAATTCTGGAACATCTCGCCACAGGGATTATAACATATAATGACAAAGGTTTTATTCATCATGCCAATACTTCTGCCAAAAGACTCCTCTCGGCAGAGGTACTTACACATATCCGGCAGGTTGAGAGGGTGGATACAAAGCTTTACAGGACCATAATGAACATCAAACCCCAGGAAAGAAAACTTATTCCGATACATACGGGTCAGGGAGAAGTGCAACTGCTTCTGAAATCAACATCTTTCGGAACAGAAGATGATAAAGTGATCATACTTTCGATACAGGACATCAAGCATGAACTAGATGAGAAAGAAGTTGATTCGTGGATGCGACTTATAAGGGTTCTGATGCATGAAATAATGAATTCCATCACGCCGATAACATCGCTCTCCGAATCGCTGACCAGGGTTTTTAAGAAGGGTGAAGAACCCCTGAAGGCAGGGGAGGTAACTGATAAAACGATAACAACGGCCCTGCAGGGACTTAATGTAATAGTTGAACAGGGAAAAGGACTTTCAGCGTTTGTTGAGTCATACAGGAAGCTTACGCGCATACCCAGGCCGGAACTGAAACTGTTCAAAGTTTCAGATCTTTTCGACAGGGTAAGAATTCTAAGTGATTCACTTGAGAAAGGCCCGGATACCGTTATTTCCTTCGATCATGAAGAAACCGGACTGGAGATTTTCGGTGATGAGAATCTAATTTCGCTTGTCCTTCTGAATCTCATAAAGAACGCGATTGAAGCCAGCGAGAATAATCCCGGATGTACCATCCGGACCATTTCCCGGAGAGGGTATAACCTTAATCCTGAAATCTGCGTTATTGACAACGGCCCTGGGATAAGTGAGGAAAATCTTGAAGAGATCTTCATTCCTTTTTTTACGACGAAGGATAAGGGTTCGGGAATAGGACTCACAATTTCGAAACAGATAATGGGTGTACACGGAGGAAGTCTGAAAGTCCGCTCAGTGCCTGGTCGCGAGACTATCTTCTGCATGAGTTTTCAGGATTGAATATTTTTCCCGGAAATAGATATTAAATTTGCAGCCACATTTCTGCAGATGAAAGAGAATGAACTGACAGGTCTGTTCAATGACCATCCCGTTCTATCGGGTCTGTCTGAAGCAATAAGGACAACGGGGCCAATGAGGATAACCGCGGAAGGATTGTCTGGATCGGCAAAAGCGATAGCCATAGCCGGAGTATACCTGAAAACCCCGCTCACACACATTGCGGTTGTACCCGAGAAGGAAGATGCCGCATACCTCTACAACGACCTTGTATCCCTTACCGGCGAAGATTCGGTATTCTTCTTCCCCTCCACCTACAAACGCTCTGTTCAGTATGAGCAGACTGAACCTGCAAATATCGTTCTCCGGACAGAAGTGCTTAATTTCCTTTCCTCGGGAAAAAGGAAGGCGATAATTGTCACCTATCCCGAATCGGCCATGGAAAAAGTGATCAGCAGAAGAAATCTGAAGAAGAACACTTTCACCATAAAGAAGGGAGATAAACTGTCGCTTGAGTTCCTTGAAGAGATGCTGCACGAATACAATTTCGAAAGAGTTGATTTCGTAAGTGAGCCGGGCCAGTATGCCATAAGGGGGAGTATCGCAGATGTGTTCTCGTATTCAGCCGACCTGCCTTACAGGGTCGACTTTTTTGGTGAAGAGGTTGATTCTCTGAGGACCTTCAATACAGAGGACCAGTTATCGGTAAGTATCTGTAACCAGATATCTGTGATTCCTAACATCCAGGATATCTCGATTGAGGAAGTAAACGATTCCTTCTTCGACTTTCTGCCTCCTTCGTCGCTGTTATGGATAGAGGATGGAGCATTTATAAGGGAAAAGATAAATGACATCTTCGGACAGGTGCAGAAAAGGGAGGAATCGGGTCAGTCATCAGGAAGGGCAGGGATAGTATTGACCGGCAACCGTGTTCTTGAAGAGTGCCTGAAATTCAGGACTGTTGAATTCGGGAAAAATGTTATTTCCAGACCGGAGCTGCAATTTGAGTTCAGGACGGAGCCACAGCCGGTTTTTAACAAGAATTTTGAGATCCTCGCTGAAAAGCTTGTCACAAACAACCTGGAAGGGTACAGTACTTTCATCATTTCGGAAAGTCAGTCGCAGATAGACCGGCTACGGGATATTTTCGGGGAAATCAATCCTGAATTAAGTTTCAAATCTTTATTATTCAATCTTCACGGAGGTTTTACAGATCACGATATCAGGATTTCCGTTTATACCGACCATCAGATCTTTGACAGGTATCACAAGTTCAGGATCAGGGGATATTTCTCAAAAAAAGAGAGTATTTCAGTTAAGGAACTGACAGGGCTTAATCCTGGCGATTATGTAGTTCACATTGACCATGGCATCGGAAAGTTCGGAGGTCTCGAAAAGATAGAAGTTAACGGGAAGATGCAGGAAGCGATAAAGCTTGTATACAAGGATAACGACATCCTTTATGTGGGCATTCATTCGCTTTACAGGATCTCGAAATATAAGGGTAAGGACAACAGCGAACCCAGGATATACAAACTGGGATCGGGGGCCTGGCAGAAACTGAAGCAGGCTACAAAGAAGCATGTAAAGGATATTGCCAGGGATCTTATCAGGCTTTATGCTGAAAGGATGTCTTTAAGAGGCTATTCATTTTCGTCCGACACCTATCTTCAGAGGGAACTTGAGGCTTCTTTCCTGTATGAGGATACGCCCGATCAGGTTAAAGCCACAACCTCGGTCAAGGCTGACATGGAGGCTGATCATCCTATGGATCGGCTTGTATGCGGCGATGTGGGATTCGGGAAGACAGAAGTAGCCGTCAGGGCTGCTTTCAAGTCGGCTGCTGACAGCAAGCAGACTGCCATTCTGGTACCGACGACTATTCTGGCGCTTCAGCATTATAAGACATTTTCTTCGAGGCTTAAAGGTTTTCCCTGTAATGTGGACTATATCAGCAGACACAGGAAACCTGCCGATCAGAAAAGGATCATGAAGGAACTTGAGGAAGGCAGGATCGACATTATAATCGGAACACACAAGCTAGCTGCACAGGATATAAAATTCAGGGATCTGGGATTGCTAATAATAGATGAAGAGCAAAGATTCGGAGTCTCGGTAAAGGAACGGATCAAGAAGCTAAAGGCAAACGTTGACACCCTTACCCTGACGGCCACTCCAATACCCCGTACCCTCCAGTTTTCGCTCATGGGTGCGCGTGATCTGTCGATAATCAATACACCTCCGCCAAACAGAATGCCTATAGTTACCGAAATTCACGGGTTTAACGAAGACATTATCAGGGAAGGCATTGAGTATGAAGTTTCGAGAAACGGTCAGGTCTTCTTCATTCACAACCGGGTTGAGAACATAAAGGAGATACAGCTCAGCATCAAACGTATCTGCCCTAATGTCAGAAGTGCTGTCGTTCACGGTAAGATGGAAGGCAGGGATATAGAAAACGCTATGTTCGACTTTATCCAGGGCGATTATGATGTCCTTATCGCTACAACGATAATAGAGTCGGGGCTTGATATTCCGAATGCAAACACAATTTTCATAAATGATGCCCATCATTTCGGTCTGTCAGAGCTTCACCAGCTCAGAGGAAGGGTAGGACGATCGAACCGCAAGGCTTTCTGTTATCTTCTTGCTCCACCTGAGACTACTCTTACTCATGAAGCCAGGAGAAGGCTAAAGGCAATAGAGGAATTCTCAGAGCTTGGAAGCGGGTTCAACATTGCAATGCAGGACCTTGATATCAGAGGTTCGGGGAACCTTCTTGGAGCCGAACAAAGCGGGTTTATTGCAGATGTGGGATTTGAAACGTATCAGAGGATACTGAATGAAGCCATGGCAGAGCTTAGGGAGAGTGATCCTGTGATAAGCGGGGAAACGGATGAAGAACTGAAGGGATCTGTAAAAAAGGTTGCCGTTAAGGATTATGTTTCAGATTTTCAGATAGACACCGACCTTGAAATAATGTTTCCTGATGAATACGTATCAAACATATCCGAAAGGATAAGGTTGTATAAGGAGCTTAACGATATAGGATCCGAAGAGGCTCTCTTAAAATTCGAAAATAAGCTGACCGATATGTTCGGACCTGTTCCTCCGCCGGCGGCATCGCTTCTCGACATTGTGAGGTTAAAATGGATGGCAATGCGTTTGGGAATCGAGAAGATCCTTCTCAGGAACAACCTTTTGATCGCATATTTTGTATCTGATCCCGAATCGGCTTTTTACAGAAGTTCACTTTTTGTCACTATAATGAATTATGTCAATCACAGGCAGAAACAGATGACAGTCAGGCAGAAGGATTCAAAACTCAGTCTTACAATCCAGGGTATCGGTTCGGTAAGGTCGGCCATGAATACGCTGACTGCCATAAGGGACGAATCAAAAAGCTGAATATCACAAACAGCGGAAAGGACATATACGATTTTATCAGTTATGATTTATGAACAGCCCGGATAATAGGAACTCCTTTCTTTGTCCTCCTTTTCTAATTTTACCTATATTTGTAACCACAAGAAGGTAATGAACCTAATTTACGACATCGGGAACACCTGCAACAAACTGGCAATCTATGATCAGGATAAAATGGTGTTTTCAGTACGCACCAAGCCTCTTTCCTGCGATGCGATCCAGGAAATGATAAGTCCCTACAAAATAGACAAAGCTATAATCTGTTCGGTCAAGAATCTTCCTGATTTCATTTATGACCTTTTAGGTGTTGACCTTCCGGATGTTCTGGTATTGAATCACAAGACCAGGCTTCCCTTTAAGAATGAATACGACACTCCTGAAACCCTTGGTCCCGACAGGATTGCTGCGGTTGCAGGCGCGTACAGGTTGTACAGGGGAAGAAATGTTCTGGTCATTGATGCAGGAACCGCGATCACTTATGATTATCTCTCCGGCAGGTCGTACAAGGGAGGCACGATATCTCCCGGCCTTAACATGCGCTTCCGTGCCCTTCATAAATTCACTTCCAGGCTCCCTTTATGCGCAGCTGTGGAGAAATACGATTCTCCCGGGAAGAACACCATTGAAGCCATTACAGCAGGAGTGATAAACGGGCTTTTATTTGAGGTCAGGGAATATATACGTCTTTTTGAGGAAAAATATATTGACTCCGTTACTGTAATAACAGGTGGCGATGGCCGGTATCTGAAAGACAAGATCAAATCAAAGATAAACTATCAGCCCGATCTAGTATTGGATGGGCTGAATTATATCCTGGAATATAATGCGGAACGTACTTAATGCCATTTTTCTTCTGATCATCATAGCTTTAAGTGTTGTTTCGTGCGAAAAGAAGAGTATCACTTACGACAAGATTGATATTCTCACTTTCCCATCGCTTACTGCCAGGGATTTCACCACGACTTATACTGATTCAGGCAACATCCAGCTAATCCTGGCGGCGCCTCTGATGGAGACCTTTGACAGGGAAGATGAACCTTACTCAGAATTCAAAAAAGGCCTGGAAGTGTTTTTTCACGACGGGCATGAAGAGCCGGTTGCTTCGGTTACGGCCAAATACGCAAAATATGTCGATGAAAAGAAGCTCTGGGAACTGAAAGACAGTGTTGTAGCTGTGAACGAGGCAGGGGAAAGACTTGAAACTGAATTACTGTACTGGGATCAGAAAAAAGCACTCATTTACACCGACAGGTTTGTTAAGATAACAACAGAGGACCAGATCATACAGGGATATGGACTTGAGTCTGATCCCAGGCTGTCAAAGCGCAGGATCAAGAATCTCAGCGCCATTATCTATATTGAAGAAGAAGAATAGAAGCCGGATCAGGGTCATCTGGTTTGGTTCAGAGTGAACAATTGAATACCAAGGAAAACAGGACAGACGATGAACGCTTTTGCCGTAATAATGATTGCCATCATATTTTCCGCCTTCTTTTCGGGGATGGAGATTGCCTTTATTACGGCTAACAAGTTAAGGATTGAACTTGACCTGAAGCAAGGTGTTTTCGGGTCAGGATTAATCAAGATGTTTTCCGACAATCCGGGGCAGTATATTGCCACAATGCTCATCGGAAACAACATTGCCCTTGTTGTTTACGGACTTTTCTTCTCAAGGCTGCTCACACCGGTTTTGATCACTCTGTTAAGATCTGACGCTCTGGTACTGTTAGTCAGCACAATTATCTCGACAGGGATTATCCTGTTTGTAGCGGAATTTCTGCCAAAGACGGTATTCAAGCTTTCGCCCAATTTCTTCCTGAAGTTGCTGAGTCTTCCTGCGATGTTTTTTTATTATATTTTCTATCCCATCAGCAAAATCACTCTTGCTGCCTCCAATGTGGTTATACGGCTGCTTTCCGGAAAGGGAAACGGGAAACATGATCAGGAGAATCTTGTATTCAGCAGGATTGATCTTGATCATTTCATGAACATGAGTCAGCCTGCCGCGGAAGAAACTGAACCTTTGAGGGATAACATAAGGATCTTCCGGAATGCCCTTGATTTTTCCAACGTAAAATTAAGGGAATGCATGGTTCCAAGAACGGAGATTGATGCTATTGAAAGCAGGAGCAGCCTGACGGAATTAAAGGAAAGATTCATTGAGACAGGTCACTCGAGGATTCTCGTCTATCAATCTACGATTGATAACATAATCGGATACTTTGAGCTGAAGGATATTTTCAAGGATCCTCCTGATATCATGTCAGCATTGAGAAAGCTTGCAATCGTTCCTGAAACGATGGCTGCCAACAAACTTCTGAAGAAGTTTTTCGATGAAAAGGTAAACGTTGCGCTTGTGGTAGATGAATTCGGAGGCACATCGGGTATGGTAACGATTGAGGATGTTCTCGAGGAGATTGTCGGGGATATAGAGGACGAGCACGATTATTATGAACTTACAGAAAAAAGGATAAGCGGCAGCGAATTTGTTTTTTCAGGAAGGCTTGAGATAGACTACCTTAATGAAACCTACAATCTTGAGCTGCCTGAGGAGGATGATTATGAGACTCTGGCCGGGATGATCCTGTATTATCAGGGAAGCATTCCCGGGGTAAATGAAACAATACGGATCAGGAACTACCTTATAAGGATCCTAAAGGTAACAGCAACCAGGATTGAGCTTGTGAATCTGAAGACAGAATAAAGAAAGGGTGCATCAGATGCACCCTTTCTTTTTATATAGTCAGCGTATTATTGTAATCCGCCTCCGTCCCACCATACTCTCTGTCTGTGGGAATCCTCACCCATACTGGAAGCTGCCGCTTCCACGTTAGCTTTGTTAAGTGTGAATTCGGATGTCGGATATTTGAACCTGGCTGCAACATCAGCGCCTGATTCTGCGCCGGTTGAAGGTGTGAACACTACTTCAGCACCGTCGATAACTGCAGTAACATCACCGGGTTTTACAAGCGATTTGGGATAACCGGTTCTCCTGTATTCAGCCCATGCCTCATGAGGCTGCATAAGAAGGTGGATGTACTTCTGGGTGATTACCATTTCCTTCTTCTGCTCGTCAGTGGTTGCTGCAGTGAACCTGTTCATTATCTCGGTAACATATGCTCCGCCTTCATCAACAGCTCCCCATTTTTCAAGTGAAGCATTTATCCCTTCTTCAAACCAGGTGGCATCCCAGCCTTCTACTTCCGATACCATAAAGCATACTGTTGGGTAATCGAGGAAGGTGGTCGGGAAGTTTGCGTCCAGCATTATTGGATTCTGGTGATAAAGGCTCACCCTTGTGGATCCATGTGTTGACCACCATTTCTGTGTCAGCACATCTGTCATTCCGTAAGGAACACCTTCCCTGTCGGTGGTATAGGTTGTAAATACGGGATAGCGTGGATCCCTGAGGCCGAGGAAAGGATTTACGAATGCCTGGTTGTTATTACCCTTTATCAGCTCCATAAATCCTGCGGTGAATGTAAAGTCATTTCTTCCGTTTACGTAGAAGCCATTATACCAGGGAGCTTCATTCGGGGTACCTGATGATGAGAAGCGGAACATTGCGTTGTCGTCGTTGCTTTCCATTACACCGTCAGCTATTGCATCCTGAGCTTCGGTAAGGTAGGAAGGATCAGCGTTGGAAGCCCTGAGGGCAAGACGAAGTCTGAGTGAATTTGCGAATTTAATCCACTTGGAAAGATCGCCTCCGAAGAAAACATCACCGGTTGCAAAACCATCAGTGGTTGAGTTCTCGAGCATGGTCTGAGCTTCATTGAGCTTGGCTATAAGGCCGTCATAAACTGCTTTCTGGGTGTCATATACAGGCTGTGGGTATTTGACGATATCAAGAGCCTGCGAATAAGGAATATCTCCAAAGTAATCGGTAAGCAGCTGGAACACCCATGCTTTTACAATTTCAGCTACTGCAATCTGCATGTTGTTGTCACCATAGAGGCTTGCGTACCTGTCTTTGGTTTCAGGATCGGTATTCAGCTGAATGATCGTCTGAAGGTTGTTCATGTAAATGTAGTTGTTCCTGAAAAAACCGTCGGTGGTACCCGACCTGAAGGCATACCTGTCTTCAGATGTGTAGTTTCTCTGTGCAAAGTGCTGTGAAGTAAGCGAAGACTGGCGTCCTGCGTACCAGACATCGAAGTCGTTAAACGCAAAATCACGGACAGCCTGCGTCAGAAGTGCTGAAGTAGCAGCTTCAGTGGCCGCGTTAGGATTCGTGTTGATCTTGTCGAAATCCTTTTCACATCCTGTAAATGCAATCAGGAGCAAGGCCGTTATCAAAATTTTATATCTCATTACCGTATTCATATTATTTCTGATTAAAAGTTAAAGTTAAGGCCAAAACCGTATGATACAGTACTTGGCAGATATCCGCC
>JAVEZS010000048.1:0-21435 GCA_034002885.1 Bacteroidales bacterium
GACCTCCCTTTTCCGGGTTATTTGATCAGAATAATTACTTCACAGCAGCCTTATACAGTTCGGCAACCTTTTTCCAGTTGACCACGTTCCAGAAATTGGCAACGTATTCAGGTCTGCGGTTCTGGTACTTGAGATAGTATGCATGCTCCCACACGTCGAGGCCAAGAACAGGTTTCCCGCGTTTTGCCGCAACATCCATCAGAGGATTGTCCTGGTTTGGAGTCTGTGACACGAACAACTTCCCGTTGGCGTCAACTGCCAGCCATGCCCAACCGCTTCCGAACTGGGTCTTCGCTGCAGTCTCGAAATCAGCCTTGAATTTGTCAAATGAGCCGAAAGTCTCATCGATTGCCTTCAGCAGATCGCCTTCAGGCTGACCGCCGGCGTTGGGACCCATCACCTTCCAGAAGAGCATGTGATTGTAGTAACCGCCTCCGTTGTTGCGTATGGCAGGTGAGTAGATGCTGATTCTTGAGAAAATATCCTCAAGAGTCAGGTTATCAATTTTAGCCTCGCCGGCTGCCTTGACGAAGTTGTCAAAATAAGCCCTGTGATGCTTCGTGTAGTGAATCTCCATCGTCTGGGCGTCAATGTATGGCTCCAGCGCATTGTATGCATACGGGAGCTCCGGAAAATTATAATTCTGTGCCATAATTTTGTTGTTTACGGTTATTAATCCTAGTACAATTGTGAAAGTCAGAATAGCCTTCGTTTTCATTTTCTTGTTGTTTATTTGTTAAACAGATGATCAGCGAAATTGTTCAATGCTAAATTTTTCAAATATTGAATCGATTTAGTATTTTCGTCACCATTAAGAATAACTCATAATACATAAGACTATGAAATGGCAGGGGCGTCGCGGCAGCGACAATGTTGAAGACCGCAGGGGTATGAGTACCGGAACGAAGGTTGTCGGAGGCGGGATAGGCACGCTAGTAATTGTGTTGCTCGTTTACCTCCTCGGGGGAGATCCGTCGGGCATTCTGCAACAATCGGGCTCCACAGAAACGGCTGGTCCGGTGGAGGCCTCTGAAGAAGAGAACGCAATGGCTCAGTTTGTCTCGGTAGTGCTGGCTGACACTGAAGAGGTCTGGGGCAAGATATTCGCCCAGTCTGGAGCCACATACCGGCAGCCCACCCTGGTGCTGTTCAGGGATCAGGTCCAGTCGGCCTGTGGCTATGCCACCGCCGCCAGCGGACCGTTCTACTGCCCGGGTGATGAAAAGGTATACATCGACCTCAGTTTCTTTGATGATCTGCGTGCAAAATATGGTGTTTACGGTGACTTCGCCATAGCTTATGTCGTGGCGCACGAGATAGGGCATCATGTTCAGAACCAGATGGGGATCCTTGATGAAGTGCAGAACGAGCGTCAGCGCCTGAGCGAGGTCAGAGGCAACCAGCTTACTGTCAGGCTTGAGCTGCAGGCTGATTTTCTGGCAGGTGTATGGGCCCACTATGCAAGCAAGATGTTCAACTCCATTGAAGAGGGTGACATAGAGGAAGCACTTAATGCCGCGGCTTCCATCGGCGACGACGTGCTTCAGAAAAAATACCAGGGCAGGGTGGTACCTGATTCCTTCACTCACGGCACGGCAGCACAGCGCTCGAGCTGGCTCCGCAAGGGATGGGAGACGGGTGACCTGAACCAGGGCGATACCTTCTCAGGCGCAATC
The DNA here is from genome assembly GCA_034002885.1 of Bacteroidales bacterium. GTDB lineage: Bacteria > Bacteroidota > Bacteroidia > Bacteroidales > VadinHA17 > LD21. The sequence goes on from JAVEZS010000048.1 coordinate 1,677, forward strand.
TAGACACCGGCGACAGGTACTTTTGCAGCTTCCGGGGATAATGCGTGCCACTCACTGCACCGGCCGACCTGCATTGCATTACCGGTCAGATGAGGGTTGATTATCACATGCAGATGTAATATCATTACCTGCCTGACGTTTTCTCTTTTAGACAGTTAAATAAATTTAGTGATGAAGAGGTTTTTGATCCTGCTGGTCCTTGTCTCTGCTGCTGCGGTAGTCAGGGGTGAGGAGCCGTTGTCTTCTGAAGGATTGCAGAAAAAATACCCAGCCAATGTAAACAAGAATCAAAGACCCAAATCACTTGCTGCCAGCTGGCCCAGATGGGCAGTGCACTCAAACCTCCTCGGGTTTGTGCAGTTCGGACCCGTTGTGACTGCTGAATATAACATTACCAGGCAATTAACCCTCAGTGCACATACCAGGTTTTCATCCGTCGGTGCGCTGACTCCTATCCTGCATCAGGCCGAGGCCGATAATGGTGGCAGGCCTGACAATTTTTCGGGTATTGCGTTTGGCGGCGGACCGCTATGGTTTTTCAAGTTCCGGAAAGATAAGGCATATGTCGGTCTCATCGGCGAATACGAGATGTCAGATGTGCTTTACCTTGAAGATTACGTGAATGAATGGAACCAGGATAACCGCAAGATCATTGCGATGGTTAATGCCGGTTACAGGTTCATGTTTGGTCAGAAGCTTATTCCCGCATCATCGCGAAAAGGTGATCTCTTCCTGAGGGATGGGCTGTTTCTGAATGCCGGGGTATATGTCGGAGCTGAGAGGAACCAGTATCGGTGGGCATATACTGACCCGGAGGCAGATGGCAGTGATACTTCGCCCCGTGAGGGGAAGGAAATAAAGCCTTTCGGAATGTTTGAACTATCCCTGGGGCTGGAATTCTGACAGTCAGATCATTCGTTTTTCATGCTGATGGGCTGGCCGGTGGCTTCGAGCACGTTCCACCACAGTTCGCCCTCAACGTCAATCTTTTTGCGTTTGGCCACCACGGGCGGGATTGGCATCAGGGTGAACTGGTTATTCCAGTAACCTACAACGAAGTCGGTCCGCCCGGCAAGGGCTCCATGGACGGCGTTTTGGGCCAGGAGGTTGCAGAATTTGCTGTCATTGGCGTTGGCAGGGGAGCTACGGATGATGTAACTCGGGTCAATATATTTCAGGGCATGCCGGAATCCGAGCGCCTTGAACTCTGATTTGATCTTGTCCCTCAGGAAGATGCCAATGTCCTGGTGAATAATATTGCCTGAGGCATCTTTCTGTGAGCCCTGTGCCGGGAAGAGGTCCTGTCCGGCTCCTTCGGCCACTACAATAACTGCATGATGCCGTTCGTCAAGTCTGTTTTTCAATTCCTTCAGGAATCCCTTTTCGCCGTACAGGTCAAAAGAGATTTCGGGTATCAGCACGAAGTTCACCTCCTGGACTGCCAGTGCGGCGTTGGCTGCTATGAAGCCCGAGTCGCGGCCCATAAGTTTTATCAGGGCTATGCCGTTGTAAGCGTCGTGGGCTTCGTTGTGTGCGTTACGGATGATGTCATGGGCTATGGAGAAAGCCGTCTCGAACCCGAACGATTTTTGAATAAGATCGATGTCGTTGTCTATAGTTTTCGGAATGCCGGCCACTGCGATCTTGAGGTTTCTTTTGGTGATTTCCTCATAGATGGCGTGTGCGCCCCGGAGAGTGCCGTCGCCGCCGATGCAGAACAGCACGTTTATGTTGAGGATCTCGATTGTGTCAACCATTTTGCCCACATCCTGGTTACCGCGGGAAGTGCCGAGAAATGTTCCGCCTGAGAGGTGAATCTCGCTGACCATAGGTGCTGTCATCTCAATGACTTCGTGGTTGTATTCAGAGATAAGACCTTCATAACCGTATCTTATTCCGAGGATGCGTTTGATACCATACCGGTAGTAGAGCTGGTTGACGAGGCTGCGTATGACGTTGTTAAGGCCGGGGCAGAGGCCGCCGCAGGTTACTATGCCGACTTTCGTTTTTGCCGGTTCGAAGTATATCATCTCTTTGGGACCGGCCTTCTCGAATGATACAGGAATTTCGCCTGTTGAGCTGCAGTGTTCGTAGTTCTCCGATGAGACATCATAGATCACCCGTTCGTCGTCGCCGATGAATTTATATACCTGGCTTTCTGCACGCTGGCCTGTTTTAAGGGGTGAGATGACATTTCCCTTTCCGAGTGTTGAGACGATGAAGTCTTCGTATTTCATGGTTATAAGGTAATATCTGGTTTAGCGCCAGGCAGTTGGTTGTGGTCTGCCGGCAAATTCAAATATAGTGAAAATTCCGGGCCGGGAGCAGAATGGAAGTAATCAACCGTCAGGGTTATTTTGGTGGATAAATTCAGGTTGCGGGACGATGTTGTTTAAAAAACTATTACACTAATGGGCATTAGAAAATCTTAATTGTTCTTTGAAATTATGAAATAATCGCATACGCAGCTTTTTTTTTGTTCGTGACGATTTGAATTTAAAAGGTAGATTCTGACTTTGAGAAATGCATCTATCCATGAATCATGGCAAGTATATCTTCGCTCAACTTACAAATTTATTACCGCGCAGGGTATTTGACAGAATCGTTGAAAAGTTTGAAGGTAATAAATGCGTAAGATTATTTACAATAGAATAATTAATGTTGGTGAAACCAGGTTGGATGAAGAATACTATCGGTTCACCCTTGATAATAGCAGATTGTATTATTCGATCAGAATTGCACAAACAGAAGCACTGATTTGTCTGAAGGCAAAAGCTTTTCTTGATCTGACAAAAAGGAGATCTGCCGGTGAGGAGATAGACAGCAGAAACATACGGAAACACAACCTGGATATTTTCAGACTGGCGACCTTGCTGAGGGTATTTAAAATGCCGGGTATTATTAATAAAGATCTGCAGCGTTTTGCAGATCAAACAGGTAAAGAACTTCCTGGCAATTAAATTTTTAAAGACTTGGGGTTGCCTGAGATTCATGTTGAACAACTCTGTGAACAGCTCATCAAAAACTTTAATCTGATCAGGAGTAATTAAACATCTGACTGTCAGAGAGGATTTGATCAAATATCCCCCTATTCGGGTTCCTTCTGATCGGAATGTTTATGAAGTAGTCGGCCCTTCTCTCTTGGTAATCGTTACAGGTTCTCTGATTCAGGGTTGTGAACAGAAAGGCCTGTTTCCAGGTTATCTCTACATAACATGACCGGAAGATGTCTTATCATCGGAATGTAATATCATACATAGCAATAAGCCTGGATGGATATATAGCCAAACCGGATGGCGATATATCCTTTTTATCAAGAGTTGAGAAAGAGGGAGTTGATTATGGCTATTCTGATTTTTTAAAAACTGTGGACACTATCATTCTTGGCCGGAGAACATACGATAAAATCAAGGATATCGGGTTCGGATATCCTGAAGACAAAGAGATTTATATTATCAGCCACAACACTGGTTCAGAGGACAATAATCTGAAATACTATTCCGGTCCGCTAAAAAATCTTATTTCGGGTATAAGGAACGAGCAAGGGAAAAATATTTTTTGTGACGGGGGATCAGATATTTTGACGCAACTGCTTTACGATAACCTTATCGATGAGTTCGTAATATCTATCATCCCGGTAATTCTTGGTGACGGAATCCGGTTGTTCAGGGATGGCCGTCCCGAACTTGATTTAAAACTCATAAGCTCCAGAGAGTTTGACACAGGGCTGGTTCAGTTACATTACATCAGGATTTAAAACCAACAGTAAACCAGCAATAAACAAGGATGGTAGTGCCGGTATACTTATGGTGGTTCTGGCTAATACCACATACCTCTGATTGTCAGAAAATAAGCAGTTTCTCCCTCTTGCCTAATAACCTAATACTCCCGCTTTGACACAGTCAGTGTTCTCAGAGGGTCCGTCAGGAATTTTGCAATTCTGCCAATAAAGTCATAAATTACAGGATGAAGTTCAGCTTGCGACATATTGTGCCGTTTTTGGCCTTGATGGCCCTTTTCGGCCTTGGCGAAGCTCCCGTGTTCAACAGCACGGTTATCAGCCTTTCAGTCCTTACCGAATGGGTGTCGGGAACAAACAGCAAGGTCAGCAAGAGCATCCATTATTATAAATGCTTCAGAAATTCAGGGCAAGCTGGATATCTATATGTTTATTCACCTGTTCTTCTTGAACTGACTGATCTCGAACAGCGAATAATCATATCACTCCAATCGGCAACATATAATAGTTTTGTGCCTCTGATTCAGCTGGCTTCAGGAGTGTTCTTCCATAGCCTGACCATTGACCACATTAAAATGTCCGCTTTCAAGGCTGAGTTATTGCTCAGTCCGTGCCCGATTCCCGGGCCAGTCATTTCTAACCGGACTTTAATGTGGAATTCAATGTATAATGATAAATGGCTAAACCCGAAAAGAAAGGATTCTTCCTGTTTAATATCTTCACTCGAGCAATCAAAGCAACCTGGCGTTGGATTTATATAATCCTTGCCGCATCAATGATTGGCTTTTCAAACGCCTATTATGACGAACATCGATGGATAAATGATACCAGAAACTTTATTCAACAGGAGCAGGTGTTCAACGATGAAGACTAATAATTCATCTGAAACCATTACCGGGACAGATTAAGATACCGGATGTTTTAAGAGCAGTTTTATCTCCATTGACTTCCAGACAATAAGCATTATTTGCTAAATGACAAGAATCACAAGAAGTTTGCTTGCCTTGAATCCAGTCAGGCAAACATTGAGGAGAAAAAAAGCCTTTATCCCGCGTGTGTGTGCAGGTACCCGGAGCATCCCTATACTGAGATTACATGAAATATGCTCGAGGGGTATGATGCTATCAGAACAGGGGGGCAGGTTTATAGATTTTTCATTGCCTGACCTGGAAGGCACAGCTCATACCCTCTCAGACATTATAGGCAGCAAATACGCCCTTTTCCGAGGGTTGAGACGATAAAGTCTTCGTATTTCATGGTTATAAGGTAATATCTGGTTTAGCGCCAGGCAGTTGGTTGTGGTCTGCCGGCAAATTCAAATATAGTGAAAATTCCGGGCCGGGAGCAGAATGGAAGTAATCAACCGTCAGGGTTATTTTGGTGGATAAATTCAGGTTGCGGGACGATGTTGTTTGAAAACTATTACATAACTTCGGTGAAGAATCGATCTGTTTGCCTCTTTGTTTTACAGTGTAATGGGAGTGAGGTGTCGGGGGTACAGCACTGGGACTGACGGGGCTGCGCATTAAGTAAGCCTGAATGAATGGAGGGAAATTTCATAAATGTCTGCTTTCGGCCGGAGGCATATCAGGCATCATCCGGAGGTGCCGTTTACTGTTTGAGAATATTCACTGTCGTAAGATATGGTTCGCAAAAATAAACTATTAACCTAAAAGCGTAACAAGATGACAAAGAGAAGAGTTGCAAAAATCAGGGTGCTGAAGACAGCATTAATTTCTGCTTTGATTTTCTTTTTTATTTCGCTGATTGTATTTGTGCCCATGCTGATCATTACGGGAATCCCAGGAGGATTTCCTGGTGGTATGGGATTTGGGAAAGCAGCATTGCCACTTGTAATCATGCCCATATTATATCCCATAATGGGTTTTTTGATGACGGCGCTTTGGTGCTGGCTATACAACGTGATAGCGCTAAGGATTGGCGGAATAGAGTTTGAAGATGAAGTAATTGAACAGTAAAAAATAGCTAACGGCGGCAGATCGGTGTATGTCATTGGTGCTCCGCGGGCCCGGGTCCGCCTGACGTTGGCTTTAACTTTTGCCAGGTGATGATGTTATTAAGAGCAGTGAAGATCTTTGGAAACATGAGACTCTAACTTTGCATATTGTAATAAACAGAGAAACAGGAAATGCCATTAACAATATCAGCTATAACCTTCACAGTATTTACTGGAATTGTAATCATCTTTCAGGCATGTTTGGCTGCAGGAGTGCCTTGGGGAGAAGCTTCAATGGGGGGCAAATATCCAGGCAAATATCCGCCTAAGATGAGGAAAATAGCAATTATAAACATCCTGATATTGGGAGTTATCGCGGTGATAGTATTATCACGCGCCGGATTAATACTTCCACAACTCGCTGGAATTTCAAGAATAGCCATTTGGTTCATTGTAGTTTATTTCATTATAGCTACCGTTCTGAATTCCATCACGCCAAGTAAGATAGAGCGAATCTGGGCACCTGTTGCCTTTGTCCAGCTGACAACCAGCATAATTGTGGCACTTAGCTGATATAGGAAATGCATCTGGCTCTCAATACCTGATCGCTCCGGTCTACGCTGCTATCAAGGCAAAAACGTTTGGTTTCATTGCTGTCAGATCTGACTGGCAAACAAATCAATACTCCCGGTTGTTTGGTCTTTTAAACACTCAGGATGAAGCAGACTATTCTTTTGGGGATCGCTATTTTATTAATGGCGACACATTTAAGAGCTCAGCAGATGAATGTTGAAGCAGATACAGCGGCCAGGTGTTATTCTGAAGATGAGATAATTATTGATTCTCCCGTGGAAAATGTTTTTAAGATCCTTTGCGACATTAATAACTGGCCTGAATGGCAGAGTAGTGTTACCATGGCTCAGATATACGGGTCACCTGAACCTGGAGTTGAATTTAAATGGGAAGCCGGAGGTTTAAAAATTCATTCAAAATTACATACCGTAAATGAATACTCTCAGATTGGCTGGACAGGAAGAATTTGGTGGATAAAAGCAGTACATAACTGGTACTTGATTAATGAAGGGAATAAAACGAAAGTCATTGTCAAGGAGTCTCTGAATGGTTTAGGATCATCATTTATGCGAAAATCTCTGACTGAAGGGATGAGAAAGAATTTGCAGGAGCTTAAAAGCCGGGCTGAGCATATTTAGAATTTTTAACGAGTGAACATAACATGACCTGTTCTGAGTCTGCTGACCAGACCTTCTGATTCAAAATGTAAGTCGAAGTTGACAGCAGTCTGCCTTTACTGACCGACGTCGGTTTCACGTTTGCCAACCCTGAATAATTCCTTTCGTGCAGATTAAAAATAGGGTGTTTCATACTGTTATGGGTCATAAAGAAAAATGATAACAAATCTTAAATTCTTAAAACAGGAAACCATGTCAGATGAACTAAATCTTCTTTACAAGCCTGGTATAAGGGTATCTGTTCGTTTAGTCTTGTTTATAGTATTCATATTTGTAGCAGGCCAGGTTGTAACTCTAATCCTCAATCTATGAAAAGGACGTGTATTTTTCCGGGCATCTTTCTTCTGATCTTCATGTCAGGCTCATTTTATGGAGTGATGAGCGGACAATCACCCGTTAACCGAGACACCCTGTTTGTAGCTGCTCACGAGATCATAAATGAGACCACATATTGTGGACTCGTTACGATGGATTCCCTGGGACAGCCACATATCCGGACCATGAATCCATTTCCGGTCAAAAATGATTTTATTGTCTGGTTTGCTACGGCACGAGCAAGTCGTAAGGCAAAGGAGATAAAATCCAATCCGAAAGTATGTGTTTACTTCGCTGACCATCTCTCCGCCAAAGGATATGTAACAATAACCGGAACAGCTTCAGTTATTGATGACCGGGATCTGGTTTTAAAGATGAAGCGTGACTACTGGAGCGGAATTCAGAACTGGCAGGAGATCTTTGTACTCATTAAGATTGTCCCGGACACAATCGAGGTAATTAATTATAAGCACGGCCTCAACAATGATCCCGGTACATTCAAGGCACCCTGCGTGACGCTCCTGTAATAACCAACATTTTTTTGCATCACACCGGGCTCTCATGACCTCGTCATGGCAGACATCTCCGGGTATTACCTGACCCGGGGAGAGTCTACTTCAGGTAATATTGAAGCCTGAAAGGATAATTTGTGGCATTACCGGTTTCCATGTTTACATAAAGTAATTGAAAAACGCTGCTTTCATTTTTTTGCAGGTACTCAACACGGACAGGATAAAAACCTTTTTTCAGAGGAAGGATGAATGTTTTTATACTTTCTGCGACGCCGGCACCGTCATGCTCAATTATCAGTTTATCACCCAGGATTAGTCTTGAACAACCATTTGATACAAGTGCGAAAATATAATAACCATCCCCGGGAATCTCAAAGTAACCTTCTGACAGGCAGGCAAAATTAGTTTTGCCAGGGAGCTTGTTGGTATAAAAAAGACTATCAGCAACACCTGCCTGGACCGGTTTAAGACGTTTGAAATCAGGCATTTTATCCCAATTTCCTTCGTAATATGAATACTTCAGGCCACCCTGTTTAGCCTTTTTTGGTTGCGGTACTGAAGGCAATGCTTCACCCAGTTCGAAATTACCTCTCGCTGTTTTGTCGTATTTCCCGCTTGCGGAAAATGCTTTCAGTACCAGCTGAGCAGGACCTGTTACAGCAAACATTGAGTTCGTTACCTTTTCAGATGTCTGATCCGGTTCGGTGCCATCAGTCGTATACCTGAAATCAAGGTTACTGTTAAGTACCACTATCGGTGTTGGTTTGTCTTTTAATAGAATGCCATTCATCGGATGGAAACTGATTGGAGTATTCGAATAACCTGAATAATTGAATTTTATCCCGTCATACATCGCTTTTAGTCTTACGCTGTTATGAGTCTCATTGGGGTATGTGACCATTTTCCAGTGCAGACTTGCCGGTGCCTTAATTCTCAGAACCGAATCCAGGCGATCTATCCCCTGACCTTTGTATGATAATTCATTGCCAGCAAGCCATAAAATCTTATCGGGCGGGAGATTTTCCAGTTTTTGGGCTGCCATTTTAATCAGATAATCATCATTAAACCGAAAAGGAGGGTCAGTTGCATAATAAGACTCAAATAATTGAGGTTCAGAAAGCAAGGCATACAAAACAAACAAACCTCCGTATGAATGCCCATAAAGGGAACTGGTTCCATTAGAAGGGTATGTCTTGTCAATATACGGGATCAGTTCGTCTTTAAAAAAAGACAGGAAATTACCTGCTCCGCCTGATATAGCTGGTTGAGGAACATGCACCGGCAAAAAATCCCTGTCACGCTGGTTAGCAGAATTGATATATCTGTTCGGAACAGAAACTATGATGGCAGGCGGAACAAAATTTTCTCCCTGAGCCCATTTGTATACAAAGGAAAACGGATCCATAGCCCACTCTCCGTCAGTTATATAGATAACTTCATATTTTTCTGCTGATCCGGGCTTCCAGGTGTCAGGCAAGAGTACTTTGAGAGATCTTTCCTCTTTCAAAATACCGGAATAAATTGAATCACTCAGCAGATTGTGTTCCTGCGCATTACATAAAGTGTTCAGGACGAAAGCCAGACAGAAGGTCAGTAGCGAGTGGTGAACGATTTTTTTCATGATGTCAGGTTTATTGGTTGAAGGATGAATAAAAGACCGATTAAATTTACAAATGCTGCCTGAAAAAAATTAGATTTAAGGAAGTCTTTAACATAATTTGTCAATGAAAGCAATCCGTTTACTTACCAGGGCCATGCTTTCCGGGCAAATACCTCAGACCTGACGGGTTTGACATTTGAATCCATACCAACAAGGCAAAATAATTTTACAATAGAAATGAAAAAAGGAAATAAACTGCGAGACAAGGAATCAGTTCTCAGGGTTGAGGCTGAGTATGACCAGGCCTGGCAGGCGGGAGATGTTGAGGGAATAGTCACCCGCCTTACAAAAGACGCGGTGGTGATAAGCCCCAGGGGTGATGTGGCCTGTGGTCACCAGGAGATCCGTGACCTGTTCATTGAGTTTTTAGGTGGTCCCGCCAAAGGTTCGACACACACAAGCCGTATTATCCGGGTAAATTTTGTGACGGACGATGTGGCAGTTCTCGATGGGGAGGCTCTTATTGAGGGCGGGGAATTTGCTAATGTATCCTCCCTGGCACATCATATGTTCACCGATATCCTGGTCCGCAGGGGAGATGTCTGGCTAATTGCTCAGATCCGTGCATATTCAAGATATTAGGTTCAAAAAAAGTATACCATTTTGAACCTCATTTTTGGGGTAAATAATAGGCAAACTAACAGCAGGCTAAACAGAACAGACCATTTATGGAAACTTCAGGTACTATTAAAATTAAACCGATGGGGATAATCCCCTCTATTTTGTTTTTTGGGATTCCATCTCTGATTTTTAGTTTCAGCATTTACTATGTCATGCAAAAGCTCCACCAGAATGGAACCAACGACTTTGTCAACTACATTGTATCAATGACTTCCCCGTTGGTATTAATGCTTGTGGCTGCAATAATTGCGTACAGAATTGAGGGGAATAGCTTTGGCTGGACTGCGTTCCGGACAAGATTCCGGCTTAAGAGATTGACCAGGAAAGACTGGATCTATGCCCTTGTTCTTTTTGTTGTCATGGCCATAATTTATGAGACACTCTCATTCACCCCCAAATGGCTTATTGAGTTCAAGCTTTTTTCTCCTCCTGAATTTCTGATCCCCGCGGTTGACCCGAGACTTGAGCAGAACATTTTCCTGGACTCTTTCCTGGGAATACCCTTAAAAGGACAATGGTGGATTGCGATCACATATTTTATAGTCTTAATATTCAATATTATCGGAGAAGAATTCTGGTGGCGGGGATATATTCTGCCCCGGCAGGAGCTGGCCTTCGGGAAATGGACCTGGGTAATTCATGGAACACTCTGGGGATTGTTTCATATTTTCTGGAAATGGAACCTGATAATCCTTTTGCCGTCATGCCTGGCCCTTTCCTATGTAATTTATAAACGAAAAAATACCTGGATAGGAATCATAACTCATATGGCTTTTAACAGTGTGCCTTTAATCGGACTCATAGTCGGAATAATAGGATAAAGAGCACCTTTTCTGAACGGGCAATCAGAAATCACGAATCTTAACTCGGGTACCAAATCATAACTCATGATAATATGATCAGCAATTACAAAAAACCGGGCCTTTTCTATCTTTTATCTACAATCCTGCCATGGACCTTCTGGTTCACTGCCGGTTACATAAGCCACCTGCCATCCAATGCAGAACGGAATATGAATATTGCAATAATGCTTGCTCTGGTTGGATTGGTGAGCCCAATGATAGTAGCCTTCCTGCTCCTGAATCGCAATCCGGATCTGCGCAGGGATTTTTATCGCAGGTTCTTTAATTTCAGAGATATTAATCCCTGGTACATCTTCCTTACATGCTTCATCATGCTGGCAAGCATCCTTGTCGCAATGGGAATTTCTTTACTATTTGGATACAGTCCGGGTCAGTTCGTAATAACCGGGCATTTTTCCTTTACCTCAGGAGTTCTTCCAGTTTGGTTTTTGCTTATCATAGCCCCGGTTTTTGAAGAGCTCGCATGGCATTCGTATGGCACTGATTGTCTTAGAAATAAATTCAGTCTGTTTTATACTTCCTTGATTTTTGGAGCTTACTGGGCTGTTTGGCATGCTCCGTTGTCAACGATTAAGGATTACTACCAGGCAAACCTTGTCGAGTCTGGTTGGATTTATAGCCTGAACTTCATGGTCAGTATCATCCCATATGTCTTGATCATGAACTGGTTATATTATAAGACCAGAAGGAATATTTTGCTTCCGGTCATTTTCCACATAACAGCTGTTTTCTTTAATGAGATTTTTGCTACTCACCCTGACAGTAAAATTATCCAGACTATTCTCCTGTTAATCCTGGCAGGATACCTGATAATAGGAGACCGGAAGTTCTTCTTTTCTAAAGACATAAGTTTAATCTATACATAAATCACCAACTCTGACAAAAGGTGCTGCATGACCGCAGAGACCTTTACCCGGCTTGTTGCCATTGGCCCTGGTAAACCCGTTATGAATATGCTATATGGCTTGATTATAATTGATTAATATACAATTAAATAATTATATTTCGATGAAAAAACAAATCAGAGTTTTACTCGCATTTATGGTCTCCGGAGTTGTCCTTACCAGCTGTACAACCAGGGAAGTATCCTGCACTCTAAAGGGCAGAATTCATAACAGAAACAGTGATACCCTTATCCTGAAAAGGGCAACTGATGATCCCCGGTTTAACCAGGTGTTAATACCGGTCAGGGACAGTGCTTTCGAATGCACCATACAGATCTCACATCCTGAAGCGTATGAGTTGATATTCAAGGAGGAATTGGAAAGGGGTTCCTGGCGACCGGTATTGTTTATAGCTGAGAAGGGAGAGATAAGCTTCGAGCTGTACAGCAATCCTGATGAAAATAAGATTACCGGCAGGAACCTGAACAGCGTTCTGGCAGAGTATAACAAAGAGTTTCTTGGTATGTTCCGGCCTAAGGCGGATCCGTTAAATGACAGCATCGATGCATTGTTTCAGAAGAATGAGTATTTCAGTGCGGAAATGAAATTGCTGCAGTCGGAACTGGCAAATGCTGGTGACAATGAGAGCAGGATGGCGCTTCGGGAAAAAATGGAAGATCTGCGTTCTACGGGCAATGATTTGAGCCCCCGGGCCAAGGACCTAACCCGTCAGGGCGACAGCTTAAGGGCAGAAGCCACAAGGTGGAGATACAAATACATCGAGGAAAATCCGTCCATCGTCTCATACTACTTTCTGTTGAATGATCTCAGGTACCTTGAATCAAGCCAGGCAAGCATTAAGGAGATAAAAAGCCTTTATCCCGTGTTTGCCGGAAGGTACCCGAAGCATGCCTACACCGAGATTATGAGGAGCATGCTTGAAGGCTATGATGCTATAAAAGTTGGCGGCAGCTTTATAGATTTCTCACTGCCAGACCTGGACGGAACCGTTCACAGGCTCTCTGACATCATAGGCGGCAAATATGCTCTTATTGATCTGTGGGCTTCGTGGTGCGGACCATGTATAGCAACAAGCCGCAGCATGATCCCTGTTTATGAAGAATTCAGGGACAGAGGATTTACTGTTTGTGGTGTGGCTGCCGAGATTGATAACACTGATCAGATGAGAGCTCGCATAGAGAAGGAGAAGTTTCCGTGGATAAATCTCGTAGAGCTTGACCATAAGAATCATATCTGGGATAAGTACGGAGTGTCAAATTCGGGTGGCGGAACATTCCTGATGGATAATGAAGGGACAATTCTTGCAATTAATCCCGATGCTGAAAAGGTGAGAGAAATCCTGTCGGAAAAGTTAAAACAGACTTTTTAGCGAACCGCCGGTTGTACTGAATTGTTTACTGTACAGCAAAGATCACAATACCTGCTCCGGTCACCTGAAAGGTGTAACAGGCTGATTACTGCGGAAATGACAGAACTTGAAAAATACATACACACCTATTTCAGTGTCAGCAAGGATGACCTGACCAGTATCAGCGCCTTTTTTAAACCTATTATCCTCAAAAAGGGCGAATATTATCTCAGGACCGGGCGACAGTCCGACAGGCTTGGTTTTGTGCAGTCGGGGATTATCAGGGAATTTGTAATCATCAATGACAGGGAAGTCACAAAGTGGATCTCAACAAAGGGATATTTTGTGGTAGACCTTTCAAGTTTCATGTTTCACCTTCCGGCCCGCTGGAATATTCAGGCATTGACAGACTGCGAGATCTACGTTATTGACAGTATGGACTATCAGAAAATCGGGCAGGTAGTTCCCGGCTGGACCGAACTCGAAAAACTGTTCATAGCAAAGTGTTTTACAGTACTCGAAGACAGAATTGTAACCCATCTCTCAATGACTGCTGAAGAGAGATACAATCAGCTCTTCAGTATAAATAAAGAGTTGTTCAACCAGGTGCCCTTGCAATACCTGGCCTCGATGCTTGGCATGACACCGGAAACATTGAGCAGGCTGAGAAAAAAAATGATTGGCTGAAGTTCTTGATTTTTGTCAAGAGCACGGGCTGGCTTTGTAAGGATCTTTGTGTCGTCGGCAGTAATGACGACAGTTCTTACGAAATCAGCTTTTTTTAACCGCAATCAGACTGACAGTCATTGAAGGCCTGATTGCAAAAACGGGACAATCATGAAAAGAATCAACAGCAGCGCACCGGTAAAATGCAGCAAGACGGTAATCATCAGTGCAAACAGTGAAAAGGTATGGGCAGTTCTGACAGACATAAGCAACTGGCCAGCCTGGCAGACAGACATCAGCAAATCGTTCCTTCACGGAGATCTGAAACCAGGCAGAAATTTTAACTGGACATCCGGGGGAGCAAACATTCTCTCAACAATCCATACGGTGGAACCGTTCAGTTACTTCGGCTGGACAGGCAAGGCAGTTGGACTGTTCGCTGTACATAATTGGATATTGATGGAGACAAGCGGACAAACAATTGTCACGGTGGAGGAGAGTATGGAAGGATTCCTTGCAGTCCTCCTGAGGAAGTCGCTCAACAGAAACCTGGAGAAGGGTATGCACAACTGGCTCGCCCTTTTAAAGCAGGCGTGTGAAAAGAAGCAAGCCATACCTGCATGAGCCGAAGCAACCATAGAAAAATTATTGAGTCACTAAAACAAATGAATAACAGTCATGAAAAGATATACTTTGAACAGTGTTATTTTGTTGCTGACACTAACCCTGCTGATCAGTAAAGGTCACTCTCAGGTCATTGTAAAAGACACTCTGCCTCCCTCTTTTGAATGGAGCCTGCATCTGTTTGACTTTCCCTATATGGTTGATGCGGCAAAAACCGAAGCCATCAGGGCAGGCGGCGGAGACCTTCCCCAGTCAGTCACACCGGGTGCCGGAGATTACGGCAATTTCTACCGTAACCTGAGCATGGAGCAGACAACTGAGATGGCCCGGAACCTGCATGGCTCCTTATACTACGGGCACAATGTGATCTGGAACGTAGTAATTGAACCAAACAGCACGAAGAGATATATCCTGAACCGCGTAGTGGCAAATATTGCAGCCCTGGGCACAGATTATCTTGCCATAAAACTGCCTTACGGATTTGCATACCAGCATGAGGAGTTTCATCGTGCGGTAATGTCATCAAGACATATCTACAGTTATGACGAGGTCTGGAAGTTTGGCAAAGGGCTGGATATCGCCGTAACCAATGTGAAGGACGAAGACCTGGTTTACCTCAAGGCGAACCATCCTGCTGACCAGGTGAGATTGTCGGCAGCCGGCGTTGAAGGGGAGTATGCCTTCCTGCTGCGGATGAGGGAAGACAATTTCTTCAGGCAGACCGGCTACCCGTTCCTCGGTATTTCACTGCTGGGTACAATCCATGCCGTGAGTTATGTAAACCTGCCTTTTACCGAAAGATTCAATTCGATAACTGACAGCATCCTTGCGCATGACAGGGACAATATACTGGCAAGGGATTTCACGGGCTGGGATTTTTCCGCCTGGGTTTATGATCTGTTTACCCCGGAGGAGCCGTATGAAGACCGTGGTACATGGCCCGGAGGTCTGGGTATAAAACGCCCCGTGAAGGAGTCAGACCTGACTGCGGAGATGAAAGATTTTCTGAGGGAGACAGGGAACATGCAATATCTGAATTTCATCTCGCCGTTCATGATTGGTATCAACAGGATCCAGCTCAAACCAGGCTACTTCTTTAATTTCGCCTTGCGAAGCATACCCACCTCCTTTGGCTATTACGCCGGAGGCGATTTTTTCCTGGATTTTAACGACCGGCAGGTGCTGCTGAACCTCGGGATCAACAGAAGCAAAAGTCTTATCCTCCCGTCTGTGGATGTTACTTACTATAACATTATCAGGAGGGAGGATTCACGGTTCAGCGCGAATGTCAATCTCTCAGGATGGCTTCAGCCAAAGGATCAGCTGTTTGCCGCCGACAAGGCCAGCCCAGGGATGGCTGTCGGAGTGCAACCCCGTTTTGATATCGGAGAGCGATTTACCATAATGGCCGATTTGTCATATAAAACCAAAGGGTGGGTATTTGGCAACCCGTACCTCGATGAAAAGTTGACATTTCGCCTGGGTTTTGGTTTAAATACGAAAAATTAGTCATAACTTTTCCTGAGAAATCAGAGCATCTGCAAAACAATGCAGACAGTGCTATCGTGCCTTATCTGTTGGGTGTCCATTAAGAAGGGGGAATTATGATCAAAAATTCGTTCAGGTGGATTGCCTCTCATCAGGTAACGTCTTTTTTCATCATCACTTTCCTGATAACATGGGGACTTGGGTTTTCATACATCGCGGTAATGCGCGAGAAGTACCTCTTTCTGCCGTTGATGTTTCTGGCGACGTGCGGACCCGCCATTGCCGGCATCATTGTTGCATCCATTTCGGATTCGGACCGGCAGGCGGCAAGAAAGCGGTTTTCATGGCTCGCCTTGCTGATTTGCTGGATCGTCGTGACAATGGCCTTTATTACCAATCAGTTTTTCGTCAATAAAGGCCAGGTTTCGACCCCACTTGTGATCCTCATTTCAATCTCCTCACTTCCGGTTGCATTTATCGTTAATCTCGCCTATACACGGTTCCCCGTTATACGTGGTTTCAAACTGAAGTCAACCGTTTCTGGCGGTAGTCACACATGGATCATCATTGCATTTTTACTCTTTCCTTGCCTGACGATAATTTCAATATTGGTCAGCAGGATATTGGGTCACGAGACACCCTCCCTTTCCGGCCTGCCGGCTACCGGTTTTGGCCTGGCCGGACTGTTTGCAATCAAATTCCTGTCGCAGTTCTTTTACTTCAACGGAACAGGAGAGGAGGTCGGTTGGCGAGGCTTTGCGCTTCGCAGGATGCAGGCCCGGTCCAGCCCGCTGGTTGCCGGCCTGATACTGGCCCTCTTCTGGGTGCCGTGGCACATGTTTCTGTGGACCGGGGAAGGAAGGGATGTCATGAAAGTATCTTTCTGGGCAAGTTCGTACCTGCTTCACATACCCTCGGCGATAATTCTCTGCTGGTGCTATAACCGGAGTCGAGGCAGCGTGCTTGCAGCAGGTATTGCCCACGCATCTGCTAATACAATTGTTGCTTTGATTCAGCCGCTTGATCAGAATATCATGATTATAGTTTTCTTTGTATTCACTGCAGCAATAGTTATCCTTGACCGGATGTGGAAGCCGTTGCCTGAAGAACATCCAGCCGTACAAAGGATACGCGAATCCTGAGCTTATCAGGATAGACGCAAGAATGTCTGCATGAATCTGCGAAGGGCTTGTATGCATACGAGGTCACAACCAAAAATTCAATATATGAAAGGGGTATTCTTATTCATTTTGCTGGTTGCTGTAATATCTTGTAATACAGATAAAAAATTTACGATTACCGGTTTTACTTCCAGACTGCCGGACAGCACGGCGATTTACCTGAGAAAGGCATCTGCTTCACAAATCTGTGATTCAACGATGCTCTCAGGCAACAGTTTCCGGTTTCAGGGAGCTGTTGATTCAATCGAACAATATGTAGTGCATACCAGGGACTTCCAGGATTATATATCATTATGGATTGACAACTCTGAGATAACTATTGATGCTTCAAAGTACAAGCTCCGGACTGCGAAAGTTTCCGGGTCTGAGTTTCAGGAGTTGAACTCATCTTATCTGGAACTGGAGAACAATCTGAAGGCGAAGAAAGACAGTATTGATATGATCATAAGAATCACAAACAAATCAGATACTGTCAGACTGGAATCGCTTTACAGAATCAGGGACTCCCTTCAGACAGTGAAGCAGAATGCAATCCTTGATTTTATGGTTTCAAATCCTGAGTTCTATCTAAATCCATATTACCTCACATTCCTGATGTACAATCAACCATTGCAGGTAACTGAAAAAATGTTTAATGCGCTATCTGTGCCTTCACGGGAAGGCCATTGGGGCAAAGCGATAAATACATTCCTTAATGAGTCTGTTGAGTTGAAGACAGGCGACCAGGCTATCGATTTTTCATTACCCGATATTAATGGAAACCAGGTGTCTCTCAATTCGTACAGGGGCAAATATGTTTTACTGGAATTCTGGGCTTCATGGTGTGGCCCATGTCGGCTGGAGAACCCAAACCTGCTTGACGCTTACAGGAAATACAGGGATCAGGGGTTTGAAATTCTTGGCGTTTCACTTGATGAGCAAAAAACTGACTGGGAGTCTGCCATCAGGGAAGATACCATCGGGTGGACAACAGTGAGTGACCTCAGGGGGATGCTGGGAGACGTTCCTGTGAGGTATAGAGTAAATGGAATTCCGCAGAACTATCTCATTGATCCTCAAGGGAAAATTATTTACATTAACCTCAGGGGCCAGAATCTGGAAATCAGATTGAAGACAATTTTCGATTACTGAACGCAATTCTGTTAATTCAATGCTTGACCGGCATTCTTTTTGTGGCGCTGAAAATCTGAAAACCAATCAGGCACACTGTCATGCTGTTTGTGGAACTGATGAACCAGTTTCAGAATAATAACCGGAGTATGAAAATCAAATATCTTTCAGTACTGTTCTTCGCATTGATGTCAATGACTTCTTTTGCCCAGAAGAAGGAGATAAGAATAGGACCGGGCCTGCCGCTTAGAAATGATGATGGCGGGGTTATCCTGATGGTGAAGATCCGGGATTGAAAACATGGCTTGATATTGACAGTCACAATCAGCGAATAGCACAAATGGCTTAGACTACTTTTTACCCATCTGTTAAAATGAAACCAGTATATTTTAAGGATCAGAATGAATTCAGAAAATGGCTTAAGAAGAACCATGACAAGGAATCCGAAATCATTGTTGGTTACTATAAAGTAAGGACAGGCAAGCCTTCCCTGACATGGTCACAATCTGTTGACCAGGCAATCTGCTTTGGATGGATAGACGGAATTCGCAGATCGATTGATGAAGAAAGATATTGTATTCGTTTTACGCCTCGCAAACCTGCAAGTATCTGGAGCAAAGTCAATATCAAAAAAGTGGAGGAGCTCAGAAAGAAAGGACTCATGAAAGAACCCGGACTTCAGGTGTATAATAATCGTAAAGACACAAAATCAGCCATATACAGTTTTGAGAAAGAAACCGCTAAACCCGATGATATTTCTGAGAGTCTGTTTAAATCCAATCAGGTTGCATGGGACTTTTTTGTAAGGCAGGCGCCGTCATATCAAAAGACCAAGATATACTGGATTATGAGTGCCAAACAGGAGGCAACCAGAATCTCCAGATTGAATAAACTGGTTAATGCATGTGAGAAGCATATACGGTTCCTGTAGTGTGAATAAAACTATAAAATTGAGCTTCTTCGATATCCTGGCGATTCCTTGTGAAATTCATTAACAATCAAGACAGAATGAAACTGAACTATATTGCTGATCAGAAACTCGGGAACATTTCCTTCCGGGTGAAGCCATTGCTGAAAGGTGAGTATGAGAATTGCCAGTTTAATGACTGCGATTTTTCTGAATGCGATCTCTCCGACTGTGTTTTCACCGACTGTGAATTCAGCTACTGTAATTTAAGCCTGGTCAGGCTGACGGGGACAACCTTCCGGGACGTTAAATTTCTTAACTGCAAAATGCTCGGGCTGCATTTTGATGACTGCAACGAGTTTGGTGTATCATTCAGTTTTGAAAATTGCACCCTTGACCACTCATCCTTCTATAAATTGAAAATCATAAAGACGGTTTTCAGCAGAACAAAGCTGACCGGTGTTGACTTCTCGGAGTGTGACCTGACAGGTTCGTTGTTCCCGGAATGCGACCTGAGCGGTGCGGTTTTCGAAAGTACAAACCTGGAAAGGGTTGATTTCAGTACCGCTGTCAATTATTCCCTGGATCCCGACAAGAACAGGCTGAAGAAGAC
>JAVEZS010000049.1:0-21294 GCA_034002885.1 Bacteroidales bacterium
ACCAGCGACCCGGAATCTAACTTCTTTGAATTCAAGATAACTGTTCACGACCTTACAGGAGACCTTTCTCTCCTCATAACCGACTTTGCGGAACCCGATGAGAAGGACGACGAAATCTACCTTTGGGACACCCAGATAAATAACCTGAAAAGAGTACTGGGCATCTGAATCACAGGTGAACGGATCATTATTACCCCAAAAAATAACAATATGAATTCTGCCGAAAATCGAGTATTTTTGCAAATCAAAAATTACAGAGGCTTTGAAGAAACTCGATAAATTTGTTTTAAAATCCTTTGTCGGCCCGCTGATACTTACCTTCTTCATTGTGCTTATTATCCTCATACTTCAGTTCCTTTGGATGTACGTGGATGATCTGGCAGGAAAGGGTCTGGAAATAGGTGTACTCGCAGAATTGCTGTTTCAGTTCTCCCTTTCATTTGTTCCGATGGCTCTCCCCCTGGCAATTCTTCTTGCATCGCTGATGACATTCGGCAATATGGGCGAGTACAGTGAGCTTACTGCCATTAAGTCTTCAGGGATCCCTCTGGGAAGAATAATGAGACCTCTGATGATGCTTATGGGTATCGTCTGCATCGTGTCGTTCTTCTTCTCAAACAACGTTGTGCCCTATGCAAACCGTCAGGCAAGAACACTCCTCTATGATATCCGACGTAAGAGACCAGATATAAACCTGCAGGCAGGAACCTTCAACAACGACATAGACGGCTTCAGCATAAAGGTTACCTCCAAGGACGCCGTTACAAACCGCCTGGATAAAATATTCATCTATGATCACAGGAAAAACCAGGGAAACAGTGATGTGATCTACGCTGATTCGGGGTATATGAAAGTGACTCCGGATGAAACAGCCCTCTCTCTTGTACTTTATAACGGCTACTCCTACAGCGAGATGCCTGAACAGGAACCAGGAAAACCCACTAAGAAATACCCGTTCAGAAAAGACGTTTTTATGGAACAGACATTGGTAGTGCCGCTTTCAGGATTCGATCTTGAAAGGACGGAGATCGACCTGTTCAAGTCCAACTCTGCAATGAAGAACATAGCCCAGCTGACTCACGATATAGATTCACTTAACAGGAGATACCTTCAGAAAGTCGATGACTACTACAACGACTTTTCCGCATCTCTGATTTTCACTATCCGAAACTACACCGGCAAGTACAACAAGGACCGGGGAATGGATCCGGGGAGAATCCAGAAGGTTTTTAATGCAAGAGAACTATATGATTCAATACCGGTAACGGAGAAGAAAACTGTAATCACAAAAGCAATTGAAAATACCAAGAACGGGAGCAGTTACCTGATGACTCAGAGCGAAAGCCTGCATAACGACGTCAAATTTATAAAACGGTATGAAGTAAACTGGAATAAGAAGTTCACCCTTTCGGTCGCATGCATTGTCTTTTTCTTCATAGGAGCACCACTGGGGGCTATAATAAGAAAAGGCGGACTCGGAACACCCGCTGTGATTTCAGTTCTATTCTTTGTAATATGGTATGTTATTTCACTTTCGGGTGAAAAACTTGTTGAGGAAAACCTGATAAGTACACCTGCCGGAATGTGGGCATCAACTTATTTGCTTCTCCCTGCAGGATTATTCCTCACGTACAAGGCATCGACCGATTCGGTCATAATGAATATTGATACTTACCTTGTTTTTTTCAGAAAAATCAAGGACTACCTCTACAGAAGGCTTATTGCAGGGACAAGACGTAATCCGGATTTTGAAGAACATTAACTTAATATCGCAATGGAAACCAGACTTAACACTATCGAAGAGGCAATTGAAGACATCAGAAACGGCAGAATGCTGATCGTCGTTGATGATGAGGAAAGGGAAAATGAGGGAGACTTCATTTGCTCTGCCGAGCTCATAACTCCCGAGATAGTAAATTTTATGGCAAAGCACGGCCGCGGACTGATATGTGCAGCTCTTCCCGAGGAAAGATGCGAGGAACTCGAGCTCGACCTCATGGTGGGGACAAACACCTCCCTTCACGAAACACAATTTACTGTATCAGTCGACCTTCTCGGTCCGGGTACTACAACAGGAGTTTCGGCAAAAGACAGGGCAATGACCATTAAGGCACTCGTTGATCCGGCAACCAAACCTTCCGACCTCGGCCGTCCAGGACATATCTTTCCACTGAAGGCAAAAACAAAGGGTGTCCTGAGAAGAGCAGGCCATACCGAAGCAGTGGTTGATCTCACCAGACTTGCCGGACTTCATCCGGGAGGAGCACTTGTCGAAATAATGAATGACGACGGCTCAATGGCACGACTTCCTGATCTTGAAAAACTCAGGGAGCGGTTCAACATTAAGATCGTAGCAATCAGGGATCTTATCAGATATACTCTCGAGAGAGATACCATAATTGAAAAAGGTGAGAAGGTCAAACTTCCCACCGAGCACGGAGAATTTGAGTTTATTCCTTTCAGGCAGATAAGCAACGGACTTGAGCATGCAGCCCTTGTAAAAGGAAGCTGGACAAGGGATGAACCGGTTCTCGTCAGGCTCCATTCATCATGCTTCACAGGCGATATATTCGGATCAATGAGATGCGATTGCGGAGCACAACTTCACAAGGCAATGGAAATGGTTGAAGCCGAAGGTAAGGGAGTGGTCATTTATCTTAGCCAGGAAGGAAGAGGAATAGGTCTTTTCAACAAGATAAAGGCATATAAGCTTCAGGACGAAGGAATGGATACCGTCCAGGCGAATCTGACCCTCGGTTTCGGTGAAGATGAAAGGGATTATGGCGTGGGAGCAAGTATTATGAGAGAACTGGGTCTGGGAAAGGTGAAACTTATCTCGAACAATCCGGTTAAGAGAGCTGGCCTTGAGGGCTATGGAATAGAAATAGTCGAAGCCATTCCTCTAGAGATCACTCCAAACCCTTATAATGAGTTCTATCTTGAAACAAAAGCCAGCAAGATGGGACATAACCTTACATGCTATAAGCATATTGTAAAGGATTGACTTTTTTCATAGCTTTGTAGAACACCTCATCTGTCTGCAACTATGAAAAACCTGAGGATCGTGTACATGGGCACCCCTGAGTTTGCTGTTGCCCCTCTGGGTTCATTGATAATGAATGGATATAACGTGGTTACTGTCGTTACCACGCCCGACAAGCCGGCTGGCCGTGGACTGAATGTAAGCAAATCAGCCGTCAAGGTTTTTGCAGAATCCAATTACCTCCCTCTCCTGCAGCCAGATAATCTGAAAAGCCCTGTTTTCACCGAAAGGTTGAAAAGGCTCAGGGCCGATTTTTTCGTCGTGGTCGCTTTCAGAATGCTGCCCCGTGAAGTATGGGAGATAGCTCCCGGCGGAACCATAAACCTGCATGCTTCACTTCTGCCTCAGTACAGGGGAGCAGCGCCGATAAACCATGCCATTATTAACGGTGAATCAATTACAGGAGTAACTACTTTCCTGATAAACGACAGGATCGATCACGGGAATATCCTTTTAAGACAGGAGGTACCTATATTTCCCTTTGAAAGTGCCGGAGATCTTCACGACAAGCTTATGAAACACGGTGCAAGGCTTGTTATCCAGACACTTGAAGCCCTTGCTGGCAGCTTCATTAAACCCCGTCCGCAATCGGATTTCATGATACCAGGTGAAAAACTGATCCCTGCTCCCAAAATATTCCCTGAATTCTGCATTATAGACTGGAAAAGAGAACCACAGGAAATCCAGAATCTTATAAGAGGACTGTCTCCCCATCCTTGTGCAAAGACAACATTCAGGAATGAAAGGAAAAATCTTCTGGTAAAGATTTATGAGAGTCAGGCTGAAAGAGAAAATCATATTATCCAGCCTGGAGGGATCGTATCGGACGGAAAGACCTTCATCAAGATAGCCTGCAGGGGAGGTTTTATCAGGATACACTCACTCCAGATAGAAGGTAAAAAAAGGCTGACTACCGAAGACTTCCTCAAGGGCTTCAGGATGGAGGAGTTCATCGTGCCTGTCAATTGACAGGCTTCTGCGTCTGAAGCCAGATCTTCTCGCCCGCTTTTGGCTCAGTCCCTGAAGACATCCTGTTCAAATCGAGAAGACTTTTAAGCTTTATGCCATAACGCTGAGAGATGAGATGCATCGTTTCTCCCTCAGAAACAGTGTGGTATTCATTTCCGGATGCCGCTCTGTCACGTTTGGGTTCAAGATAAAGGATCTGTCCGGGGATAGTCCTGAAATCGGCCCCGAGATCATTATTCCTTGGAAGCTCCCACCTCATAAGCTGGAATTCCTTTTCAATGGTCTCCCTGGTCTCCCCGTCCTTCACGATGATATATTGAATCCTGTTATTCTCCATTATCCTTGGTACCCTGGCGATAACATCTCCAAAAGTTACAGTATTCTGATTTACCTGCGGAGGAGCGGGGGTGCGGGTCTTCCCGCTATCGGTCGCCAGTCCGGAGGCCTTCCCCGTATCCGCAACTGCATCAGGCGGCTTCTGACCGGCAGTGGAAGGAGTAACCACCGCTGCCGGATTGCTGGCAGGAGCAGATGTCTTTACCGATTCTGCAACATAACCCCTGTCGTAGCTATAGAGCCTGTTTTCCTCAATCTTCCTTATCAGAAGACTGGCATACTGGGGATCAGTGGCATAACCTGCCCTTTTCAGTCCATGAGCCCATGCCTTGTAATCGGCGGGATCAAGGTCAAAAAGAAAACTGTATCGGGAACCTTTTCTTAAGAAATCAGAATGATCACGATAAGAGTCCTCTGCCCTTCTGTACTTCCTGAAACATTCATTCCTTCTGTCATCATCCTTCCGGTAGGTCTCCCCCTTCCAGTCGCTGTGGCATTTTATACCGAAATGATTATTTGCCATCCGGGCAAGAGTACTGCGACCATAATCAGATTCAAGCATGCCCTGTGCAAGCGTAATGCTTGCAGGAACTCCGCTCCTTTTCATCTCGCTGATGGCAAGATCCCTGTAGGTAGTGATATAATCAGCAGCCGTCGCAGTTACAGTTGCCTGTACTGATACCGAAGCCGGACGGGAGGCACGACATGATACCACGCCCGTCAGAATCACAATGATAACGACTGTATTTACTATCCTGCCCATGTAACAATGGATCTCCGGCGCAAAAATAGATAAAATGAACCGGGCATAATCATAATGTTATTCACAAAAGCATCCTTACTTACTGACATACTGTTTATTCAATAATTATTAGCTTTGCAATAAACATAATCAACAGATTTTATGCCGGAATCAGTAATTATTTCCTTTTCATTCCAGGAATACGGTAACCTGAAGGAACTGACCGATAACGACAGGGAACTTGTGCTTACCGCAAGACAGGCGGCAGAGAATGCCTATGCTCCCTATTCCAGATTCAGGGTCGGTGCTGCCATACGACTTGCATCAGGAAGGATCATCCATGGTTCAAACGTGGAAAATGCTGCTTTCCCTTCAGGTATCTGCGCCGAGAGAAATGTTTTCGCAACATTAGTTTCATGCTGGCCCGGAGACCAAGCTGAAACTGCAGCAATAACCGCTTTTAAGGAGGATGGTGGTCTGGCCGGGGATGTTTCACCCTGCGGCAACTGCCGTCAGGTTATGGCCGAGGAGGAAACAAGGACAGGTTCACGGATCAGGATAATCCTTGATGGAAGAGATAAAATACGGATAATAGAGAGCGTCTCTCATCTTCTGCCATTGCAGTTCAGCAGGAATAATCTCATTCCCCGTAATCCCTGATGATAAGCTGAAAACCAGCCCCGTGAATGTTCTTGATATTTACCGAAGAGTCATCTGAAAGGAACTTCCTTAATTTAGTGACATAAACATCCATGCTTCTGGCTGTAAAATAATCATCTGATCCCCATATCTTCTTTAGGGCCATTTCCCTGCTGATCAGCTCGTTGGGATTAACGGCAAGCAATTCCAGCAGCTGGGCCTCCTTTGGAGAAAGCTTTCTTTCCTCATCGCCGATACTAAGGGTACGGAGCCTGGAATTGAAAATAAATTTACCTATCTCGTAAATATCACGTGTTCCGGTCTGAAATTCTCTCCTTGCAAGGATAGCCCTTATCTTTGCAAGAAGAATATCAGTATCAAATGGTTTTGTTATATAATCATCGCCTCCCGATCCATAGCCTTTCAGCACATCCTCTTTCATTTTCTTTGCCGTCAGGAATACTATAGGCACGCTTGTATTGATCTTCCTGATCTCCCCTGCAATTGTAAAGCCGTCAACATGGGGAAGCATCACGTCGAGTATACAGATGTCAAAGGAACCTTTTCTGAAATGTTCTACAGCATATTTTCCGTCATCAACCCAATCTACCTGATAATCATTAAGCTCAAGATATGATTTCAATACTGATCCAAAACTCAGATCATCTTCAACAAGGAATATTTTAGCCGATTTCATATTTGTTTTAATTCTCGGGGTTAAACGGGAGGAAAATTTCAAAACGGCTTCCCTTACCGGGTTCACTTGAAACGGTCACATTGCCCTTGTGAGCTTCAATTATCGCTCTGGCATAATTAAGTCCCAGTCCAAATCCCTTAACATCATGGACATTACCCGTTGCCTGCCGGTAAAACCTGTCAAAGATCCTGGCCTGAACGCTTTTTGTCATCCCTATCCCCTTGTCTGAAACCGACATCAGGATTCCCCTGTCAAGGTTCCTTGTTTCAACGGTTATTTCAGGTGATTCCGGGGAGTACTTCAGTGCATTGTCAAGAAGATTATTAACCAGGTTTATAAGATGCTCACTATCACCTCTTACTACAGGGTCAGTGGCTTCTAGCCTCAGATCCAGTTTCCCGTTTCGCTGATGGATTTGGATATCAATTGTTTCAGCAGCCCTTTCAATAAGTGTATGAAGCGAAACATCCTCGAACCTGAATTCAATTTCTTTCTTATCCAGAGAAGCTATCTGAAGGATGGTTTCCACTTTTTTGTTCATACGGCTGTTTTCCTTCTTGATCATCCCGATGAAATGCCTGATGCTCTTTTCATCGTTTATTACCTTGGGATTTGTGATCGTATCTGCTGCAAGTGAGATTGTTGCAATCGGAGTTTTGAATTCATGGGTCATGTTGTTCAGAAAATCCGATTTCATTTCGGAGATCTTTTTCTGGCGGATTATGAAAAAGAGACTTAATGCAAAGGTCGCAAGAATGACGAAAGAAAACAACAATGAACCACCGAGAAGCCATGCCATCTCACCAAGGATATAATTCCTCCTTTCAGGGAAAATTACTGAAACAAGAAGATTTTGCCTTACAATGTTATCGGGAAACAGTTGAACAATGTAATTACTTTTAAGGAAATCAGTCTTCTGCGATTTGCCGAAGACCCCATCCTGAACCACGCCATCCCTTATAATTGCAAATTCATACGGGGTCTCTATACCTGAAAACTGGAAAGCCCTGTTCAGGGTAAAGCCAACCTCCTCCTTGTTAATATCCATTGTTCTCTCCCACTGATAGACCTCCGAGATCATCTGATCGCTCATGTTCTGAAATTCAGAAGCCCTTCTCCTTATCCATTCGATAAACTCATTCCTGTTCACTGCCAGAGGCGATGAGGATACGTTGCCTGATACTGACGGGACTGACCGCGGCAATTCTCCGTTTATTTCGCCTTGTATTAATCCCACTGAACCGGTGTCACTCCGGAACGTGGTGTCCTTTCTTGAGATAATAGGAGGATTTAACCTTACATTTCCTGAAGAGTCGATGGTTCCAGTCATAGTCTGACTGGTAACACTGTAACTGAAATTTTTACCGTCTTCGGAAGAGTAGCTTCCCACGCTCATATAACCTGAAATATCAGCAGCAGACTGAGGACCATTGAAGAGGGGATCATTGAAAAAGAAATTCATCTCCCGCCTCGACTCCAGGTCATTGGCAGCATCCCCAAGACTGTTGAAAACAGCCCTGTTAAAAGCTTCATTCCTTATCGAAACAGCTCTGCTGATCCAGACTGTCTGAACCCAGATAATCCCGATCAGCGACAGCACCATCATAATGACAAGTATGATGAACCTGCTTTTATTCATGCGACAAATTTAAGTTTTTAAAGAATTAATCAGCAATGATTTAACTTTTCCTTAACTCAAATTAACCAGATTTTAACTCAGCCGGCAGAAACAGAAATTATCTTTGCGCAAACATCAGTTTCCCGGAATGGTCTGCCAGAGATAAGACAGGAAAAAAGTAGTGAAGGAGATCAGGAGAAAACCATTTTCAGGGGATGGACAAGGAGGTGAAGAGAATGGTGCAAGACAGATCATCCGGGATACTGATAACAATTAATAACGAAATGATTAAGATTAAGGTCAGATAGAAGGGTTACAAGGTTTTGATTTCATGACTACCGGAAATGGGCAGGGATTATTCCTGCTCATTCTTTTTACTGGCAGGCGTCTTTAAAGAACTCCCACACATCCCCTTCGGGCAGAGGAGCTGTTATAATGATCCTCTCCTTTTTAACCGGATGAATAAACTCAAGCTTTCGTGCCAGCAGACATATACCTCCATCCTGATTAGAGCGTGGATAGCCGTATTTAAGATCTCCCTTCACAGGACAACCGATATTTGCAAGCTGAGCCCTGATCTGATGATGCCGGCCTGTAAAAAGCTCTACCTCCAGGAGATAAAAACGATTCGACCTTCCGGCAACCCGATATGAAAGTGTGGCTTTTTGAGATCCTTTAACCTCATTGTCATAAACATACGTCTTATTCTGATTCTCATTCTTTTTCAGATAATGAGTAAGAAAAGCCTCATCGGCCGGTGGCCTTTCACCGACAACAGCAAGATATACCTTACGGACATCACGGGTACGGAATACTTCATTCATCCTCTGCAGAGCCTTTGATGTCCTTGCAAAAAGCATCACTCCTCCAACAGGACGATCGAGCCTGTGAACGAGGCCCAGGAAAACATCACCTGGTTTATCATATTTTTCAGCGATGTATTTTTTGACTTCCGAATCGAGCGGAAGATCACCTGTTCTGTCTCCCTGTGAAAGATCAGAAGCCCGCTTATTTACAGCAATAAGGTGGTTGTCTTCATATAATACTCTGATCATATCGCAGGCGTTCAGTATTGCTCCTTATCATTTGGAAAAGACTGACTCCTTACATCAGTGATGTACATCCTGACAGCCCCTTTTATCTCATCGTAAAGGTTATGGTATCTTCTTAGAAACCTGGGTGAAAACTCACGAGTTATTCCCAGCATGTCGTGAAGGACAAGTACCTGACCGTCGGTCTTGCCTCCCGCGCCTATGCCAATCACCGGTATCTTCAGGGTTGTTGAGACCTCTTCAGCAAGAACAGCCGGTATCTTTTCAAGAACAACCGAAAAGCATCCCAGCTTCTCAAGAAGCCTGGCATCTTCAATAAGACGACGGGCCTCATCCTCCTCCCTTGCCCTTACAACATAGGTACCGAACTTGTGAATCGACTGAGGTGTAAGCCCGAGATGTCCCATAACCGGTATTCCTGCAGACAGAATCCTCTCAACTGACTCCGCAATCTGCTGACCTCCTTCTATCTTCACTGCAGAAGCCCCTGTCTCTTTCATTATCCTTATTGCCGAAATAAGCGCTTCCTTGGAATTGCCCTGGTACGTCCCGAAAGGCAGATCGACAACCACAAGAGCTCTTTTGACTCCTCGTACAACCGATGCAGCGTGGTAAATCATATTATCCAGGGTAATAGGAAGGGTAGTGTCATAGCCTGCCATTACATTGGAAGCCGAATCACCAACAAGGATCACGTCTATTTCCGCCTCATCCAGAATACGGGCCATGGAATAATCATAAGCCGTCAGCATGGCTATCTTCTCCCCCCTGAGCTTCATCTCGTTGAGCACATGGGTGGTCACTTTCTTTACTGTCTTGTAAACGGACATATCTGACATCTTTTGATTGTAAAGACAAATCTACACATTTGCAGGAATGTAAAGACTATTGGCATTATTCTTTTTGGCATGACACCATTGTTTCACGGATTATGCCTTTTTGTCATAGCAACAGGTCAGCATTGTTGGTGAGGTGCCATAATTGCATGAAAAAACAAATTACGACCTGTGGCATAAACCTTGATGTAGGGTGAGTCATAAATAGAAAATAATTAAATATCATAAAATGGGAAAAATAATAGGAATAGACCTGGGAACAACAAACTCGTGTGTTTCAGTGATGGAAGGCAATGAGCCTGTGGTTATCCCTAACAGTGAAGGAAAGAGGACTACCCCTTCAATAGTTGCATTTGTTGAAAACGGCGAGCGTAAGGTCGGAGATCCTGCCAAACGTCAGGCAGTTACCAATGCCAACAAGACTGTCTACTCAATTAAGCGTTTCATGGGTGAGACTTTCGACAAGGTCAATACAGAAATAAAAAGGGTTACTTTCACTGTAGTCAGAGGCGACAACAACACCCCCAGGGTAAAAATCGACAACAGGATGTATTCTCCGCAGGAGATCTCGGCAATGATACTTCAGAAGATGAAAAAAACTGCCGAGGACTACCTCGGACAGGAAGTTTCTGAAGCAGTCATAACTGTTCCTGCATACTTCAGCGACTCACAGCGCCAGGCTACAAAAGAAGCAGGAGAAATAGCCGGATTAAACGTGAAAAGGATAATCAACGAACCTACTGCTGCCGCACTTGCCTATGGTCTTGACAAGAAGGCACAGGATCTCAAGATAGCCGTCTTTGACCTTGGAGGAGGAACTTTTGACATATCAATACTGGAACTGGGAGACGGAGTATTTGAAGTGAAATCGACAAACGGCGACACCCACCTCGGAGGAGATGATTTCGACCATAAGATAATCGACTGGCTTGCAGAGGAATTCCTCAAGGACGAAGGAGTGGACCTACGCAAAGATCCAATGGCTCTGCAGAGACTCAAGGAGGCTGCTGAAAAAGCCAAAATTGAACTGTCGAGCTCAACAACTACAGAAATAAACCTTCCTTACATTATGCCGGTTGACGGAATTCCTAAGCATCTTGTTAAAACCCTCACCCGTTCTCAATTTGAGAAGCTTTGCGATTCACTCATACAGGCCTGTATCGAACCATGCAAAAAAGCTCTGAATGACTCTGGACTTAAAGCATCTGAAATTGATGAGGTCCTGCTTGTTGGAGGATCAACACGCATACCTGCAATACAGCAGCTAGTAGAGAAATTCTTCGGGAAGGTGCCAAGCAAGGGAGTTAATCCTGACGAGGTAGTGGCCGTGGGAGCAGCTATCCAGGGAGGAGTGCTTACCGGTGAGGTAAAGGATGTTCTCCTTCTCGACGTCACTCCTCTGTCGCTCGGAATAGAGACTATGGGCGGCGTTATGACAAAACTTATTGAATCGAACACCACGATCCCGACCAAAAAAACCGAAGTCTTCACAACAGCTGCCGACAATCAGCCATCAGTAGAAATACATGTCCTTCAGGGAGAAAGGCCTATGGCAACAGGTAATAAAACCATAGGTCGCTTCCACCTCGACGGAATACCGCCGTCTCCAAGGGGAATACCTCAGATCGAGGTCACCTTCGACATCGATGCAAACGGCATTCTGCATGTAGCAGCGAAAGACAGGGGTACAGGCAAGGAACAGAGGATAAGAATAGAAGCATCTTCAGGGCTCAGCGACGACGAGATAAAGAAAATGAGAGAGGAAGCAAAGGCAAATGCAGAAGCTGACAACAAGGCAAGAGAAAAAGTCGAAAAACTTAACAGCGCCGACAGCATGATCTTCTCAACCGAGAAACAGCTCAGGGAATACGGCGACAAACTGCCAGCCGACAAAAAGGCTTCCATCGAAAGTGCCCTGGCAAAGCTCAGGGAAGCGCATAAAGCACAGGACATCCCGGAAATTGACAAGGCTCTTGCTGATCTTAATGCCGTATGGCAATCGGCATCCGAGGAAATGTACAGGACAGCACAAAACACAGGACAGGCATCTTCACAACCCGGACCCGAACAGGGAAGCGCAAAAGCACAGCAAGGCAACGATGAAGTGACTGATGTTGATTTTGAAGAAGTAAAATAGACAGCTGAAGTGCTATTTGAATCAAAGAGGCTGATCTTACCGGCCTCTTTTCTTTTTTTGTATTTTTGCCAGGTAACAACATCAAAATGAACATGAAAATAAAATCATTCCTAATAATTCTTTTGTTCATAATTCAACTGCCAGCTCTGACTCAGACTACAGAGTCAATAAATTATACCGACGAAACAGGAAGAAAACAGGGACACTGGATCAAGAAATATCCAAACGGGAACATCATGTATGATGGATACTTCACCAACGACAAGCCATCAGGCGAGTTCAGACGTTATTACGAGGATAGTACACTGAAATCTATTCTTGTATTCGGCAAATCTGGCGTTGAAGCTGAAGCTGAATTATATTATCCCAGTGGACTCCCCTCATCCAGAGGAAAATATATAAACCAGATGAAGGAAGGCAAATGGCAATTTTTCTCTCCGTCGAACAAGGGTGTCCTTATAAGTGAAGAAGAATTCTCAGGTGATAAGAGAAACGGGCTTTCAGTAATCTATTACCCCGACAGTACTGTGGCAGAAAGAATTCATTATACCAGGGGAATCAGAAACGGAGAATGGCAGAAGTATTATCCCGACGGATCTTCAATGCTGAAAACCTACTACAGAAACGGCCGGCTTAACGGCAAATTCGAAGGATTCTTCGAAAACGGGAAACATGAATTTCTGGGAAACTACAGGGACGACCTTAAAGATGGACTGTGGATAATCTACAGAAAAGACGGAACGGTAAGGTTTAAGATTAACTATACAGCCGGGATGCCCGATAACCGGGAAAAGGATATCTTTGAAACCAATTACATCGACTCGCTTGAAAGAAATAACAGGAATTTCCCGGACCCGGAAAAAACAGGTGAACCATGGTAGCAGGATCTTCATCCCTGAACCAACTGAATCAAAAAACAGTAATCCTCTTATTTTTTTATCTTCTCATTCCGGGTGTCCTGCCCGCACAGGAAGATAATACCAGGGTATTTTACAGGATCTTCTTCACGGATAAGGGAGCTTACTCAGCTACAGACTATACGCTCGGAGATCTGTTCACACCCAAAGCCGTCGAAAGAAGAAAAAAAACAGGTCAGACTGCACCGGATTTCCATGACCTACCGGTCTCTGTTGAATACATAGAAAAAATATCGGCAACAGGACTATCCCTTCATTGTAAATCAAGATGGATGAATACAGCATTGTTCGAAAGAGAGGGGCCCGCAGATACTGAGGAACTGGAAAGGATGCAATTCATTAAACAAATACAGGAAATTACTGTAAACGACCTGAAGGGCCCTTTTTCAGACAAGCTTGCTTTCAGTCTAGCGGAAGATGACAATCAGGACTACACTTTTCCCCTTGATATGCTGAACGGGATCAGTCTCCACAATTCCGGATTTACAGGCAATGGAATACTGATCGCTGTACTTGACGGAGGCTTCTCAAATGCCGAAAAAATATCTTCGCTGGAAAATCTGAGGAAAAGAAACGGAATAAAAGGCACATGGGATTTCGTTGAAAAGAGTCCAGATGTTTATACATTCCATGATCACGGTACGGCAGTCCTGTCAATTCTCGCAGGAAACCTTCCGGGAGAACTCGCCGGTTCAGCCCCCGGTGCTTCTTATCTGCTCCTGAGAACAGAAGATACATTTGCAGAATATCCAGCTGAAGAAGACTTCTGGACAGCCGGCGCTGAATACGCCGACAGCCTCGGAGCTGATATAATATCCTCATCACTTGGATACTGCACATTTGATAATCCTACGTATGACTATAAATACTCCGACCTCGACGGCAAGACTGCTTTTGTGACAAAAGCTGCCGGAATAGCAGCATCAAGAGGAATAGTTGTTGTCAACAGCGCAGGCAACGAACGCGACAATGACTGGAAATACATTATTGCACCCTCAGACGCTGAAAATGTTATCTCTGTCGGAGCAGTCGACATTAACAGGGAAATCTCAGCTTTCTCATCAGCCGGGCCATCGTTCGACGGAAGAGTAAAACCCGATGTTTCAGCAATGGGAGTAGCGGTTCCACTTCAGGTGAATGAGATGTACGCGGAGAATTCAAGCGGTACATCCTTCTCCTGCCCTCTCATAAGCGGAATGTGTGCCTGCCTTTTGCAGGCTGTTCCTCTGGCCACCGGGATGGAGATTGTAACGTCTCTCAGAAAATCATCAGACAGGTCCCTATCACCGGACACCTTGTACGGATATGGCATACCTGATTTTAAAGCGGCTCTTCAGAAACTCCAGGAAGAGTATGTTTTTAAACCCTCCGGGACACCGGTTGTGAGCCCAAATCCCTTTACGGATAAAATCACGGTAACCTTCGCGGAAGATCCTTCAACCCTCGGGATCGGGATTTTCAACCTTAACGGGAAGCTCATGTTCAGCAGGGACTACAATAATTTTGCAGGCCGTTCAGCAACACTGGAGGTTTTCAGTAATTTTGCAGAAGGATTATACATTCTGAGGATAAGAACGGCAAAAGGCGAATCTGTTCACAGAATAATAAGGATTAACGGCAGGCCATGAATGAATTGCTTACACTAAGTGAACTGCAGCTCCTGATCAGGGATTCCCTCTACCTTTCACTGCCGGATATGTATTGGGTAAAAGCAGAAATTTCCGAGATCAAGGAGAACTATAATGGTCATTGCTATCTGGAGCTTGTTGAGAAAAACAGTGGTGACATAAACATTAAAGCCCGTTTAAGGGCAGTGATCTGGAGTAACCGGTACAGGTTCATAAAAACCTTTTTTGAGAATTCAGCAGGCGAGTCAATCAAAGCAGGCATGAAGATCCTGGTGAAGGTCAGGATAGAATACCATGAGATTTACGGTCTCAGTCTCGCAATAAATGACATTGATCCGGCCTTCACGATCGGTGAAATGGCGATGAAACGCCAGCAGATCTTAAAAAAACTTGAGGACGAAGGCGTTCTGAATATGAACAAGGAGCTTGAATTCCCCTACGTCCCGCAAAGGATCGCTGTTGTATCCTCAAGAAGTGCTGCCGGATATACCGACTTCATGAAACATCTGTCAGAGAACAACAACGGTTATGTCTTTTACAGTTACCTTTTCGAGGCACCACTTCAGGGAAGTGAGACCGAAAGCGGAATAATCAGTGCGCTTGAAAGAATAGCCGGCCATATTGAAAAATTCGATGTTGTGGTAATAATAAGAGGAGGGGGATCGCAAACCGACCTCAGCTGGTTCGACAACTATAACATTGCCTATTTCATAACACAGTTTCCGATACCTGTCATAACGGGAATAGGACACGAAAAGGACTTTTCAGTTACTGATATTGTCGCTCACCGGTCTCTGAAGACTCCCACCGCAGTAGCCGATTTTCTTGTAGATTGCATGATTAATGCAGAGAACCACATCCTTGAGATAAGAAATGAGCTTACCGGAATATCGCTGAAAATAATCGAACAAACAAAGGAGCGGATAATCTCAGCAAAAGTGAGGCTCATTCCCATGGCCAGGTTAATGATATCAGGATTCAGGGAAGAACTGTCAGCAACACTGGTAGACATGATCAGCACAGGAAAAGAATACGTTCACAGGGCAAAACTCATTCCTGAATCCCGGAAGGCACGCCTTGCCTCAGGAACCAAATCCCTTCTGAATTCCCGGAGCAACATGATATCTGGATTCAGTCAAAGTATAGGGAAAAATTCAAAAAGCTTCATCCTGACATGCGACAACACGCTGAACGGATTCGAAAATTCACTGAAGATTCTCAATCCGGTAAATGTCCTTAACCGGGGATATACAATTACCTCAATGAACGGAAAAATTATTAAGGACAGATATGAACTGAAAGAAGAAGATCAGATTGAAACGAGATTCAGGGATGGCAGCGTCAAAAGCAGGATTTTATAAAGCAGCATGGGGAACTAACTGTCAGGATTGACTTAAGAGAAAGTAAAAACCAAATTCAGGACATAATGGCGAAAAAGGAATTCTCATTTAATCAGGCTGTAAGAGAAATAGAGAAAATTCTCAGGGACATTGAAAGCGGTGAAATGGATGTTGACAAGCTTTCGGTTGAGGTCAAAAAAGCTTCGGAATTAATCAGACAATGCCAGAAAAAGCTCAGAAGCACCGAAGAGGAGATCAATGCTATTTTTAAGGACCTTGCATAAAAAACCCGCGGGAAAACTGCCCGCGGGTTTTTACTTTACTACCCTAAACCTAAATCCATGAAAAAAATCTTGTAACCGGACGGTTACTACCTAACTGATATAAAACGTAATAAAGGTAGGCTTTGTTGCGTTTTCTGCCTTGTTTTTTTTCACAAAAACAGATTTATTTATCAACATTTTCCTTTTCTACTCCCAGAACATCCTTGAAAGCCTTTATGAAGGTCTCTTTCGGCAAGGCGCCCATTGCCATCTGAGGCTGACCCTCAGCTGGTATAAAAAGCAATGAAGGAATGCTCCTGATCCCGAAAACTGCTGCAAGTTCCTGCTCCTCCTCAGTGTTTACCTTGTAGATATCGAGTTTACCATCAAACTCCCTGGCTAGCTCCTCAAGAAGTGGTGCCACCATCTTGCACGGACCACACCAATCGGCATAGAAATCTATCACACAAGGCTTGTTACCTTCAAATTTCCATTCCTTGTTGGTTTCGTAATTAAATACCTTGCTGAGGAAGGTCTCTTTTGTCAAATGCTCTAACATGTTTTTTTTCTTTAATTAACAATCAAACTGAACCGATGTTCGTTCAATGCGAATTTCATACCATAATGCCAAAACAGGACAATGGGTTTTAAAAATACTTAATAATTGTAACTTTGTCATATTGATTTAACAAATTGTCATATCTCTATATGCGCATATGTCTAAATGACAATATATTTGCAATTCTCTCTGAAGCAGCTGAATCTCATGATATAAAAGCGTGGGTAATAGGTGGGTATGTAAGAGATTGTCTTTTAAAAAGGGACCATTCCGGCAAAGATATCGACATTGTGGTTGCAGGTGATGGAATTGATTTTGCAAGAAAGGTTGCAAAGAGACTGGGCCCTGCGACAAAGGTCACGGTTTACAGGAATTTCGGGACCGCCATGTTCAGGTACAGGGACTTTGAGGTAGAGTTCGTTGGGGCAAGAAAAGAATCATACAATTTTGATTCAAGGAAACCTGCCATTGAAGCGGGGACAATAGAAGACGATCAGAACAGAAGGGATTTTACCATCAATGCCCTGGCCATCAGCCTTAACCGGGAAACTTATGGTGAGTTTTCAGATCCTTTTGGAGGGATGGATGATCTCAGGGCGAAAATAATCAGAACACCTCTCGATCCTGACATAACATTCTCTGACGATCCCCTAAGAATGATGAGGGCAGTCAGGTTTGCCGTACAGCTTGAATTCACAATAGATGAAACTACATTCAGTTCGATTGCTTCAAATGCGGAAAGGATAGGTATCGTCTCAATGGAGCGTGTGATAGTAGAACTTAACAAGATTATGATGTGTAAGAATCCCTCAAAAGGATTCATTATGCTTGAGAGATCCGGTATCCTTATGTATATCCTTCCGGAACTCGCAAATCTGCGGGGTGTGGAGGCAAGAGAAGGTAAGGCTCACAAGGACAACTTCACCCATTCCCTAAAAGTTCTGGACAACGTCTGCAGGAAAAGCGACAACCTCTGGCTCAGATGGGCCGCTCTTCTTCATGATATCGCCAAACCGGTTACAAAAAAGTTTGATCCCGAAACAGGATGGTCCTTCCACGGACACGAATTTATCGGCAGCAAAATGATCCCCGACATCTTCAGAAGGCTTAAGCTTCCTTTAAACGACAGGATGAAATATGTCAGAAAACTCGTCGATCTTCATCTGCGTCCGATAGCCCTTTCAATGGAAAATGTAACCGATTCTGCCGTAAGAAGGCTTCTTTTTGAGGCAGGTGACGATATCGACGATCTGATGACTCTGTGTGAAGCCGACATCACATCAAAGAATGAGGCAACAAAGGCAAGACACCTCGAAAACTTCGGCCAGGTAAGGAACAAACTAAAGGAGATCGAAGAGAAAGACGCTGTCAGGAACTTCCAGCCTCCTGTAAGCGGGGATGAAATTAAATCTACTTTCGGCCTAAAACCCGGAAGAGAGGTCGGAATCATTAAAAATGCAATCCGCGAAGCTATCCTCGACGGACAGATCCCTAATGAACATGAAGCCGCATTTCAGCTTATGCTGTTGAAAGGAAGGGAACTGGGTCTTAAAACCGTTGATGAAGGATCTAACGGATCAGACTAAGTCTGAGAACAACAGGCAAATGATCGCTGAAACCGCCCTGATACCGGTAACCATAGTAAGTGGGGAAAGTGGTTTTACCCGGGTATGAGGGATCATCCCTCAGAAGGAAATCCGGTCTGAACACTTTGAACGATCCTGGCATCGCAGACAAACCCGGTCGCAATATCAGCATTTCCCGGGAAATTATGATCTGGTCAAACAACTCCCAGTTACCAAGATACCTGTAGGTTCCCGGATTATTGATCATGCCCTCTCTTGCCAGGTTGACGAGAAACGGGCCTTCAACCTTCCCAGGATCGACAAGACGGTCCATAACTGGATCATCAGGAGTGCAGTTGAAGTCACCCATAATTATTACGCCGTCATCCCGCGAAGACATTTCCAAAACTGATTCAACATTTTCCCTGACCATATCAGCTATCGCTTCGCGCATCGATTCCCCTGCCAGAACACCTCCCCTGCGCGATGGCCAGTGATTAAGATAAAGATGAAGTGTATCATTCAAGATAAGTAACCTGGCATACATCACACTCCTTGTGTGGAATGCCCCGGAAGCCAATGAATCCGGAACTATAGGATAATACTGTAATATCCTGACTATATCCTTCCTGAAAATAAAGCAGACATCTATCCCCCGAGGGTCTGGAGAATCAGTATGAATAATACCATATCCCAGACCTGCCAGGGGAGAAAGGGAAATAAGATCATCCAGCACCTTACGGTTTTCCACTTCACATAATCCGACAATCGCCGGTGGATTCCACTCTCCTGCGGCCAGGATCACCTTCGAAAGGTTATTAATCTTTTTAAGGTATCTTGTCCTGTTCCATCGCCTTACCCCTCCGGGAA
Source organism: Bacteroidales bacterium (assembly GCA_034002885.1). Lineage (GTDB taxonomy): Bacteria > Bacteroidota > Bacteroidia > Bacteroidales > VadinHA17 > LD21. Next base: position 19,212 of record JAVEZS010000049.1, read on the forward strand.
GAAATTCATCATCCCCTTCTTCAGCCGAGTCATCGGTATCAAAGAAATTCTCACAGTTATAAAACATTATCACAACTTCATCAGTTGTAATATTCTTCTGACCACTGGCTGAGACATCCAGAAGGAACAACAGTGCAAGTATGAATACCAGTAAACTGAAAAAATGTCTTTTAATAGGCATTGATCCAGCGGTATCTTCTGGCGCTGGTCCCAAATTTGACAGCGAGCGAAAACTCATGCGAGCCCATACTCTGGTGCCTGATATCGGTAAGGGTGAAATCGAAGGCATAGGCAAAATAGAAACGGTCGTATTTCAAGCCAAGAAGCATTATCAGGGCATCGCTGGTTCTCCATGAAATTCCCGCCCAGTAATCGTTCTTGTAGTAAATGCGTGATGTAAGGTCAAGCTGAATTGCCTTAAAGAACATATCCGACGACTTTAAAAAAGCCGACGGTTCAAGCATCCAGTTGCCGGAAAGAGGCAGCTTCACTCCCCCGGTAAGAAAAAAATGACCAAGTTCAGTATTTTCATTGTCTCCCGAGCCGGAAAACATCAGGGTTCCCCGAAGCAGGTTAGTCATGGCAAATCCAGCGTAGTATTTCGGAGTGGTATAACTCACCCCGAAATTAAAATCCGTGATGAAAACTGACCTGTCATAATTGTTGAGGTAAGGATCATCCTTGTCATAGATAAGGTTATCTAGAACTGTTGTATACTGGTATGCAATCAGTGCCAGTCCGAATGAAATGTTACGTGAATAATCGTCATCACCTTTGCCCAGCGGAATATTATATGCATAGGCCGCCTGGGCTCCTGTGCGTTTCATTATGCCGTTGTTGTCATTGAAGATATACCCGCCTATTCCAACCTGGCCTCCTCTTGTAGGGCGAACAAGCTTTCTCTTTACCGTTGTCGATTTGGATATGTAACTGTCTTTTAAGATCCTTGTCTGAAAGCTAAGCGCATATGTTGAAGGTGCGTCAAGAAGGCCTGCCCATTGCTCCCTTACTGTAAGATTGACGGAAGTATATCCGTCGTGTCCGGCAAATGAAGGGTTTATGAGAAATCCATTCATAGTATACTGGCTGTACATCGGGACCTGCTGTGCCTCCACTGTTCCTGTCAGAAGGAGCAAGACTGAAGCTATAGCTATGGTACGCAAAAATGACATTTTAGAGCTCATGTTTAAACATTCATCTGATAACGCTGATCACACCCGTTTTTGGTTCTGTACCATCGTTAAGGTATAGTATATAATGATAGGAATCCGTAGGGACAAGCTTCCCGTCAGATCTTCCGTCCCACGGATTGTCGGATAGGTTCCTTGTGCTGAACACAAGTTTGCCCCAGCGGTTATATATCCTGACCTCAGCATTCGGGTACATTTCAATATTCCTTATTCTCCATTCATCATTATACCCATCGTTATTCGGCGTAATGACCTGGGGAATAATCAGACAGTTATATGAATAGCTGCTGCCAACCTCAACGGTCAGTTGTTCAGTGCAGAGATTTCCGTCAGTTACTACTACAATATAATTTCCGGGGAGGAGCTTTGTTCTTGAGGCCAGCGTCGTTCCGTCTGACCACAAAATTGAATAGGGTGCCTTTCCGCCACTGACTGAAAGGGTTACTGATCCGTCGTTTTCATCAGGGCATGATGCCGCTACCACCTCTGCTTCAATGACGAGTGCCTGGTTCTCTCCTATTGTAACTGACCCTTCCCTGATACAACCATAACTGTCGGTTACTGTCACAGCATAGCTTCCGGCTGTAAGTCCGTCGGCAGAGGCTGTGCCCTGAACCGGTGACGTATCCCATTCGTATGAATAAGGAGCAAGACCTCCGGTAACAGCGACTGATGCGGTTCCTGTTGCACCTCCGCCACAAAGAATATCCTGCTTTGAAAGGGTAATAACAAGATCTGTTGCAGGCTGGCCCACCGTTACGCTTTTGTCAGACGAACACCCATTTGCATCTGTTACAGTTACAAGGTAAGTTCCCGCCGGGATCTGCGTTGCGGTAGCAGTCATGACTGCCGGAGTCGTGTTCCAGTAATACGTATAGGGCCCTGTCCCTCCG
>JAVEZS010000050.1:0-21021 GCA_034002885.1 Bacteroidales bacterium
GGGAAAGAGAACGCGTCTTTTCTCACTGCTCATTCCAGTGCGTACCGGAAGTCTCCCGGTCAGCAATGCTGCGCGTGAAGGTGTGCTTACCGGAGCCGCAGAGTAGAAGTTAGTCCACTTCTGACCCTGGCTTGCCATGTTGTCGAGATTAGGCGTTCTTATTGTCGGATTTCCAAACACCCCGATATCTCCATAACCCATATCGTCGGCAAAAACGACAATGAAATTCGGTCTGGAATCATTGTCTTTTTTATCCTGGAGCTCATTTTGCTGACTGGCGTATCCTACACAGAGAATGCCGTTTAGTGCCAGAATACCTTTGTTTAGTATTTTCATTTCGTCAATGTTTTTAGTCTTTTCAGTTATCTGTATTATTCCTTTCTCCAGGGCTAAGGCTTCTGCCAGGGAATACTTCCCGATCTCCTTATATGCTGCGAAAGCTCATATTTTAATTCCTGGAACAGCTTTAAACTATCCTTTAGCGGAAGTTTTTCATACGGATCAGCAGCAATATCGAACAACTGGTAGTCCTCGAAGGGTGTGTTCTGCAGCAGTTTGTACGATCCTTTTCTCATTGCATAATAGCATTGGCCTCCGTACATGCCTCCTTCCCTTCTCATGAAGAAAACAGTTCTGTTATCCTCTTCTCCCGTGCTTTTCCCGAAAAGACCAGGCATCAGATCAATCCCGTCAATCTTATGCTTTACCTTCAGCCCGGCTATTGAACAGATCGTCGGATACAGATCCATCGTAAGCGAAAGCCTGTGGGATACTGACCCGGGTTTAATTTGCCCCTCCCAGACCATACATGCCGGCACCTTGATCCCGCCTTCATACATTTCCTGCTTGCCTCCCCTTAAAATGCCATTTGAAGCACCGCTGGGAAGGTGACCTCCGTTGTCGGAGGAGAAGATAATTATACTTCTGCTGAATTCACCCGATTCCTTTAAGGCATTCATAACCCTTCCTATGTTGAAATCGAGATGCTCAACAAATGCAATATTCTTCGCCCTCTTTTCATCAACATTCCTCTCCCGTTTTTTTACTTTTTCAAGCCAGTCGGAAGGAGGCTGAATCGGGAAATGAGGTGCATTATAGGCCAGATATAAAAAGAATGGCTCTTTATCACCGGATTTTTCCCGTATGTATTCAATTGCCCAGTCTGAAAATATGTCCGTTGCATGTCCCTTTGGAAATACTTCGGTCCGGTTCATATGCATATAGTTATTGCCATGGCGCAGATGACTCCAGTAATCGTCCATCATATCACCCAGGAATCCGTGGAAAAAGTCAAATCCGCGTTCATTCGGCAGGTTGGGCGATTCGAGCCCCAGGTGCCATTTACCTATCAAAGCGGTCTGATAACCTGCTTTCTTCATCATGTCGGGAAGAGTGATCGTCTCTGGATTTAAAAATCCCCAGTTATCCGATTCATAGGTACGTATTACGCCGGGAACCCCGACCTTGTCGGGATAGCAGCCGGTCATCAGGCTGGCTCTTGTAGGAGAACTGACTGTACAATTGGCGTAGAAATTCGTAAACCTTACTCCGTCTGCAAACAGCTTGTCAATATTCGGGGTCAGAATGTCTTTCCCTCCATTGCACGACAAATCTCCATAACCCAGGTCGTCGGTAAGTATCACAATGATATTCGGCTTTTCCTGGGCAAAACCCAGTATGGGACATGAAAGAAGGCTTCCTATGTAAAGATTTCTGAGCAGTTTCTGTGTCATCAGGCTTTATTTTAGGTTATATCAATATACAATAAAAACAATTCTCTACTCCACGTAAGCCGGTCTTAATTCATCTGTCAGCTCCGTGTCAGCCGAAAGAGCAAGTTCTGTTAATTCCTTAACAATACCTGGATACTGGTCAGCAACGTTGTTCACTTCTCCTATGTCAGTCGTAAGATTATATAACCAGGGCAATGGTGCTGAAGGTCTGGTATCAAGGAGCGCTTCCTTCACAGGCTGCTTGCCTGCCCATCTCTCGCTGGGTTCAAGAAGGTGAAGTTTCCATTCCCCTTTCCGGATTGCGGCAAGATTTCCGTCCCTTCCGTAATAGCACAGATATGAATAAGGTGTTCTGGCTTTCTTATCAGTAAGGAGGGGAAGGATGTCATGTCCGTCTAATTCCTTTCCTTCCGGCAGAGGAGCTCCGATAATACCACTCAGGGTTGGAAGAAAGTCCATCATGGTAGCCATCTCATGGCATAAGCTCCCCTTCTTTATTTTCCCTGGCCAGCGCACAATAAGCGGAACCCTGAATCCCGCTTCCCAGGTACTGCCTTTTCCTCCGTGAAGAGGAGGTGCAGCAACCCCCGAAGGGCCATTGTCGGATGTGAAAACAACAATTGTATTTTTTTGAAGACCCTCTTCCTTCAATGTTTTGAAAATCTCACCACAGCTCCAGTCTAGCTCTTCTATCATATTATAATACAGTCCGTTGGGACCCTGGTGCCGGCGGAATCCCTCTGAAGCGTAAAGAGGAGTATGGACCGCACTGTGCGCCATGTAGAGGAAAAAAGGCTTCTCCCTGTTCTTTCTTATAAATTCAACCGCTTCCCTTGTGTAATTGAGGGTGATCTGATCATAGTCCACCTCACTGTTCTTCTTCAGAAGTTCCTTATCCCTGTAAAGGTCAGACCTGCCATGGTTGGGGCCGGGCATTCCGTAATAGTAGTCAAATCCCTGGGAAACAGGCAATACCTCAGGCAGGAGCCCGAGATGCCATTTCCCGATACAGCTGGTCGTGTAACCCCTTTCTCTGAATAACTCCGCTATTGTTATCTCATCCGGATTCAGTCCGCTGTGGGTATCAGGAGGAAGGACGGCAACATGCAGGCCGACTCTTTTAGGATATGATCCTGTCATTAAACTGGCACGGGTGGGAGTCGAAACACCTGCAGGTGCATAAAAACTTGTGAAACGTATCCCTTCCTTTGAAAGTCTGTCGAGGTTGGGCGTTTCGTAACCTAAAGCCCCATAACAGCTCAGGTCAGTATAGCCGAGATCGTCGGCGAGAATGAACACAACATTGGGTAAGGCTTCTGATGCCGGTTTCGCCGCGGCAGCTGACAAAATGGGAGATGTGATAAGACTTGCCAGAGCTGTTGATCTAACTATTGAAGACACATGGTCATTTATTCCTTTATGATTCTCTCCTGTCATTATATTGGTTTTTTATGTCCCTTGATAGCTTTAAAGAATTTAAATGGAAGGACTATCCACATAAAAATTCAATATGTGGATAGTCACCTTCCTTTCGACCTATGGACTAACCTGTTACCACCCGGGGTTCTGGGTCAGGTTGGAATTTAACGAACGCTCACTGTCAGGAATAGGAAGAAGATTATAATATCCCAGGTAACCATTCGGGAATTTGGTTTCAATAAGGCTACCGGTGTGATCCCGTACTTCGACAGGATAGATTTCACTTCCGATGTTCCACCGCCTTATGTCCATCCAGTATAATCCTTCCAATGCAAATTCAATTCTTCTTTCGTGCCTCAGCTTTTCACGGGCTTCATCCCTTGATAGTCCGGTTGGCAGAGCGCTTATTTTTACATCGTCTCTCTCAGTCCTGATCCTGTTTATAAGGGCTATGGCTTCATCCACATCTCCATCCGTTTCAATTATAGCTTCAGCTTTTGACAGGATGACATCAGCGTAACGTATTACGATGTTATTGATTTCCGACTGACCCGACGGGGGAAGGTTTTCCATCTTGTCGCACCTGTATTTCCGTGTACTCAGATGTCTTACCCTGTTGCCGGCATGATTGAAAGCTCCTCCCGGATACAGGTAATTCGGAAAGCGGAAACCCAGAAAATATGATCCGGGAACCACAACGGTAAATTTAAGTCTGGGATCCCATCCTTCATATGGATTATCAAGGTCAATCACCGATTCGAAATATTTCCCGGGCGATCCGTCAATCCTTTCGTATGCATTTACAAGATCGGGTGTCGGAACATAGCGGCTGCCCCTTGTCCAGCTACCGGTTCCTGTTCCGCAATACTGGTCAAGGAATGTACCCTGCGAATTCTCACCTTTTATGTACTGGACATCAAAAAGTACTTCCTGGTTATTTTCATTTTCCACTTTGAAAAGTCCCTCATAACTTGGGAAAAGAGAATATTTGTTAAGTGCATCAATCTGTTCAACCATAGTCAGTACGTCAGTGTATTGTCCCTGGTAAAGGTAAGCCCTCATCTTCATGCCCAGGGCAGCTCCTTTGGTTGCCCTTCCCTTGGCGGGAGCATCTGCGTTGAGTTTGCTGATGGCCACATCATAATCAGTGTGCACCTGTTCCCAGACCTGTTCAGCAGTGGCTCTGCTAATCGTCTTGGCTTCCTCGGTGGTTATATCCCCCAGGATTAAAGGCACTCCTCCATAAGACTCAACAAGAATTGAATATGCCAGGCCACGCAGAAAATGAGCCTCGCCTTCGTAAATTGACTTTACATCCGTACTCAGATCCACACTTTCAAGGATCTTGAGGAGATAGTTTGCCCTGGAGATTATGCCATAAGCCTTCTGCCAGCGATATGTAACAAGGTTCCCGTCAGCTGATGTAAGCTGGCCGTTCCCTGCTTTTGTTATTGGTGTATTTCCCCAGTTGAAAGCGTTGGGAGTAGCTCCATCGAGAGCACCAAATGCAAACAGACCCTGATTGTAGATTTCAGTCTCGCGCAGCTGTGCGTAGACCCCATTCAGGGCCAGCTTGATGTCTGCCTCCGTTGTGGGGAAGTTTGCAGAAGTGATTTTATCCTCCGGAAGAAAGTCCAGAAATTCATCACTGCATCCGTTTACGGATAATATCATTAATGTGATTAATCCGCTGAGAATAATATTTTTAAAATTCATTGCTTTAAAAATTAAGATTTATACCAAATGAAGTTATTCTCGGGACCGGGTACATATTGCTATCTCCGGTGAAGTTATTGCGTTCCGGATCCCAGCCGTCATAATCCTTACTTACAATCGTAAAGACATTCTGGGCATTTACGTAGACATAAACACTCTGAAATCCTAATTTAGATGTTGCACTTTCCGGGATCTTATATCCTAACTGAATGTTCTTCAGCTTAAGAAAACTGATGTCCTTAACCCAGAAGGAAGATACCTGATTATCCCAGGTATTGTTATATCTGATCGCGGGTATGTCTGTGTCTGTATTTTCAGGAGTCCAGGAATCACGCCACATTTCATTTATTGTCCTGTTTTCCCAGGTGATGTTTGTCAGGGGATCCTGTGTGTACATATTTGCAAATGCAACACCCTGGAACAGCAGATTCAGATCAAAACCCTTGTAGTTGAAACTTGAAGTCAGACCAAAGGTCAGCTTGGGGATGGTGTTACCCAGGCCCTGCTTGTCTTCAAAACCAAGTTTGCCGTCGCCGTTCACATCTTCGAATTTGAGCTCCCCTGCTTTGGGTTTGTAACTATTTGTGTGCATATGTGCCAGAGCTTCTTCATTCGACTGATATATGCCAACAGCTTTAAATCCGTAAAGGGTTCTGAAAGCATAGCCCTCTCTTATAAGATAGGTCTGATCGGGCGATTTGCCACCCTGAAATTTTGTTACTTCATTATCGATATAGGTCAGATTTAATCCCACATTGTATCCAAAAGCATCAACCCCTTTAGGTTTACTTGAATAACTGACGCTGAATTCAATTCCGGTATTAAGCATCTCTCCTACGTTTTCAAACGGAGCCGTTAATCCCCCCAGAAGATTTGGTATCGGCAGCTGTACAAGAATGTCGGTTGTGTTCTTTCTGAAAAAGTCAGCCTCGAAGTTCAGTCTGTTATTCAAAAATCCTGCTTCAAGACCAATGTCGAATGTTGTAGTGGTCTCCCATGTGATGTTTTCATCAATCAGAGCAGTAACTGCAGCCCCTGCGGCAAAAGCACCGTTATAACTGTAGCTTAAGCTGTTATTCTGGTTTATTACGGTTAAGTATGGCCAGTATCCCGAAATACTCTGATTACCAAGCTGTCCCCAGGAAGCTCTCAGCTTTAAATTTGAGAAAGCGCCCAGGTTCTGAATGAAGGGCTCATCTATTAATCTCCATCCTACTGAAAAACCAGGGAAGTATCCCCACCTGTTTGCTTCAGCGAAACGGCTTGAGGCGTCGGCCCTGAAGTTGGCTTCAAAGAGATACTTGTTCTTCAACGCATAATTCAGGCGTCCAAAATAGGAGAACATCCTGAGCCCGACCATATTTCCTTCCCCCTGAATGCCTGTAGTTCCGGCATCCACCTGTGTCAGGCCTTCTTTCGGAGGAGTCGTACGGCGTGAATAAACATCCTGAACTTTGCGATGCTCAAGCTGTACCCCGGCTATAGCAGCTATATCGTGAACCTCACCAAGAGTTTTATTGTAGTTCAGAGTGGTATACATCTGATTATCGACAGTCGATACCTGCCTCCTGTTAGCTTCAATACCCTCACGATTGTAATTCTTGGTTATTGTCTGAACTCCGGTACTTGTATATCCGAAAAGACTTTCATTCCATCTGTCTGTCAGTCCCCAGTTCCCTGTGGAAGCAAGGTTGGTTATCACCGACAAATCCTTTGTAAGCTTAATTTCGGCTGAAGCATTTGCCATAAGCATGTCAGCTTCATTTTTGGTCTGCCCGTTTGCTCCGTCAATCAGAGGGTTACGGTTGTCATAAAGAAGATTTCCCTGAGCATCAAAAGCCTGAACAGATCCGAAACGTCCGTCGCTTGTATAGGGAGCTATGAACGGAACTGCTCCGTCAAGCATATCAAAAACACGTCCCAGTGATCCGTAAGTAATATCAGCATAAGGTTCTGTCGAAAGCCTCCGGCTGTAGTTAAACTTCCCGCTTATTTTCAGCCATTCTCTTACATTAGTCTCAACATTCGCCCTGATCCCATACCTCTTGCTGCTTGTGTTGGCTATCATGCCATCATGATCAAGGTAATTGAATGAAAGGTAGGATGAACTCTGGGCCGTTCCTCCCTGAATCGAAACATTGTGCTCATGGATGACCCTGTTTTTGAATAACACCTTAAACCAGTCGGTATTAGGGTACAGATAAGGATCTGTTCCATTTTCAAAGTCTGAAATCAGATCTTCAGAATAAACAGGACTTGATCCGTCATTAAGTAGTCCAAGGTTTGACAATCTCATGTTTTCAGCGCTGTTGCTTATCAGATGGTACCTCATACCAAGTTGTTGTACACCAACATATGAATTAAGGTTGACTTTCATTTTCTCATTGTTCCTTCCCATCCTGGTCGTTACCAGCACCACTCCGTTTGCTGCCTTTGATCCATAAATAGCTGCACTGGCAGCATCCTTCAGGACAGAGATATTTTCTATGTCACTAGGATTGAGCTGGCTGAAATCTCCCTCAATACCATCAATAATTACAAGCGGATTGGCATCATTCAGTGTGCCCCAGCCTCGAACCCTGAGCTGAGCGCCGTCGCTTCCGGGTTTGCCTGAATTCTGGCTTACCCAGATCCCGGGCATGCTTCCTCCGAGAGCCTGCGAAGCATTTGTAATGGGACGGTTCGCTATTGCATCATCATATTTTACTGATGAAACTGCCCCGGTCAGGTTAACTTTCTTAACAGTCCCGTATCCGATTACAACAACCTCACTTAGCTGTTCAACATCGGGTTTTAGAGCGACATTGACAACAGACTGGCCACCGGCCGGTACTTCCTGTGAAGTGTATCCGATGAAAGTAAAGACCAGGGTGATATCCCTGCCCGGAACCGAAATTGAATAATTTCCTTCAATATCAGTCATTGCCCCAAAAGTTGTCCCCTTGACAATTATGTTTACTCCCGGCATGGGCTCCCCTGTATCGGCATCGGTAACCTTTCCTGTTACCTGCTGCTGCTGAAGAGCGACGGAAATGTTACCCAGATCATCGGCCAGATAATCCGGAGCCAGAACTATCTTACGGTCGTATATTGAATATACGACATCGGTCCCGGCAAAGAGATTATCCAGTATCTCATTGATCAGTTTATTATCCGCATGCAGGTTGATCTTGCGGTCAGTATTAAGGAGTTTTTCATTGTAAAGGAAATAGAACTCGCTTTCTTCCTCAATCTTGTCAAGGACAGTATTGAGCTCTTCTCCTTTAAAATCGAGTGAAAGCCTTGCGGTTTGCGAGTAGGTGTCAGAAGCGTGAGCCTGCAGAATCCCAAGGATTAACAGAAAGGTAGCAAGTCGCATAATCTTAGAGATTTGATTTAAAGAACGAAAGACCCCATCCCAGGGGATTTCAATTTTTTTCATAGATTTGAGTCGTTTAAGGTTTAAAAAATATCTTCTGATGTTTTTTGGGAAGCCGTTGGCGCGGCTTCCTTTTTTTTCATGAATTTCTCATGGGCTTTTCCCTTTTTCCATACTTACTGGTATTACTGGTTAGATTAGCAGATCAGGTTCATTCTGTCTTATAAATAGTTATTTCCTGTTTCACGTAAGACCCGTCATGGCCAATGATCCTCGGTGTAATCTTATATCCGATTGGCGATGTCAGGGCAAGGAATTTCAAAACCTCCTCTACCGAGTCGTCCTGAAATGTTGCGCGGAATGAGTATTTCTCAAGCTCATCATCTTCAACGGAGATCTTTACATTATACCACCTTTCAATCCTCCTCACAACTTCCTCCATAGGGTCATTCTTGAAAACAAGCTTCCCATCCGTCCAGGCATGATACTTGTCAGGATCAACCGATGACTTTTTGATATCTCCATTCTGTGAAATCAATCTTTCCGAAGGCTTCAGTAATATGAAATCGTCTGTATTATCGTTCCTGAACTCAACCCTGCCTTCATCAAGGACCACCTCCACGTAGTTCTCCGAAGGATAGGCGCTGAGATTGAACCTGGTCCCGGTAACTTTTACCGTCGACCTGCCAGCCGAGATCAGAAAGGGATTTTCCGGGTCACTTTCTACTTCAAACCACGCTTCGCCGGAAAGAGAAGCCTCCCTGAGTCCGTTGCGTGAAAATGAATAGCTGAGATAAGATCCGCTGTTAAGCATCCCTGAAGTCCCGTCAGGAAGGTTGAAGGAAACCCTTGATCCCATAGGAGCATAAATGGTGGCATCATAACCTGAGTCAACCGTTTTATTATCATTTCTTCCGGAAAATGAGAGCATAAGGCCCCCCGCTATCAGAACTGGAAGAAGAAGAATTGCAGCTGTTTTCATATAGATCCTGAGTATCCTTCGCAAGGGCTTATGCTGTTTGCCCAACTCGCTGATCTGAATGATATGATGAAGCCTGTCCAGGATATCCTCAAAATCCTCTCTTTCCAATATATTATCCTCCTGAATCTTTTCCCATTCATTACGAAGTTGCATCCTCAATTTCTCCTTGCATTCTCCTTCTGAAAACAACCCGGCTACCCAGGCTGTCCCATCCCTGTCTGTCTGACCGTTCAAATAATCTTCCAGCTTCTTTTGTTCTTCCTTGTTCATCATTCCCGTTTCAAATATTGTTGTCGCAGTTAGTCTCCTGGCATTATATATTCAGTCAAAAAATTCTTCCTTCTTAAAATTGTTCCTGCCCCTGATCTGCTTCCCGGCACAGGCCTGTATTTTTTTGAAGAACGATACTGAATTAAAAGAACTGACAGGTGTTACATCTCCCGACATTCAATTTTCAGATATAAGCACCTGTCAGATAACTTTTTACTAAACCCTGCTAACTAACCAATTCCTGTTTTTCTAACCTTGTCCGAATAATCAGATTCAGATCTTAAAGAATCAAATTGATCCTTTTCTTATTTGTTATACGAACAAACTGATGACTTCTCACATCGAATCCTGTATTTTTTTGAAATATTTTTATGAATGAAGAAATTCCGGAAGACTAATTCAAGGGATGTAACTTCTAAATCAACTTTAGAGGATACTTAATTACAAACTACCTTCATTTATTAACGGGATGGCACGGTTTATGACATTTACTGGTAAAAAATGAATACTTTTGTTATTTTGGAAAGAACTGGCAATGTACTGGATCACTAATCTCTAATAAACAATAGACTTTTCTGATGAATAAAGGTCTTCAATATTCAGCTATTCTGATTTTTTTTGTATCGATCCTCTCCTGCAGGGAAGATCCCGTTCCCCCTTCTGTAGAAACCATCGCTGTCAGTGAAATTTCAGCAACAACTGCAACTTGCGGAGGTGTTATTCTCGATTCTGGGGGATCACAGATTACATCAAAAGGTGTATGCTGGAATACATCAGATAACCCGACAACAGAAAACAATAAGATAACCAATAGTGGTGAGTCTGATACTTTTGTAAGCAGCCTGAACCAGCTTCACCCGAATACAATTTATTATGTAAGATCATTTGCAATCAACAGTGCCGGGACCGGATATGGAAATTCGGTATCATTTACCACCCTCGGGCAGGCTCCCCGGGCCGTTACACTGGTCGTAAGTAACCTTCAATCGAATTCCGCGACAGTCAATGGAAATGTAAATCCAAATTATTTACCGACTACAGTCACATTCGAATGGGGTACAACAACGGACTACGGAAATACCGCTTCCCCGGCTCAGAACATTGTGGAGGGAGATACACAGGCATATTTAAGTGCAGAATTAACCGATCTGAGTGAAGGTACAACCTATCATGTCAGAATTAAGGCAACAAACCAAATCGGAACAATCTTTGGAGAAGATATAATGTTCACTACTCCGGCACCACCAGCTGTGATGACAACCCAGACCTTTGACATTACAACAACATCAGCTGCAATACTTTGTGATATAACTGAGGATTTTGGGGCTCCCATAACCGAATGTGGTGTTTGCTGGAGTGCTTCAGAGAATCCAACAACTTCCGATCATACAATAACATTTGGAACTCCGGCCAGCGGTTTCTATACAATCATCTTAACCGATCTTTCTCCCAACACATCATATTTCATTCGGGCTTATGCAAAAAACAGTATCGGGACCGGATATGGAAATGGATTGGTGGTAAAGACATATTCCGGTACAGTTACTGATCATGATGGAAATATATATAACATTGTTACAATCGGATCACAGGAATGGATGGCGGAGAATCTGAAAACTTCAAGGTACAGTGACGGGACCACCATTCCTCTTGTTAATTCGGATGAACAATGGCAGAATTTGTCATCACCCGGTTATTGCTGGTATCAAAATGATCAGGTTACCTATGGTAACTTATATGGAGCATTATATAACTGGTATACAATAAATACCGGCATTTTGTGCCCGGCTGGCTGGCATGTGCCAACTGATGCCGAATGGACATTACTCGAGAACTACCTGATTAACAATAATTTCAATTACGATGGAACTTTCGATTTTAATAAAATAGCTAAATCACTTGCGTCAACCGTCGGTTGGACCGAATCCAATTTCACAGGCTCTCCAGGCAATTTGGATTATTCCTATAAACGAAATGCTTCCGGCTTTTCAGCTCTACCGGGAGGAATACGCTCTGGCCAGGACGGGACTTTCAGTATGCTTAATTTTTATGGTGCGTGGTGGACAAGTTCCTACGGATTTTACAGTAACACATCGGCATACAGACGTGGAATACGAGCCACAAGCGCTAATATTGAGAGGGAGGAAGATGGTAATCTCAGAAAAGGTTTATCTGTTCGCTGCATAAAGGATGGAATATAAACAGTATCAGGCTGAAAAGCCAGCTTCATGTCCTCCGGATTACAGATTATTATGTGGAAGCTATCACTTCCTGAATGGAAGAAATGAAAATTCTTCTAAAGCAATGAAGCAATGTCTGTTTTCATGTTTTCAGTGATGCAGCACCCGGAACATAATCATTGAAGCAGCGTCTCCTCAGCAAGTTTATCATCGATGACCCTCAGGGTTTTTGAAATGTAGTTATCGACAGTCCCCGGAGATAAGCCCAGTTCATGAGCAATAACCTTTGAGGGTTTTCCTTCAATGCGGCTTTTCAGAAAGATTGATCTTTGCCTCTCGGGCAACTGAGAGAATATCTCGCTTAACCTTTCAATAAGGGAGTTACAATCTATACTCTCTTCAGTTTCGTTGGAGATATGACTCTTCTCCAGACGTATATGCTCAAAGTACCTCTGAAGGCAGATCCTTCGTCTGAAAAGAGAACAGATCTCATTGTATGCCATCGTAAAAAGATATGACTTCAGGGACGACTCCTTTTTAAGATTCTTGTGATTTTCCCAAAGCTTTAAAAAGACAGACTGAACAAGCTCAGATGATTCCTCCCTGCATCGTAAATATTTGAATGCAAAGGAATAAATCTTCCCGGAATACTTCCGGAAAAGAATATCGAATGCAGCCAGGTCTCCCCCCTGAAGTCGCTCAACAAGTTCAATGTCGTCTGAAATATCATCAAACATTCTTATACATTTAAGGATCCCCTAAGCAAAGATAATCTTAATAAGCATTCGGGTAAATTTAAATGCGATGAGGATTTTTCTTATCGCTGTGCTTCAGGGAAGCGGAACAAAACCATTTAAAACTTATTCCCCTGCCGCTTTCCTGTTTTTTAATATTGTCTCCTGAGTAATTTTTATCTTTTCAGCATCATAGCTGGAATGCAACTTTACGGATAATTCATCTGCAATCAGCTTGTATTCAGGATCATTAGCCCGGTTGACATGCTCTTCAGGATCGGTCTGATAGTCATACAGTTCAACCCCGTCACGGCCTTCATTCCATTCAGTGTAACGATATCTGTCAACCCTGATGGTCCTTCCGAAAACCGTTGTGTTCCTGTCATTCAGCATCGGATTAAAGGAAAACAGACCAGAACCTCCCATTCTGAACGTGCTGCTGCCCTGGCTGATAAGTGTCCTTGCCTGCTGGGTGAAAGCAGGGTAATCCCACTCTGCAGAGGGGTCCTTCAATAATTTCACAAGACTCCTTCCGTCAAGGTCAGCCGGAGCCTTCAATCCTGCAATCTCAGCCACCGTCGGGTAAATATCGAGCATCTCAACAATACCGTTGCAGGCCCTGCCCTGCGAGTAACCCGGAGCATATATCATCAGAGGCTGGCGGGCCGTGTTCTCGAAAAGATTCTGCTTCTGCCACAAACCATGTTCGCCCAGCATGTAACCATGATCGCTCCAGAATACGATTATTGTGTTGTCAATCAGTTCAAGTTCTTCAAGTGCATCCAGCAGTTTGCCCATCTGGGCATCTATAAAACTTACAGATGCATAATAGGCCCTTATCGCATCCTTGCACTCTTCTTCACTCGCACCTGCATTCCAGGGAGTCACATTTCTTGCAAGAGCAGGCTTGCTTGCCCACTCCTCTTCAAGCTTCGCAGGAACTTTAACATCACTGTACATGTCGAAATACTTTCTGGGCGCTATATAGGGTATATGCGGACGATAGAAACCCACTGCCATAAAGAACGGCTGACCTGACCGGCGGGGAGGTGCATCTTTCCTGGCCGGCCCTCCGTAGGCACTTCCAACGTTGCTGTAACGGCTCCTGAGAATGCTGATTGCCAGGTTTGCCGAGATACCGTCAGTCATCTCGTTGTCGTTGCAGTCCAATGCCAGCCAGGTCCCCAGGACAACATTACCAACCAGCTCCCCCTCATCTGTCTTATCCCTTCCCACAGGATTATAGGTGACTGTCCACGATTGAGGATCATCCGACCCGGGCAGCCCTATCTCACTTGGAACACCGGCATGATAAATCTTCCCGATCCGGCATGTGTAATATCCGTTTTTTTTGAAAAGCTCCGGAAGAGTTACTGCATCCGGAACGGCATCACGGAATTTACCGCTCAGATCGTGCACACCTATGCGATCGGGACGGTAACCAGTCATAATGGATGCCCTGCTCGGACCTGAAAGGGGAGACTGATTATAAGCCCTGTTGAAAACTATTCCCATCTTCGCCAGCCTGTCAAAATTGGGAGTATGAACCGCTGAATTTCCAAAAGCATTCAGGGCGCTGCTCAGATCATCCGATGCGATGAAAAGGACATTGGGCCTGTTGCTGTTGTTCTCCTGCTGAGCCGGTCTGGTGAATCCCTGGGGTTGAGCATTGAGACAGCCTCCCCCGGCTATCGCTGACATAAGAAGAAAGGATGCTTTTTCAGATGAGAAGATTTTCATGATTCTGTAATTTTAGTCCAATGCAATTTTAATTCTATTTGATCTGAATTCAAAGTTAAATATTACTAGCGCCGAGCATACCCATGGAGGTGCTTCTTCCTGTCCGTTTCCTTCCCTGACAGTAAAAGCCACCTGGCTAAAACAGAACTTTTCGAATTGTCAGGGTTCACGCCTGTAACAACCCGGAGTAATGCCGGTCTCACGCCTGAAATACTGGGTGAAAAATGACTGATTGGGAAAATGAAGATACTCCGAGATCTCCTGAATGCTCATACGTGAATACTTCAGAAGATGCTTCGCCTCCAGGATGACCATCCCGTTGATCCATTCAGCGGCTGTAATTCCGCTCATCTTTTTTATAATGGTGCTCAGATATTTGGGCGTGATGCATATTTCCGATGAATAGTACCCTATCCTCCGTTCCTTTTTGAAATTCCTGTCGAGAAGCTGCATAAACTTGTTATAATGCTCTTCATCCCTGCCTTTTGCCGGAGCTCCTGCGCCGGAGTCGAAACTGCGGTACTTGCTGACAATGGAAAAAAACTTGAATGCCGACAGATTGATCGAGGTGCTGAGAATCTCATCATCGTATGCCCCACCCCTGAACAGCTTCATGTCGCTCGACATGTTGTTGAAGGTCTGAATAAGACTTTCCGCTTCACTCCTGGTCAATTCAATAAATGGAGATCTCTTCATCCCAAGATAAACCGACATCGCCTTCTTTTGCCCGATGGCCATCTGCTTTGCATAATCCTCGTCAATGGCTGTTATAAACACTTCACAGTCGTCCCACGATTCTATCTGAATGATGCTGTTGGGAATACTCAGGAAAAGACAATTCTCCCTTATGGTGTAACGCTGCATGTTATGGATGCCCCTCGCACTGCCCCTGATACAAAGTATGGCAATAAAGGCATTTATGCGGCAGGGATATTTGAAAACTTCCATCTGCCTTAACTTTTCCGAATCGCGTCGGGCAAGAAAACATCCGTTGTATGTCAGGTCATCTTCGCCGGCAACAGACTGCATCTTCCCCAATGACTCCAGCGAAAAACTCTTTATCCCCTTTTCGTCCATGATCGGTTTACAAATATTTCGACGTAAAGAATATTTTTTTAGCCATCCTGACTGTAAAATTATGTTTATTTTCGACTTTATGAACAATTATAGGGCTGATTCAGACTTTCAAAAGCTTTATTGTGTGCCGAACTTTGCAGGGTAACACTAAAACAAACGAAATGATGAAAAGTCTAATAAAGGCCAGGCCTATTCCGGTGATACTATTCTTATGCCTGATCGCTTTTGCGGATTGTTCCAAAAAAAGCAGTCAGCCCGGGAGTAATCCGGTCATCTTTGTCAAAACAGAAACCGTTGAGGAATCTGATCAGATGGATATCCTGAGCTATTCCGGAGTGGTGGAGGACAACTCGTCGGTGGCACTCAGCTTCTCAGTCCCCGGGACAGTGGAAAAGGTATTTGTTTCTGAAGGTGAGTTTGTCCCAAAAGGCCGGCTTGTTGCGAGGCTCGACACTTTATCGGCACATAGCGTGTTCAATGCTGCCGGATCATCACTGAAACAGGCGAAAGACGGGTATGAGCGTCTTAAATCGATACACGATAAGGGAAGCCTCCCCGATGTTCAGATGGTGGATATCGAGACCAAACTGAATCAGGCTCAGTCAACATACAATATTGCACAGAAGAATCTCGGGAACTGCTCTCTATTCGCTCCGGTAAGCGGTATCGTGGGGAAAAAAATGGCTGAAGCCGGTGAAACTGCCATCCCGGGCAAAACCATTATCACCATTATGGATATAAGCTCTGTGAAGGTAAGCTTTTCAGTTCCCGAAAATGAAATCTCCCTTATCCCTGAAGCCTGCGAATCGGTAATAACGGTCTCTGCCCTCGGAGACAGGGAGTTCCACGGGAAAAGGGTCGGCAGAAACGTTATCGCAAACCAGTTGTCGCACACTTATCCTGCCTACGTAACACTGCCGAATCCAGGAAGAGACCTCTTGCCGGGAATGGTTTGCCGGATTGATCTTCTCAGGGGAAAGAACCAAGGTGGCATCGTGATACCGATAAATGTTGTAATGACTTCAGCCGACGGACGCCGATTCGTGTGGTGCGTCAAGGACGGAACAGCAAACCGGAGATTCATAACAACGGGCATTGCCAGGGGAAACGGTGTGGAGGTGAGGGAAGGGCTCTCGGCCGGCGACAGCATAGTTACCGAAGGTTTCCATAAAATAAGTGAAGGCGGTAAAATTGAGGTGAGATGAAACGCAGGTACGACATTATAGAATGGTCGATGAAGCATTCCCTGATAGTTTTCCTGCTGACGGGACTGCTTGTGATTCTGGGAATAGTTGCACTCATAGTGATGCCCAAACAGGAATTTCCCGGGTATACAATACGTCAGGGACTCATCGTAGGAGTTTACCCCGGAGCCACCTCTGAAGAGGTTGAGAAACAGCTGGCTGAACCTCTGGAGGAATTTCTTTTTTCATTTACCGAAGTAAAAAGAAGCTATACAACGACCACCTCACAGAACGGGATCTGCTATGCCATGATCGAACTTGAGGACAATGTCAGAAACAAGGACGAAGTCTGGTCAAAAATAAAACATGGACTTACGACCCTTAAGGCTCAGCTTCCACAGGGTGTAATTGCCCTTATTGCCAGGGATGATTTCGGCGACACTTCGGCAATCCTGATAGCTATAGGATCAGGTGACCGTTCCTGGAAGGAACTGAAGCAATACGCGGATGATCTTGGAAATGGTCTGCGACGCATAGAATCAGTTTCGAACGTAAGACTTTACGGTGAACAGAAAGAGCAGATAACAGTTTATGCCGACCCCGATAAACTTTCATCGTATGCCATCAGCGAAAAGCTTATAATGGCAGAGTTCTTCTCACAATCACTTGCCCCCGGCGGAGTTGTAAAGAGTGAAAGAATGAATGTTCCCGTTCATCTGAAACCTGCTTATGGTGGTATTCAGGAGATTGAAGATCAAATTATTTACAGCGATCCTGAAGGCAATATGATACGGGTGAAAGATGTCGCAAAGGTTAAAAGAGAATATCCAACTGGCAAAAGCTATATAACATGGAACGGGAATCCCTGTCTTGTGTTGTCGGTGGAGATGCGCCAGGGATATAACATCGTGAAGTTCGGAAAAGATGTCAACAGCGTCATCAGCGATTACAAAGAGTCGAATTTCCCTGATGACGTTACAATAAACTCCATAACCGACCAGTCGGAAGTTGTAAACGGATCAGTGATATCATTCCTGCGCGACCTCATGATAGCCATAATAGTGGTTATTGTTGTTATGATGATCCTGTTCCCTCTGCGAACGGCTCTGGTGACTGCCATTATCATTCCCCTGAACACCTTCATTGCAGTTGGCTTAATGTACCTTTCCGGCATACCGCTGAACACTGTAACCTTTGCGGCACTGGTGGTGGTACTCGGAATGACAGTGGATAATTCGATAGTTGTTATTGACGGATATGTATACAATCTGAAAAATGGACTTAAGCCCTGGGATGCAGCCCTCGACAGCGCTCACAGATATTTCATGCCCATGTTTCTCGCAACAACATGCATCTGCCTTATCTTCTACCCTATTCTGATATTGTTTACGGGCCAGTTTGCCGAGTTCATCCACTTTTTCCCCTATACATTCACAATTAACCTTATGGTTTCGCTCGTCCTGGCTGTTATATTGCTGCCGATTCTCGAAGTTGCCCTTATCAAACCATCCGCAAAGGGAGAGACCGGACACGAAAAGAAAAGGATTACCGAAAAAGTTCACGACCTGTATGTCAGGCTTCTGGACTGGAACTTTCGCCACCCCTGGCTTACAATATCGACGGGTGTATTGTCGGTACTGCTTGCAATCCTTCTTATACCACAGATAAAGTTCAGAATGATGCCTGTTGCCGAGCGCGATCAGTTTGCCGTGGAAATCCACCTGCCCGACGGAACTCCGATCTCGACTACCGCCAAAGTTGCCGATTCGCTCAGGATTATCCTTTCGAGGGATGAACGGATAACATCAGTAACCCAGTTTGTCGGGATCTCTTCTCCCCGGTTCCATATATCCTATGCCCCCCAGATGCCTTCCGACAGTTATGCCCAGTTCATTGTAAACACACACGGGTCACGCGAAACTGAAGCTATTCTTGATGAGTATTCCGATCGGTATGCCAACTACTTTGAAAATGCATACATTAAATTCAAACAGATAGATTTTCAGTATGTCAACACCTTCGAATTCCGTTTCTACGGCGATGACATTGAAGATCTTAAAAGAAGCGCCGCCGCCTTATCCGGGAAAATGCACGCAATACCCGAACTTACAAATGTCAGGAGCGACTGGGGAGAGATGCTTCCAATTCTCGAAATAAGCCCCGACCCCGTTGCTTCTTCAAGACTCGGACTGACACGTGCACTGACCGCTGCAAACCTCATGCTGGCCACGGGAGAGTTCACTATGGGCTCAGTTACTGAAAACAATGAAATAATTCCTGTAGTACTTAACACCGGAAATGAGGGTGCGAAAAAATCTCTCGGTAGTATACCTGATACGTATATTTCAACTCTTATCCCGACAGTAAGTGTTCCTCTTCGTCAGATTGCAGAAGTGACTCCCGCATGGAGCGAAAACAGTATAGTGCATCGCAACGGTATACGCACTATTACAGTGTCGGCCGATACAAAAAGGGATGTGGTTCCCGGGAAACTCCTCTCCAGCCTTCAGAAGTTCATCGAAGAGGAAACAGTTCCGGCCCTGCCGTGGGGTATAGTATACCAGGTGGGAGGCGAACCCGAATTCAACAGGGAGCACCTTACACCGGTAATTCATGCCGTGATAGCAGCATTCGCCGTGATCTTCTTCTTCCTTCTCTTTACATACGGGAAATTCGGGCTGACCTTTATCTCTCTGTTCACTCTATTCCTTTTCATGTTCGGCGCCGTATTCGGCCTGTGGATCTCAGGTCTTACAGTAGGCCTTACGGCAGTCCTCGGACTGATAGGCCTGTTCGGGATTACTGTACGTAATGTGATACTTATGTTCCAGCATGCGGAGCAGCGCTTTGCCGTTGAAGGCTGGCCGGCCAGGGAGGCCGCCTGGGATGCAGGAAAAAGAAGGATGATACCTATCTTCCTCACTTCTGCTGCCGCATCGACAGGCGTCGTCCCATTGATTATGTCTGGAAGCTCTTTCTGGGCTCCCGTTGGTATCGTGATCTTCGCAGGAGGCATCTTCCTTCTTCTGATGACAATCACCATACTTCCGGTACTCTATTGGAAACTCAACGATTCAAAAAAATGAAAAGATCGATATTCATTCTTCTCTTTTTCATCCCGGCCATTGCCGGCGCACAGGGTTATTCACTGCAACAATGCATGGATATGGCATTGAAAAACAGCAATGAGCTTAAAAACAGCAGGCTCGACAGCCAGATCGCCGATCAGACAAAGAAAGAACTTTTCACAAAATACTTCCCGGCGGTATCCGCCACTGGTGCAACCTTCAGGTCGAACGAATTCCTGGTAAAACAAAACATCGACCTTTCGATGCTGGCTCCCCTTCTGGGCGCCCTTGGATTAAACCCTGCCGCACTCGGAATACCCCTTGTTCTTCCCTTCGAGATGATCCGCGAAGGGTCGGTCGGCCTGGTCTCCGCCACTCAGCCTGTCTTCACAGGCGGACAGATTTACTACGGAAACAGGCTGGCAAAGGTGGGTCAGGAAGTCAGCGGACTGAAAGCCGCTCTGACCGCGAATGAAATACGGTCGAGGACTGAAGAGTACTTCTGGCAGATAGTTTCGCTAAAGGAGAAAGTCAGAACCATTGAGGCTGGTTCAGCTCAGCTTGCCGAAATTTACAAATCAGCCGATGCGGCAGTGAAGGCCGGTGTGGCTACACGCAACGACCTTCTCAGGATTGAACTGGAACAGCAGGATAACGAGAGCAACCTGATTAAGGTAGAGAATAACATAAAGATCCTTAAACTTCTCCTCTGCAACCTCACAGGAGCACCAACTGAAGGTTTCGATGTCGATATATCAGGATTCCCAGAGGTGAAGCCTCCTTTCGGCTATTATGTGAACACAGCCCAGGGAGTGGCAGCCAGGACTGAAAACCTTCTTCTCGGAAAAGGAGTTGAAGCCGCATCACTCCAGCACAGGCTGGCAATAGGTAAGAATATGCCTACGGTTGCAGCCGGGGCGGGATATGTATACCATAATCTTTTTGAGAATAATGAAGACCTGGGAATGATCTTTGCTACTGTTTCGATACCGATAAGCTCGTGGTGGGGCGGATCGTACGAGATAAAACGAAGCAGGCTGGAGGAGATCAAGGCAGAAAACAACAGGCTCGATATGCAGCAGAATATGGCTGTCGACATCGAATCAAAATGGAACAACCTTCAGGAAGCATTCCTCCAGACAGAACTGGCAAAGAAATCGATCGAGTCGGCAACCGAAAACCTTAAGATCACAAATGATTACTACGATGCCGGAACAATACCCCTTTCCGAACTTCTCGACGCGCAGACACAGCTTCAGAAAAGCCATGATCAGCATACTGATGCAATCACCACCTACTACCTGAAACTTTCAGCCTACCTTAAGGCCACAGGCCGGCAGACGGAATGACAAGCCCCTTTACCGGACAATGATCTCATTGCATACTAATAGTCATGAAATTATTTATTGTGTCAGGTAAGTTTTTTATTGCCTTACAATAGTTTTTTATTGTACCAGGTAAAAAATTCTAATGAAATCTGTATGTCAGCGCAGTCAGACCCTCTGAATGGAAGGCTTATCAGCACCGACACCTTTGCCAGCTTTAAGTCGCCCGAAGCTC
>JAVEZS010000051.1:0-20766 GCA_034002885.1 Bacteroidales bacterium
AGCTGATAGCTGATAGCTTCTTGATCACCAATTAGTTTTGCCGCTGCAGATTGAAATCCCTTGCGAAGTTAAGCGACAGGCCGTACCTGGAGGCAAGCTGAATACCATTGAAGTTCTGGTACAGAGGCAGGTCGAACATCAGGGAGATGTTCCATTTTTCCCTGATAACATAATTTATCTGCGGTGAGATATAGAAAATAGTACTTCCCGACGATTCTTTCCAGCCGCCGGCCGTCTTATCCTTTCCCCTGATCTCGTTCCTTAACTGCAGGATTGTTGTCCAGTCGCCTTTGAGCCAGGGAAGCATCAGATGTTTTGAAAGGAAAAGTGATGTGAAAACGGATGTTCCCAGTTTATAATCCTGCAGGTTACGGTCGTTCATCTCCAGCCTGCCCGTAAGAAAATAGCGTGTGCCTGATTCAGGCTTTTCCTTCACAACGAACAGCTGCAAAACAGCGCCATATGATCCTATTGTCGGCTGCATCTCGACCGGAAGTTCAACTCCGTTCCGGCTTATGGGATCTCTCGATAACGGGATCTTCAGGCCTGCGCTTGATGAAATGAAAAAACGCCTTGGCTCGTCACTGAAAAGCCCGTATTTTACTGAGACGATCGCATTTGAAAACCCGCTGCCCCTCAGCATATAAGAAGGTGTAAGATTATAGTTCTGGGTTTTGTTGATGAAGTAACCGAGTTCAGATTCAAGGGTTATCCTTTCGGTAAGTCCGAAGCCGGCGATTGTTCCGGCGTAGTTATAGTTTGCACTGCGGATAAGGTCAAAATCCGAAAGTCTGTCGCCCTCCAGGTAACGGTTGCCGTAATTGAACCTGTAGAAGGAGATCACCCTCAGGGTGCTCCTGTCGAGAGCGAGGAGATTGTTCGATCCTCCGACAGGATTTACTGATGTAAGGCACTGGGCAGGAGCCCTGCTCATCATCAGCCAGGGCAGCAGAAGAAGTGCTGCCAGCAGCTTATTTAACGACGATATATATCTCTTTTGAAACTGAAGCATCGTTGCCATCGCGTACAGTGCAGGTAATCTTATTCTTTCCGGCCTGGCAGGGGGAAGCAGTGTAGACGACCTCGCTTCCGCTGCCAAGTATGTCACCAGCCGTTGCAGCCCAGTAGAAATTGATCCTGTAGCCTGTTGCAGTTGCTTTTATCTTTGTCGACTCGCCGGTTTCGATAGTGTCTTTTTCGGCAACCAGGGATGAAAAGATAAATGGCTGATCCGGATCATCTGTACCTCCTTCGCCATCCTTCGAACAGGCTGACAGCAGTAAAAAAATAAAAAAAAGTATTGTCAGATGTTTCATCTCTGTTCTTTTAGTCTTTTAAGCAGCGGACTGAAAAACCGTATGTTTTCGGGAAAGTGTTCCATCTCCCCGAAGTGCTCACTCCCGATTCAAAGCATCGCCTCCAGGCATTATCCCCATACTCTGTAGATGTCCAGACGTATTCATACTGGTTGAGAAGGCTGAATGTCCCATAGCTTGTCATCCGTCCTGCAAAAAGCGCCTCGTAGCCCGATCCACCTCCTTTTGCCAGTATTGTTCCGACGGGGCTTCCTCTCCAGGTGTTGGTCATATCGGCTTCCTGCTGTGTCATGCCGAGAAAAATCTCGAGTGTTTTCCATTCTCCGTCGGAGGGTATGTGCCATCCTGCTGGGCAGATACCCTGAGCTCCTTCCTGCCCCGATCCGTTCATTGCCACGTTCCATGTGTATAGCCGTCCGAATGTCTCTTCATTTGCCTCATCATTGTTGTACAGATAGCTTACTATCGAGTTGCTGTCGGGATCGACCGTAACCCTGAGGTTTTCCTGCATCCACACCTGGTCGCCGATCCTTACTGTAAGATAGATGTTGCCTTCCCTGTCAGTTACACTATTTTCAGGGACCGGCTGCTGGATTCTTATACTTCCGGTTGCTACAGAGTCAACATCATCACTTACAGTAACAGAATAAAGGCCGGCGGCAAGACCATCAATTTCGGGGTCTGTTTCTCCGTTCGACCATTCATAGGAGTAGGGAGGGATACCGCCCTTAACAACTGCTTTTGCCGAGCCGTCGTCACCACGGAAAACAGAAACATCCTGTCCTGTAAGTTCAATAGAAAGGTTAGCGGGATCGTCCGGGCCGGTATCATCCGAGCAAGCCTGTAAAAGGAGAAGAAACAATAAAAGGAAGAGGCCTGCGGCAATGTCAGATCTTCTCCTGAATGGTCTGTTTATTCTTTTGTTTTTCATTTTGGTTTCACAACGGTACCGCTTATCTTAAGCTCGACCGACGGCGTTGAGGCATTCGACTGAACGGTTATTGATTTGCTGAACGTTCCCTTTATTTTCGTATTATATTCTACGGCGAGGGAATCCTTTCTTCCCGGTGCAATGGGTTCCCTGGGCCATGAAGGGACCATACAGCCGCATGCGGTACGGACATTCATTATTACCAGGGGAGATCTGCCTTCGTTGGTAAAGACGAAATAGTGCTTTGCCTCGGCTCCTGTGGTTATCATCCCGAAATCATGATCAGTCGACCTGAAGGAAATCCGGGCCCCGTCCTGGGTAATCAGGTCATGGCCTGCAGCCCGACCACTAAGAAATGCAATTATTGCTGCTGCAGTTAGTATAAAAAAGATTCTCATTATTATACCGGTTCTGTTTTGATGTAACTTTCAATATAACGCCGGGGAAAGCAGTTCCCAGGAAGCCCTGAAATTTCAAAACGCCAGAGTTCCGTTAAAAGAACGGCCCCGATGTAATTATTAAAACATCAGAGTTTTGATTAATAGTATAAAGGTAATGAAAAAAATTCAAAATGAACCAAAGTTCATTACCTGTACGTGATCCTCCTTTTTTTCTTTTCTGATTTGTTACAATTTCAGATTAAAGAGGATTTCCGATCTTTATCCCGAAGAAGCGGGTTCGTGAAGCTGCTGGCCCGTATATGTATGAAGAAAGGCTGCATGCAGGATTCCCGCAGCAGCCCTTAGAAGGAGTTTATTATTTTACTGGCATTTCAGGTTTGTCCTCTGTGCCTTTGAAGGTTCGGCAAAAGGTCCGTAGAGCGAGTTCTTGAATGACGCGCATGCCTCACTTGTCTGGCCTTTTCCCGCCTGGGCAAGTCCAAGCTGGAAGTAGAATTTTGCCTTTGCCTCAGCGTCGCCTGTTTCCAGGTCAAGTCCCTTGCGGGCAAACTCAATGCCCTTGTCATAATTCTTCTGTTTGTTGTACACGTCGGCATAATAATAGAACAGATCCTTATCATCGCCGTATTTTGCAGCTTTGTCGAGAAGGGCAAGGGCTTCGTCGAGGTTGTTCGCCTGGTTTGCCTGGGAACCTGCTGCACGGAAGTATTCAATAGCTGTTGATGATGCCTGGGCAGCCTTATCGGCTTCCTTTGCCGGATCAAGTTTACCAAGGAAAGAATCGATTGCTGCCTCAAAAGCTTCAGCATTGTCCTGGCTTCTGTAGATCAGTGCTTTGTTGTAAATCGCCGCAGAATAGTCGGGATTAATGACCAGAAGGGAGTCGAATGCCTTCAGTGAGTTCTCAAAATCCTTGTTATTGAAGTAGTCGATACCCATCATATAATATCCCTGCACAAGCAGTTTGGCAGAGTTGTCCCTGCTTGTTGCGCTTCCGTATTTTTCTGCCGCGGCTGCCGCTGTTTTCGCAGCCCTGATGATTTCTGAGGCAGGTTTCTTTTCTGTAATTGCTGCTGAAGCTGACTTGACATAAAGACCCGGGAGTATCTGAGTGGCCTTTTGCTTAAGGTCGTCAGCCGTTTCCCCTACCTGACCGGAAATGGTTATCACATTCTCAAAAGCAGCTATCGCGGCCAAAACATCTGTTTGTGCTGCTTTTGCTCCTTCATTGTATGCCTTGATCACATCATTGCGGGTCTGGGCAGTCAGCGAAAAGGTAAAAAAGGCAATAAATGCCATCATACCGCTTATCTTAATTGTTCTTTTCATTCTCGTTTTGTTTTTACAGATTAACACTTAATTCCCTGTTTTGGATTCGTAAAAATAAAACATTTTTTGATTTTTTAACATTTAACAGATTTTTCGCGAAAATAAATCAAAACAGAAACGCCGGATCTATTAAAATCCGGCGTTTATCCCCTCCAATCTCCCCTTTAATCCTAAAGCGCTCTTACTGCCTTCTTGCCCATTTTAGATCATGGCGATTCACTTTATCTATCCTACCTTGAGGCAAGAACTTCTTCCTGGTTTTTGAGAAGCATCGGGAACCAGGCAGCAACAAGCGCTGTCTTGTTATTTTTCCAGCGGGTCCCGTCAGTGATCCTTTTCTGATGGAAATATTCACCCTTGTTGAGGGATCTTTCGGAGGTACCGTATCCTTCCTTCCACATATCGGGATCCAGCTTTTCGACTCCGAAATACCCCGGCTTGCTTACATACTGAACTGAAAGTGCATCAGAGAGCACAAAATATTTTCTGCATCGCTTCTCCATGGTTACAAAAACCTTTGCCTCAAGATCGCTGTTCTCAAACTTGATGACATACGGCTTGTGGCTTGTACCGTTAAGCATTGTGTAATCATCATCAAGCTCAATGGTATATCTGCCAAGGGCAGAATAAGTTTCTCCGGTTGCCAGGAACTTCCCGGCATAGGAACTGAAACAAAGGGCAAAGCCCAGGATTGTGATAAAAATGACTCTTTTCATGGCTGCTTTTCTTTAAGATTAGTATTAATGGTCGAATCTGTGCAGATGGTTACTGTCATGTTCCATCTGTTAAAAAGACTTAAAATTTCCAGATATGCTGCATTCTTTCCGGTGCTTTTCGTAAATAATCATTTTCCGCTCATGATGTGATCTGAAACCCAGTGGAAAGAGCCATGAAATAGCGAGGCGGATATGACAGTGAACGATGGTTTTATGACGGCCGGCAGGTATAGTGATAAAAAACCGGGGACTTCTGAGCGAATGAAAAAAAAATATCCAGGGCAATGATTTCAGCTATATTTGGAGATAAATTCTCATTAAAATCAGAAAATGCAATTAAAATGAAAAATCTTTACATGGGTTTAATCGGGATCATTGCTCTTGCTTCATGCACGGGTGGTGCCAAAGATCAGGTTACGGAAAACTGCTGCAGCTGCGACAGAGACTCAATGATCGTAGTTATGCGTTTCGAACGTAAAGTAAAACCTGAGTATGTGACGCTTTTCAAACAGTCGTTCGATGCATGCAAGGCAGAAGTAATGGCGAAGGAACCCGGTTGTCTCGATTATTCACTTTATCAGTCATACCACGACAGCACCCTTTTCTGCCTCACTGAGGCCTGGGCAACAAAAGAGGATCACACTGCCCATATGAAGCTTGATCACACGATAAAGCACATTGCTGAGATAAAGGGGATAAACGACCCTGCCTTTAAATCAACAACAAACTACAATTACCGGATCTGTCCCGGCGCCAACCAGGGTAACTGACGATAATTCTTCCGGGAGAGACAGTGGCTGAGGTTTAAAAATCTACTGCTGGTTTATTTCGTCGAGGATAGCCTGAATGTCATCCTGGCATCCGCCGCAGACAGTTCCTGCCGTGGTTGCTTCTCCTACCTCATCAACGGTCTTAAGACCTTTTTCCCTGATAGCCTTAACTATCTCACCTTTGTATATCTCGTTGCAGTTGCAGATGATAATATCGTCTTCCATGGTAAGTTTTTTAATTAGCCAATAATAGTAAAAATATCTCTAAAGTAGTACCCCTGTAATCCTTGATAAGTCCGGACACTGTAAAAACCTGCCTTATCATCTTATTCCGAAAACCTGTTATGTTTCCTGAAAACCAAATCGATAGTGGTTCCTTTGTTTTCAGCGCTGGAGATCTTCATTTCAGCATTGTGAAGCGAGATTATCCTGGCTACCAGCGAGAGTCCTATTCCGAATCCTCCTGTATATTTCACATTTGAAGCCCTGCTGAATGGTCTCTGGATGTTACCGAGTTCGCCGGCCGGGATGCCGACACCCTCATCCGAGATGGAAATTGTTATATGTTCCCCGGAAAATGCGAAGCTTACAGGTATTTCACCTTCGGAGAATTTGCATGCATTGTCGAGGAGGTTGCTGAAAGCGATGGAGAGAAGTCCTTCGTTGCCGCTCACCAGAAGGTCGTCCTCATTTTCGGGGTAACTGATCCTCGGGACTATCTTGCGACCTGGGTATTTGTTCTTGATCCGGAAAATAGCATTGTACACGATCTCATCAATCCTTACAGCGGTGGTATTGATCGACCTGTCGCGGGTTATCTGGGCCAGCTCAAGCAGGTTGTTAACGAGTTCATTGAGATTCTTCAGATCGGCATTAATACCCTTTATATGGTTTATGTAGTCGTCCCTGCTTCTTTCATGGCTAAGTATGTAATCGCTTTCACCCTTCATCACCGTAAGCGGGGTCCGCAGTTCATGCGAAGCGTTTGAAACGAAGTCCTCCTGGTTCCTGAAGGCGATCTCAAGATCCGAAAGCATTTCATTGAAAGTGATGGCAAGCTGAGCGATCTCATCCTTTTTATCTCCTTCGTCGAGGCGGGTATTGAGTTTAAGGGAATTTATCTCCTTGACACTTTTTATTATATTCGTTATTGGTTTTATCGCTCTTGTGGCAAAAAAATAGGAAAATAGAACCGAGAGCCAGATGCTGAAGATAATGCTCCAGAAAAGGATCTTCCTTAGTTCTGCAAGGTTCCCTGCACGCGATTTGTCGATCGCCAGAGAAAAAACATAGTATGTCCTGTAGTTGTTTATGTGTTTGTATGAAACGCCGTCTCTTCCCGCAACCGAAAAGTAATTGATATAGTGATTGGAAGAGTTCACGAGAATATCCCTGTCGGCAAGGTATTCTATGTTATTCCCGTAGACAAGGTTAAAAGCCGAATCGGTAATTGCCAGCTCCTCCTTCTCCCATGAGGTTGTTGACTGCTGGATCTTCTTAAGCAGAAGGGAATCGACTTCGGCAACATCGATAAAAAGAGTCGCCGTATTCTTGGCACTGTCAAGAAGGTTCTGACGGAATTTCGAGATCTGGCTCGAGTATGAGAAATAATAAACCAGAGCTGAGAAAAACAGCAATATCCCTGCAACGAGAAGGGTAAACTGGAACGAAAGCCTGACCTTGATGTTCATACCTACAACTCTTTGTCGCTGCAATAAAACCCAAATCCGAATTTTGTGTGAATAAGCTTTGGCTGGAAATCCCTGTCGATTTTCCTGCGAAGATAGTTTACATAGACATCAATTATATTGGTGGTCGGATCAAAATCAATTCCCCATACCTTTTCTATGATAAACTCCCTCGAGAGAAGCTTGTCCCTGTTTAAAAGGAATGTCTCGAGCAGAAGGGATTCCTTGGCTGTCAGGTCAATCTTTTTTCCCGCTCTTATTACTTTCTTTGTTGTAAGGTCCATTTCCAGATCGGCAAGCCTTAACTTTTCAGTTTCAACCGAAAATGAATCGGAACGACGCAAGAAGACGTTTATACGGGCAAGAAGCTCCCTGAAATCAAAGGGTTTCACCACATAATCATCAGCTCCTGCTTCGAAGCCCGCAATCTTGTTATCCGGGGTTCCGAAAGCGGTCAGCATTATGACGGGTGTCTTTTTGTTAGTCTTCCTTATCTCCTTGCACAGCTCATAGCCGTTTATAAGAGGAAGATTGATATCGAGAATGATGAGATTGTAATTCTTTTGTTCCGCCAGCTGTTTCCCGATATATCCGTCGTAAGCAATGTCAGCATTGAATCCGGCCTCTTCAAGCTGCTTTTTCAGGATATCAGCCAGCCGTTGTTCGTCCTCGACTATGAGCAGGTTGATATTACTCATCGCGTTTGTTCTTTTGCGCAAATTTACACATTAATGACAGGCTTTGGGCAATTAAGAAGTTTCTAATGAACTTCTAATCATTTTTTAATTACCCTGAATCCCTTTCATTTTTAGCTTTACGTTGAGATACTCTCAATCAATGATTCTCAGAATTTAAACCCTACGGCGATGGACGACAACAATCAAAGAACAAACACCTGGATCTGGGCAGTTATAATTGCCCTGCTTCTCCTGGGCCTGGTTTATACCTTTGCCCGGAACACAAAGAACAAGAACAGTCTGAATGCCGAAAAGCTCAATTCCGAAAGACTCATGAACGAGAAAACAACTATCGGCAATGAACTCGAAAAGCTGAAGCTCGATCTGGCAGTACTGAAAGATCAGAGTGATTCCAATGCAAAGCTGCTCGGCGAAACCGAAACAAAACTTGCTGATACCGAAAGACGGATGAGGGTTCTCTCATCACAATACAACAAGAAAAGCAAGGAGGATCTTGAGGAATATCAGAAACAGAAGGAAGCACTTGAGAAGGAATATGCTTCGCTGAAAAGCAGTTACGACGATCTCATGGTCAGGAACGGAGATCTGCAGAAGAAACTTACAGAAAGTGAGTCACAGGCCGGCGATCTTATCGAAAAGATAAAAATGATGGATACATTCGACAGCGATAATTTTCAGGTTTACGGTTCAAGAGGGAAAAATGACAGGGTTGTTGCATGCGCAAGGAGGGTTAAGAAACTCAATATTAACTTCGAAGTACCGCAGAGCCTTGCCGATGCAGTTAGTTTCAAAATTATAACACCATCCGGTACTACGATCACCGGCGAGGATAAAGCTCTTTCGTGGATCTTCCCTCCGGAGATGCGTACCTTAACAGCTTCTCTTTCGCCTGTCACAGCAGAATTTGAGCAGTCGAAGAGAGTTACTCTTACCTACGCTCCAAAAGAAAAGCTTACCCCGGGCGAATATAAGATCCAGATTTATAGCAGTGATAAGAACATCGGCAATTGCAGGATCAGACTTAAATAGGTTCTTTTTTTCTACTTTGTTTTTCAGAGCCCGCATCTCCTGCGGGCTTTTATTTTCAGAACCCCTTTCATCGAAGAAGGAAGATCCTCCTGAACGGGCCCCTTATCCTGGTTCAGACTACAGGAATGCTTCTAAATAAATTCTAACGACCTTCTAATTACTTTCTAATGAATGTTAAGAGTTTTTACTCCTACTTTTGAAACTGAAGTTTGAGAGGATGTTTTATCATGAAAGTGCTGAAGGTTTCAAACGGGGTGAAGGTTTTTATTTTCTGGCTGGCAGTACTGATAGTGCTGGTTGTTCTGAAAATCTTCGTTTTCACGGGATGAAAGGGCATCTTTACGATAAAACAGGTGTAATCAGAATGTAACTTCTTTGTTTACGAGATACTTTGTTCTTCAGAAAAGCAGCTGTCAGGAATTCCAATGAAAGGCAACTGCTTTTTTTTTGAAAACAACATTACATAAAATATTAATTCAGAGCCTTGCATGAGAATAATACTTGGAGTTGGTTCCTTCCTTATAGTTGTTGTTATTGCCATTGTTATGGTCATTAACGAAGTACTCAGGAACAGGAAGAGCAGAAAAGCAGGACAGGTCAGATGAACCTAAATAACAGGTTGGGCCAGTTCGTACAGGAATCCCTTTTCGGAGGCATTGATCTTAAGGACCCTGAACAAAATGAGGTTTGCAAGTATCGACTCTGCCCTTGACGATGAAATACCCGATAATTTTCTGAACTTACTCAGTGTAACCGATCCGTTGATTGCAAGGTATTCCATAAGTATGTTCTCAGCTTTTCCGAATTTCACCATCACCCCTTTTCCCCTTTTCTCCTTGCGCCATACCTGAATAATTACCCTGTTGGCCATCAGGTTCTGGTCTCCATGCCTGATCCAGGCACGCCACCTGCCTTCTTCATCCTTTGCCTGGTAGGGCCTTTCATTTCCACCGGGAACCTCAACTTCAAGGATTGTCTTTCCTTCAGCTACATGCTGTTTTATGGTGTAGTGTATTTCAGGCCGGCAGAAGAGATGGGCTGCTGTATCGACCATGTAGATCTCCTCATCCGATCTTATCCCGGCAATGCTTCCGTTATCCCTTACTCCTATAAGGAGCCTGCCGCCGCCGGTGTTCGAAAATGCTGACAATGTCCTGGCAATCTTCCTGCTGTCGGTAATGCAGAATTTGAAATCAAGCTTCTGGCTTTCTCCTTCCGCTATGAGATTTTTCAGGTAACTGTTCATCTCTCATTGCTTAACCGCTTATAAAGAGACTTTTACTTGAGAATTCCGGATCGCAGGTGAGGTTTACCTTCAGCTTGCGTAAACCTGCTTCATCACCCGGAGTGGGAATATGGGTCAGATGCACCTCGCAGTCGCGAAGGTATTTAAGGCTTTCGAGAGCCATTTTTGCAGCAGGGTTAGAAAGTGCGCTTATGCCCAGTACAATGAGGGTTTCGTCTACATCAAGGCTTACCATTCTGCCTTCAAGGATATTCTTTTTCAGGTAGGTTACCGAAGCGATTATCGATTCGGGAAGGAGGTACATGCTGTCGGGAAGCCCCGCCAGGTGCTTTGTGGCGTTCAGAATAAGGCTTGACGAGGCATGAAGGAGAGGAGAGTTTTTGCCTGTTATTATAGTCCCGTCGTGAAGTTCGATGGCGGCGCCGCAGAATACTCCCTCATTGCCCTTCCCCGCCTTCTCAGCTTCCCTGGCTGCTTTCCTGGCCGGCAAAACAACCCTCAGATCCTCTTCCCTGGCTCCTGCCTTGTTCATTATCTTCTGGATGTGGTCGAGAGAGTCTTTTTCCGCCAGGCCGATCACGTACTCCACTGCACACCTGAAGTAGCGCCTTATTATCTCCATATGGGAAGCCTCCGAAATCACGGAGTCGTTTACAATTCCCGAACTCAGGCGGTTGACGCCCATGTCGGTGGGAGAAAGGTACATCGATCCGCTGCCGGTGATCTTCTCAATAATCCTTTTCAGAAGATGAAAAGCCTCAATGTCGCGGTTGTAGTTGACTACACTGATATTATATGCTTTCAGGTGATAATCATCGACCATAACCGCGTCCTTCAGGTCGACAGTCGCGGCTTCATAAGCTATATTGACCTTGTGATTAATAGGAAGATCCCATATTGGAAAGGTCTCAAACTTTGCATAACCTGCTTTTACTCCCCTCTTGTACTCGTGGTATAGGTTGCAGAGGCATGTGGCAAGCTTTCCGCTTCCAGGGCCGGGCCCTGTTACTATTACAATAGGTTTTGTCGTTTCAATGTATTGGTTAGCTCCGTAGCCCTGGTCACTTACGATAAGATCAATGTCGGTGGGGTATCCTTTGGTGGGATAATGAAGGTAGACCTTTATTCCCCGCATCTCGAGCTTGTTCTTGAATGTTCTTGCAGGAGCCTGCTTCTGGTAGCGCGTTATGACAACGGCTGTTATCTCTATCCCCCATTCCCTGAAATCGTCGATGGTTTTCAGGGCATCGGCATCATAGGTTATCCCGAAATCGGCCCTTACCTTGTTCCTTTCAATGTCGCCGGCATGAATGCACAGAATGACGTCTATCTTGTCCCTTAGAAGGTGGAGGAGTCTCATCTTTACATTCGGATCGAAGCCTGGAAGCACCCTGGAGGCGTGAAGGTCATAGAGAATTTTACCTCCGAATTCGAGGTAGAGCTTATCATTGAACCTGTTTACCCTTTCAAGGATGGCAGCAGTCTGCTCCTTCAGATACTTCTCATTGTCAAATCCGATACGATCAGATGCTTTCATGTTTTATCCTGCCGGACTTACTACTTTGTCTCAGATTTCCGGCCTCCAATATTAGTAATTTTTTCAGTTCGCCTGTCGCGGCTTTCCATTTTAACACGGAATGGCAATGTTATTGCCTGTCCTGACATTTGGCGGGACAGACTGATTTTTATCCTGCCTGTTTCTAATTCTCCGCCGCGATATCGTAAATCTTTATCTCCATAGGACGGCTGGTCATCCCGGCGCTGACGTTCCCGAACTCCTTGAAATAGGATGAAGCAAAATGTGCATCAATGGCTGCCTGGTTCCTGTACTTCTCAACGAAAATGAAATTTGTCTTTTCATAGGGATCCTGGTAAAGCATGTAGCCCAGGCATCCTTCCTCCTTATTGGAATTCTCGATCATCATCGTGGCGGCCGAAATGAAATCAGCTTCCATTCCCGGCTTTATAAAGACGCGGGCAGTGATCATTTTCTGATAGTCAGGTGTCTGGGCCTCTTCAGTAAGGATGGCTTGCTGATCTGACTGACCGGTTGTCTTCGGCTTGCAGGCAAAGAGAAGAATTACAGCAGCGGCTGAAAGGAAAATAAGTTTTGTTTTCATTCTTGTTAAGGTTTAAGTTGTTATTAATTGCTATCATTATCCGGGTTAAGAGATACCGGTTTTATTTTATAAGGACGATGACTTCTGAAAGAAGCCTGATGACCAGGCCAATGTTTTTGTTGAGTACACTCATGATGACCTGATCCTACTGTGACAGGACTCCCGGTCATCCTTCCTTTCTTAAATATTGCATCAGGACATCTGCAGCTTCATCCATGTCGTGTCCGAAAGAAAGTATCCCGGCCCTGTCGCCCGCCATAACTATTATCCTTTTCTCAAATACGTCCGACTCGCTGAAGAGCCGGAAGATATCCTTTGCCAGGCCTGTGGTCCCGTACTCCATTGATGGATTGGTTGTGGGAACCTTGTAGATGAGCTCATTCCACAGATCGATGCTGTGGACGTGAATGACAGCATTAGCCCCGGGATCAGCGAGATATATTGCTGCGTGGGTCAGAGATTCGGATGACGCCTTTAGAGGCCCGGTACACTGCACAGCGTTATCGTCGATATTGAATGAATTGACTTTTACATAATGACCGGGCTCCAGCTCGGGTATCTCGCCGGTTGCAGAACCTGTTATGACAAACTGGTTGCCTCCCCTTATCCTCATGCTGATGTTTCCGAAGCCAACACCATTCTCATAGGCACCAATAAGGTCCATATTGTAAAGGATCTCTCTCCAGTAATTTATAATTTCATATTGCTCATCAGAGATAACCGGTCCTGACTGGCTCCAATGACAATTGAATTTTACTACACCGTCCATGTATTTATTCTTTATTTTATCTTATCCGAAAACATTTCTTCAATACTTTTTTCATCTGCGTTGCAGATCCCCCTTTCAGTTATAAAACCCGTAACAAGCTCAGAAGGGGTTATGTCGAATCCCCAGTTACCCGCCTGGGTCCCTTCGGGACAAATCCTGACAGGGATGATCTCCCCGTGGTACAGCCCCCTGACCGAAGTAACCTCTTCAGAGTCGCGTTCCTCGATTATTATCTCTTTTTTCCCGTCAAACAAGCCGAAGTCGATTGATGACGACGGCATGAGAGCGTAGAACGGAACATTATTGTCGCGGGCGGCAAGAGCTTTAAGATAAGTACCTGCCTTATTGGCAACGTCACCCCGGCGGGTAGCCCTGTCGCAGCCTGTAAAGACCAGGTCGACCATCCCTTTCTGCATAAGCAGTCCACCTGCATTATCTGTTATCAGGGTATACGGAACCCCTGCTTTTCCAAGCTCCCAGGCTGTAAGCATGGAACCCTGGTTTCTGGGGCGGGTCTCATCGACCCATACGTGAACAGGGATCCCTTCCTCATGGGCCATATATACAGGTGCCGTGGCTGTTCCGTAATCGATGCATGCAAGCCATCCGGCATTGCAATGAGTAAGGATATTGACCGCCCGTCCGTTCTTTCCGGCTACTGCCTCCCTGATGAGACTTAGTCCGTTCTCCCCGATAAGACGGCAGTTCTCCGCTTCCGTTTCACAAATCTCCAGGGCACTCTCCAGTGCGGCTTCCTGAAGCTCTGCGGTCTCATCAATACCCCTGAGCCTTTCCATAACAAAATTTACTGCCCATGAAAGATTTACCGCAGTGGGGCGGCACGACACAAGGTAATCAGCAGCATTTTTCAGATGAGATGCCGTGTTTGTGAGAGGACTGACCTCAAGAGTGGCCAGATAGATGCCGAAGGCCCCTGCAGCTCCAATGAGCGGAGCTCCCCTCACCGTCATGTCCTTAATGGCATTGTAAACATCATCAACGGAATAAAGGGACTTCGTCTCAAAATAAAACGGAAGCTTCTGCTGGTCAATGACCCTGACCACGCTTCTGTCATCATCATCTATCCATATACTCCGGTAATTCTCCCCGTCTATTGTCATTTCTCCGCCTGCTTTCTTCCCGATTCATTCGAGAGCCAAATTTACAAAATAACCTGTATTGACAACTGTAAATATCCTGACTGAAAGTCACCTTTTTTTAAAACTGACTCCAGATTTTTCTCCCGGGTTCCTTAATTACAACTCAGGTAAATTCGAATTCTCGACCGTAATATTCGAATATTTTGATATGAGCCGGCTAAGAATTAACTTTGCAGAAAGAAAGGCGGACTTACTAACAGGGATGTCATATGGTTAATAAAGAGGAGTATAGGAAAAAGATTATAGTTACATCAGGACGAATTTTCAGCCGTTACGGGTTTAAGAAAACCACTATGGATGAGATTGCTGCCGAGCTGAAAATGGGAAAGAGCTCGGTATATTACTACTTTAAAAGCAAGGAAGAGATATTTGAAGCTGTGGTCCTGTACGAGGCCAATGTGCTTAGGAATGAACTGACTAAGGCAATAAAGTCGGTTGAATCGCCGGTAGGGAAGATGAAGAATTATGTTTTTGTGAGGATGAAAACATTCGAAAAACTGTCGAATTATTACAATGCCATCTTCGACAGAAACCTTGCTCACTTTAATTTCATTGAGATGATCCGCGAGAAATACGATCGTGAGGAGCTGGCTATACTGCGGCTTATAATCTACGACGGAGTAAGGAAGAAAGTATTTAATGTGAAGAGCAGCGAGTATACTGCCATCGCTGTTCAGACTGCGCTTAAGGGACTTGAGGTTCCCCTGTTCTGGAAAAAGAAGGAGATAGATATTGAGGAGAGACTCAATGCCATCCTCGATGTTCTTTTTTACGGGATACTGATTAAGAAGTAAACAAAGGGTGTAAAATTACTTATTACCCCCTGTATTGTATTTTTCACCAATCCATATTCCTGTTCCCGGGCTTCTGTTCAGGGAATTATTTTTTTCTTTTAATGACAGCCCTTTTCCCCTGCCGGAGGCTCACCCATAGCCAGGCGATGCCGGCAATTACGAAGGGGATACTGAGAAGCTGACCCATGTTGAGTTTCATTGCCGATTCAAAGGCAACCTGATCTTCCTTCAGGAATTCGATGAAAAACCTTGCCGTGAAAATCAGTATCATGGCCAGGCTTATCAATACTCCCTGGATATGTTCTCCCTTGTGTTTCC
This sequence comes from Bacteroidales bacterium, assembly GCA_034002885.1. GTDB lineage: Bacteria > Bacteroidota > Bacteroidia > Bacteroidales > VadinHA17 > LD21. The sequence goes on from JAVEZS010000051.1 coordinate 15,286, forward strand.
AGTAAATCCTGTAGAGGAGGATAAAAATGAAAAGATAGGCAAGAGCCTCATAGATCTGTGTGGGATGTTTGGGAGCCGTTTCTCCGTTCCTGAGAAACACAAAGCCCCAGGGAACAGTTGTTTCCACCCCGTAGATCTCGGAATTCATAAGGTTACCGAGCCTTATGAACACACCCGACAGTGCAACCACTATTGCCACCCTGTCGATTATCCATGTGAAATCCTTCTTCTCCTTCCTCGCAAAGAGCCATAATGCCAGAAGAATTCCTATTGCCGCGCCATGACTGGCAAGCCCTCCGTGCCATATCTTGAGGATCTCAAACGGATGACTCAGGTAATATCCCGGTTCGTAAAAAAGACAGTGACCGAGCCTTGCACCCGCTATAACGCCCACAGCCATGTAAACTGTGAGCCTGTCGAGAACCGTGTCAGCCAGATTCTCATTCCTGAAAATCCTGTTCATTATTATATAGCCGAAAAGGAAAGATGAGGCAAACAGGAGGCCGTACCATCTTACGGCAAAGGAGCCGACCCGGAATATCTCCGGATTTACATCCCACGGAATTACGAGTAATTGCATTGTCGGAATAGTAATTTACGTCAAAGGTAGAAAATATTGGCAAACTTTTGGCAGCCCTCTGATACAGGTTATCAGAAGTGTTTCCAAAAAAATGTATGTTTGTAGTTGTTAACTTTTACTTTATGAAACAGGGCGCTTCCAGAACCATATCCGTGATTTTTCCCCTGGTGATTCTGATATCCGGATGCGCCAAGATAAGTTCACCCGCAGGCGGGCCCAGGGACAGGGAAATACCGGTTATTGTAAAATACGATCCTCCCAACGGCTCCACTGATTTCACGGGGAAGGAGATCATTGTTACTTTTGATGAATATATAGTGCTTGACAAGATAAGCGAGAAATTCATGGTGTCGCCCCCTATGGAGAAGAGACCCGATATTGCCATAAGGGGTAAGAGTATGCGGATAAGGTATGAAGATGAGCTGAGGGACAGTACCACCTACACCTTTTATTTCCAGGATGCGATACGCGACCTGAACGAGGGCAATGCGATCAATAACTTTCAGTTTGTGTTTTCCACCGGACCTTTTATCGATTCACTTTCGGTTACGGGGAATGTTTATACAGGGCTGACCCTTGATCCTCCTGAAAACACGATGATACTCCTCTACAGCAATCTGGCCGATTCGTCGGTAAGTAAGCAGCTCCCCGACTATATTACACGTTCATCCGCGAACGGTGAATTCCGCATCGACAACGTAAGGCCGGGTATCTACAGGCTTTTTGCCCTTCAGGACGCCGATAACAGCAAGAACTACAATAACCGCGACGAGTTATTCGCTTTTCTGCCTCAGCCCGTGGAAATAACTCCCGAAAAGAACTATATGCCTCCCGGACGGGATTCCTTAGTCCGGGCCAGGCCTGTTATGACCCCGAAAACAGAAGATTCAGCCGGTAAAATCGCTTCAGTCCCCCCTGTTATCGGTGAATACAGCCTTGTGCTGTCGCAGGCCGAAAAGAAACTTCATTACCTTACATCTTCATCCCGCCCATCGGCATATCAGCTGAGGTACACCCTGGCCCTGCCTCCCGGACAGATGGAGTTCGGGCTTTCGGTGAAGGATGCCCCGGAAGGATCATTTTTCATTGAAAAGAATGTCCTGCGCGATACCATAACTGTATGGCTCACCGATACCACCCTTTACAACAGGCAGCAATTGGAGACTTATGTAACATATCCCTTTACTGATACCCTTGGTATAACATCCCAGCGTACCGACACCGTAAACATGAGGTTCCTTGCACCAAAGTCACCCAGGACGAGAGTAACGCGCCGGACAGCCTATGACGTTAAAACCAATATCCCTTCGCAGGCCAGGCCCGACCTCAGGATAACACTAACGGCTCCTGCTCCCTTCCTCCCTCCCGATACTTCAAGGATATATTTTTTTGAGACTGAAAAAGAGAAAAAGATAAGCCGGCCCTTTACAATCAAAGCCGACAGTTTAAGCTCATGCCGGTATTTTATAGACACCCGTCTGGAGCCCGGGAAGAATTATCTCCTTATTTCCGATTCAACAGCCTTCAGAAGCATTTATGGCGATTATTCCGATTCGGCAGCGTTGAAATTTGCGATCCGAACCCCGGAATCGTACGGTCAGCTTACAATGGATATCACGGGCAATGAAGGCAGAATCATCGTACAGCTTCTCGATAATACCGAAAATATCAGAAGGGAGGCAAGCCTGACAGGGAACGGCAAGGTCGATTTCCCTCTTCTTGAAAGGGGAAAATACCGCCTCAGGGCTATCTTTGACCTTGACAGTAACGGGAAATGGACCACCGGCGATTTTGAACTTCAACGTCAACCAGAGCCGGTCTCGTATTATCCGGCAGAGATCGACGTCCCCGAAAACTTCTTTATAACACAACCCTGGGAGCTGAAACCTGAGAATTTCAAGGATCCGAAGCTTCAGAAAGTAAAAACCTCACCAGGAAGAACCGGGATATGATTAAAATAAGATATATTTCAGATATTAAAATCCAGCCCCTGAGGAATCCGGGCAAAAAACGATAATATATTAATAATTAAAAACTTATGTAAAATGAAAAAGGTAGTAGCAGGTGTTGATATCGGAGGAACAAACACTGTTTTCGGAATTGTCGACCATGAAGGAAAGGTTCTGGCAGAGGGACATCTTAAAACGACGGATTATCCTGTAGTGACCGATTTTGTCAAGGCTTTCTCAGCAGCGCTGAAGAAACTGATCGCCACAAAAAAGGACATTGAACTGACAGGAATAGGCATAGGTGCACCCGATGCAAATTTCCACAGAGGTACTATTGAGCATGCTCCCAACCTGGCATGGAAAGGTATCGTTCCTCTCGCCGATATGGTTAAGAAGGAAATGAAAGTTCCGGTTGTCCTTACAAATGATGCCAATGCTGCAGCAATGGGTGAAATGGTCTTCGGAGGAGCGAAGGGCATGAAGGACTTCGTTGTTCTGACACTTGGTACAGGACTCGGAAGCGGTATTGTCGTTGATGGAAAGCTGGTATACGGACATACCGGATTTGCCGGTGAGGTAGGCCATATGACAGTTGTTCCGAACGGAAGGGTTTGCGGATGCGGCAGGAAAGGCTGCTTCGAGGCTTACGCTTCTGCAACGGGACTTGTTAAAACTGTTTCCCTGCTGATAAGCGAAATGCGTGACGAGAGTCCCCTGAGAGATCTTCCGCCTTCAAAGCTCACTTCAAAGGCAATAGCTGAAGCTGCAGCAAAGGGTGATCCTATAGCTGTAAAAGCAATGGAATACACTGCTGAAAAACTTGGTTTCGGGATCGTGAACACAATAGTATTTACCAGTCCTGAGGCCATATTCCTTTTCGGAGGACTTGCACAGGCAGGAGAGCTGCTCTTCAAGCCGGTAAGGGAGTACCTCAAAAAGAATAACTACGTTCTGTTCAAAAATACAGTCAAAATCCTTCCTTCGGGAATATCAGAGAGCAACGGTGCCGTTCTTGGCGCAGCCGCCCTCATCCTGAACGAACTGAGTAACTGATATCCGGGTCCGGCATTCGTTGCCGGACCTGTTTTTCCTTTTATCTTTTATTTTCCCCGGAATTAAACTGACCGGTTTGTGAATACCATTATAGTTCAAAGGCTTGAGTTCAGCACAGTATATCCCGGGCTGGATGAGATTTCAGAAAGGCTCGATGATCTGAATGAAAAATTCCTCATCGGGGAAATCAACTGGAATGGTTCTGATCATAAACCCCGGGTGAGTTTCTCAATAGCATCTTCAGCAAAAGAGATTCTTCTGAAATATTATGTTACCGAAAAATGGCTGAGGGCTGTAAACACAGAAACCAACCAGGAGGTGTATGAGGATTCGTGCGTTGAATTCTTTGTCAGCCCTGCAGATGAGGGGATTTACTATAATTTTGAATTCAATCCGCTCGGTACCTGCCTCATGGGTTTCGGGCACCGGAGGGAAGGAAGAAAAAGGGCAGATCCGGCAACAGTTGCACTTATCCGGCGTAGATCGTCGGTATACAGGAATTGCAAAGAGCCTAAGGATGAGGAATTCTTCTGGACCCTCACGGCTGCCTTGCCTTTTACAGTATTCTGTGAACATGAAATAACTGAACTGTCAGGGAAATCAATAAGGGCCAATTTCTACAAATGCGGCGACAGGCTTCCTGAGACGCATTATCTTTCATGGAATCCCATTCAAACACCAAAACCTGATTTCCACCGCCCCGAATATTTCGGGACCCTGAGATTCCTCTGACCTTTGGGGGATAAATGGCTCTTTATGTATGGGCGGTCAGCTAATCTGAACAAAAAATGAAAAACGGGTTTAACAAAGTTGCCCTGTCAATCAATGCCCATCCCGATGATGCGGAAGCCTGGAATGCCGGTGTGCTCAAGCTTCTTAAAGATAAAGGCTATCATATCGTCATTGCCACAATGACGGGCGGGGACCTCGGCGGTGTCGGCATGGACTCAGCCGAGACGGCCAGGGTAAGGTATGAGGAAGCAAAAAAGGCAGCGGCAATAATCGATGCCGAGTACTATTCGCTCGGAGGAGCCGATGGCTTCCTTTTTGACACAATTGACCTGCGGCTGAGGACTATTTCCCTTATAAGGAAGGTGAAGGCGGGAATCATCTTCACCCATCTTGCAAACGACTATCATTCTGACCATCGTGCAACTTCAAATATCACGGAAGCAGCAGCGATGGTTTCATCGCTTGCAAATGTACCGGTGAGCGAAAAACCCCTTTCAGTAACCCCGCTGCTGTACCATTCTTCGCCATTCACTCTTACTGATCCTGTAGGAGGAAAGCTGAGCCCTCCCAATTTTTTCGTGGATGTTACATCAGTGATCGGGGTGAAAAGGGAAATGCTCGGATGCCATGTCTCACAGATAGAACTGATGAGACACATGCACAGGATTGACGATTTTTTCGGTTATGTTCTTGAGGGGAACCGTAATTACGGAGAGATGTCGGGAGTTGAATATGCCGAAGTATACTGGCAGCATCTGGGAGGAGGCTTCCAGAAAGACCCCGTGGTTCAGGATGAGCTGAAGGAGTTTCTTGTTGATGGGGAGATGAAAGACGCAAGACGCAAGACACAAGACTCAAGGAAGAATTTGAAAATTGCAAGAAGTTGAAGAGGTTGAAGAGGTTGAAGAAAAAGAAACCCATAACCCTGCGAAACTCTGCGGATTTCCATCTGCGCTTATCAGCAAGAAAAAAAACGCGGGAAATCAAGCCGGACACAAGGATTGAATAACTGAAAAATTCAAAAAATATTTAGTTTATGGCATATTTGGTTCCGGGTTTAAAGGAACTGTGTAACTTAGTGGCAGGAAGACCGAAGACACCTGTCTGACTGACTGGGTCAGCAGCCAGGCAGGCCTGTCTGACTGAATGCGTCAGCAGCCAGGCAGG
>JAVEZS010000052.1:0-20440 GCA_034002885.1 Bacteroidales bacterium
TTATATTTAAACACAATTCAAAACTACGGAGAATGTACTACCCGATCCGGGTTGGCTTTCGACCGAAATCTGTCCTCCCTGAGCTTCGATAAATTCCTTGCTTATGGCTAAGCCAAGACCTGTGCCTTCCTGGCTTGTGCCCGGGACTCTGAAATACCTGTCGAATATTTTGCTTTTGTATTGATCTTCAATTCCTTGACCGGTATCAATAACTGATATTTTTACTCTGTTTCCCGTTTGCAGACCTGATATCCTGATCCGGGAATTGTCATAAGAATACCGGATCGAATTTGAAAGAAGATTAGTGAGAACCCAGGCGGTTTTTTCCTTATCAATAAACACCTCAGACAGTTCCGATGGATAATCCTCAATAATTGAAATATTCCTCTGGTCTGCGGCCGGCCTGATTGTGTTGATGGCATATCTTATGATCTCTTTTATATCGGAAGGCATCATGTTGAGTTGAATTTTACCGGTTTCGACCTGTGTGAAATTCAGTATTTCAGCAACCAGCTTTAAAAGATTGTTTGTATCCTCTTCACAACTTTTGAGAAGCTCCCGTTGTTCGTTGTTAAGAGTGCCTGTCTGTTCATTTTCAAGCAGCTGCAGACTGAATTTGATTGCAGAAATCGGCGTCTTCAATTCATGCGAGATTGTTGCAACAAAATTGGTTTTTGCCCGGTCAAGCTCCATGAACTTTGTAATATTCTTCAGAATAATCACATACCCCATGATATGTTCATCTTTTTCATATTGAGTAGTGTATGAGATATTCTGGATTTCCTTCTCATAAAATATGTCCTTGCCTTTAATCTGAAACTGAATCCCTGAATTCGCACTATCGAATGAAAACCTGTTTCCCTTCTCCGGTTCTATTATTATCAGCTTGCCTGTCAGTTCATTTTTATTGGCCAGCTCGAGTATGTTTTCTCCTATCAGTTTCTTCCCCTCAAGTCCGGCAATTTTCAGGAATTCTTCATTGACAAGGGTTATTTTCATGTTCCTGTCAAATCCGATAATGGGATACTGAATCTTGTTTAACAGAGTTTCGGTGATTTTTCTTTCTGCCAGTAATTTTGAGACGTTGCTTTTATTGTATTCTTCAAGTTTCTGAGCCATCGTATTGAAAGAAAGGGCAAGTTCTCCAAACTCACTGTGACTTTCGAAGCCAACTCTTTGTGAATAATCGTTATCAGCTATATGCCTTATGCTTTTTGTAAGCTCCTGTATAGGGTTTGAAATATTTCCAGGAAGGATAATGAAAAGTACAAGGGAAATCAGGATACAAAAAACACTCAGGATGCTTATTAACAGGATTGATTTGTTGGCAGTGAGCGAGGCGAAGGAGCTTTTACGGTCTATTGCGTTCAGATTAAGTTCGAGGATTGAAAACAGACAGGACTTTGCATCCTGCAGTGCGGATCTGTCTTCCGGGTTATTTTTCAGTTGCCGGAAGCTTTCCGACAACCTGTCTGTAAGTTCCTTCTCTCCCGGTTCTGTTATGTTCTTTGTTTGTTTTGCCAGATATGTTTCGAATGAAGTCAGGGCATCCTTGTCCAGGTCACTTTCTGAAAGGACCCTGAGCATGTTCTGAGTATAGACAAGTGTCTCCTTGTTATCGCTGATAATCTTTTCGGAGGCTGCAGCCAGGGAATTTATCTGCTTTGTGGCAAAGAATGCCAGCAGTATTATCAGAGTAAATAAGATTCCGATCCCGAGATAAAGCCTTGTCTTGATTTTCATCTCTTTAAAGTTACCCGTAACATCTGTAAAGATACTCCATTTATTTACTGCCTCGTTGGTACTGCTGGCTATACAACTTTGGCTTTTGTTCCAAAGAATATGGTTCTGAACAGAACCAGGACAGGAATTATTTCAAGTCGTCCTGCCCACATCTGTATGATGTAGAGAATCTCAAGAAAAGGAGACATTCCCGGATTTGTTATTCCGCACGACAGTCCAACCGTTCCTTGTGCAGATGCTGATTCAAAAAGAGCATCTTTCAATGAATAACCGCTTCCCATTAAGTAATAGGTGATCAATGTTGAAACCAGAACAAAAAGCAGATAGATGAAGGAGAATGTTGCAGCAGCGGCAAGTTCCCTGTTCATCTCTTCGGGCAGCAGCCTTTTTTCATTGAACCTGACTACTTTTATTGAGCTTTCTGATGAGAAAAAGCTGCTGACCTGCCAGAATAATCCTTTAAATATCAGCAAGACTCTTATTATTTTTATTCCGCCAACTGTGGCTCCTGCAGCCCCGCCAACAATCATCCCTGCACTTACTAAGAAGGCAATTGAAGCGCTATCCCACGCATGAACGTCTGATGTCTGCCACCCTGTTGTGGATAAACCACTGACAAACTGGAATATCCCCACCCTGAAGGGTTCGGAAATCCCTCCTGTCTTCATCAGCATGAAAGATAGTACAATGCTTCCGAGAATGCTAAGGATTATTACTGCCCTGGTTTGAATGTTTTTCCAGATCTGACTGATCTGTTTATCGTATATTACCCTGACATAGAATGGAAGGGCAAGTGCCCCAAGGATCATCGGCAAAACATATAGCATTTCCATTCCGGCAGAACGATATCCGGCTATACTGTCGTCGAGCGTACTGAATCCACCGGTCGACTGAGCTGCCATTGCATGATTAACTGAGCCAAAGATATTCTCCGTTAAGCTGTAATCAGGTAAGATTATCAGGGTCCCGATCACCATATAGACAAAACTGAACAGTGTGATTCCGATATAAACTTTCCAGATGGAACGTGCCGTATCAATGATTGACGGTCTCAGACGTTCGCCTGTTGATTCGGCTCCATAAAGGAGATATGCGGTTCTGCCGTTGGAATGACCAAAAACAGCCAGTGAAAGAATTACAAATCCGGCTCCGCCCAGTAGTTGAGTCCAGGAACGATAGAAGAGCAATCCCTTCCCGATCGAAGGCTCATGCACCGCCATACTTAATCCTGTGGTAGTAAATCCGCTCATGCCCTCAAATATTGAATGCAATGGATTTCTGAAGAAGTAAAGACTGGAGATATAATCTGCCCCGGGCTGGCAAAATTGTTCAGCTGATTCGGCAGGTGTTATATATGCTGTAATCATATAGGGCAAGCCACCCATTATAGCAACTGAAAGCCATCCAAGTGCAGCTATTATCAAAGCGTGCCTGTGAAGGGGTTCAACAGAGGTATGTAATCCTTTGTAAAGTGAAAATCCGGCAGCAATGCAGATTAAAGAGGAAATTAAAAACCCGAGGGAAGTGAAAAATTCACCGTATATCAATGAGACAATCAAGGGGATTACCATTGTCAGGCCCAGGAGAACAAGAAGACTGCCTGTTTGCCTGGAGACCATTTTTAATCTGTCAAACCTGCTATGGTGATTATTTGACTTCATGTGAGAGTTATTCAGATGAAGAATGAATCAATATCCGTACTGCTGCCCGGCAGTGAAAAAACGTACACTTTGTCTTCCGCCTGAAGCTGAAAGTCGCCAAGGGTTATGAAACCGATACCATTTCTGACCACGCCGCTTATGATATTATTCTCAGGGAAATTGAGCTCCCTGATCGGTTTGAGTGTTGCCTTCGAGCGCTGTTTCACTGTGAATTCCTGAATTCTGGCATTCACACCGTATAAATGAGTCAGGATTCTTCCTTTAATTATGTAACGGAAGATATAATTTGCCGCTGCCATCTTCTTATTTATCAGGGTATCGATACCCATTTCCCTTGTGTAATCGAACAGCCCTGTGTTTTCCACCATGGCAATGGCTTTCCTGACACCGTAATCTTTTGCGATAAGACAGGCGAAAATGTTGGTTTCGGAATTCCCGGTAACTGATACAATTGCATCATAATTGCTTAATCCTTCTTCTTCAAGCAGCCTGATGCTCGTTCCGTCTCCGCACACTATCTGAACATCAGGAACGTTTTTCGCAAGGTAATTGCACCTTTCAATGTCTTTGTCAATCAGTTTGATCCTGTAATATTTGCTGAGTTTTAAAGCGATCTGTTTACCTGTCCTGCTGCCACCGATTACAAGCAGGTTTTTTATCCTGACTGTTTTCTTACCCGCATATTCAACCACAGAATCTTTGCCTTCCCCGGTTGCAACGAAATATACAAGGTCATTTTTCATCAGACGCAGACTGCCGTTTGGAATGAGTGTTGTCCCGTTCCGGTGAACCGCAACAACCATAAAGGAGTTATAAGGTATCAGGCCGGCTGTTTCAGCAATGGTCCTGTCAGTGACATGACTTCCTTCGTCAAGCAATAATCCCATCAGATACAGTGCTTTGCCGTGGAAATTAAACGTTTCTTTCAGCGCCGGTGATTTCAGGATGTACTTTACCTCGCGTGTTGCAAGGGATTCAGGAGAAATCAGGACATCGATACCGGTATCTCTGAGGTCCAGACTTTTCGTGTCAGTCAGATATTCCAAGTTATCAATTCTGGCAATAGTAAATTTTGCACCAAGCCTCTTTCCGATGATGCAGGTAGTAACATTTGAGGATTCGACAGAGGTTACTGCAATCAAAAGATCCGTGTTTTCAATCCCTGCCTTCTTCAGTACTTTATAGCTTGTCGAGTCGCCTGATACCGTTGCTATTCCAAGGTCCTTTTCAGCAATTGCAAGTTTTTCATACTGAGTGTCAATTAAGGTTATGTCCCGGAATTCAAGGATCAGGAGTCTGGCAAGATAGTACCCGACTTCGCCGTCACCGGCAATAATTATTTTCATTTTTCCCCCCCCGGGTCAGTTCCCGATTATTGTTTTAAGATAGACCATTCTCAGTCCTTCAGGCATCAACTCAAGGTGCTGCTTCAGAGTCATGGAGTTCTCCTCTGAAGCCAGTACAATAAGAAACTCATTTTCAATGGCATTTTTCTCAAACAAAGTCCCGTTTGAATACAGAAGAAATATTATCCTGAATGGTTCTTTCTGGCCTTCGCAATTGTCGCTTATCAGTTTTCTGGTGTATTCAGCAAAGCGGTGAAGCACCAGATAGTCTGTTGTCATCAATTCATCCGTCTGCTTAAATGCCTCCGGAAACCAGTGATGCAGTGTTTTCTGAATTTTTGTTTCCATTGTCTTGCTGTTTTATTCAGCACAGACAATGCAATTATGAATCCGGTATCTGGTTTGTTGGATTAAGTGCTTTTATATGAAGGCTATATGTTAACCCAGACAATCAGGAGAAGTAAAATACCCTTTCATTTTGAAAGGGTGCAATTGGCAGAATGAAAGGGCAGGATCAGCTCATATTGTAAGAGGAAAGCTTGCGATAAAGGGTAGTCAGGGCAATCCCAAGAAGTTCGGCTGCTTTTGTCTTGTTTCCGTTTGTATATTCAAGCACCCTCCTTATGTGTTCCTTCTCAACCGTGTTAAGATCAATTTTATAAAAAGGACGGCCGTGGGAAGCTGATTCAGTTGCATTTTGAATCTCAAATGGCAATAAATCGGAGGTAATTTCATTTCCGTCAGCCAGGATAACACATCTTTCCAGGACATTTCTTAACTCACGCGTGTTCCCGTTCCATTTATGCTGCTCCAGCCTGCTGATGCACTCCGGAGAGATCCTTTCTATTTTTTTCCTCGATTTGGAAGCAAAAAGATGAAGGAAATGGTATGCCAGAGGCTCAATATCGATGATCCTTTCTTTCAGGGCAGGAAGTCTTATCTGGAAAACGGAAATTCTGTAGAATAAATCCTCCCTGAAATTTCCCTTTTCAATTTCCATTTCAAGGTCCCTGTTTGTAGCTGCTATTATCCTGACATCCGTTTTGACAGGCTTGTTGTCGCCAATCCTGATATACTCTCCTGTTTCTATTACTCTCAGAAGTTTAACCTGTAAATCCGTAGCCAGTTCTCCGATCTCATCCAGGAAAATCGTTCCGTTATTTGCTTCAGCCAGTAGTCCTTTCCGGTCCTTTACAGCACCTGTGAAAGCACCGGCTTTATGTCCGAAGAACTCGCTTTCCAGCAGGTCGTGACTTATTGCAGAGCAGTTTACTGCAACGAAATTCCTGTTTTTCCGGTTGCTGGCATGATGTATCGCCTGCGCGAAAACCTCTTTGCCTGTTCCGGTCTCCCCGGTCAACAATACAGAGGTATCGCTGAAAGCCACTTTTTTTGCAAGATCAACCGCCTCCTGAATGAGTTTTGATTTGCCTATTATGTTATCAAAGGAGTATTTGTTCTCCAGTTGTGTTTCAAGATGGAGAACCCGCCATGCCAGTTCTGCTTTTTCAACGGCCCGATGAATCAATGGTACAATTCTGCTGTTATCGTCACCCTTGGTAATATAGTCGAAAGCACCCGATTTGATCGCTTTGACGCTGTCGGGGATATTGCCGTAAGCGGTGAGAAGAATGATTTCGCATAAAGGATACTTACCCTTCAGCTCGCCAGTAAATTCAACACCATCCCCATCAGGCAGCCTGACATCACACAGGACAACATCGATGTCGTTCTCCGCCATTCTTTTCAGTGCTGTCCTGCAGTCTCCAGCCTGATAAACCTCGAAACCTTCATAAGTTATTATTCTGGATAACAGGTTTCTGAGTTTTTCTTCGTCATCAACAATAAGTACCTTCTTCAAAATGCTACGACTTTTTGTTAACAAAAGTATTAAATAAGGTTCAGATAGTGGTTTATCTGATTGGAAATTTAATAATAAGTAACAGGAAATTAGCGGTTTCAACAAAGCCCTTAATCAACTCCCTTATTGTAGGGACAACAGATAATTAATTATTTATGAAGGTTATGGGATAATGCGGCTTATGTTAATTGACTGCAGTGGTCTTTGCCAGTCGCAGATCCGCCGACCATCGGCCTCCGCCGTAAATGATAAGAAGGATCAGCAGAAGGGTAAGTGAGAAGTCAGTCGTATATTCATGAGCAAAGGTCCAGAATCCTTTTTCGGAAAGAAGAGTGAGCTTGGTGGTAACGAAAGCAACTATCATAATAATAAGCAAAGGAACTGAGGCCAGGCGTGTAAACAGACCCAGGAGGATCAGAAAACCACAGACTATTTCAAATGATCCTGTGAAGGATGCCCAGAAATGGGCATTTTCAAAGCCTATGTCAGAGAAACGTCCGGGCCCCAGCCATTGCATTAGCTTGAACTTCAAAATACCTTCGGAGAGAAAGATCAGTCCGGTTATTAATCTTATAATAATAATCTTACCGTCATTTCCGGTGTTCAGAATCTGCCACATTGTTCCGCCTGGGGTTTTCATGATTACAGAATCAGTTATAAATTGATAACAGACTACCGGGGAAATTGTTTATCGTATCAATTTTATGATCAGACTCTTTCCTGTCTGAATGTATTACAGTTTTCATATCAGTATCTGTTCATGACAACGGAACATGTTTATAACCGATCTCCCTGTCAGGAAATGGGTTTTTGTACTTTTCCCTGATGAGACATTTAAAGGGAAGATTGAATATAAAGCTTAGTACATAAACTGAGTCTTGCAGGAGGATCTTTTAACAGAGGATCTCTGTTCGTGTCGTGAACCGTTATAACGGTTTTATTTTTATGGCAGATAAGCAGAGGATTATTCCGGTATCTCATTATAAAGCTGAAGGATCTCGCTTTCATCAAGGGCCAGGTCGTAAATTCGTATATCGTCAATTTTCCCCTTGAAATTCCAAAGCATATCAGATTCATATTTCCCGATGTAAAGATCGTTTGAGTTGTCCTCCGGGACTCCGGAAGTAAGTTCCCCGGCAGGTACCGAGTCAATATAGAGTCTCAGGCTGCTGCCATCATTTGTTGCAGCAACGAAATACCACCTGTTGATGGCATAGCTGCTTGTCGCATACAGCGATCTGTTTATTCCGCTGATGGTAGCGGATACATTGAATGAACTCCCGCAGGCACAGTAAGTGCCTGCATTCAATTGATAGTTGAAATCAGGAAATATCCCCCTGCTGAGTATCATTCCCGCGCTTTCCTGCAACCCTCCGAATCGTTCAACATAAACCCAGGCAGCAATTGTAAAAGTCTGCAGATTCAGCAAATTGGCTGACAAAACCTTTATGTAGTCATCCGTACCGTCAAAGTAAAAGGCACTGTTTGCAGAATCCATCCTGTCGGTTGTCGGAACTGCACCGTTTATGATGCCATCAAGTCCGTTCCCGCTCTCGTCATTGGCATTCCCGTTGTAGGGGTACCATGCTACCAGACCGGAGGAAGGAACAGGGTTCATGGTTGTAAAAGTCATATCGTCACTGTAAACCGTGCCGAGTGAATTCGTTGCTTTTACCCTGAAATGATATTCAGTGGCTGGAATCAGGCCTGTTACAAAAGCTGAAACATCAGTGAAACCAGTACCTGTTACTTCGCCTGCTTCTGGTTCTGCGGTCTGGCCATAATCCGTTGTAGGTCCATATTCAAAAACAACAGTGGTAGCCAGATTATTTGCATTCACTGAGCCGTTCAGTATCACACTGTTTGACTTAAGGGATACCGGCCGGCCGGCGGCTGACCCCGGTGCATTACCTCCGGTGGTAAATAAAATAACTTCACCATAACCGGTCCCCGCATTATTTGTTGCGTATGCCCTGATATGATACTTTGTGGCCGGATCCAGATCAGAAAGCAGACTGGTGAAGGTCCCTGAGCCATTCCCTTCAGATGTGTAGTTATCTGTAATAACAGGCTGGGGACTTTCGCTCCAGCATACTCCCCTTTTTGTAACCGGCCCCGATCCTTCATCAGTCACTTTTCCTCCTGCTAATGCAGTCGTCCCGGTAATTTCTGTCACTTCCGAAGTTGTGACCAGAGGCACTTCATCCTTTTTGCATGCCTGCAGGAAAATGATGACGGCTGCAAATGACAAAACCCTTATTTCCCTGACTGTAAACTTCTTCATACCGAACCTTATGTTTCTATGTATGTACAAGGTCAAAGTTACTAAGAGTCGGCGATAAAACCTATTCTTAAACCCCCTGCTACAGTACCCGGCTTCAGCTTTTATCAGGGATTGATCCGATTTATGTCATTCCGTTGAACGGCTGTAGATAAATGAGAAGGAAGGTTTCTGTATTAACACGGTAGAAATAAATGCACACCCCTGACTTTGCCTATGAAAATACTCATTACATGAAAGGCTTTAAAAAGTTCCTGGTCCCGGCAATAATTTCAGAGTAGCTGCCGTTTCAATTAATCATTAATCAATATGAAAATAAAGAGATCATACAAGATAGCCCTTGCAGGTTTTATGCTTATTAAAATAGCAATCTTTGCAATACTTATCCTGGGCAGCTGTAACAGATATGTTAACACGGCCAACAGCAACAAGGTCGTTTATCATATAAAGAAATAAAAGTCAGACATCCCCTGCACATTTTTTGACTGGCGGATTCATGATCTGAATTTTATCAAGGAGCAGTTAAATTCCTGTCTTATACTTGACATCACCTTATTTCTGTCATAACTTAAAGGTCGGATTCGATCTGTTAAAGTCCTGACATTATGAGCATGTTAAGCAGAATAATCAAAGGTTTTATCCTGGTACTGATCTTCTGGTCAGTTGCAGGAGATTGCATCCGGGGAGTCGAAAATCCGAGATTTTCGCTGGGAGTGGGTTTCGCTGAAACGATAAATGCCGGAGTGAAGTTTCCCTGCGGAGAAAAAACACAGATTGGAATAAGTCTGGGCACATGGCCGTCTCAAAACAGCTACATTTTTGACTGGCACAGCCTGGTATCAATATCGGGCGATTTTTATTGTCATTTCGGCAAGCGTGCTTTTGAACATACCCTTCCCTGCTGGTATGTCAGAAGCGGTATTGATTATATGAGGCTTCGCTTTGACGATGATAAGGATAATAATATGGAAATACATATCAGATTCGGACGGGATTTTTACATTTCTGAAATGTCGGGAATAGGACTTGATGCTGGAGTTGCTGTCTTTGTAATAAATGAAACAGGGCTCACTCCGGTTCTGCCTGCTGTCGGGATCAATGCCTTTTTCCTGTTCTGACTGGAGTTTCCAAAAAGGATACAACTCATTTTTTTATGGCTTCCGGAGTTACGAAAGTCCAACCAGAATGAAAATTCTGCTTGTCAGATCTGCTTGTCGCGATGCCTTATGGAAGTAAGCCATTCGAATACAACAACGGGTAGAATTACCAGAAGACATAAAAAAATAACATATGCATCAAGCAGTGGTCTGATGTAGTCAACAGGATTTGAACCGTTGTCGTCCGTGACGTCGGATGATGAGGGATTTCTGATTGTTAATGTTCTGATGTTCTTTAGCTTTAACATATGCTTAAATTGATAAGCTTCCTGAAATTTTTAAACAGATAAACATTCCATTAACTAACAATAAAGAATGCTAAAAGTTCCGGGTATCGTTCAAATTTTCAATCCGATTTATTAACAAATCCCCCTGAGTATAAACATTGCCTGGAGATGGCCGAAACCATTCACCTACAAAATTACTAAACCAGAAAGCACGTGTCAAATCTTTTTATTCACAATCCCGGGTAAATATGTTTTCAGGGATTATGCGGAAACCCATTATCAGATTCTGTAAATCAATCAGATCTAAGATTGTTGCAGATGCTGTTGGGATTTGAGATATTTTTCAGGGGATCTTATCCTCTGATCCGTGTCCGGGGGATTATACTAGAAGCATGCTTTTACGAGGACATTATTTTCATACTTGTATTCGCTCACCCTGTAAATAACAGAGGAGTCGTTCTCAATCTGATACAACCAGTTGCCGTAGGCACCAGGAGTACTGTACATCCTTTTCAGATAAATCCTTTCTCCTTCCTGAAAATTGCATTTACTGCCGTATGCCGAAAGCCGGCCATAAGTATTGAACATTGTTGTTCTTATCCAGATAAGATTAACTCCTCCGAATACTTCAGGCCCTGTATGACTGTATTCGATGAATTCGCCTATGTATTTTCTCGTATTGAGCAGTTCATTCTCATAACCCGCCGAAGGTATGGTTTTAACACTACTGCACGCAAGCAGCATTAACGTCGGGAGGATTATCAGGATTGTCGATGGGGAAACCTTGGTTTTCATATTTACAGACTTTTCTTCTTTATGAAGTAAAGCTACAAATGACTGACCTGGCGTGCAATAGGTAACGCCCCGGTTTATGACGGCCAGATGATTGATGATCAGCTTCTGATCATCAAAATCTCCAGGATCGTTTTGTCAGAGGACCCGGTCATTTGGAATAAAATGCCGTTCGTCAAAATCAAACCGTAATTTATGATGGAAACGGCCCTTTGGTTCTTACGGGGAATCCATATCAGCTTTATCACATTGATAATTAATAGTATATTAAGACATTAATTGTCACAGAACGGCGCGTGGCTTTTTGACAAACGGCCTGAAAAAAATGATGTGAAAGGCTCCATAATCGATGTTATAGCTGGTCTGAGGCTGGTTTTCAGACAAGGAAGTGTTGAAAATTTCAAAGAAAATCTCATTTCTGTTAATAACAGTCTCGCAAAATTTCATGCAAAGAACTACTTTTGAATAAAATTGGCACTGATCAATAACAGCGGATTACAAAAGTTAACCTAAAACCTAATTTAATCATGCCCGACAATTTCTTTAATCTTAATAATCCCGAATTCTATGGGATTTTGCTGAGGTTCGTAATAAACTCGATTTTTCTTTTTATTCTGATCAAGCTGATCTACTTCAGGTATTCACAGAAGGAAAAGTTCCTGTTTACCTTTTTCCTTATGGGGACTGTCGTTTTCTTTATTACGGCAATGCTGAAGTCAGTCTTCATTGAATTCGGTATGGCGGTGGGGCTTATTGCCATCTTCGCAGTACTGAGATTCAGAACGAGGAATTTCAGCCTGAAAGACATGTCGTATATTTTTGCAACGATAGGCATCTCGGTGATCAACTCTCTGAAACTTGTGGGTTTTCCTGTTCTGGGTGTGATAATTTTCAACCTGATAATAATTTCCACAGCACTGTTGCTCGAGCAGTTCACACTAAATCATAATACCACCAATCACTCAATAGTTTTTGGTGATCTCGACCTTCTGAAAACCGCCAAAAAGCAAAAGATGTTAAAGGAACTCACGACCCTCACAGGCAGGGAGGTTGTACGATTCAAGATCACAAAAGTAGACTACAAACAAAATGAGGCCGAGATTGACATTTTCTACAAAGACTGATCCTGCAGAGAGAAAAAACATCTAATTCAGACAGCAGATATCAACGGGTCTCAAATTTTCTTAGAAGATCTTTCACGGCATCTTTGTGAACCATGAAATCCATCATTTTAAGCCTGACATAGTCTTCTGAAAAGAAATAATATCCGAATTCGGGAGCATCCGGGTCGTTATTTTTTGATCCGGCACCAGAATCCTTTATCAGATACCAGTCCCTTCCGTCCTTCTCATAGTACCCGACCAGATGCATCCCGTGATCATCGGTAGTTGTATGGTTCGAGAACCTGAACTGACGGGCATCATCATTAATCCACCCTGAGGGGATATCGAAATCTGGAATAACAGCACACTGGGTAGTCCGGTCGAGACCCGGTTCAGAGACGTCTCCACCGATACTGACTGTAAAGCCTTTCCTGACAGCTTCCCTGAGAGCCGTCATATAAATGTCGAGTGGTACATTGTAGTAAATATCGCTGTGCCACCAGTTATCGGGAACCTTGTACTCAACCTGCCTGTAGAACGGTTCCTGGGTGTATGACAGCATATCGACATAGTCATCCGGATTTATTTTGATTACCTCTGTCATATACTGAAGAGGAGTTATCTTTTTGCCATTATAGAGTATCTCTTCCGGAGGAACTCCCATGTAATGGTTCATTATCGATCTGACTGTTTCAAGTGCAGCTTCTTCGTTCCATGAAGAACTTTCTTTTAGTGAGTTCAGGAAGCTCTGCAACTCCGTAAACATTTCCACATGGTTGTGGAACTTTCTGTCTTCAGGAAGTCCCGTATAGGATTCAAGCGGAACGATGCCATGCTGCTTCCACATCCTTGTCACTGCATTTGATTCCGAACCTTCCGCAAAATAAGAGTTGCCTCTCTCGCGGACAAATCTCCTGGCTTTCTCAATATACTCCCAGTATACTGTGTACATCTCTGATAACCTTACTTCCATTTTGTTCAGCCTGTATACCTCGGATTCGAGAAAGGAAGTTGTACTGAAGCACCAGCAGGTGTTTGTGGCACCCTGGGAAACCGGCTTGTTATGCCAGTGCCTGTTTTTGTAAAGGGATATCTTGTTGGGTAAGGAAACATCCGAAAGGTCAACCGCAAAACTTTTTGATACCCCTGAGGGCTGAGTCCTTAGCATCGCTTCCCTGTCGTCCCTCAGAATGGAATTTTGATAAAATCCCGGTTTGCTTTCTCTGAAAATGGCTTTGTCTTTGTTCTGGGCAAAGGTTACAGCCTGCGAAAGTATTATGACTGATAAAAACAGAATAGTCTTTCTCATTTTGTTGATGATTAATTATGGATGGCCAATTTAGTTAATTCCCGCGAAAGAAAATAGTAAACAGGCAGGTCCTTAAACCTTAAAATCAGTGCGAGTATCCCATAGAAGAAGGTGTCGGGTCGTTCTCCTTTATCCTCTTTCTGCAGATCCTTTCAATCTCCAGAACATTTGCTATGCCTGAAATATAAAGTTTATCAGGGACATATCTGTCGGAGCCGCTCTTGCTTCCTGCCATTCTGCCCGTCCGTAACCCCAGGGAAATGTTACCTTTCTGGTCATTCCCGCTCACTGCTATATCTCCGGAGAACTGCTCCCAGTCGACCGACCTGATACTCTTTTTTTCAAAGACAATGAGCCTTGTGGGTGTTCCAACGTAATAACCTCCCTTACTGAATAGCATCCTCAATCCTGCGTAAACAAGAAGAATACCTGTCAGGACAAATAAGCCTATAACAGAAGCGGGGAGAAGAAGAGGACGAAGATTGCCAGGACCGGCAACCGTTGGCACGTCATTGGAAAGAAACTGAACCTCCTGACCCCTGAAGAGAGGACCCATGAAAAGCATAAGAAGTATTAGTGAAAAGCTAAACCATATCAGGCCGAAAATGATCATAGCCAGTGATACCTTTGGCTGGGCTGCATATTTTGCCTTTACTGCAAAATCTTTTGATTCGGAACCGATGTATGATTCCAGTTCCGGCGGGAGGGATATGTTCTCTAACATATTACATTGTTTTCGGAATTCTTGTTTCTTTTGCCAGCCTGTGAAGTTCATCTGATTCATAGATCTTTTTCCCTGAATTGTCAGATGCGATTTTTTTTATACATAAGGCTACGTCTGCCGCGTTGATTCCCTTATACCTTTTAAGGGGACCGACAAAAATCCATCCAAGCATCTTCATGAAAACCATTGCTGTTTTTTCGCCGAAGCGGAACTCTTTCCTCTTACCCATCAGAAGCGAGGGGCGTACGAATTTCAGGTTCCCGTGATAAACCTCGGCGACAGCCCTTTCCATCTGCCCCTTTGTCCTGAGATAGAAATTTGCCGATCTCTCATCTGCTCCCAACGACGATATAACCACTAATGAGGGAACTGAAAGCTTTTCAGCCATCCGGGCAACTGTTACAGGGATCTGAAAGTCCACCCGGCGGAACTCCTCCTCAGAACCGGCTTTTTTTATTGTTGTTCCTATGCAGCAGAAGAACTCGTCAGCCTTAAGGGAATCCCTGTAGTCATCAAGATCAGAAAAGTCAGTAAGGCAGATTTGCTTTACCTTTGATGATCGCTCATCCATCTGTTTCCTCACAACAACAGTTATTTCAGATAAAGCAGCATCACCCGAAAGCAATGTCAGAAGCTCCCTTCCTACCAGGCCTGAGGCTCCGAATATTACCGCTCTTTTCTTCATTTTTGTATGAGTCCGGTTAAAGATCTAATTTTAAAAACAACATTATGCGAGGTTGTTGTCCCGCTGAATCCATTTCTCGACAGAAGGAGCAGAGTATTTCTCCATCCTGTCGAGGAGATCAGTTATTTCATCGCTGATCAGGATCATTTTACGGTTTTCTTCCCTGAGAAATCCTTCCGAGACCATTTTTTGCGTAAGTACTTTCAATGGGTCCCAGAATCCCTTGATATTGAGCAAGCCCACCGGTTTTTTATGAAGACCGAGCTGGCTCCAGGCAAGGACTTCAAAAAATTCCTCAAGTGTTCCGAGTCCTCCGGGAAGCGCTATCATGCCATCGGATAATTCATACATCCTCCTTTTTCGTTCGTGCATCGAGTCTACAATTATCAGTTCGGTAAGTTGCGTGTGGGCAAATCCCTTTTTCCGGATGAACTCCGGCAGTATCCCTGTTACCTCACCTCCTCTGCTCAATGCTCCGTTTGCCACAGCGTTCATCAGGCCTATATTCGTTCCCCCGTAAACAATCCCGGTTTTACGCTCAGCAAGGATCTCTCCAAGCTTCCGGGCCGTCTGTTCATATATTCCATCATTGCCCGGGCTCGAACCGCAAAATACAGATATTCTTTTCATCAGGATTATTCTTTTGAAATGGAAGGAAATCGAACGATATCCAATGCTTACTTTGATTACTTTTAGGCTAATTTACATTATTCCTGTTTCAGGTTCTTAATTATGTACAATTAATTTAATCTCACAATGAAGAACATTCTAAAATACTCCCTGGCGATCCTTCTTTGCTTTTCCGTTCAGGAGGACTTCGCCAACGGGCAAACAGATGATGGCTTTAAGCCTGCTTCCTCCAACATTCAGGGTTCTCTTTTCCCGAAACTGTCCGTCAACAACAGCGTTTACCTGAGGCTGAATGCTCCGGGTGCAGAAAAGGTTCAGGTTCAGGGAGGTGATGGCTTTTGCCCCAAGCCACTTGATATGCAAAAGGATGCAGACGGTAACTGGAACATTGTAATACCGGATGCAGGCCCGGGATTTCACTATTACTGGTTCATTGTCGACGGACTGCGGGTCAACGACCCGGGAAGTGACACATACCACGGGTATGGCAGGCCCACAGGTGGCATTGAGATACCGGTCGCAGGCGAAGACTTCTTTCTTCCGAAACAGGTTCCCCATGGAGAGGTCAGGGAACACTGGTATTATTCAGAGATTACAGGAAAATGGAGAAGAGCCTTTGTCTATACTCCCCCTGAATATGAGAAATCGTGCGACAAAAGATATCCCGTCCTTTATCTTCTGCATGGAGCAGGAGAGAATGAGAGGGGATGGTCGAAGCAGGGTCATATGAACTTTATTCTCGACAATCTGATAGCAGAAGGAAAGGCTGTTCCGATGATTGTTGTAATGGATAACGGCTATGCCACTGATAAAAATGCACAGGCACAGCCTCAGCCAGCAGGTCCGGGAAATATGTCGAGGGCCGCGGAAACTCTCGGGAAGGTTTATGTCGGAGAGATAATACCAGGCATCGACTCATTCTACAGGACAATAACATCGAGAGAAGGCCGGGCCATGGCGGGATTGTCGATGGGAGGGATGCAGACAATGCTGATAGGCCTTAACAATCCGGAGCTTTTCTCCTATTACGGTTTTTTCAGCGGCGCAATAATGGGCGGCATCATGGATGATCCGAAAACAGCCTTTAACGGAATTTTTGCGGATGCTGCCGGATTCAACCTTAAGGTGAAACTTATGTGGTTCGGAGCCGGATCCGGAGAAACGCGCTTTGTTGAAATGGTGGACAAGACCACAAAAGACCTCGGCAACCTTGGAATAGCAACAAAAAAATTCATCTCACAGGGTACCTTCCACGAATGGCATACCTGGAGGCGACATTTTAATGAATTTGCTCCGTTGTTATTTAAATAACACTGCTATTGCGACCATTTTGTAGGTTTACGGTCCCAGCGGTGTTTCTCAAGCTCTTTCATCAGTCCGGGATCAAGAAAGCCCTTATCGCTTGCTGAAAGATTTGACCTGGCATGGTCAGGTTTCCTCATTCCGGGAATTATGGTGCTGACAGCGGGCTCACCCAGAATAAATCTCAATGCCATTTCTGGCATAGTCATTCCCTCGGTTAAAAGAGGCTTCAGGGCATCGGCGCGTTCAACACTCGGTATAAGGTTCTCAGGTACGAAGTATGTGTTCCGCCAGTCGCCCTCCGACCATTTGCTGTCTTTTTTCAGCGTCCCTGTAAGCGTCCCCTCATCAAAAGGCACTCTTGCAATAACTGCCACATTCATTTCACGACATGCAGGGAAGAGCTCATCTTTCGGATTCTGGTCGAAGATATTGTAAATAACCTGTACTGCGTCGATAAGTCCGCTCCTGACAGCCTTTACGCCGTTCCACGGCTCCCACCTGTTCAGGCTTATTCCGATTGCATGGAATAAACCCTGCGACTTAAGATCAAGCATTTTATTTATTCCTCTTTCATCCTCCAGCCAGCTGTCCTCCCATGTGTGGAACTGCATAAGATCAAATGATTCCAGTCCTGCGTTTTTCAGACTTCTTCCGACATATTCCTCAATATGATCAGGCGGAAAACAGTCATCAAGGGAGTATTCCCGTCTGGCCGGCCATTTAAAGTTCTTTGGAGGCATCTTTGTGGCTGTGTACAGCTTCTTGTCCTTGTTGGCTCTGACCAGCTGCCCCAGGAGGCCTTCACTCTTGCCTGCCCCGTAACCCCAGGCCGTGTCAAAAAAGTTGCAACCCATGTCGGCTGCGAGCTGTAATGATTCGGATGATTCTTTATCATCCGAGCCTGACCAGCCTGCCATTCCCCACATCCCGTAGCCAATCTCGCTGACCTGCCAGCCCGTTCTTCCGAATTTTCTGTATTTCATAGATCTGGATTTTACTGGTTATATTTCAAAAATATCCTAAATGTTCTGATTTAACACTACCTACTTCTTTTTATTTGTAAAATCCACGATGAGTTTACCCTCTACTTTTTTAAGGTCGACTTCTTTTGTGGCACGGTTCACAGTAATTTTATATTTCCCATAAAAGGCCGGTAAAGAAAAAGTCCCGTCCTCTCCTGCAACACCCGATCCTAAGGTCCACCACTCCCTGAAAATCAGATCCTGGTAGGCTTCGGCTGACGGAGTGGGCGACCAGTCGCGGTTATAAAGTGATGAAACAGGGATCCAGTTTGCCCCAGCCCAGAAGCCCCACATAAGAATTCCATCAACAGCGGGATGAGCAAAACACATCCGGTAATAGTCGGTCAGTTCCTTAGCATTTAGTTCCTCTTCCTGAGGCGACATGACCTGGATCTTTTCCCTGTAATACTTTGATCTCTGGCCGGGCATATTGAATTCTGTCACCCTCAGGGGCAGTTTAAAGACTGCCAGCGAATCAAGTGCCATTTTTAGTTGTGCGCGGTCAAAAGTCTCTCCATGGAGATGACCCTGAACTCCAATACCTGCCACCGGAACCCCCTGCTTCAGAAGTTTCCTGATATGGGCCATGTAGTCGGCAAGCCTGTTGCCTGTAAGAATATCGTAGTCATTTAACCATAGCTTTGCATCCGGATCACCATTATGGGCCCAATCAGCCATCAGCTTTGTTATCTCCGGACCCAGCCTGTCCTCGTAGTAATTACCGTGGATCATTTCATTGTTAAGATCATATTCCACAAAGCGTCCCTTATAACGATTGGTAACTGTTTCCGCCCTGTTTTGCAGGGTGTGCCGGAGTTCATCATCACTCAGTTTACGCACCCATGGCTGGACAAACTGAGGAATGCCCCAGAAGAGGTTATGGCCTCTTAGCGGAATGCTGTTTTCTTCGGTCCATTTCAATATCCCGTCGATAACCGTATAATCGACTTCTCCCTGCCGTGGTTCCATACTTCCCCATTTAACTGCATTTTCAGTTACTGCTGAATTGAAGTTCTGAAGAAATTTTTCCTTATACTGGTTGAGATCATTTTCTGACATTTTTCCGCTTCCCAGACCATTGCTTATAGCACATCCGAACCAGAATTCATGTCTGATCTGTTCGACTGTTACTTTTGCACCCGGCTTAGCTTTGATGGTTATGATCCCCTTGCGATGGGTTGAAACAGACTCCTCAAGCCGTTTCTGTCCGACATAGGAAGCCACATTGTTAATGTTATCAATCCAGATGCCGTTGGCCGTATCGGATGCATATTTGCAGATTTCCTCTATTGTAAGCAGCAATGAAGTCTGGCGTCCTTCATCATTCATCTCATGGCCCGCAAGTATAAGCCAGTGTCCGTTCGCTTTAGCTGTTTCAATCAGTTGAAGGACCTGGGCGAATGATTTTCCGTCGAGCTCTGATGCATTCAACTGCGCCAGATCGCAATAGTAAGGATCATTGGGCGCTTCGTTGAGCCATCCCCTTCCGCTTTCGAACATCGATGCAATAACGGGTACATAGCTTTGTGCCCCGGCTCCCCTGCCGACAAATGTCTGTCCGCAGGGATAAGCAAACGAAGCAGGGCGGATCCCGAATATTTTTTCAATAAGACGATTTGCAGAATCAAGTTCAGATTTCATCCTGCCGACCGTATAATCCTCAAGAGCCCTGCCTCTTGACCATTCGAAATTTCCTGAACAGGGATGCAGAACGGAATGATTCCCGATATCGTGTCCGTTAATTGCAGCTTTCTTCCATTCTTCAGCCTTCTTCAGCATATTCCCCGGAGATATGTAAAATGTTGCCTTTGCTCCGTATTTGTCGAGCAGCGGGATACCCTTATCTATCTGCGACAGGCGTGCATCATCAAAGGTAAGGCTGAGCGCCATCTTTTTCCCTGAGGGCCAGAAGCCTGACCGTGGCCTTTCTGACAAGTCATCGCTGCCATATGTCTGACAAAGTCCCTCCTGAGAAGTGAATAAAAGGTTTGCTGCCAGCGACAGGATTATAAATGATCTGGTAAATGCATTCATGATGCTGAGGTATTTCGTTCTTATAAAGGTAAAGGATTTTGTAAACAATTTGCCGGCGGGAGCTTTATTATAACCACCGCCAGATCCGGGTGTGAATGTATTAATGTGGCTTCCGGCCATTTAGTGCCTCCTGTCAGTGAGAATTAATATGGCTTTCTGCCGTCATATCAGTCAGGCAGGGAAGAATCCTTTCAAACAGCTATTTGATTTTCATCGAATAGTTATTATGCTGAACGATACTTGTTATCCTGAGTTGTGATAATTGGTGCAGTAGAAGTTTCCATCAGTTCACAAATGTAATTGCTGGCTTTTGTCTTAATTTTTCTAATCCTTAGCATGTTTCAAAAAAAAGGCGTTGTTGCATTAAAAACTCATCCTTCTTTTTCGCCGTAGGCGATACGGTATTGTAGAATATTGAAGACAGAAGATGCTTTTTTCCTCGTAGAGGATAAACGTAACATTTGTTTCATTGTCTGCGAAATTCATTAAATTTGATCAGCTGCATTTTTATTAATAAAATTTTGTCAATCATGAAACCAGGAACATTTACCCAGATGTAT
>JAVEZS010000053.1:0-20439 GCA_034002885.1 Bacteroidales bacterium
ACACCGGAGGTGCTGAAAGCTTACCTCCCTGATTACAGCGGAGTTAAGCTTCCGGCCGTCATAAGGAAGGAGGATGACAAAACATACGCTACCGAGAGGGAAATCCTTTATAAGATTCTTTTTGATATGAAGAGCGATATGAACGATCTCAAAAAGCTTGTTCTCGACCTGATTAAATCGGGCGACATCGACCTTTCATTTCATGAAAGCAATTCAGGTACGATAAGGAATCTTATCAGAGATACCAGGCGGGAAGATAATATAAGCAGTTCAGTTGAACCGGCGGCTTCAGATTATTCCCATCATCAGAGAGGGAATATTCAGGATACGGAGGAAGTTGTTGAAGAGTCTCTTTCGCTTGCAGGCAAAGAGGTTGAAATGATAAGGAAAGCTCTTGAGAAATACAATGGAAAGAGGAAAATGGCAGCTACGGAACTTGGAATTTCGGAAAGGACACTTTATAGAAAAATTAAGGAGTATGGCATCGAGATGTGATCTCAGTTTTAGCAGAAGACCCTCCTGCTCAGCATTACTTATTATTGTAGCAGTACTGATCCTCACTGTAAATGCCTGCAAGGTTACATATTCCTTTTCAGGGGCAAGCACCGAAGGTCTGGAGTCGGTAAGCATCCAGTATTTTCAGAACAGGGCAAGTCTTGTTCAGCCCGGACTGAGTCAGTCGCTTACAGATGCACTTATTGATAAGTGCAAATCCCAGACAAACCTTACAGTCATCAACGGCCTGGGAGATGCCAATTTTGAGGGTGAGATAAGCGACTATAATACTAAGCCTCTCACTGTATCGGCTGATGCGACTGCTGCAATGAACAGGTTTACTATTTCGGTAAAGGTAAAGTTTACCAATTCCATGGATCCTGATCTGAGCTATGAACAGACTTTTTCGCGATATGAGGACTATGACAGCTCGCTTGATCTGAGTAATGTCGAAGCCGATCTGTCAACGAAAATAATTGAAATGATTGTGGAAGATATCTTCAACAGGGCATTTGTTAACTGGTGATCCCGGATGAACAAAAACGATTTTCTGAGCCTGATTGGAAGCGATGTTCCGATCGACCGCCATCTTCTGGCAGAGATCAGCGAACTTGTTAACGCCTTCCCATATTTTCAGACAGCCCATCTTTTGCTCTTAAAAGGTCTGAGAGAAAATGGAGATATAAGGTTTGAAACACAACTCAGAAATTCAGCAATTCATATAGCCGACAGGGCTGTCTTATACAGGCTTCTGAATACTTCACCTCCTGCAGCGGGACCTGAAGATAATATATTAATTCCCGGCGACAGGGTTCTTTCAGGTGAAACTTATCATCAAGAAGCTGTCGCTCCTGTTCAGGGCGAGTCATATAAGGCAGAAGAGAAGCCGGAAGTAAAGACATACGAAAAAGAAGAGCAAAAGGTTGAGGTTAAGGTTGATGCTGAGTCTTCAAGGACGGAAGATACTGTAATCGAGAAAAGGCCGGAGATTGTTGACTTACAGGAGGATGAGCGGGAGAAGAAAATTACTGTGGAGACTGAGCCCGAAAGGGCAGTGGAGGCAGGGCAGAAGACTGACATGGATATCGGCAGGGAGGCTGAGGAATTGCAGGAAGTAAAGGCTGGTACTGAAGCCTCTGAAAAACCCGTAACACTTGCTGAAGTCTCTTACGAAGATCAAGGAAGTGATACCGGTCAGACAGTTATTGATACCGGCATGAATAGCGAAGATCTCATAGTCGAAATAGAAAAAGGCTTCGGGGATTCTTCAGATTCAGGCAGCGACAGGTTCGCCGAATCGTCAGTTGTACTTCATCCCTTGCTGGTTTCATCCGGGGAGGATAGCGACATGGCTCCTGCAGGGATATTTATGCTTGACGAAGAATCTGAAGATGATGAAGACCATGTTTTTTACATGGATCCGGGTTTTGGCATTTCTGAGGCCGAAGCAGAATCAGAAGAGAAGGATCTGTCAGAGCAGGTATTCGTGGAGGAAACAGACGCGGAGAATGAACCTGCTGAGGAGAGTATTCCTGCTGCGGTTCAGGAAAGCAGTAAGCTGTCGCAGATGGAACTCATTGACAAGTTTATTGAAACCAGTCCCAGGATTGAACCGAAAAGAGAAAAAACCGACCAGCCAGTCGAAGATCTTGCAAAGCCTTTCACAGAGGAAATGGGTAGCTTTGTCACAGAGACGCTCGCGAGGATTTACATCAATCAGGGCTACTATTCGAAAGCGATAGATATTTATGAAAAATTATGTTTGAAATTTCCGGAAAAAAGCAGTTACTTTGCAAGTCAAATTGAAAAAATAAAAGAGATCATTAAATAGTTGAGAAATGGGAGTTTATATTTTTATATCGGTCCTGATAATTATTGCCTGTGTACTTCAGGTATTGATTGTTCTTGTGCAGAACTCAAAGGGAGGCGGTCTGGCTGCAAACTTTACATCTGCAGGTCAGTCGATGGGCATCAGAAAGACAGCAGACTTTCTGGAGAAGTCTACATGGACCCTGGCAGGAGCAATTCTTCTCCTTTGCGTGATAGCAACAGCTACAATACCAAGAGGTGTGGTAAATGAAAGGTCAAGGATTGAAAGTCAGATCCAGAACGCCGTTGATCCCAATGCAATTCCCACTCTTCCTACAGCTGTTCCGACTGAACCTTCGGCTACTCCTGAAGGCAACACGGATTAGGAATCCATACAGAACATAAACCGGAAAAAATAAGGTCAGAGTGTCAGTTTGTCATAAGCTGACACTTTGTTTTTTATACTAATTCGCTCAAAATGAAAGATTTGTTTTTTTCAAGCCTCTTTAGCGCCATAAATATGTCATAAAATAAGGTAAAAATGACGTCACTGCCATGACAGGATGAAGTTTTTGCCGATTGGCATAAATTATGCTAAAGGAAGGGGCAGAAAACAATGTTTAACTTTAAAACTAAATAGAAATGGCACAATTGAAAGGAAAAGTATTGGCTGGAAAGGTTTTGGTAAAACCTCATGAGGCTGAAGAAAAAACCGCAAGCGGCATCATCATTCCCGATTCAGCAAAGGAAAAACCTCGTCAGGGAACTGTTGTTATGGTTGGTGTACCGAAAAAAGATGAAGAGATGGAAGTAAAAAAGGGTGACGTTGTTCTTTACGGTAAATATTCCGGTCAGGAGCTTTCCATTGACAATGAGGATTATCTTCTTATTTCTCAGACTGACATTTTATTTATCGCATAAATTGTAGTAGTAACCAATAAAAACAATACGATATGGCAAAAGAGATTAAATTCAATATTGAAGCCCGCGCAAAACTTAAAGAAGGTGTTGACCAGCTGGCCGATGCAGTAAAAGTGACACTTGGTCCCAAGGGTCGCAATGTTGTTCTTGAGAAGAAATTCGGAGCTCCCCATGTAACCAAGGATGGTGTTACAGTGGCAAAAGACATTGAGCTTTCGGATGCTTACAAGAATATGGGAGCACAGATGGTTAAGGAAGTTGCATCGAAGACCGGCGATATAGCAGGCGACGGTACCACTACTGCAACTGTTCTTGCCCAGGCTATTATAAATGTTGGTCTGAAGAACATAACTGCAGGCGCAAATCCGATGGATGTAAAAAGAGGTATCGACAAAGCTGTTGAAAAGGTAATAGCACATCTTAAGTCGCAGGCCAAGGTTGTCGGAAATGATCTCGGCAAGATCGAGCAGGTTGCAAGGATTTCTGCAAATGACGATGTTGAGATAGGCAAGCTCATAGCCGAAGCAATGGAAAAGGTAAATAAGGAAGGCGTTATAACTGTAGAGGAAGCAAAAGGAACAACCACATCTGTTGAAGTTGTTGAAGGTATGCAGTTTGACCGCGGATACATCTCAGCCTATTTCGTTACCAACACCGAGAAGATGGAAGCTGAGCTGGAGAGTCCCTACATCCTTATCTACGACAAGAAGATATCATCGATGAAAGACATGCTTCCTGTTCTCGAGGCAACAGCCCAGACAGGCCGTCCGCTCCTTATCATCTCTGAGGATGTTGAGGGTGAGGCTCTTGCAACACTCGTTGTAAACAGGCTGCGCGGTTCACTCAGGGTTTGTGCTGTGAAGGCTCCGGGTTTTGGAGACAGAAGGAAGGAAATGCTTGAAGATATTGCCATTCTGACAGGCGGTACTGTTATTTCCGAAGAGAAAGGTCTTAAACTCGAGCATGCAACACTCGACATGCTGGGTACATCAGAAAAAGTTACAGTGAACAAAGAGAATACAACCATCGTCAATGGTTTTGGCGACAAGGATATGATAAAAGCCAGGATTGGCCAGATAAAGCAGCAGATGACAACAACCACATCCGATTATGACAAGGAAAAGCTTCAGGAGCGTCTTGCCAAGCTGGCAGGTGGTGTTGCAGTCCTTTATATTGGTGCAGCTTCGGAAGTTGAGATGAAGAACAAGAAAGACCGCGTCGATGATTCTCTCCATGCTACACGCGCAGCAATCGAGGAAGGTATTGTTCCTGGAGGAGGCGTGGCCTATATCCGCGCAACAGCATCACTTGAAAAATTAAAAGGTGACAATGAAGACCAGACAACAGGGATTGAGATTATCAAGCGTGCCATCGAGGAACCTCTCCGTCAGATCGCTGAAAATGCCGGAAAGGAAGGCGCAGTAGTGGTACAGGCTGTTAAAACAGGAAAAGGAGACTACGGATACAATGCACAGACTGATACATTTGAGAAACTTTATGATGCAGGAGTTATTGATCCTCTCAAGGTTGTAAGGGTTGCTCTTGAGAATGCCTCTTCAGTAGCAGGAATGTTCCTTACAACTGAAGCGGTTATTGTAGATGAGAAAGAAGAAAAACAGCCGGCAATGCCACCTCAGGGAATGGGCGGCGGAATGCCTTATTAATGAATAATGTTTTTTTGCATCAGTAGAGCCAGGTCACGACCTGGCTCTACGTGTTTTATATTTTTATATATTTGCAGCTGTTTTTCAGACAGACCTTTAAATGCAGCAAATCAGGAATTTTTGCATAATAGCTCACATCGACCACGGTAAAAGTACCCTGGCCGATCGCCTTCTGGAGAAAACAAATACCATTCATGAGAGAGAATTTCAGGCTCAGGTGCTCGACAGCATGGATCTTGAAAGGGAAAGAGGGATAACGATAAAGAGTCATGCAATACAGATGGAATATGAGCTGGAGGGGAAAAAGTACCGCCTGAACCTTCTTGATACACCCGGTCATGTCGATTTCTCTTATGAGGTGTCAAGATCGATTGCAGCATGTGAGGGAGCACTTCTTGTCATCGACGCCACTCAGGGAATACAGGCACAGACCATCTCAAACCTCTACATGGCACTAGAACATAACCTCGAGATAATTCCCGTGCTGAACAAGATGGATATGTCAAATGCGATGCCTGAAGAGGTCAAAGACCAGATCGTTGATCTTGTTGGCTGCAGCAGGGACGATATAATCGAGGCAAGCGCAAAGACAGGAATGGGGATAGAAAGGATACTTAGCGACATTGTGAAGCGTATTCCCCAGCCTTCAGGCGACCCGGATGCCCCTCTTCAGGCTCTGATCTTTGACTCGATATTCAACTCATTCAGGGGAATAATAGCTTATTTCAGGATTGTTAACGGTACAATAAGAAAGGGCGAGAGAGTTAAGTTTGTAAGTACGGGGCACGAATATAACGCGGAAGAGATAGGAGTTCTGAAACTTAAACAGGATCCCCGGGAGGAGATGATGGCGGGTGATGTGGGATACATAATCTCAGGGATCAAGGACTCAACTGAGGTAAAAGTGGGCGACACGATTACTACCGTAAAGAATCCCTGTGAACAGGCAATTTCAGGATTCGAGGATGTGAAGCCAATGGTATTTGCAGGAGTCTATCCTGTTGATGCCGACGATTACGAAGATCTGAGGAGTTCTATCGAGAAGCTCCAGCTCAATGATGCATCCCTTACCTTCGTCCCGGAGTCGTCGGCTGCACTTGGATTCGGTTTCAGATGCGGTTTCCTGGGCTTGCTTCACATGGAGATCATCCAGGAGAGACTCGACCGTGAATTCAATATGGATGTGATAACCACTGTTCCCAACGTATCGTTCAAAGTCTTTACAACAAGGGGAGAGGAGATAGACGTTCACAATCCATCTGGACTTCCCGCGCTTAATAATATTGAAAGGATTGAAGAACCCTACATCATAGCACAGGTTATAACCCTGTCCGACTACGTCGGTTCAATAATGAATCTCTGTATAGACAAGCGCGGCACACTCCGCAACCAGGTCTATCTTACACGCGACAGGGTGGAGCTTACCTTTGAAATGCCCCTTTCGGAGATCGTATTTGATTTTTATGATAAGCTTAAGAGCATATCGCGGGGATATGCTTCGTTCGATTATTATTATTCCACTTACCAGAAAGCTGATCTTGTCAGGCTCGATATCCTGCTTAACGGCGAGATGGTTGATGCGCTTTCCACTCTTATTCACAGGGGGCATGCATACGATTTCGGAAGGAAGATGTGTATCAAGCTGAAGGAACTGATACCCCGGCAGCAGTTTGACATTGCCATACAGGCTGCAATAGGAGCAAAAATAATTTCTAGGGAGACTGTAAAGGCCGTCAGAAAGGATGTTACTGCAAAATGTTACGGCGGAGATATTACCAGAAAGAGGAAACTTCTTGAGAAGCAGAAGAAAGGCAAGAAAAGGATGAGGCAGATCGGCAATGTTGAGGTTCCTCAGCAGGCATTTCTTGCCGTTCTGAAACTCGACTGATAAATTTCCCGGAGGATGAAGGAATTTTACCTGTTGATACCTTGTTTTGAAAAAATTATTATTTTAGCGTCCGGGAACCGGAAAGAAATAAAAGAGTTTATCCCTTCTATCTAACCTAAACTTACTACCCTGGCTGTAACAACAGCCGGGGTATTTTATTAACAGATAAGCCTGTAACCCTTCCCGTGGATATTGAGTATTTTAACCGAAGGATCTCTCTTCAGGTATTTTCTCAACCTAGTAATATACACATCCATACTTCTGGCATTGAAATAGTTATCGTCAATCCAGATGCTTTTAAGGGCGAAGTTGCGCTCAAGGATCTCATTCCTGTGACGGAAAAGCAGTTCAAGAAGCTCCGATTCTTTTGTGGTCAGGCTGATCTTTTCATCCTTATGTAAAAGAAGTTGCCTTTTACTGTCAAATGAATAATCCCCGATCTTGCTGACGGTATCTTCCATTTCTGTCCTTACCGTTGTGCTCCTTCTGAAAACGGCTTCAATACGGTAAAGAAGTTCCTCCATTGAGAATGGTTTGGTAATATAGTCATCGCCTCCCGTTTTAAAGCCCTCAATTATATCTTCCTCCTGGTTTTTTGCAGTAAGGAATATTACTGGTACATGAGGATTATTTTTCCGTATTGCCCTTGCAAGTGCGATACCATCCATTTCAGGCATCATGATATCGAGGATGCAAAGGTCAAAAACTCCTGAGGTGAAGGCTTCAAGAGCTGACCGTCCGTCAGTGAACAGTATTGTCTCATAATCCTTAGCGGCAAGATAGTTACGCAATAATGTCCCGAGGTTCCTGTCATCTTCGGCGAGAAGTATCTTCTTATTCATTTTGATCCGTTTTGTGGTATGAATATAGTAAACTTTGATCCTTTATTCAGCTGGCTTTCAACTTTTATGGTTCCGTTGTGCTCATCTACTATCTTTTTGACGTAGCTAAGGCCGAGTCCGAAACCCTTGACATTATGAACATTCCCTGAATGAACCCTGTAGAATTTGTCAAAGATTCTTTTTATGTTTTCCTTGCTTATTCCGATCCCCTTATCCTCGACAGTTATCAGAATCCCTTTTTTGCTGTTACGTGTTGAGATGCTGATCTGAGGATTTCCGTTCGAGTATTTTATCGCGTTATCGATGAGGTTGGAAACTGCATTAAGGAAATGGATCTCATCGACAGGGGCAACAGAATCCTGAGCTTCAAGATTTTTTCTGAGGGCTCCGTGTTTGCTTTCGATCTGAAGGGAAAAGCTGTCGACGGCCCTGTTTATTATATTGTGAATATCAATTTCGGAAAATGAGAACCTGGTATTCATTCTTTCAAAGATTGCCATCTGAAGAACTTTTTCCACCTGGTATTTGAGGCGCATGCTCTCATCGGATATTATCTCGGCCAGATGGTTGATATCCTTGTTCCTGTCGGGGATACTTTTGTCGGATATCATCTGCGATGCAAGTGATATTGTGGAAATGGGAGTTTTCAGCTCGTGAGTCATGTTATTTATGAAATCGCTTCTTATCTCCGACATCTTTTTCTGGCGGAAGATAACAATGAAGGTGCCGGTTGATACTGCAAGCAGAAGCAGGGTAAAGACTACGGAGAGGAGAGCCAGCGTTCCTATCTTACCGTACTTATACTGCTGTTCCTGGAGGCAATAGAGCACCAGCTGGTTCTGGCTTGGTACAGGATCGTTCGGAAAGAGCTGAATTATGAATTTGTTTGTTCCGGGCCTTTCGGTGAAGCCAGGGGTGCTCCAGACATTTCCCAGCCGGCCTGAGCGGATTGAGAATTCGTAGTCAAGATGAATACCGACATTATTGAGAGCAAGCCTTAATTGTCTGTTTATTTTCTCAGGATCGATCCTTTCCCTTATGTCGGGTGTTGAATGGAGTATCTTCTCCATAATTCTCTCGACATAGATTATCTTCTTTGAAACTCTCCCGGAAAGTGCTGCGGATGTTATTTGCGCCGATGGTTCGGTAATGTCATCATCCGGGATCGGTGAGATCTCCTGTGCCGAGATGTATATTTTAGATCCTGAGCTGGTAATGATAAGTGGTTTATCACTTTTGTCCAGACCGTACAGCTGCGGAAGGTCTGAGCCTTCCCTGGCCATCATCAGACGGTTGGCAAGAGGAGAGCCGGCAGGAATACTTACCATTACAGAGTCGGACGACTCCGGATCAATCTCGTCAACAATGACATCTATAAGCTCCTGGGTTTCGAGGTCGAGGACAACTGATTCCAGAGCCTTGTTTGCATTGTAGCGGAACTGCTGATCGGTGATGCTGATAGCATTCTGGATCCAGTAGAACTGGATCATAACCAGTCCGGAAATAACGAGGAAGAACAGGATGGCCAGAGATACTATTGTTTTACGCTTCATTCTGTTACAAAAGTACTTGTATATATTGTATTATATGATTCTTTAACCTTCTTTAACACCGTTCAGTCGACTTAAAATCGCTCTGAAAAATAATTGGATAAAAAAATTTAACATTTAATTAAATAATTGTTAATTTTAACCATAACAGAAAAAAACATTTTTTTATTCCAAATTACGTGTTTATCTTTGTAAAGGATTTGGCACGATATTTGATTCAATAAAAATAGAGGTTTTTTTCATAGGTTAGGTTAGTTTTAGGGTTATCAAAAGTGAGCCGTTCCGAGCCCTCGGAACGGCTCTTCTTTTTGTAATGCGGCATATATCAGAAGAGGTATTTAAGGTTCCTGTCCTTCACCTGGTTCAGATCGATAAGGAAGGCACCCGTAACCGATTCAAGTTCCCTTATAGAAGTGAGGAGTTTCTCATTATCTGAATTGCCTGAAGGGTCATGGATAAGAATCAGGAAATCAATATTGACTAGTTTTCTTAAGAGATAGTTCTGCTCATATCTGTTTGAAATAAGTTGTATTGTCAGGTTGTTAGTCTCTGAATAATAGCTGAACCTACTGAAGAACAAGTCATTGTCCGTATTATCCTGACATCTTAAGGGTTCGGTGTTCCTGAGTGAGATGTTAAGTTTTTTATTGAGCCTGAGGGTAAGCTTGTAGTCGGGGTCGGAAGTTGATATACCGATCAGGGCAGGAATATCCTGTTTATTTACAGGCAGATGTATCCTGGTGATTTTCCTTGGGTTCTTCATCCGTTTTTCTCCTGAACCATAAAGTTAAGAAAAGAAGGGGATGTTAAAAGTGCACCGGGAATAAATCTTTCAGTTTCAGCCAGGCTTTGCGCGCAGCCTCCTGTTCGGCTTCCTTCTTTGAAGCGCCCTGCCCCGTACCGTACTCTTCTTTGTTTATCAAGGCAGTAACGGAGAAAAGCGATTTTTTCATTTTGTAATCGTAATCCTCCTTATATGTAAATGTCAGGCTTGTCTTTTGTTTCTGAACCCATTCGAAAAGAAGGCTCTTGTAATCGGTATCCGTTTCAATTATCTTTTCAAGGTCGAGGTACTTGTTGAATACTCTTTTGATAAAAAGGTTTTTTGTCTTTTTGAATCCCTTGTCTACAAAAAGGGCTCCGATAAGGGCCTCGAGCGCGTCGCCGTAAAGGTTTCTTGTTGTGCATGTTGAGTTTACATTGCTAACCAGGATCTTGTCGATTCCCATCGAAAGCGCCAGGTGGTTCAGAAGGTCACGGTTGACGATCCTTGACCTGATTTTGGTCATGAATCCCTCATTTGCTTCGGGAAACTTCTCGAAAAGATAATCAGAGAGGATTGCATCCAGAATTGCATCTCCCAGGAACTCCAGTCTTTCATTGTTTATTCTCTGGCCGTCGGGCAGGGTAAATGATGCAGAGCGGTGGATGAAAGCCACCTCGTAGATTCTTAGGTTTGCTGTTCTGAAGCCTATTATTTTCCTGAGGCCGGAAGCAAATTCCTCCTTGTTTGAAATATAAGTTCCGTTATTTTTCTTCCGGAAAAGGGACACTAAACCTCAGCTTTTACTAATACAATAGAGGCATTATGGCCGCCGAAGCCAAAAGTGTTGCTTATTGCGGCGTTTATCGTTCGTTTCTGTGCGGCGTTCGGGGTCAGATTCAGGTTCTGGTCAACCGCAGGATCAGGCACCTTGAGATTTATCGTGGGAGGAGCAATATCATGTACGATGGCCATGATTGAGGCAATGGCTTCTATTGCTCCTGCAGCCCCGAGAAGGTGACCCGTCATTGATTTTGTAGAGCTGATGTTCATTTTGTAAGCGTGCTCTCCAAAAACTTTCACTATAGCTTTAGCTTCTGAAATATCACCCAGGGGAGTAGCCGTACCATGCACGTTTATATAGTCGATATCTTCCGGTTTCAACTTGGCTTCCTCCACAGCCATTTTCATTACATCTGACGCACCCTTGCCGTCAGGATGGGGTGCGGTTAGATGAAAGGCATCGGCAGTCATTCCGGTCCCGGTTACCTCAGCGTAGATCTTCGCGCCCCTGGCTCTTGCATGGTCATAATCCTCAAGTATGAGAGCTCCTGCTCCTTCACCCATTACGAAACCATCGCGGGTTAGATCAAACGGACGTGACGCTGATTTGTATTCGGCGTTATTTGTGGAGAGAGCCTGCATCGAGTTGAATCCTCCGATGCCGGGTTCATTGATCGCTGCTTCCGAGCCTCCTGTGACAAAAATGTCGGCTTTCCCAAGCTTGATGTAGTTTACTGCATCAATAATGGCGTTTGTTGATGAAGCACATGCAGAGACAGTTGCAAAGTTGGGTCCGGTGAATCCGTACTTTATCGATATGGATCCTGCGGCTATATCGCCTATCATCTTTGGAATGAAGAAGGGGCTGAAACGAGGTGTTCCATCCCCTTCAATATAGCCTTTTATGGCAAGATAAAATGTCTCAATACCTCCGATTCCAGATGCCCAGATCACCCCGATCCTGTCTTTGTTGGTTTTCTCGTTCAGAAAACCTGAATCGGCAATTGCCTCCTCGGAGGCAATAAGGGCATACTGTGTAAAGAGATCAAGTTTATTTGCCTCTTTTCTTTCAAAATATTTACCGGAGTCGTAGCCTTTGATTTCACATGCAAACTTGGTCTTGAACTTCTCGGTGTTGAACCGCGTTATAAGATCTGAACCACTGACACCATTTCTAAGTCCTTCCCAGTATTCATGCAAATTATTCCCGACCGGAGTCAAAGCTCCCAGCCCGGTGACTACAACTCTTCTCATAAAAAGATTATATTATCTGCAAACTACTTTGCATTCTCCTCGATGTACTTGATAGCATCGCCAACAGTGCTGATGCTCTCAGCCTGGTCGTCAGGAATTCCAATGTTGAATTCTTTTTCGAATTCCATTATTAATTCAACAGTATCAAGAGAATCAGCTCCAAGGTCATTTGTGAAGCTGGCTTCGGGAGTTACTTCTGATTCATCAACTCCAAGCTTGTCAACTATAATCTCTTTTACTCTTGTTGCAATGTCGGACATAATTATAAATTTTAATTAATAATAACTTAAAACCTTGCAAAGAAATATATTTGTACAGTATTTTTCAAATGATTTTATGTATTTTCTTGTTATATATAGGTAAAATATTATAGATCAGTAGAATACGCTTACAACAATAATTCCGGGGCTGAACTGTGTCAATCTGTTTAAATATCAATTAATGAGGAATATAGCTATTTTTGCTTCAGGATCGGGAACAAATGCGGAAAATATTATCAGGTACTTTTCGAACGAAAAAGCTGCAAGGGTTGCACTTGTTCTCTCGAACAAGCGGGAAGCATATGTTTTAAAAAGGGCTGAAGCACTTGAAACAGACTCAATATTTTTCGACCGTGACGATTTGTATAAAACCGGAAGGGTTCTTGAATACCTCGAAAACTATCGGATCGATTTTATTGTTCTTGCCGGCTTTCTATGGCTTATACCCGATCCGATCCTCGGGAGGTATGTGAGCAGGATAGTCAATATTCATCCGGCTCTTCTTCCGAAATACGGAGGCAAAGGCATGTACGGAGACCGGGTCCATAAGACTGTATTAGAAAACAGGGAAACTGAATCGGGTATCACAATTCATTATGTTAACAGGAATTATGATGAAGGGGATATTATCTTTCAGGCCAGGTGCGCGATAGCTGCTGATGACACCCCGGCTTCTCTTGCAGAAAAAGTACATGCCCTGGAATACAGTAATTACCCTGTTGTGGTGAAGGAACTTATTCAGAAACTGCCATGAGACTTTCAAAAAGTAGAGAGAAGGCTCAAAACCACATTTTTCATTCTTTCAAATCGCTCCCTGTTTTCTTCAGAAACCGGTTCAACGGGAGGAGCTTCCACTTTAAGGGGATCGACAGGAGATCCGTTCATATAGAACCTGAAATCAAGGTGAGGTCCTGTTGAAAGGCCGCTACTGCCGACATAGCCTATTATATCACCCTGCTTCACAAAAGCCCCCGGGGCAATTCCCGGTCCGAACCTGCTGAGGTGGAGATAGGCTGTTGAATAGACGCTATTGTGGGTGATCCTTACAATCCTGCCTGAGCCTCCTTCTATCCCTGCTTTCGTTACCCGGCCGTCGCCGACTGCCATCACAGGAGTGCCCACGGGAGCAGCATAGTCAACTCCGTGGTGGGGTCTTCTGATCCTCAGAACAGGATGGAGCCGTGATGCCGAAAATCTGGATGATATGCGTGAGAATTGAAGGGGAGCTTTAAGGAAGGCCTTTCTTAGCGAGTTCCCGTCTCCGTCGAAATAGCTTTCTCTTCCATCCTGAAGAAAAGGCACGGCATAAACTGTAGTACCCGAACCTGTGAACCGGGCTCCGTAAATTCTACCCGTGCCCAGTTTCCTGTCGTCAATCGACAACTCCTCGTATATTACCTTAAAGCTGTCGCCTTTCTGAAGCCCGAAAAAATCAACAGTCCATGCAAAAATATCCGAAAGGCTCATTACCAGCGACGGAGGAAGTCCTCCTCCGGTCATTGCATCCCATAAGGATGTCTCAATGGTTGCTGTGGCGTATCTGACAACCTTCTTAATTTCTTTTGTATACGGTGTGATGTTAAGCGAATCGTTGAAGCTGAAAACATAGCAGGTAACGGGATCATGTTCGTAAACCATGTATCCGGCCCTGGCGGTGCTGTCGCGTGATGCAAAGATGGTATAGTTGTTTCCCGACCTGAGCTTTCTGACGTCGAAGACATCAGCTGAGTTTTTCACAAGCCTGTCTATCTCTTCCATGGTTATCCCGTGTTTTATCAGGATGTCGGAAAGAAAACCATTTCTCTTTATCTCTCCGGATATCAGGTCGAATGAATCGGAAGGAATTCCGTACATGAATTCTCCGGGATCATTTTCTTTTACCAGTGAAGAATCAGCATTTTCAGCAATTGGGGCAGGAGTGTCGCTTACTTTTCCCCTGCATGAAACCAGGATTAATGTTATTGAACTTAGCAGTAATACTTTTAGACTAATTGGCATATGAATCTTTTCCACTATCATTATTAATCCGGTTCATCGATGTACTTCTCAATTATCGTGTATCTGAAAAATCCTTCAGGATTACTTCATCAGTCACATTCAAAAGGAGTTACTGAGATGAAACGGGTATATAATTATTTAACGACTACATTCACAATCTTCCCCGGCACCACAATAACATTGGCTGGTCCGGATGGACCTGTCCATTTTGATGCTCTTTCGTCGGAGAGTACAGCATTCTTTACCTCGTCGGGAGACATATCAGCCGGCAGTTCTATCTTGAACCGCATTTTCCCGTTAAACGATACAGGGTATTCGAAAGAATCTTCCTTCAGGTAAGCCTCATTATATTCGGGCCATGGTTCGTAAGCAAGGCTCCGGTTGTTTCCGAGCAGGCTCCATAGTTCTTCTGCCAGGTGAGGGGCAAAGGGTGAAAGGATAAGTGTGAATTTAAGCGCGGTATCCCTGGTCATCCTGCCTTTTTTGTATAGCAGGTTAAGGAAGATCATCATTTCCGAGATGGCTGTGTTGAATTTCAGGTTCTCGATGTCATCACCGGTTTTTCTTATGGTTTTATGGAGAGCCCTTAGGATCTCATTATCCTCAGTTTCTCCAACAATGTTTTCACTGTTTGAAACGAATCTGAACACCCTGGAAAGGAAGTTGAATACTCCTTTTACATTTCTGTCGTCCCATGGCTTCATCACGTCGAGCGGTCCCATGAACATTTCGTAAAGTCTCAGGGAATCGGCGCCGTAGCGTGTTACCACATCGTCAGGATTTACAACGTTCTTGAGCGATTTTGACATTTTTGCCACAATCTGTCTCACTTCCCTGCCTGTTTCCGTGATGTAGAATTTCCCGTCTCTCTCTTCAACCTGATCGGCTGCAACTTTGGCTCCTGTTTCGTTCTCGTATGCAAAAGCAAGTATCATACCCTGGTTGAAAAGTCTTTTGTATGGTTCATCCGTCGATACAATGCCGAGGTCGTAAAGTACCTTATGCCAGAAGCGGCTGTAAAGAAGGTGAAGAACCGCGTGTTCAGCTCCGCCGATGTAAAGATCGACCGGCATCCAGTATTTTTCCTTTTCGCTGTCGAAGATCAATTCATCATTTCTTGCATCTATGAATCTCAGATAGTACCAGCATGATCCCGCCCACTGAGGCATGGTATTTGTTTCCCTTCTTCCCTTCCTTCCTGCAGAATCAGTAACATTCAGCCAGTCGCCCGCGTTGGCTAGTGGCGATTCTCCCGATTCTCCCGGAAGATATTTCTCGAGTTCCGGCAGTTTAAGAGGTAGTTCCTTCTCTTCGACAAGTGTGATCTCGCCGTCATCCCAGTGGATTACCGGGAAAGGTTCGCCCCAGTATCTCTGTCTGCTGAAGAGCCAGTCGCGCAGTTTGTAATTAACTTTTGCCGTTCCGAGATTTTTCGCATCAAGCCATCCGATAATTTTCGCAATTCCCTCATCTTTGCTGAGTCCGTTTATATCGACCCCGGTGGTCGCGTCTGAGGAGTTTATATATTTTCCGTCTTCTGTCCAGCACTCTTTTCCTTCCAGTATTCTCTTCCTCTGTTCAGGTTCAGTAACATCCGGATCCTGGATACATTCAATGGGAAGACTGAATTTCTGAGCAAATT
Organism: Bacteroidales bacterium; assembly: GCA_034002885.1. Taxonomy (GTDB): domain Bacteria; phylum Bacteroidota; class Bacteroidia; order Bacteroidales; family VadinHA17; genus LD21. Next base: position 15,870 of record JAVEZS010000053.1, read on the forward strand.
CGAAGTCGCGGTTATCGTGGGCAGGAACGGCCATTATGGCTCCTGTGCCGTAACCTGTAAGGACATAATCGGCTATCCACACAGGTATTTTTTTATTGTTCACCGGATTTATTGCGAACCTTCCCGTGAAAACTCCGGTTTTCTCCTTTGCCAGGTCGGTGCGGTCGAGATCCGACTTCAGAGCCGAAAGGCGTATATAATCTTCAGCCTGTTTTCTGTGTTCGGGAGTTATTATAAGGTCTGCGAGCCTGTGTTCCGGAGCTATTACCATATAGGTTGCCCCGAAAAGCGTATCAGGTCTTGTTGTGAATACTGTAAGCTTTTCGTCAAGGCCGTCGAGCATAAAATCCACTTCGGCACCTGTTGAGCGGCCTATCCAGTTTCTCTGCATATCCTTTATTCCCTCGGGCCAGTCGAGACTGTCGATACCTTTCAGGAGGCGTTCGGCGTAGAGCGGGATCCTGAGCATCCATTGCTTAAGGTTCTTTTTTTCGACGGTATTTCCGCATTTTTCGTGCGAACCGTCGTTAAGCACCTCCTCGTTGGCGCAGACTATACGGCAGCTGGGGCACCACCATACCTGGGCGTTGTCGTAGTAGGCCAGTCTTTTTGAATTAACATACCTGTCGGCCTCTTTCTTCCCCAGTTTCTTAATCTCCTCCGGTATAGTCAGTTCACTTACGGGTCTTCCTTTCTGAAGTTTTTCATCGAACCAGGTATTGTATAGGCGGATGAAGATCCACTGGGTCCATTTGTAGTATCCCGGATCGGTTGTATTTATTTCCTTGTCCCAGTCGTAGCTCAGTCCGAGTTCCTTTATCTGTCTTCTGAAAGTATCACAGTTGTTTAAGGTTGTTATTGCCGGGTGGGTTCCTGTCTGGATGGCATACTGTTCTGCCGGCAGTCCGAAAGCATCCCATCCCATCGGGTGGAGGACATTGAATCCCTTCATCCTCTTGTAGCGGGAATAGATGTCGGTTGCCGTGTAACCTTCGGGGTGTCCTACGTGCAGTCCCGCGCCGGAGGGGTATGGGAACATATCGAGGACGTAGCATTTAAGAGGGTTCGTAAGATCCTCAGGGGTTTTGAAGGTTTGGTTTCTCTCCCAGTAGTTCTGCCATTTTTTTTCGATCGACGAAAAATTGTATTCCATTTTAGTTCACTGTATTTTTAAATCAGCGATCAGCTATTTGCTGAAAGCTTTGGCCTGCGAAATTAGAAAAACTTTAGCATTATTCGGGTTACTTGTTTGTAAAACCGGCCTATTGGTTTTATTTTTGCCGCGTATAATCTGTCCCGTAGTTCAATGGATACCTGCCCCGCCTTCAAGCGGGGGAATGACAGATTCCGTTGACAGGGCAGAAATAGATTGGTCCCGTAGTTCAATGGATAGAATGACAGATTCCGGTTCTGTTGGTTGAGAGTTCGAGTCTCTCCGGGATCACATGAAATTGGTTGCATTCAGTGCAGCCATTTTTCTTTTGGTGCAGATTTATATTTAAAGCCGAAATCCAGGAGAGACGAGAACGAAGGGGAGGAGAGAATTCAGAAATAGAAGGTTAGTAAGGGGTAGCAGGAACATTTCATTCTCTGTTGCCTGGACTGCATCCCATTAATAGCCTGACTATCTGGCGGCGTTTTTTTACAAGGTCGGTGAGTTCAATCTCCATATCGCCGTTTACCTCATGAGCCATGGGAATGACGTATTTCTCAGTCTGATCGAGATATTCACTTATTTTAGAATAGCTGTGCGTGTCTGTATGAAGATCTGTAAGATTTGATATTCTGTCGGCACATTTGAGAATTTTCGCCCTTCGCGATCCATGTTCGAGCAAGCCTTTCAGATAATCGGTTTTGTCCATCCACTCAGGTCTGGTTACTTCTTTAACAAGTACCAGGACATCATCCGCCTGTCCGTCGATTATTCTTATGTCCATCTCATTTGTATCGGGGACATCTTCAAGAAGATCGTGTATTACAGAGGCTTTGAGTAATACATAATCATCAAAAAGCTTGTAATCGAGCAGAATAGCCATTGTTGCCATGGCGTGCCTGAACTGGTTCCCGCCTACACCCCGCTCCTTTCCGATGAGTGCAGTGGCTTTTACTATATAGGGAGCAAGAACAAGGTTTCTGAGTTTTTCTGTTTCATTCATTGATCCGGACTGACAGGAGGAGTACCAAAATTAATTATTTTCTCAAGATCTCAATCATTTCCGTAACGGCTTCTGCATCGGTCACCTCTCTTACCGGCGACAATCCTGCAAGTGCCCTTGCTCCGTTAAGATCGTCCTCAGAGACATAATCCCTGCCGATCACAATAATATAAAGGATGGCAGATTTGAGAGTATTAGCTTTTACCCTGAATGTATACGGACTTGAGCGCGCGGGGAATATATGGACATAATGCGAGGGATGATCATGATATTTCAACATCCAAAGGGAGGAGTCGGAAAGAGTTACTATCCTGAAGTCATTGTGTCCGGGACCTGCCCAGTTCATGAAGAGTTCCTTTGACTGAAGGCCGGAGGTTTTAAGAAAGGATCGTATTTCACCGAAAATTTCATCAGTGGATAGTTCCCCCGAATAGATATCCATCACGCAGGTTCCTATATGCCTTATCTCCCTGGTCAGCGCCTTAAGGCCCGGACCGGTGCTGTCGGCGACATGATTATCAATAAATTCCCTTATATAGGGGAGGTAATGTTTAAGAGGGTTGAACAGTAATGGTTCAGGTGTTTTGCTGGCGGCATCCATAGGCTCAATATTATACTTAATAAAGCCACGACCACGGGCAGGCTTATTTGATGCCTGCCTTTAACAAGTCTTAAGGTAGGCAAATTTCTGCTTATAACAAAATTAAGTTGCTTAAAGGATTTATCTGGATAAAAATTTAACTTTATAAACATTAAAAGATTCATAACGATTCGCTATGGCAAACTCATCAAGGGAAAACTTCATCAGGACAGTAAATCACAACCAGCCCGACAAGGTGGTCGTGGACTTTGGCTCATCACCGGTAACCGGAATTCATGCCGTGGTTGTTGAAAAACTAAGAGACTACTTCGGGCTTGAAAAAATACCTGTTAAGATAATCGAACCCTATCAGATGCTGGGCGAACTTGATGATGCCCTTATACAGGCAATGGATATCGATGTTATTGGACTGAGCGGGGAGAAGAATATGTTCGGGATCGCCAACAGCGACTGGAAAGTGCATAAGACCTTCTGGGGCCAGGAGGTTCTCTTTCCTGGCGATTTCAATTACACATACAACGATAACGGTGATATCTTTATCCATCCTGAGGGTGATACATCGGTTCCTCCAAGTGCCATGATGCCGAAAACAGGTTTCTTCTTTGACGCTCTCGACCGTCAGGAGCCTATTGACGATTCGAACCTGAAGCTGGAGGATAACCTTGAAGAATTCGGAAGGATCACGGAACACGACCTCAGGTTCTGGAAGGAACAGGCTGATTATGCCGCGGGAAAGGGGAAGGGAGTGCTTGCCAATCCGGGAGGAACCGCCCTGGGCGACATTGCCCTTGTGCCCGCAGTACAGCTGAAACATCCGAAAGGGATAAGGGGAGTTGCCGAGTGGTATATGTCGACACTAATAAGGGAGGATTTCATTAAAGAACTGTTCAACAGGCAGACAGACATTGCAGTTGAAAACCTGAAGGATTTTCATTCTGTAGTCGGCGACAAGGTGGATGTTGTATACATGTGCGGGGCCGATTTCGGGACACAGAACTCAACTTTCTGTTCTCCCGAGACATTCGAAAGGGTTTATGTTCCCTATTACAAAAAAATGAATGACTGGATACACAAAAATACGGGGTGGAAAACCTTCAAACATTCATGCGGCGCCGTTCTTCCTCTTCTGGACCTTCTTATTGAAGCCGGTTTTGACATAATTAACCCTGTTCAGATAAATGCTGAAGGAATGGATCCCGTGATGCTTAAGAAAAGATTTGGGAGCAGGATCGTTTTCTGGGGCGGAGGTGTCGATACTCAGGGAGTATTTGCTTTCGGGACACCGCAACAGGTTAAGGAACAGGTTAAGAGACAGTGCGGTATCCTTAACGAAGGAGGGGGTTTCGTTTTCAATACAGTTCATAATATCCAGGCAAATGTGCCTTTTGAAAATGTGATCGCCATGCTGGAGGCACTCAGGGAATTCAATACCGGAAAATGACAGACTGGATTCTGGTTGCCGGTTACTCGGAGCTTGTTGCTTGTTTATTGTTTTTCGTTTATTGTTTTTCGTTTATTGTTTTTCGTTTGTCATGAACTGATATAAGCTATGTAATCCTTTTTTTAATTAAAAATCAAGCATTTATATTGAATTCCCAACCAGCACCAGGCAACCAGCGCCAAGCAACCAGCAACCAGCAACCAGCACCAAGCAACCAGCAACCAGCACCAAGCACCAAGCACCAAGCACCAAGCGACCAGCAACCAGCAACCAGCACCAAGCAACCAGCAACCTGATCTCTGTGTACAAAATCGTGAAGATTACCCATTTATAAAGCTATCGTGAATCTCTAATCATCAGTCTGATCAATCT
>JAVEZS010000054.1:0-19762 GCA_034002885.1 Bacteroidales bacterium
TACCTGACTGACCCCTGAAACAGGACTGGGAGAAGAAGCGGGGATCCTTAAGAAAAATTTTACAATAAGAAAATGTACAGAAAACAGGAAATTCTTGAAGCCCTGACAAAGGTGGTTCATCCCGAAAAGGGGAAGGACATTGTCAGCCTGGGAATGATAACCTCGGTTGAGAATGACGAAGAGGGGATCACCGTTGTGATCTCTCCTGAAAGGTCGAATGATCCTTTTATCTCATCGCTTAAGAGCACCTCGGTGAGGGCTCTGAAGGATTCCCTGGGTGCCAATGCTGTAATAAAGGAGATAAGGATTGAACCAAGAGTTGTTGTCGGCAGGCATCAGGAAAAGGAAAACGAAATACTGCCGGGTGTAAGGAACATTATTGCCGTTTCATCAGGCAAAGGCGGTGTCGGCAAAACCACGGTCGCCGTTAATCTCGCGGTTGCTCTTGCCAGAAAGGGTTATGAAGTCGGTCTTCTCGATGCCGATGTGTTCGGTCCTTCAGTTCCCAGAATGCTTGATGCAGAGGAATACAGGCCTCAGCTGATCACGGAGAACGGAAAGGAAATGATAAGTCCTCTGAGAAAATACGGGATAAAGGTCCTTTCCACAGGCTTCTTCGTCAGTCCTTCGGAAGCCGTTATATGGAGGGGTCCGATGGCCTCGGGATTCCTCAGGCAGCTTATCAGTCAGGGCGACTGGGGGAAACTCGACTATCTTCTGTTTGACCTTCCTCCCGGCACCAGTGATATTCATCTTACACTTGTTCAGGAGCTTCCGGTGACGGGAGCAATAGTGGTGAGCACTCCTCAGGAGGTTGCTCTCACCGATGCCTTAAAAGGTATATCCATGTTCAGAAGTGAGAAGATAAATGTACCGGTTCTGGGTCTTGTTGAGAATATGTCGTGGTTCACCCCGGCCGAGCTCCCGGGAAACAGGTATTATATATTTGGCAGGGAAGGAGGGAAAAGGCTTGCTGAGGAGATGAATGTACCTCTTCTTGGCCAGATACCCCTTGTACAGAGCATATGTGAAGGAAGCGACAAGGGACATCCTGCTGCTCTTGATGATTCGCCTGTAGGAAATGCTTTTATGGAACTTGCCGATGAAGTTATTGAAAAAGTGGCAGTAAGGAACAGGGAATTGCAGCCCACTAAAAAAGTTGAAATGAATAAATAAATAAAAAGTTTGAAATGTCAGATCAGAAATCTATTCAGGAACGTGTTATCAAGGCGCTCAACAGAGTGAGACCGTATCTTCAGAATGACGGTGGCGACATCGACCTTATCGAGATCACCGAAGATCTCACTGTGAAAGTAAGACTCACAGGGGCCTGTCATGGTTGCCCGTACAGCATGCAGACCTTAAAGGCAGGAGTTGAACAGGCCATCATACAGGAAGTTCCCGAGATAAAAAAGGTTATTTCAGCCTGAGGACAGGAGCTCGTCCAATTTTGCTTACCTTTGAGATACTATACTACGATTAAGTCAGTTTATAGTATTAAAAAGTACTTTTTGCTTTCCTGGAAAACAGCATATAAATTCCTGATTACCCTGGGAGTTGTGTTGTTCCTGTCAGGCTGTTCTGTTGAAAAGAACACAGGGACGACAAGGTTTTATCATGGTCTGACGGCCAGGTTCAACATCTGGTTCAATGGTTATGAGGCTTACAAATCAGGTCTCGAGAGGATCGGGAAGAATTACAGGGATGACTACTCGGAAGTTCTGAGGGTTTTCGAGAACAGCGATCCCTCAACAGTGTCTCTCTGTTCATCCGACATGGAGAGGGCCATCCAGAAAGCATCCAAGCTTATATCCCTGAAGTCGATAACATCGAAGCCGGAATTTGATTCCAGAAAGGATCTTTCAGAAAAGGAAAAAGCTCTTCTCGAGCAGAAGGAGTTCAATGAATGGGTTGACGACAGCTATTTTCTGATAGGCCTGGCCAGGTTTCACAAGCATGAGTTTGACGATGCTTTTTCCGTCTTTACCTATTGCATTGCGGAGGCCAACGATCCTGAAATAAAGGAAGAATCGAAGCTGTGGCTGGCAAGGATAAGCACTGAAAAGGGGAACTACTCTGAAGCGGCACGGATTCTGGGTGAGACAGAGCCTGGAAGCTCGTCACCCAAAGCTCTGAACGCTCTCTATTACACCACAATGGCAGACATGTTCATCAGGCAGAAGAGATACAGCGAGGCGACCGGTCCTCTCACAAAGGCGATGGACTACATTTCAGGAAAGAGGGCAAAATACAGGCTTACGTATCTTCTTGCTCAGCTTTATGAGCAGACAGGGGATCCAGAAAAATCAATAGCCCTTTACAGGAGTGTCTTAAAGATGAATCCTCCCTATGATGTTGCATTCAATGCAAGAATAAACATAGCCGGGGTTTTTGATATCAATTCAGGAGATCCGGGCGAGATAAAGAACGAGCTCCTGAAGATGCTGAAAGACTCCAAGAACAATGATTACCAGGATCAGATCTATTATGCCCTTGGCAATCTAATGAAGAAGGAGGGCAATGACAAAGAGGCACTTGAGTTCTATGCCAGGTCGGCCTCATTAAGCAGCACCAATCAGAACCAGAAAGGGAAATCTTATCTTGCCCTGGCCGGGTATTATTATTCCATACCCGATTACATCAGGTCGGCAAATTATTACGACAGTGCACTCTATTTCCTCGACCAGACATATCCCGGTTACAATGAACTTAATACAAAAACAAGGGACCTGAACACCCTTGTGGAACATCTCACGACCATACAGGCAGAAGACAGTTTGCAAAGGGTTGCTGCCATGCCTGAAGCTCAGCGGAATGCCCTTATAAATGAGATAATAGCAAAGGTCACAAAGGAAGAAAGCGAAGGAAGGAGCTCTGAATACTCCGACCGGGCCAATATGGGGCAGTTTTACGAAAATCAGCGAAGATTCCAGGACAACATTGACCAGGAAGGAAAGTGGTATTTCTACAATCAGACAGCTCTTACATTCGGAAGAAGTGAATTCCGGAGGAGATGGGGAGAAAGGAGGCTGGAAGACAACTGGAGGAGATCGAACCGGAACAGGGTAAGTAACCAGCAGCCTGCCTCAGGTCAGGAAGAAGATAGCCCGGAAGAGTCCGACTCTTCACAGAATGTCCTTGACCACAGGAAGCCTGAGTTCTATCTCCGGAATCTTCCTCTCAACGACACTATGCTCGCAGTCTCAAACGACAGGATAGCGAATGCATATTTCAGTTCGGCTAAGGTTTTCACAGGAAGCATCGGCGACAGAACAAAGGCAGGTGAGGCCTATGAGGCTCTGATAGCGCGCTATCCCGGTCATCCGCTAGTCCCTGAAGCCCTTTACGACCTTTACAATCTTTACAGAGACACTGACAGCCGCCGGTCGGAAAGTGCAAGACAACGGCTTCTTGAAAAATATCCTGAAAGCGAGTTTGCAAAGATCATCTCCGATCCGGATTACTTCAGCAGGAAACTGGCTGCAATAAAGCTCTCCGAAAAACTATATCAGGAGGCTTACGACCTGTATATCAATGAGCAATTTGAGCGCTCAATACTCCTCTGTGACGATGCTCTTCAAAAGAACCCCGGTGATCCCCTTGCCCCGAAATTCATGCTGCTGAAAGCCTATTCGGTTGCAAGGACCAGTGATGAGAGGAGATTCAGGGAAGAGCTTAACGGGCTTGCAAAAGCCTGGCCCGGATCCGAGGAAGCCTTAAGGGCGGCCGCACTGATCGCACATCTCGACCAGAAGATGCCTGAGTTAAGGATTGAAGAGGACATTGCCGTAGCCCGCGAGCTTTATACGGTTGACACAACGGCGCTTCATTCATTTGTTATAATTATTGAAAGTCCGTCATTCAACATCAATCAGGCGACTTTTGATGTGATAAGCTACAATATCGACAATTACACAAACCGGAATTTCCGTACAGAGGGAGTTCTCACCGACAGCAGGTACATCAGGATAACCGTTTCAGGATTTTCCGGCAACGCCGAGGCCTGGAATTACTACTTTGCCTTCGATGCGGGAAAGACTATCCGAAACGCTTCAGGAGCCCCTCTGATGACCTTCCTGATAAACAATGAGAACCTTCTCAGGCTGGAGGAAGATAAAAATCCGGGCCGTTATCATCTTTTCTTTGAGGAAAATTACCTTTCCGCAAAAAAGAATAGGTAATTTTACGCCCTGACTTCGCAACATCAATAATGAGAAAAATCAGAATTCTCTGGACCGACGACGAGATCGAGGTCCTGAAACCGCATGTATTATTCCTGCGTGAGAAAGGGTATGAAATTGACACCTGCACAAATGGTATTGACACGGTGGATCTTGTCAGGCATAATCCGTACGATCTGATATTTCTCGACGAATCGATGCCCGGGCTGAGCGGACTTGAAACCCTGCGCCTGATAAAGGAGGTGAGAAATGAGATTCCGGTTGTCATGATCACAAAGAATGAGGAGGAAGGTATCATGGAAGCTGCCATCGGGTCAGAGATGGCTGATTACCTCATTAAGCCGGTAAAGCCCAACCAGATACTTCTCGTTATAAAGAGGATCACCGAACAGCGAAGGCTGGTTACCGAGAAGACAACGACAAACTACAGGCAGGAATTCGGAAGCATTGGCAACCTTATTTCCTCTGCAAGGCATCACACTGACTGGACTGAGCTTTACAGGAAGATCACCTTCTGGGAGTCGGAGCTTGAAAAATCGACAGACCCCGGTATGAGCGAGATCTTAAGGATGCAGGAGAACGATGCCAACAATGCATTTGTCAAATACATGACCTGCAATTATGTATCATGGCTCGACCCGGATGTTCAGGATAAGCCTGTTCTGTCGCCCTCACTTTTTTCAAAGAAAGTATTCCCTCTCACGCAGCAGGGCAAGCCTCTTTTCTTCATTCTCATTGATAACCTGAGGTTTGATCAGTGGAGAACTATCTCTTCAGAGCTGGCAGGGATCTACAGGGTTATGGAGGAGGACATCTATTTCAGCATTCTGCCCACGGCAACTCAATACAGCCGGAACGCGATATTTTCGGGACTCATGCCTTCGGCCATAGCCGCCATTCTTCCTGATCTCTGGGTTGAGGACGATGAGGAAGAGGGTAAGAATAACAATGAAGAGGAACTATTTAAATACCAGCTTGCAAGAAAAGGATTGAAATACAAATGGTCGTACCATAAGATCATTACCAACCAGGATGGCCGGAAGATAAATGAGAAAATTAGGCAGATGCTTGATAATGATATCAATATTCTTGTCTACAACTTCGTCGACATGCTTTCGCATGCCAGGACCGAGATTGGCCTGATAAGGGACCTCGCCAATGATGAAAAAGCCTACAGAAGTCTTACCAGGTCGTGGTTTGTTCATTCTCCCCTTTACGAACTGCTGACAGCTCTTTCAAGCCAGCAGGTAAGGGTAGTTTTCAGCACCGACCACGGTACTATAAGGGTCCAGAATCCGGTGAAAGTCATTGGCGACAGGAAGACCTCTGCTAACCTCCGGTACAAGATGGGAAGGAATCTTGATTACAATCCCAGGCAGGTGTTTGAACTGAAATACCCCGAAAAGGCGGGTCTGCCGAAAACAAACATTACCTCCAAGTACATTTTCGCTTTAAACAAGGACTACCTGGTTTACCAGAACAATTTCAACTATTATGCCGGCTATTATAAGGACACCTTTCAGCACGGAGGGATATCCATGCAGGAGATCCTTCTTCCGATAGCCTGTCTTGAGCCGGTATCGTGATCATTTCACCCCGATGAACAGGATAGTCATAAGCGACAAAAAGCATATTCCTGCTGCCGCAGCGAAAATCCTTGATTTTACTTCCGGCAGAAGGCTCCTTGCATTCCATGGTGCCATGGGAGCGGGAAAAACCACTATAATCAAAGCCGTCTGCAGGCTTCTCGGAGCACAGGATATTGTAAGCAGTCCTACTTTCACCCTTATCAACGAATATATGACAGCCGGCGGGGAGTCAATTTATCACATTGACTTCTACAGGATAAGGAAACCCTCGGAGGTCTTCGATTTCGGGATCGAGGAATATTTCCTGAGCGGTTCCTGGTGCCTGATGGAATGGCCTGAGCTTATCGGCGACATACTGCCTGAGGAGAGTGCAATGATATATATCACTGTAGGTGATGACGGGCAAAGGATAGTTGATATCCTCTAAGTGCGGCAGTAATTTACATACTGCCGCATTTTTTTTTAACTTTGGGGAAATAACCCCTCTCCCGCGATGAATGAAAAAAACAAAAACGGTCATCTGAATATGGGCAACACAGCTTTCATGCCTAAGGAGGAACTCCTCGACATGGCAGTAAAGCACAGGAAGATCTCCATAGGAATTCCCAGCGACAAGAAGAATGACGAGAAGAGAGTTGCTCTTACACCCGAAGCGGTAAACCTGCTTGTCGAGACAGGTAATGAGGTCATTGTTCAGAAGGGGGCAGGGGGCGGAGCAAACTATTCCGACAAAGATTACGCGGATAACGGTGCCCTTATTACCGATTCGCCGGCAAGGGTTTACAGCGCAGATGCCGTGATAAAAGTCGCGCCCTTCACGCTTCAGGAGGCCGATTATCTTAAGGGTAATCAGATTGTGATGTCGTTCCTGAATGTCCTGAAGCTTACCGAGGAGACCCTTGGAAAGCTGATAAGGAAGAAGGTTACGGCCATTGCACTTGAAAAGATCCGCGACATCAACGGTGTTATGCCCGTTATGGAGTCGATGAGTGAGATCAGCGGTGTCACTTCGGTCCTGATAGCTTCCGAGTATCTCAGCAACCATCATGGAGGCAAAGGTGTCCTTCTTGGGGGTATAACAGGGGTAACTCCCACCGAAGTTGTCATAATAGGAGCAAACACTGCGGGAGAATATGCTGCGCGGGCAGCCCTGGGTCTGGGTTCCCAGGTTAGGATCTTCGACACTTCGCTTCACAATCTCAGGAGGTTCCAGAACCTCGTGGGCCAAAGGCTTCAGACCTCGGTATTTCATCCCCAGGTTCTGAGAAAAGCCCTCAGGTCGGCCGATGTTCTGATAGGAGCCATAGAGCTCGAGGATCTTCGCCCGTGGTACTATATCACAGAAGACATGATCAAGACAATGAAGAAGGGGGCTGTGGTTATTGACCTGAGCATCGACAGGGGCGGATGCATTGAAACTACAGAATGCCGGGCACTGAGGGATCCTGTGTATGAAAAGCACGGAGTGATTCACTTCTCGGCATGGAACCTTCCGTCGAGGGTAGCACGGACTGCCTCCATAGCGCTCAGTAACATTTTCAATCCCCTCTTTCAGAATATTGCCGAAGCCGGAGGCATCATTCAGCTTCTCAAGAACGACAGGGGTATAAGAAACGGCGTTTACCTTTTTAACGGAATTCTTACAAACGAGACTCTCGGACAGAAGTATGGGGCGATCTCCAAGGACCTCGATCTTCTCATTTCAGCGTTCTGAATCTTCTCAATAGCTTAAACGAGCGGTGCCTTCGCTGAGAGATACGGAGGCCCTTCGTCCGATGTAAAAAGCCCGGTTATCTGGCGTGTGCCCTGCCGGAAACCCGAAAAAAACAGGATATCGGTATTCTCTGACAGCTTCAGCTATTATTATTTCCGCACTTTTTCCCCAGGGGATCTTTGTATCTTCCATTTTTGTAAGACCTCCCACGACAAGAGCTGCAAGACCCTTTAACTTTCCTGCCAGTTTAAGCGAAGTCATCATACGGTCGAGATGGTAATAGTACTCCCCCACCTCTTCAAGAAATAGGATCTTCCCCCGGGTTTCTGGTTCTGCTTTTGTTCCCAAAAGGCTGTAAAAAAGGGAAAGATTACCTCCGGTTACCTCTCCATCGGCCTCGCCCGCTCTGATGAATTCGCCGGTCCATTCAACGGGCTCATATTCACCGAAGAGAGAATTGCGCAATGATCCTACAGTTTCCGGGGTTTTTTCTCCCCGCCCGAAGTTAAGGGGCATGTCGCTGTGTATTGATGCCATTCCGTACAACCGGCTTAACCAAAGGTGCAGCACTGTTATATCGCTGAAGCCACAATACCATTTGGGACTCCTTTGCAGCGCCGAGAAGTCAATCCCGTTTATTATCCTCAGCATTCCGTAGCCCCCCCTTGAGCATATCACCGCTTTTATTGCCGGATCGTCGGTCATCTCCTGAAGATCTTTCATCCTCTCCCTGTCGGACCCGGCAAACGGTCCTTCCGTTTTGAGCGCATTGGTTCCTATTCTGACGATCAAGCCCCATTCCTCAAGAATTTCAGCTGCCAGGGCTATCTTATCCTCTCCTACCGACCATGAAGGGGAAATTAGAGCCACTTCATCTCCCTTTCTGAGAAAAGGAGGGATGATACACTTTTTTTTCATAACTCCGATTATAGGGTAAAAATAATCCATATCGGCTATCCTTCCAACTACATGAATAAACATTATCTTTGTGCAATTTTTAAAAGTTTTGCTACTGGTCATGAAGAAATACAAGAGACACCTCATCACATCGGCCCTTCCTTATGCAAACGGTCCGCTTCACATAGGCCATCTCGCCGGAGTATATGTACCCTCGGATATCTACACCAGGTACCTCAGGATGAAGGGGGAAGATGTCATTTCGATATGCGGATCGGACGAGCACGGTGTCCCTATCACTCTCAAAGCCAGGAACGAAGGTGTTTCACCTCAGGAAATTGTTGACCGTTATCATGCAATCAATAAAAAGGCTTTTGAGGATTTCGGAATTGCTTTTGATATCTACTCACGGACGTCGAATAAAGTCCACTACGAAACAGCCTCGGAGTTCTTCCGCACTCTTTATGCGAAGGGCGAGTTTACCGAAAAGACCTCTGAGCAGTATTATGATGAGGAAGCCGGCTGTTTCCTCGCCGACAGGTATATTATGGGAACCTGTCCTCACTGCGGCAACGAGAATGCCTATGGCGACCAGTGCGAGAAATGCGGGACCTCCCTCAGTCCTAACGACCTTATCAATCCTCATTCAACAATAAGCGGCAGCAAGCCCGTTCTCAGGGAGACCCTTCACTGGTACCTCCCTCTCGACCGTTACGAACCCTGGCTCAGGCAGTGGATCCTCGAGGGCCACAAGGAATGGAAGACAAATGTGTACGGACAGTGCAAGTCGTGGATCGACCAGGGGCTTCAACCCAGGGCAGTAAGCCGCGATCTCGACTGGGGTGTTCCTGTTCCCGTGGAAGGGACCTCCGGGAAGGTTCTTTATGTATGGTTTGATGCCCCGATAGGCTATATCTCTGCAACAAAAGAGCTTACACCTGAATGGGAGAAGTACTGGAAGGATCCTGAAACAAGGATGATACATTTCATTGGTAAGGACAACATTGTTTTTCACTGCATAATATTCCCTGCAATGCTCAGGGCTGAAGGATCCTATATTCTTCCCGACAATGTTCCGGCAAATGAATTTCTCAACCTCGAGAACGACAAGATCTCAACCTCGCGCAACTGGGCTGTCTGGCTCCATGAGTATCTTCAGGATTTTCCCGGGAAGCAGGACGTTCTCCGGTACACACTGTGTTCAAACGCACCCGAGACTAAGGATAACGATTTCACCTGGAAAGACTTCCAGGCCCGCAACAACAATGAGCTTGTTGCCATCCTCGGCAACTTTGTAAACCGTACACTTGTCCTCACTGTAAATTACTACGGAGGACTGGTACCTGAACGCGGAGTGACTGTTGAGAACGATAATGAAGTTCTTAAGGAAATTGGAAGGATAAAGGAAAACACCAGCACCAGCCTTGACTCCTTCAGGTTCCGTGAAGCATTAAGGGAGGCCATGAATCTTGCCAGACTCGGTAACAAGTACCTGGCCGATTCCGAACCGTGGAAGGTGGTTAAGACCGATCCCGGCAGAGTAAAAACCATAATGAACATAGCACTTCAGATCACTGCCAATCTTACAATAATACTTGAGCCCTTCCTTCCATTCTCGATGGAAAAGCTCAGGGGTTGGATCAACACAGGTAAGTTACCATGGGATTATGCTGGCAGAGGTGATCTTCTTGCCCCGGGTCACAAGGTGAATGCACCCGGGCTTCTCTTTGAGAAAATTGATGATCAGGAGATTGAAAGGCAGATCAGCAGGCTTGACGCATCAAAGAAGGCCAATGAGAGTGCTGCATCAAAGGTTATTCCATCAAAGGATCCTGTGACTTTCGACGAATTCACGAAGATCGACATCCGGACAGCTACCATTCTTGAAGCAGAGAAAGTTCCCAGGACCACCAGGCTCCTGAAGCTTAAAATTGACACCGGTATTGACATCAGGACAATTGTTTCAGGGATAGCCGAGTATTACGATCCGCAGTCCATAATAGGAAAGCAGATCTCCATAATTGCCAATCTTGAGCCGAGAAAGATAAAGGGAATTGAATCAAAAGGGATGATCCTCATGGCTGAGGACAGGGATGGCAGACTGGTAATGGTAACTCCTTCCGGGAAGGTAGGGAACGGAAGCCCGATAAAATAGCTACTTCTTTGAGACCCAGGCTCCCGGGTATTTCTTTACAACGCTGTCTCTTGTTGAAATGGCTGTTGCCAGGTCTCTGCAGGTAGCAGCCGTAACCCTGAAGAATCCGTTAGGTGCCTGCGATATTTCCGGCTTAAAACCCTCTTCCCTGAGGCTTTCAACATGCGAAATCGCATTCTCTTCTGACTGAAAGCTCCCGGTTATCACGGAATACTGATTTGTAGCAGTAACTACCGCGACTGGCGTTTCGACAGGTTCGGCAGGCTCGACCGGCAGGGCTTCAGCAAATGCAGAAGAATCGATAACGACAGTCTTCTTTGCAGATTCATCAACGGCTTTTCTGTTATTCTCGAACTCGGCTGTTGCCAGAGGATTAAGCGATGTCGTTTCAGTTTTTACCCTGAAGAGACCGGTTTTGATAGGAACCGCGATCAGCAAAGCCAGAACGGGGATCAGAACAGCTGCTCTCCAGAGGTTTCTCGCCGATGAAGAATAAGCTGCCGGTTCGCGGTCAATACGCCTCGAGACCCTTCTCCGCACATCGTAATCGCGTGCGGGCACGCAGTGGAAGGATTCAAGCCCGTAGGAGCCCGGAAAGTAATTAATGTTCGCTTCCGGTTCAAACTGCAGGTTGTTTTCATGGTTGTTCCTGAAAGTGCCCAGATGATCAAAAACAACCCTTTCGCCTTTCAGAAGCTTCCCTGTGAGATCCATAACAAATTCCTCAACGGCGTGGCGGGCGTCACCATATTTCAGCCCTGCCGAAAGGGAAATCTTGCTGATAAGAAGTCCGTCGTTATGCCTGAGGTTCCTGTTAAAGGTAATCTGCTTGAGAGGCGGGAAAAAAGTCCCTGTGTTCCTGTCGACGCGGGCAGGGGTAAAATTCCCGATAAAGCCCCCGAAGCCAGGAATGATCACACAATCGTGCTCGAACAATAGTTCCCGTATGAATGCCCTGATATCCAAAAATACACTATTTGCAGTGGTTGCAAATTAAGACTATCCTCTATGGTTTCACTAAAAAATGAAAGGGATGTTATTAACATTTTAACAACACCTTCTCAGCTATAATGTCAGCTTTCTTATCCCATTTCATGAAAGGCAAAGTCCCTGCGAACAGGCAAAAAATATTATATTCGTAACCGAATTAATTCCTGCCTGAATGAAAGAGATCCAGATGGTTGACCTGAAGACGCAGTATGACCGGCTCAGGTCTGAGATTGACAATGCTATATTTTCCGTAATAAACTCTTCAGCCTTTATCAAGGGTCCCGATGTCAGGAGTTTCGAGGAAGAACTGCAGAGTTACATGGGGGTAAGAAATGTAATTTCGTGCGGTAACGGAACCGATGCCCTTTACCTGGCAATGATGGCCCTGGGCCTCAATCCCGGCGATGAGGTCATTACCACCAACTTCACCTTTATCGCCACACTGGAGACGGTTGCTCTTCTTGGAATGAAGCCTGTCATTGTTGATCCCGACCCGGGAACTTTCAACATATCTGCTGAAGGCATAAGAAAGGCCATAACACCCAGGACGAGGGCCATTGTTCCTGTTCATCTCTTTGGCCAGTGCTCCGACATGGAAAGTATAATGAAGATAGCCCGGGAACACGGCTTTTTTGTTATTGAAGATGCGGCCCAGGCCACAGGGGCCGATTATTTTTTCAGCGACGGTACAACCCGTAAGGCAGGGACAATTGGCAATGCCGGAACCACCTCCTTTTTCCCGTCAAAGAATCTCGGTTGCTACGGCGACGGCGGTGCTGTCTACACCAACGACGACGAGCTGGCAAAGAAGATACGTAGCATAGCGAATCATGGAATGAAGGTGAGATATCACTATAACGACATTGGCGTCAATTCAAGGCTGGATACCCTGCAGGCTGCCATCCTGAGGGTGAAGCTCCGGTTTCTCGATGAGTTCAACGCATCGAGGCAGGCAGTTGCAGATTTTTACGACAGGGCTTTTTCCGGGTGCAGAGGCATTGTCACCCCGTCACGCGAAAGCTATTCGTCCCACATCTACCATCAGTATACCATAAGAGTGACTGGAGGCAGAAGGGATGAGCTTAAGCATTTTCTCGGGGAAAACAGGATTCCCTCGATGGTTTATTACCCCGGGCCGCTTCACCTTCAGGAGGCCTACAGATTCCTGGGGTACGCCGACACCGATTTCCCGGTTACAAGTTCCCTCTGCAGTGAGGTGCTTTCACTGCCGGTTCACACGGAGATGGAACATGAACAGCTTGAATATATTACAGATACAGTTCTTCATTTTTTTAATAAATGATTCAGAATGGAAAAGGAATACTTTGCGCATGAAAGTGCAGCTATCGATGAAGGATGCAGGATAGGAAAAGGAACGAAAATCTGGCATTTCAGTCACATAATGAAAGGCGCTGAGATTGGTGAGAACTGCAACATAGGACAGAACGTCGTTATCTCTCCCGGAGTGAAACTGGGAAGAAATGTAAAAGTTCAGAACAATGTATCTGTATATACCGGCGTTATCTGTGAAGATGATGTGTTTCTCGGACCTTCGATGGTATTTACAAATATCATTAACCCGAGAAGTGCGGTAATCAGAAAAGACAGTTATGTAACCACCGTCGTTGAGAAAGGTGCTTCAATAGGAGCAAACTCAACAATTGTCTGCGGCAACAGGATAGGCGCCTATTCGTTCATCGGCGCCGGTGCAGTGGTCACGAAGGAAGTAAGGCCATATGCCCTTGTTGTTGGAAACCCTGCAAGGCAGACAGGCTGGATGAGTGAGTTCGGGCATAAGCTGAAGTTCGATGAGAACGGATATGCCACATGTCCTGAAAGCGGTGAGAGGTACAGGCTTGCCGATGGCAGCGTAACTAAAATAATTCTGTAAACCGGCATTTTAAACATCAGTAAACGAATATGGAAGATCAATACAAGAATTTTGGCCTTATCGGGGTGGCGGGATATATTGCCGTCCGGCACCTCAGGGCAATAAAGGATACAGGTAATAACCTTCTTGCCAGTCTCGACAAATTCGATTGTGTGGGTTTGCTTGACAGTTATTTTCCGGGCAGTGATTTTTTTGTGGAGTTTGAGAGGTTCGACAGGCATTTTGACAAGCTGAAGAGAACAGGAACAAAGATTGATTACGTTAGCATCTGCTCTCCCAACTACCTTCACGATTCCCACATACGCTTTGCCCTGAGGCATCATGCCGATGCCATCTGTGAAAAGCCGATAGTACTGAATCCGTGGAACGTTGATGCTCTTCAGGAGATTGAGAATGAGACCGGTCATAGGATTTATACAATCCTTCAGCTGAGGCTTCATCCCAAGATCGTGGAGCTGAGGGAAAAGATAAAGAAAGGCCCGAAAGACAAGATATACGACATTGATCTGTCGTACATCACAAGCCGTGGTAACTGGTATTACATCTCATGGAAGGGTGACATTCAGAAATCAGGAGGAGTTGCCACCAATATCGGGATACACTTTTTTGATATGCTCAGCTGGATTTTCGGCGACACGGAAAGGATCATCGTTCATGTATCGCAGCCGAACAAGGCGGCAGGTTATCTTGAACTTGAGAATGCCAGGGTAAGATGGTTCCTCAGCATCGATCACAATGACCTTCCGGAAGAAGCAAAGAAATCAGGTAAAAGGATGTTCAGGTCGATAACGGTTGAAGGGGAGGAAATAGAATTCAGTGAAGGGTTCGGCGATCTCCACACTGTTTCATACCGGGAGATCCTCGACGGGAAGGGATTCGGCCTCAGCGATGCGCGTCAGTCGGTCATAACGGCTTTTACCATCAGGAACTCAAATCCTGTCGGTCTTGTAGGTGACTATCATCCTATGTTAAAATACAAATAGAACTGAAAATGTACGACAAACTGTTAAAAAAGGAGACAAAGCTTTCTCTTATCGGCCTCGGTTATGTAGGCCTTCCGATTGCACTTGAATTTGCAAGAAAGATAAGTGTTGTAGGATTCGATATCAAACCCGAAAGGGTAGATCTCATGAAAAAAGGTATCGATCCCAGTAACGAATTAAAATCCGAAGCTTTCAGGGATACGGACATCCTCTTCACAAGCGACCCTGAGGATCTCAGGCAGGCTTCATTCCACATCATTGCGGTGCCAACCCCGACAAATATCTACAATCTTCCCGATCTGACACCTGTACTGAAAGCATCAGAAACAGTAGGTAAGATCCTTAAGAAAGGGGATTATGTTGTCTATGAATCAACCGTTTATCCGGGCTGCACTGAAGAAGATTGCGTTCCTGTGCTGGAGAGGTTTTCGCAGCTGAAATGCGGTAAAGATTTTAAGGTGGGTTTTTCGCCCGAGAGGATCAATCCTGGTGATCAGAACCATACTCTTACCAGGATCGTAAAAGTCACTAGCGGTTGTGATGCCGAGTCGGCTGAGGTAATAGCGAAAGTCTACGAGCTTATAATCGAAGCCGGTGTTCACCGGGCAAGCTCAATAAAGGTCGCCGAATCGGCAAAGATCATTGAGAACACCCAGCGCGACATTAACATTGCTTTCATGAATGAGCTGTCGATCATATTCAACCGCATGGGAGTAAACACATTTGAGGTTCTTGAGGCTGCAGGCACAAAATGGAACTTCCTCAGGTTCTATCCTGGGCTTGTCGGGGGCCATTGCATTGGAGTCGACCCATACTACCTTTCGTACAAGGCAAAAGCCCTCGGATACCATCCCCAGATGATCGATTCGGGACGTTTCACAAACGACAGCATGGGCCGTTACATAGGGAAACAGACTGTCAAGAAGATAATTTCAGCAGGAAAAAATCCCACTCTTTCCAGGGTCCTGATAATGGGAATAACCTTTAAGGAAAATGTTACCGATATAAGGAACTCGAAAGTGGTGGATGTGATAAAGGAGCTTGTCGATTTCTCAGTTTCAGTCGATGTAATTGACCCGGGAGCCAGTTCTCACGAGGTAAAGGAAGAATACGGCATTGAGCTGAAAAGTGAACCGGACGGGAAGTATGATGCCGTCATACTGGCTGTCAGCCACAAGGAATATACCGGCCTTGATGAAAGTTACTTCACCTCCCTGCTTAACAAGGACGGAATTGTGATCGATGTAAAGGGCCTCTTAAGAGGGAAGATCAAAGAACACACTTACTGGAGTCTCTGATGAAAAGGAAAATCCTCGTCACCGGGGGTACGGGTTATATTGGTTCCCATACAGTCGTTGATCTGATAGAGAATGGTTATGAGGTGGTTATCATCGATAACCTGTATAATTCGGAAGCTGAGGTCGTTGACAGGATTTATCAGATAACCGGTGTTAAGCCGGAGCTGGCAGTTTTTGACCTTTGCGATTCAGGAAAACTGGATAAGTTCTTCAGTAAACACAGCGGTATCGGGGGAATAATTCATTTTGCCGCCTACAAGGCCGTCGGGGAATCTGTAAGGAAACCTCTCGGGTATTACAGAAACAACCTTTTATCACTTATCAACCTCCTGGAGTCGATGAACAGGCACGGGATCGGAGGTATTGTTTTCTCATCATCCTGCACTGTATACGGACAGCCTGAAAAACTGCCCGTTACGGAAGATGCTCCCATACAGGCTGCGGTCTCTCCCTACGGTAACACAAAACAGATCTGTGAAGAAATAATAAAAGACACTGTTCTGGCAGAAGGGAAAATAAAGGCAGTATCGCTCCGGTATTTTAATCCGATCGGAGCTCATCCTTCCGCTCTGATAGGTGAACTGCCGAGAGGGGTACCCGAAAATCTGGTCCCCTACATCACACAGACTGCGTACGGACTCAGGGATGAGCTTAAGGTCTTCGGTGATGACTATGATACTCCTGACGGTTCATGCATCAGAGACTATCTCCATGTTGTTGATCTGGCAAGAGCACACGTGGTTGCTGTCGATCGTCTTCTCGAAGGCCGGAGCCGCGAGAATTATGAAGTTTTCAACTTAGGTACCGGCAAGGGGGTTTCTGTACTTGAAGCCATAAGGTCCTTCGAACGTGTAACCGGCATAAAGGTCAGATACACTGTCGCGGGAAGGCGACCGGGTGATATAGAGAAGATATGGGCAGATCCCTCGCTGGCAAACCGTGAACTCGGCTGGGTAACTAAAAGGTCACTCGACAATGCGATGGGAAGCGCATGGGAATGGGAAAAACAAATAAGAAAGGAAACAAAAAAATGAGTTCAGAAAAGAAACTACTTATTACCGGCGGCGCCGGTTTCATCGGTTCACATGTAGTAAGGCGCTTTGTAAACAATTATCCCGGTTACACGGTTGTCAATGCCGACAAACTGACCTACGCCGGGAACCTGGAGAATCTCAGCGACATTGAAAAAAGGGAGAACTACCTTTTTGAAAGGACCGACATTGTCGACAAGCAGGCTGTTAATGCCCTGTTCGCGAAATACAATTTCGACGGGGTGATCCACCTTGCAGCCGAATCGCATGTCGACCGGTCAATTTCGGCACCCGATGAGTTCATTTATACCAATATAATCGGAACCGTTAATCTTCTTAACGCCGCAAACTCATCATGGAAGGAAGGTAGGGAAGACAGGAGGTTCTATCACATTTCAACCGATGAAGTTTTCGGTTCGCTCGGGAAGAAAGGTTTTTTCACCGAATCAAGCCCGTACGATCCACGAAGCCCTTACTCAGCATCAAAAGCAAGTTCAGACCATATAGTAAGGGCATACGGGCATACCTACGGGTTACCTGTTGTAATTTCGAACTGCTCCAATAATTACGGACCCAACCAGTTCCCTGAAAAGCTTATCCCTCTGGCCATAAACAACATAAAAAACAACAGGCCGATACCTGTTTACGGACGGGGAGAAAACATACGCGACTGGCTTTACGTTGAGGATCACGCTTCGGCAATTGATCTTATCTTTCACAGGGGAAGGCAGAGTGAGACCTATAATATAGGTGGCAACAACGAATGGAAGAACATCGATCTCATTCGTCTCCTTTGCAGGATAATGGACAGAAAGCTGGGAAGGTCAGAAGGGACATCAGAGAATCTTATTACCTATGTAAAGGACAGGCCGGGACATGACCAGAGATATGCTATCGACTCCTCGAAGCTGCAGAAAGAACTCGGCTGGTCGCCCATGCCAGATTTTGCGGCAGGACTTGAGAAGACTGTCGACTGGTATCTTGCCAGCACAAAATGGCTCGAAGGGATTATTTCGGGCGACTACGAGAAATACTACGAAAGGATGTATTCAGGAAGATAGGGTTTAACTCCCTATCTTCATCATCCTGTCTATAAGTTCGTTCCCAAGAGCGCTTTTCTGCTCAATGTGATCCTGTATTGCAGCAACGACGCCGTTCGATTCAAAGGCGCC
Source organism: Bacteroidales bacterium (assembly GCA_034002885.1). Classification (GTDB taxonomy): domain Bacteria; phylum Bacteroidota; class Bacteroidia; order Bacteroidales; family VadinHA17; genus LD21. The sequence continues at coordinate 17,902 of JAVEZS010000054.1, forward strand.
CCTTACCTGTTCAAAATCCAGTTTCTTTATTTCTTCTCCGCCATCGATTCCGAAACCGGTCATCGACGAGAGAGTGAATTCCTTGCGTGCATCTTCATAGAGCATTTTGTCGAGCTCAGTAACGCTCTTCTTCCATTTCTCCACAATCCTTATTATATCCTCAGCTGTGAAATCCTTAACAGGCTTCCCCTCCTCCGCTTCAATCCTTTCGCAGGCCCAGGCCCACTCCCATTGATAATATGACTTGTGCATATTCCTGAAAGCATCGATAAGCCCCTCAATCCGGCTGATCTTTCCTGTTTCGATGTCGTCGAGAAACGAACTCACAACCTGTGTCGGGGCTATAAGCCCGGCAAGGTCGACCCACTCTCCCCTTCCAAGTTCCTGATCGGGAACAAGCCGTTTTCTCAGCTCCTCATTGGTCCTGAATTCAATCTTCTCCAGCCTTTTTATCAGTGAGTTACCTAGGAACTTATTGATTCCCATCTGATAGAGCTTTATTCCTTTTTCGAGCGACTGGCCCTTGATTATCATGCTGTTGTAGGCGTAGGATGATGAAACCGATCCCGATACTGACCTTATTTTCTGCAGAAGGTCCCGTCCTTCAAACATTTTTCTTATTGTATAGGGGCTCAAAAGGTTAAAGTTTACCTGGTCGAGCTTTTCAGGATCCTTTCTTTTGTCGCGGACAGGCCATTTCTGGGCATCCCTGATCGTTCCCACGCTCCTGAGGTTAACCCCTGGAACAAGGATACTCTCGTCGTTGCTTTCAATAAGATATGAAAAAGGCAGTGACGAAGTGTCCATGTTCTTGTAATGTCTTCCCATTACCAGAGTATAAGGACCTATCCGGGCCGGCCAAAGGACATATGAGTCGCTTGTCGTCTTCGATCCTCTTTCCATTATCCCCTGATGGATAGGGCCAAGCTTGTACATGTGGTTACTCTGGTTCGAACCGCTTCCGGCGTTCATGAAGGAAAAGATGCCGGCAATAAGAAGGGTCGACTTATGGTGTGTAACCGTATATGGGCCTGCAAATATTGAACAGGCTTCGCCGTGGTATCCTCCGCAGTTTGCAAAGAAGAGGGAGTTTTCAGCCGAATAGTGTTTCCCCAGGACACATCCCTGTCCTATGAAGCACTTATCAACCAGTGTTGATTCTGTGACCATTGATCCCGAGCAGACAATAAAATGCTCCATGATAACACCCGGTCCGATCAGTACCGGATCTTCGACGCAGCTGTTAATGGATCCCTCATCAAGGTTAATGGCACCGTTTATCTTGCTGTGAGGACCTATCTTCACGTTACGGATATTCCTGCAGCTGAGTATCTGCGATCCTTCGCCAATGGTTCCCGTGGATGAGCTGATCGAATCCGAATAGGCTGTCACCATTTCCTCTATTATCCTTATAGCCTTGTAACGGTGACGGTAAAGGGCTATGATATAAGCCTGATGAGCCGTTAGCTTGTCCCAGATCCTTACCGAGCGGGCTCCTGATTCGTTAAGGACAGAGACCCTTGTCCCGTTCCCGAATGAAGTGACACCCTCGGTGTATATCTTTCCGCAGTTTTTTATTACCACGTCGTTCCCGATGGTGTAGTTCGCAATGTAATCTCCGATATTTGTTATAAGAACATCTGATCCTATTTCGCAGTTGTGAATGTGGGCATTCTGTATGCCGCACTTTACAGTGACACCCGATTCATCGGTGTGTGTTTTCGTAAAGCTTCCCATTCGTATATCGCCGGTGAAGACAACATTCCGGCATCTTGAGGGATCGAATTTATCGCTTACGACAACGCGCGACCAATCATCGCACGAACAGTTGTTTGATTCGAGGATCCCGATCTCGTTTGGC
>JAVEZS010000055.1:0-18932 GCA_034002885.1 Bacteroidales bacterium
CAGCAGACACACACGATGTTGTTGTGCCGACTTCACATGTTTCAGTTGATGAAACAAGCGGAATTTCAGCAGTTGCCGGATTGTTATCATGATCGTATGTATCTCCACATTTTGGAACTTTACAGTCATTTCTGCAGGTATCAGCCCAGACATCGTTGCCGTCATCACACTCTTCATCACCTTCAAGCACACCGTCCCTGCATACCGGCCCCATTGTAAATGTTTTTGTTCCAAGGAGTGTATCGGTTTCAGGACTTACATCTTCGGTAAGAGCCCACGCCTTAACAGTAAATGGTTGGAAAAGACCGGTCCAGTTTACAAGTGCAGGATTAAAACTCCATCTGTGGTTTGCTCCACCGCCGCAAATATTCTGAATGCTCTGTTCTGAAGAAAGGAATGTGGTGAACATGATATCGTTCGGTGTTGTAACATAAGCCCTTGTTCCTAATCTGTCTGTAAATTCAAGAACGACTCTTGCCTGTCTCATCGGCCAGTCGGGATCACATGCCCAGCCGCTTATCTCTGTTCTCAAAGCAGTTTCAAGGTTTCCTACAGGATCAGATTTACACCCTGCACGACAGGTCTGGGAAATATCATAAATAGATTTGCTGATCTGATCAGGCGTCAAGGCACCGGAATATATTCTCACATCATCAATGAATCCGGGGAATGCACCTGCACCGTTTGGACAATCTGAAGAAGAGTTGCTTATATAAAGCGGATCTGTGTTCGATGCCAGAGGCGCAGCTGCAATAGACTTCGTTCCGATCAGATTTCCATTCATATAAGCTTTCTTTGAACCGGTCTGATCATAAACAAGGACAACATGTGTCCATGAATTTAACGGGAGAGTCCCTGCGGCACCAAGATTCCATCTGTCTGACGATCCTGAACCGGTATCCCATACTAACACACGACTCTGTTCAAGAACCACATCAAAACCGGTTGTTGTTCCGGATGTTGAACCCTTTCTGATGACACTCCTCCAGTTATTGTTGGCATCACAGCTTGGATTTTGGTTGAGGTAAAGCCACATTGAAACTGTTATGCTTGTCGGATTCATGCTCGCATTGTTTGGAACAACAACATAATCTTTTGATCCGTCAAACAGAAGTGCATTGCCCATTTTCCCTTTTGCCCACATACCGAAGCCGTCATAAACTGAAGTGGATCCGGCAATCGGAGCAGATGTCGTTTCAGCATAGGCACTCATTTTTGATCTGTTCTGAAGCTGAGCTCCCCATGCGTAATATGTCTGTCCGGCGACAGCACCTCTGAACTGGAGACCTCTTGTGATATTTGTAATTCCGGTAAATGTAGCTGTATATCTTTTCCATTCATTTGTTAAAGTTACTGTTGTCATGTGTCCGTCATTCAAACCTATCCCGACAGATTCTCCACCCGATTCACCTTTCAGCCAGACACTCATGGTGTAGGTTCCACCGGCAACAAGTGCCGGACTGACTGACTGTAAAACTCCCCATCCTGGTAGCGAGCCTGAACAAGTTAGAGTTGCAGGCATCACAATTTTCACAGCTGTATTAGTCATATCAGGTGCAAAAACATTGTAAGTGAAATTTGTTTTATTTCCACAATAAGAATTCCATATGCCGTTGCTGAAATCCTGTGAATAAGTAACGCGATTCTCTTTCCAGTAATATACAGTTCCGTTGTTACCATTACCTGAATCATCAATGGCTGTAGACCCTGTTTTCTCATCAAGACGCAGAATTAGTCTTGAATCCCCTGCCGTTACACTTCCGTCACAGCCCTCAAACCTTGACTGTCTGATACCGTCACCGCAACTTCCGTCTCTTGTACAGGTTGTTGCATTACAGCCGGTTGTATTTGTTAAAGAAATTGTTCTCGGATCATTTGTGTCACAGTATTCAGGTCCGTCAGTTGTCCATAATGCGGGAGTTGTCGGAAGAGTTCCGCCGTAGTAGGAAGTCGTGTATCCCGGTCCCTGTATCCTGCCGTCACCGCAGTTTCCAAGAAGGGTCTGACAGTCGTTAATACAATAAGCACCTACACCTTCACCAGGAGCAACTGTGGAAGCTGCACTGTCACAACTTTCATCTTTACTCTGTATCTCTCCGTCGCCACATGAACCTGCAACCTTACATGTCGTATCGCAATATCCTTCAAGATCATCGTTGTTAGTACCGTTGTCGCATTCTTCTCCTGCAATATAGTTCCTGGTTCCGTCACCACAATTTCCGTGATTCAGAGTACATCCCGGCTTACATACCATTGTAGCTCCGGTTCCTGTGCAAGGACCGGTACAATAAGGATTCCCGAGACTATCACACTCTTCACTTGCCGGTGAGCCGTTCTGAATATTTCCGTCTCCGCAGAAACCGATAATCGCCTGACAGTCATTTCTACAGTAATCATCATTGCTTACATTAGCATCATCACAAACTTCGTTGAGTATTCCTGCTGTAAACTGACCAGTCGTTGAATCTTTTATCTTCTGATAACCATCACCGCATTTCGCATTTTTACAATTATTACAACTATCACCATAAAGATAATAAAGTGCTGTTACCTCATCAGGGGTTATTGCTCTGTTATAAATCTGGACATGATCAATGAGACCATTAACAAGGTTGCCTATTCTTAAAGTTCCTGAAATTCCGGAAGGAGTTGATGTGTTATTAGGTCCGGTCCCTGTTTTGTCAGCACCGTCTACATAAATTCTTCTATAACCATCAGAGTTTCTGAAAACAAAAACTACATGCTTCCATCCCTGTCCAGTTAAAAGACCTGCTGAATTACTGTAAACATAGTAATCGTTAGTACCGGAATTGACATACAACAGCATCCTGTCGCCGGCTCCATGAACCAGTTTTACTCCAAGATTCATTCCGGAAATAAGAAACTGATCGGTTCCGGTATTCTTGATATTCACCCATGCACTTACAGTCCATTCCTGACTCAAATTCGGCTGTGAACTTAACGGGTTAGGTATCTGGACATAGTCATTAACTGCATCAAATTCCATTGCCCTGCCGAACCTGCCGATGTTGTATCTGTGAGCACCGACTATTGTTCCATTGTATCCGTTACCTGAAGTATCATCGGCAATTGTTGAACTTGTTTCATTGAAAGTATACTGTGCAACAATACCTGTAACATTTAGATCTCCGTCATCACATTCTTCTGTGGAGTCTTTTACACCGTCACCGCATTTTGATACAGTACAGTTGGTTCTGCAGGCATTCGGTGTCGTGTTGCTGTTTGCCGTACCGTTATCACACTCTTCACCTGTGTCCTGAATATTATCTCCGCATTTAGCCCATTTACAATTTGTACGGCATGTAACACCAGGTTCACCGGGAGCATCTGAATTTGTTCCGTTATTGTCACATTCTTCTGTACCATTAACGATTCCGTCACCGCAACGGGGGCCGAGTTCAAGACAACCGGGATTACACTTGTTATATTCACCGATATTTCCAAGAGCACCGTCATCACACACCTCGGGACCGGTTACCAGTCCGTCTCCTCCTGGACCGTCAACCAATCCATCTCCGCAGTAATGAGCCCATTTGCATGAATATGCCTTGTCATAGACATATATTCCAGATGCGTTTTTAGTTGGCGTGGCAATACAATCAACCATGTAGCCGGTTGCAAAATCTTTTTCCACATTTGCACTGCCGTGATCACAGAGCTCGTTATCACCAAGACCGGTTACGCCGTCTTCTATTGTGTAGAATTTAAGATTTTTAATATATGTTTCCTGTGTAGAGGAACCATCGTAATTAAACAGGAACATCACTTTTGCATAGGCAGTTCCGGGATGCCACATGTGTCTATCATTTGTATTGGCAGACTCACCTGTTCTCGGCAGACCACCGATGAAGGTATTTCTTCTGTGGTACCAGGTATCTGCTGTAAAAGTAATGGCTGAGTCAACAAAATAATCATAACTGCCGGGATGCCCTGAAAGCTGTGTCATTGCGGAATCATATGAAATTGTTCCCGAATAGAGAACCTTGCCTGAATTGTTCTTTGTCATCACATCATATTCCATATAGTACTGTTTCGAAGTATCTATCGGGACTGGAACATTAAGCACTGTTTCGTGATAACCAACAACCTTCAATGCCTCAAGATTTGAATCCCATGTCATACCTGCATGACTGCTCCATGCCGCAGGATCCGTCCAGTTATTGAGAGGTACATTTCTTGAATTGTCAAGGAATCCGTCACCGCAGTAACGACCCATTGTACAATCAGGATTGCATGCAAAAGCAATATCCGGGTCATATGATTGCGGATTACCTTTATGCTCACATTCTTCGTAAGCAGGATCCAGTTCCTGGTCTCCGCACTCTACCTTACCTGAGCAAGTATTGTTACAATATCCGTATGAACCGTTATAGATACCGTCATCGCAATTTTCCGGACCAGTAACAAGCCCGTCACCACCGAAACCATCCCATTTTCCATCGCCACACCTCGGTTTTGCACTGCAGTCTGTCCTGCATTTACCGTAAGTATCATTCTGATTATCTGTTCCATCATCACAAAGTTCATAGACTGACTGCAGATCCCCGTCACCACAGTAAGGTGCTTCTCCTGAGCATGTGCTATTACAGCCCGGATCTGCAATATGTCCGGCAAGATCTCGCCAGACACCGTTATCAGCTCCGGCATCACATGTTTCAGCGGCACCAAATATTTTAATACAAGGTTTGGTATTCCAGACTCCTGCATCTCCGTAATTTATTGCCCCGGGGCAGTCATCTCTGTGTAATATTCCGTCTCCGCAGACAGGTCCGTCACCGTCACATGTTTCATTACAGCATGGACCGGGAGTGCACTGATTTGCATAGGCACCGTTAAGGGAACCGTCATCGCATGTTTCATTTGCGCCTGGACCTGTGTTAAAAATAAATCCGTCACCGCAAAAAGGAAGCTTGCATCCAGTAACACATCCATCATTGTCTATTGTATTTCCGTCATCACATTCCTCCGTTGAGTCCGTGTGAATATCTTTTGTTCCATCTCCACAGTAAGGAACATTAAGAATTTCCTCGCTGCATATTTCGTTACATATTGTACAGGTTCCCGATCCATATCCGGGACATTTCTTCTCGGGAAGTGTCTGTGAACAGTCATATATCCAGTATGTTGAACTGCTTCCGCAGTCACAATCTTCATAAAGGGCGTCCACAACCCCGTCACGACATTTCGGAACAAATCCCAAAGCCCATTGGCATGTGCTGTCACACACATTACACGGCGTATTATAGGCACATTCCTCGGTCACTGTATTTTTATCATCACATGTCTCACCGATACTGATGAGTCCATCGCCGCATTCATCAACAAGAACGAATCTTTCCTTTTCAAAAAGGAGTCGTTTGAATCTTAATTTATGAGGAAGCTTTTCACCGTTACCGGCATAAGCTGTAACGGAATATACAGGGTCAGCGTGTTCATTGTCTATTGCATTTTTTATCGTTTTTGCAAGTCCCGACGAGCTGCTCAGATCAAGTTCAAAAGCATGTTTGACTGTCGTGGCGGTGTTATTACAATTTGAATTGATTTTCGTTGTCATAACCGCTTTATCAGCCGCCGTTTTTGTGGTTTCATCAGGATATTTATTTGTTTCACCATATTTAAAACCGTAAATAGTTGGGAAAGTATTGGGTATTCTTGAACCGCCTCTTATAAGATAGTTGCCGATATTAAGTATATTTGAACCATTGCCACTATCATCAACCTCTTTACGGATAACAAAATATATATCGACATTTTCATCCGGTTTGTCTTTATCACATGCCCAACCGGAGAACTTCCTCTCAGCAGCAGGTCTTATCGGATCAAATTCACCGCTGACGCTATCACCCCTGATACAGACAACCTTGTGAGCTGTCGCAGGAACCAGAACACCTATATCAGACTTAAGAACTCTATATGACCGACCGTCTTTCATGTTGATACCCCAACTGAAAGATGCACTGTCAGCAACAGATGTAGAGGTCCAGTACCAGTTGTTTCTCACACATTTCAACTCATCTCCGCATATATACTGAGGATATCCGCAATCAGTTTCCTGAGTATCAAGAGTACACGCACCCCCTTCTCCGGCAGTATTTGTGACATAAGAAGGAAGTCTGAATGAGGTCGCCTTGTCATAAAGATCAAAATCAACTATTGAGTAAAGCTCAGTAATATTAGGAAGCACCCAGTCCTCAACATCAGTCGAAGTTGAAGGAATAGTGTACACAAGGTTTTCACAGTATTCCATCGCCTCTTCCCAAGTGTACATATGCTTATTCTGATCGTATATGATCATGCCGTCACTTGTTCTGGTAACATTGGTCCATTGATCACCGTTGTCATCTACAAAGTTATCTTCAAAAGTCATATATGTGCTTGTAAGCTTTTCATATGTCACTGTCGCAGTTTTACCATATGCAGTCGTACTGCAAGCCACATCTGATCTTGAAACAAGAAGTTCTACAACCATATCCTCCTTTGCGGCGAAATCAATGACCTGAACATAGGTGGAACCATCCTGAAGTTTACTCTGCGCAAGTGTTTCTCCGGCACATGCAGTAGAATTATCTTTTCTGAGGGTAAGAATCGCTGAAAAAGTTGATCCCGTTTCCTGTTGTGTTGATTTAAAACGGTATTTTTCTCCTTTTTTCACATTGAATTTCATATAATTTCCAGGAACAAGACTTGACTCTGTTTTAACCGTATCTGAAAAATCATTGGTTGATCCTTTCTGTGTTCCGCATGAATAACAGTCGTACCTCTGCATCATTACTGTCGTTTTAGGACAGTGCGTCCACGGATTGTAATAATCGGGGCTCTGATAACAGAATCCGCAGTTATACTGATTAACAAGCAGTGTGACTTTACCCGGAGTGGTCACTGTTCCGAAATCTGATTTCCACTCAAGAATTGTCTGCTTATTATTCGTTGAACTGCACGGACTTTCTGCCGTATCATCCGAATATGCAAGGAACTGCTGACCACAGTAACTATCGCAAGTTTCACTAGTTCCGCAATCACTGTCTTTTGTGCATGCAAAACCCGACAGTGAACATTTTTTCCCTGCCTGACCGCGGTAAAGAGTCATCTGTGTATCATAACTCTGATCTGTACAAGTTGTCCAGCGGTAAATTCTCCCTTTAACAACATTAAAGATCTGATAATCTCCCGCTTTCTGAAAATCGTATGAAGTGTGCGCCCATGTAGATGTGTCAGGCGTGTTTACCCCTCCCTTTACAATTGAGGCAACAGTTCCTGACTCGCCCCCCTGCTTGATCTTGTCGCCAGTTGCTATCGGAACAGTATAATAAAGCATGCTTATGTTCCTTTTTGAATCGGAATCAACAGCAGACACCGTAGTTAAGTTGGCACCCTGTTTTATTTTGTGACCGGACGCAAGTTTTGTTGAACTGTGCTGAATAATGTCTATGTAGGTGGAAGCTTTATTGGTAATGTAACCGCTGTACTCCATTCCGGTTGTAGGTCCGTATGTTGCATAACCGATAGAAATCTTTATACACACCTCACTTCCGGGGCAGTCGCTATCTATGCTACAACTTTGAGCATTGGTAAGAGAACAATATCCCGGATCGCTTCCTAAGGATGCCCTTACCGGACCTCTGTACATTGTTGCCTCATATTCCGTTCCTGTTGACGGACCGTACGAAAAAAGACCGTATTTCATTAATGATTCAGCGGTTTCTTTGAAAACTATCATCCCCGAATTGTTTTTACAGTCTTCACAAAATGTTGAGTCGATCCGCTGCCATTTCAATGAAGTTGTCATACAGTTGCCGCCGAACTGGTCACAAGATGAGCTACACTGATAGTTTGTAACAAGAACATACACCGTTCCGGTAAAATCTGCTTTGTATTCAACCTCTGACTGATTCATAAGTGTTGCATTCCGGTTATATGCAAGAACAACACCGCTTGAACCGCATGCATCTTTAAGAACTGTCAACTCAGTATCAAAACCGATCTCGCATCTTTTTGTGCCTGTCGCACCTATACACCTGAGGCCTGAATTTATTGTCTGACATTCAGCGTTGGTATTGCAGGGAACAGCACATTTTTTTGCTCCTTCAGTTCCTACACACAGATATCCGCCTGAGCACTGCGCATCAGTTGTGCAATTTATTCCGGGAACTCCGGGAACAGTATCTTCCGCCCCCGCAGTTGACCATCTGTAAATTTGACCCTTAACAACATTAAAAAGCATAAACTGATTGCCTTTTATTGTATTTACATTTACGGTTGTCCATGCCGGAGCAAAAACAGGATTACTACTTGTCGGAGTAATCAGACCGTCAGTTGCACAGTTGTTACACTGAGCTTCACCCGACTGCCAGGCAAATATGGTAAACACGAAAATGATAACTGACAAAACGCTTGTTTTTATGTGTATTGTGTTCATGTTGCCTCCCTCAGTTTGCTCTGATGCAACGGACATTATAAATATTATACCTTGCAGTATATTCAACAAATCCGTCAAAGAAATTTATTATCCAAGACGATTCCTGCTGAGCAGTAACATCAATTAAATAAGCATGCTTGTCAGCCCAGAACCATTCTGACGGAGTGTCAGGAAATGCTGCTGTATCTATTGCGGGATCATATATTCCATAATCAACAAGCGTTCTAAGTTCATGGGGAGTCGGAATTCTCCACTTGACAGCGTTAAGAGTAAGGTTGGCACAATAACTTTCGGCCTCATACCAAGTAACATCTGCTTTATATCCCTTCTGCCATATCTTTCCAGTATCCTCATCTGTCACAGTTTCATTTCCGTTGTCAACAAAGGATCTTACACCATTGGAATGCTGACTGTCCTGTCCAAAAAACATTTCGCCCGGTTCAGGACAATTAATTTCAGAACTATCGTCGAAACAACTTGTCTGTCCTGTGGGAAGGCGGTGCCACACGCGAAAATCTCCTTCAGGAGAAGAACCTTCGAAAGCAACAATTGTATCTACTTTCAAAGAACCATCAACATATTCTTTTTCCATGAAGACACCGGCTGGTTCTTCGAAATAGAATCCCTGTTCATCTTCCTGATTATCACAAGATGACAATCCTGCAACCAGCATCGCTGTTGCAAGCCAGAAAAATAAAAACCTGATCTTCATGTCTGCCTCCCCTTATTTTATATACTAATAATTATCACAAACAGGTTTGTCTGCACCGTTTGTAATGGTGCATGTAACATTTTTATTTCCGCTATTACAGGCGGATCCTGCAAGATTGAAACAAATATATGCGTAAGCAGTATAACTGGTGGTCGGAGCAACCGGAATATCTATCGAAAAATGAGCACCGTCATTATTGACACCGTAAAAACTGATGAGCTGTGTCAATGGAGCATACTTTCTAAAACTGTTAAAATAATCTTCCTGAACTGTGGAAAGGTTCATAAGCTCCTGTTCCGCCTCCGAAACAGCAGCTCTTCTTTTGTACCAGTCATATGTAGGAATTGCAACTGCTGAAAGGATTGCGATTATTGCCAATACTATCATGAGCTCTATCAATGTAAATCCTTTTTTCATCTTGTCCTCCTAATCACAGTTAATACCAGTATAAGGGATTGGATCTGTTGATTTCAATTCAACAAAATTGCCATCCCAGCCAGTACCCATTGTTGATCCTACATAAAGCCAGCAAACCCTATTCGGGTTGCCAAGATCAATGCTCCCGTTAACCCAGTAAGTCATGCCCATACCCTGTCTTATAATAATTCCGGTAAACAACTTTACTTTATTGCTTGGAACATCAGGAAAATTATAGTTTTCAAGTGCCATTGCCGACGGAGCATAGCTTCCTGTCGCTGAAAAATACTTTTCCTGTGATGCGGCCGCTCTTAATATAACAGCTTTCATTTCATCTATTTTTGTCTGATCAGAGTAGGAATCAAAAAGTGGAATCGCAGCAACCACAAGAACAGAAACTACGGCTAGAGAAACAATCAGTTCTATTATCGTGTGTCCTCTGTGCCGGTTAAAAACTCTTCTCATTATTTTGTTTCCCCGCTTCCTTCATATTTTTTATTATTAAACTTGTTTTTTGCAGGTTTTCCGCCATCTTCTTTGTCTTTGTCTTCCTTCTTTAATTCTGTTGATTCATTTCCTATTACAACAGTCTTGGTCATTGTTACAACCATCCCCTTACGGACTATGTCTGGTATCCTGTATTCTTCTGCCCACTCATCTAAAGACATCTCATCAAAATTCTTAAAAAATCTGGCTCCCTGATAAACAAGTTTCTTTGATTCAGGATCAATTCTGAAAACACCTGCAAGCCACGAATTCTTCATCAGCTCTTTTGCCATAGGAAGATTGAGATAGTGATCAAAAGAATGTTTCTTTAATTCCTCGACTATGTGTTTTGGAATCTTCATATTCTTTATGTTGTTTTTAAACATATAGTACACAGGGATAAACCGCATATATGTTCTGACGTCATCGTCAAAAACTTTCAGTATGTTGTCCAGATAGAACGAAACTCTCATCTTTCCGTCTTTCACCGAAACAATTTTTAATGCGTTTGCAAATCCCTGAGACCTAAAATCAAGACTTGTAGAATGATACTCGATCACTTTTTGTATTTGCTCATCTGTTGCATTTGTTCCTTCAAAAGTGTTTTCAAAAACAACAGAAAACGGAGTCACCTCAACTATCTGACCGACAATTACTATTACAGGAAACTCAACTATTGAATTGCCTTCGTCAACACCCGTTTCACCTTCAAGCGGCACATAAAGGAGAACACAAATTGCTGCTACCATCATTATATATTTGTTCATCTCATACCTCCTTAGTATAATTCATACCACTTGATAATATTAGTCACATTGGGCTGAACAATTATCTGTTTCTTTGTGAAAACCTGATGTCCCGACCCGAAAGTAAGATCGTATCCGGTGTCAGTTGCAATTACTCCTACTGAAGTCGCAATACTGATCTCCTCCATACCGCAGGCGTCTGAAGGATCCCACTTGTCAACAATATTCTGTCCATCAACCAGTATCTTCTCATAGTTTCTACTTGTTCCGAAATTCTTACAGTCTACAAGCTGGTTGGGAACATACGTGTTCCAAGATATTCGGTAATCGTTATTCTGATACATATCAAAAATTACAAGTGGATCTGTGACTCCTTTTTCAGTAACAGGATTAAGAAATGCAATCCTCCATCCGTCAAAACCAGCCCAAGGGCTTGAACCGTTACCGGTCATATCGGTTGCTGCATTTTTAAGATTTGTTACATTCAGAGGCGGATCAAAATAATTGGAATCCCAAATATCGTAATAAATTATCATTTCATCAATTTCAGAGATAGATGGATTTGCAACATTACCTGTTACAATAGGAACGGGTATCGTATCATTTCCGACTCCGTATGAAGGATATTTCATCAGCGGCGGAAAAACATTTGTTGCCGTGTAACTTCTTATACCGCCACTCCACACAATAGGTTCAGGTAAAGACCGCTGTGTAAATACAGCTCTGAACTTCCAGTTGGCCGGATCGGCATCTCTTACATCAACTCTGAAAACAGAGCTCGAAACATCTGTAAAATAAACAAATTCTGTGTCGACTGTAAGCTTTGATCTTGTATTAATCGCAACCGGTGTGGCCGCAAGGGAAACTCTCAACCATCCTGCATCTCTGACGAGAGGATCATTGGAAGGAGTTGTCATCTTGTATTCTTTTACAAGATCAAACGCCCCCGTTCCCCCATTAAGCTTATATATGTATATTTCATTACCTTCAGGATCAAGATTGCCTATTCCATCTTTGGGACACATCGGAACGTCTGTATCATGACACGGATCATATCCCCCCGGAACAGCAAGATAATATGTCAGATCATTAGCATAACTGCATGATGCCAAACCACATTTTCTAAAAACTCTTGCCTGTGCAAAACTGTATCCTTCAGTGCCGATATGCTGAACAAATTTCGGATCATCAAGCTTAGAGACATCTATTACAGTATATGCCTTTGCACCTCTTCTGTATCCAAAGATAAGGTATGCCTTTTCGCCGTCATTTATTATACCGTCATTGCTCTGATCAATGTGTAAAAGGGTAATTGGTCCATCAACTGAAGCATTAAAGAATATTCCGTCTCTTCCGCTCAAGAACGAAGTCAAAGCAGGAAAAACAGGCATAGGAATATAAGCGAAAGTTTCATTTCCATCCTGATCAAAGCTGTGAAGCATTCCGTCATTAGCCCCGGCAAAGATACGGGTCGTACTAGTATCTTCATAATAAACAGCCAACGGCTTGGAATGTGTAATCGCTCCAAGAAGAAGCGGTCTTATCTCGGTGGTATTGGTTCCTCCAAAATCTATATCAAAGGGATCATCCACAGTTACAGTAGAAAGATTTGAATATCTTATCTGGTTTTTTGTGTTTACTCCTGCAGGGTACTCTCCGAATGCATTGTATCCATACATATAGTCGAGTATCTGTATTGCCTGACCTTGTGTTACTGTCGGAACTGTAAGCTGAAATTTTGATGCGAACCAATTTGAGTTAGCTGTTTTTAATTCAAGAATGTCAGTTCCGTCATCGTAAAGAATATTCCTTGCTCCGCTAGTAAAACATGCTGAATTTGAACCGACAACTGCGTCACAGCTTGGGGCGGCCGCAAGAAGCCGGTCTTCAATCTTTTTTGCTGCTCCGCCTGCATTAAGCAAAGCAAATCTCGGATCAGATATATCAGATCCTGTGTCAGATGGATAGAAACAGTCCTGCTCAGGAATATCTCTGCTTTCCCATGCTCCGCAGGCCATACTTACTTCCATGTTGCATCCTGAAGATCCGTCGTCTATTGTGTATTTTTTTAAATTACCAAACCAGAATCTGCTTATTTTGTTGTCAATGGGAATGGTAACAGGATTATAAACTTCAGGTCCTCTAACCTTTTCTTCAACATCAAGCGGCTGAACAAGAGAAGATGTCCAATGAGGTCTCCCTGAAGCTCTGTTCAAAGATGATCCGGCTTCTGTAAAAGCATTAAACATCGCAGTAAGATCATAGAAAGTTTTCACATCACTGCTACTTGAATCAGCTCCTTTTGCGGTAAGACCGAAATAAACGCCCTCATTATCGGTTGCTGCATCTTCAAGAATTGATGTGTCAAGATAATCTGTGTCAGAATTGATAACATCATAAAGAGCGGCCAGTGTCCACTCACCTATCGCCACAGTATGTATTTTATCAATTACATTTGCTCCGGATGTATCCGTTGTTGTATTACATGTAACAGCACCTGAAGTTCCACCCACCTCATATCCGAAAATATTAACATTATTGTCTGCCCGGCAAACTGCATTTTCATGCCAGAAATCTTTTGTATGAACAAAATTGGCCACATTTTTAAAAGACGATAGATACCAGTTAGTGCGCACATAGGGTCTTGCAGAAGTAACCGTGTCGGAAGAATCGGGAATTTTGCAAGGAATACTTGACGAAGAATTATCGTTAAAATCCTGGCAGGTAGTGCTCTGCGTTGTTTTAAGCTTTATTGAAGAATTATCATCAAACTGCGGCTGACCACCCGAAATAACTATCGCCTCGTTTATAAAACATTCAGCCGGTGCGCTCTGGAATGGAGAAGGATACTGATTACCTGTAGCTAATGTATAATTGGGATCATGCGCCGAATACATTCCGCCAAGATATCTCCATGCATCATAGAGTGTTTCTCCCAGCGTTGAACCACCTTTTGCCTTTAAACTCTTTATTAAATCCTGATATGTTGTTATTTGAGCACCGGAAAGAGTTGTGGCGGGCATAACAAGCTGCCCTCCTTCTGTATTCGGGATCTTCATCCAGAAATTCGGATAATCACAGTAATCAGTCCCTCCACCGATATTAACTGAACAACAACCAGTGCCGCAATCATCTGCACAGTCATCTCCATCGAAAGTACTCACCAGATCATAGACACAGGCAATATCTCTTCTGTCGTTTTTACCTGTCTGAAAAATAGAAACGAAACTTTCCTTCAAGAAACTGTTACTTCTGTTTAAAAGTGTAAGCGGCGAGTACCATTGATTCAGAGTGTAGGGAGACACATAGTGGGCATTGGTGAGACGATATGAAGAATCACCCAGTTCTTTTATATGACCTTCAATTATTTCAGCCATATAGCCACTTGTATATGTTCTTTTCCCTTCACTTGTAATACCCTCTTCATATCCGCTGACAGAACAATTATATGTGTTGACCCCGTTAAAAGTAACCGTTTCCGGATTTTCCAGTGTTTTGTATGAACCTGCATGAGAACTGATGCAGCTGCAGCATGCCTCCAGTGTTGCAGGATTGTCCTGCTCATCAACCGGTGTTGCAAGGTTGTCCATCGGACATACTCCGGTACAGTTTCCGGGCCCGTTCCTTTCGGGGTTGTCCATCTGCGAGAAAAACCCTCTGCACTTCCAGACATCATCATATACCACATCGTCTCTACACAGCCACGAACATGCTGTTTTTGTAACAGATCCCCACTGGTCTTTTGCAATTGCTGTGTGGTCGGGTTCGACACAGCGGCTGGGTTTCGGAGTGATCTTAGTCCAGTTACAGTTTCCTGATCCGCCGCTCTGAACATAAGTCTGCTTGTGATAGAATGTTGTCTTACATTCGTATTCATTAACTTTGTCAGAAGGGTCGCCGGTTGCTTCGTCTATATATTCTGAATAATAATTTTTAGCAGTATCAATTCCAAGAACATAGATGTCCGCATCTGAACCGAATGTATAATTAATGGAGAACTTGAGATCGACAGATATATCAGCCAGAGAGTAATCATCCCCGCTATGGAAAAGCTGAACAGATCCTCCTACTTTATACCCCGTAGCTTCACATCCGGCAAGGTCTACCGGTGCAGCAAAAATGTTGTCTCCGGGAGCGACGACAGCCGAAGTATATGTCTTTTCACCTATTTTAACAGACGGTTTCTCGCCTGAAACATTGCATCCGTAATATACTGAAATCACAACTTTATCAACATTGCCAGGAATAGCACCAAAATCAAGCTGAACTGTTTTTGCCATTAAACTAACATTGTTATATTGATTCGGAGCTACTATGGCTGTCATTAAAAGCGGCTCTTCATATTCTACAGAAACATCATTGCCGGGACCTGGGAGATACCTTCCTCCCGACAGACATCCTGATGGATCATTTTCGACACAGCTTAAAATACTGCAGCAGTGGTTCTGATCCTGATCAAAATCGCTATAATATCCGAGAATACACGGATCACCGGAAGCTCTGCATGTTTCATCATCATCCCTGCATTTTGGATCGCTGCATTCGTAATTGATACAACAGGTATAGTCAACTTCAGCAGTGATTCCCGCTACATTTGTGTCTTTACTTTCAGGCGCACCTCCGACATATTGTCTACAGGGAACTTCCGCTCCTGTTATATCGAGACATATATCACACGGCTTACTGATGGGGATTCCGACAACCGATGTTTGCGCTGTACTTGACAATTTAGAGTTGCCATAGTCATGATCCCCGGGGGACAAAATGGTTAGACTGGTATCAATGTCAACTTCGAAGACTGAAGATTCACAAAATGTATGATCATATATCGTTCCATCATTGTATTTTGTCCAATTGTCGCGTATATAATTAGCCATGTCACTAGTTACAGGACTGGTTATAAATTCTTCATAACAGATTCTTCCCAAGATATGATCATCTTTATAAGGATAGTATTTTGTCAGCTGACATTCTCTTTCGCCTCTTGATCTTGGAGGATATGAGAAATCATGAACATTAGCCATTATTATTTTTACTGCATCCAGAGAAGTTGTATATTTCCAGTTAAGCCACAATCCACCAAATTTCTCAACACCATGTATTTGCTCAATACTTTTAACGCCATCGGTTATGCAGTCCCAGTCTCTTCTATCTGTGTATCCTGAAACATTCGGATTAGTATAATGACCCGAAGTCTGATCATTAAGAACCTGCCCGCCAGTATCTTCAGTCCAGTCGTAAAAACAAATATCCATATCATATATAGCCACTTTCGGATCCCATGGACCAACATATTTTTTTGCGGCATTCGAACCGCCGCCAAGAGGATCAGCAATTGTTGTAGTCTTTCCAGGAGGAGAATAATGAATTGCAACATCAGCACAGAAAGAATTCAGAAGTACCTGTGTTGACCGAAGCTCCTGACACTGCGCAAGAATATCTCCGCAACCAAGATCTACATCACACATCGCATTGGCTTCAACATTCCTGCACTGGTTGTATGCGTTGTCGCATAGAGATATAGCGCTCGATATGTTCGCTTTTGAGTCGTTACATGTATCAATGTAGTCGCTATATGCAAAAGTATTCATACTTTCAGATGTGTCTATCAGAAAAGTTGTATGGGCAAGCTTTTTTGCATTTGTTATCATTGCCGTGACATCATCGACCAGATTCTGGTCCATTTGCGATGAAAAAAGGAAAAGCGGAACTGTCATCACAAACAAAGTGATCAGCAAAACATCCTTGAGTAACAGCAAAGATTTTCTGTTCTTAATAATTTTTTTCATATTTTTACCCCTTCTGGAAACAACTTATAATTCCGACAGTCTTCATCTTTCCCAAATAATATCTGGACATTGCGGTCTTGCTTGCATTGTCAGCATCGACAGAACCACTTGGAAGATATATAACTTCTCTCACATCAATTGTTATATCATAACAAGAGCCATTTGCCGGAACAGTATTTCCTGTGTTGAATCCAGGAGGAGTATCACCGGGACCTGCAAAAAGACGGGCTGTAGCACGGTAACCGAAAACTGTCGGACTTCCTGAAATACCCGGATTTACATAGATGTCTCTCGGATAAAATTTAAAACTTTTCTCCCCTGACACACCGAATATATTATATGTCTGACCCATGCTTATTTCTGAATCGATCAATTTCTGTATTTCTCCACTCACAATATTAGCAGCCGACTGTGCATACATGATCAGTCTTCTATCCTGAAGTGTTTTACCAGAAGTGTGCGTGGTTTCAGACAGACGCGCCATTGAGGAAAGAGCTATAACGGCAAGACTCATCGACATCAACATTGCAATAAAAAGCGCAATGCCGCTTCTTTTATCCACCATTTTCAGAAAAAGGTTTTTCAATCTCATTTTACCTCTCCTAATATGTAATCCCGGAATTAATTCCAAGATAATCATAATTTCTTATGTGTATGACCCTTCTAAAAACATATGCTGTTTTATTCTGATCAGCAAGATCAAAACACATAGCATCAAATGGACAATAACTGTTAGTAATTCCTGCATCAGCAGACGCAACTTTCTTCTTTACTCTTTCCTGGTCTGAAAGCAGAACAAATCCGATCCTGACAGCTTTAACCTGCTTTAACAAATCAGGGCTACCTGTTTCATCAATCTCAGAAAACCACTCTCTTTTTATCGTTCCGGTTCCGTCATCATACTCTCTCATAAATTGAAGTACAAAATACGGGATCTGATATGCAGGATTGGAAAGAGATGAAAAATCTATTAGAGATTCCTGTGTCCCGTCAGGCAGTACACGGACAAGTCTAAGCAAGGTTGTTGCTCCACCGTTTGTATAAGTAAGAAGAAAATCGTTGTTAGGTCCAGTTAGCACAGTTCCTTCAGGGAAAATAGCAGCACAGTCTCCTGCAATCGCGGGAGTTGTTACCGAGGTAATTACAACATTGCCTGTGATACTGGTTACCGTGGCCTTATATATTCCATTTCTGGCAATTAAATTAACTTCATTAATTCCTGCGTCAAGAGAACCGCTATTTTCAAGTGTCAACGTGCAGGCACCATTTGTTCCAGTGCTGTCAACTGAAAGTTTTGTTATTGGACCTCCAAAAGGAGAAAAATATCGAAAGCTTGCCTGATCTATTCCTGCACTGCCGTTAGCATCCGCAATAATTGTACCAGAAACTCCTACACCAGGATCATACTCAACAAAAGTATTGTTGAGACCGAGAAGTCTTATTGAACTGCCTATGGTCTCAATCATCTGCTCACCTAGAGTGTTAACTGAAGACCTTATGGCTGTGTTTCTCTGAACCTTGATGGAATTTGTATATAATTTAAAAAAAGTGCCGATTACAGTAAGTGTAATGAAAATACTCACCATAAGCTCAATCATTGTGAATCCAAGCTTTTTATTTTGTATAACTTTGTGTTTCATATTCCTCCTTAAGCTCACGGTATCACAATATTCACGGGTTTAACAATAGGAATTCTTATATAATTACATCCTGACACACCTAAGTTGCTGCATTTTACAGACGGTCCTTCTCTTGTTGGCCAAGCCACATAAACATCAAAGTGTCTTAACAAACCTAATTGGGAATTTTCGGGATTTGATGTTTGTGTTGATTCATCATATGTTGCCATTTTAAGCATCCTGAAAAACATAAAGGGCTGATCTGACCCAAAAGAAATTGACTTTCCCCACGAATCATAGGGTCCGGACACAAACGAACCACCTCTGTCAAAATAAGTTTTCAAACTGCTATCCTGACAGATACCTCCACTTTGAAGACATGACGCCTCACTTAAATCTCTCAGATCCTGAGGCACTAGACTGTTTATCTCTTCTGCAAGATTTAAAGCCAGCGACTGTCCTATTTGAGATGATTCATTATCAAACATCATCGAGTTAGCCCTTGCATGATAGGCCATAAAAGCCATCATACCTGTTGAAAAAACAAAAATGGCTATCATTACTTCAAGCAGAGTAAATCCCCTTAAATTTTTCATTATATCCTCCTACGAATAATTGGTTATAATTTTTTTGTATCTCAGACTTGTTCTTTGATATAAAAAGAAGGGACAGAGGACTTCATAACACCTAAGCCACAGAGCTTCTTTTGGAGTCTGTCCCCCGTCC
>JAVEZS010000056.1:0-17062 GCA_034002885.1 Bacteroidales bacterium
CTGCTACAGGCAAGGTAAATGACAATGTTGATCTGGATCAGGAAACAGGACAACTTAAGATCAACAGATGGAGTTCGACATATAACCAGGGGACTTACCTTGGAGCGGCTGTTATGCTTTACAGATACACTAAAGAACTCAGCTATCTGTCAGATGCACAAAAAATTGCACAATACATCAGGGATGATATGTATAAATCGGGGGTGATGAATAATGAATATAATGGAAATGACCTGCCGGGGTTTAAAGGTATTTTTGCCCGTTATGCACGAATGTACACAGTTGATCTGAATAAGACCGATCTTATCGAATGGCTTCTGTTAAATGCGAGGGTGGCTTACAATAACCGTAATTCACAAAACCTTATTCAAACCAGATGGGCAACCAAAACAGCTGAGACCAGGCCTGAATCGGCTTTTGGTTGTTCTGCCGGGGTATCCTTGCTGATAAATATTCTTCCTTTTGCCGCTATAGAATAGAATATGATTCTATCTAATCTAATTCTATGAAGCTGGATGTGAATTATTTACATCTGCCACAGATCCCGCAGGTTTTTTCCAACTGGAAGACTTTTCATACAGTGGTCAAACATTTCAATCCATCAGCGGCATTGGGTGCAAAACAGTACCGATAAGAAGAAAACGGGGAGCTGAAAGACAGGATATAAAATACTTTATCTGACTTTCTGAGCCGGAACTCCTTCCCTTGTTATAACGACCGGTTTTATAAACCCGTTCTCATCAAATTCCATCCTGTCAATACATACTTCCCTGGAATTGCGGTCTTTTTCCCCAAGTGGCCTGCGATGGTATACAATATAGTACTTTTCGGTTCCGGGTATCCTTATTACCGAATGATGACCGGCTCCGGTAGCTATGGATGGGTCCTGCTGGAGTATCCTGCCTATCCTCTCAAACGGCCCGAAAGGTGAATCGCCTATAGCATAGGCAACGCTGTAATTAGGTCCGGTCCATCCTCCTTCCGACCACATAAAGTAATATTTGCCGTTCCGGATGAACATAAAGGGCCCTTCAACATAACCCTCTGGTGTTATTTCACGGAACAGCGTCCCGTCCTCCGATAGTTCGACTCCGCTTAGGTCGTCCTTAAGCCTTACAATGTTACAGTGCCGCCATCCTCCATAGATAAGATAAAGCTTACCATCAGAATCTTCAAAAACAAACTGATCGATAGGCTGGGCCCCGTTGTGAAACTTATCTATCAGAGGTTTGCCGAGGTAATCCCTGTACGGACCTTCCGGCTTGTCAGCAACAGCAATCCCTATGCCTCCGGCCTCTTCATCCGACTGAATATCATTTGCTCCAAAAAATAAAAAGTACTTTCCGTTTCTCTCGATTACCGAAGGAGCCCACATGGCTTTTTCAGCCCATCTGACAGCTCCGGTATCAACGATCCTTTCGTGCTTCTTCCAGTTTGTCAGGTCCCTCGATGAAAATGCATCCATGAATACCTGATCCTTATATGGCGCTGAATATGTGGGAAATATCCAATATTTCTTATTGTAAATTATTCCCTCGGGATCTGCATACCAACCGGGAAAGACCGGATTACCCGTATAATGCAACTTGCTGGTGCATCCTGAAAATAAAACGAAAAACAGAATCATGAATGGTATGTTTCGCTTCATGGTACAATGGATTTGATGATTAAATTAATTCAGATGTCTAACATAATTGAAAAATAATTAACAGAGCAAGTGATCTGGTAATTTTACAAAAATTGATCCTGTTTCTGTTAATTGAGAGATTAATGAAAGACCAACATACTTCAATCAATATGATATCATAATATTACTATTATGATATTATTATCCTGACTTCTGACGGTATCAAAATTTAGTCTGGTTGAAATTATTATATTACTGACTATGAATAATATATAATGTTGATCTTTAATGTTTACCGTACTAACGCCTCTTTTTGCTTTATCCTGGGTTGAAAAGATCAGGACTAACAGGGAAAAACCTTCTCTGCTTTGTGTTATTTAACCACGGGGTCCACGGAGAACACGGGTTATACACGGATTGTCTCAAATAATAAAATCCGTGATTTTATCTGTGAAATCCGTGGAATCCGTGGTTAATCAATTAGTTCAGATCAATATTCTTAATATAAATGTAAAGAAATCTGCAATTTATCTCTCCGGACCCTGACTTGAGATACTTAAGGAATCCTTTATTTAAACAATGGTATTCCTGCCGCACTAATTGTCAGAAGTCAGGATCCTGTATCTGTTAATTGAGAGATTAATGAAGGACCAGCATACTTCAATCAATACGATATCATAATGATACTATATTGATATATTTATAATATCTAATTGATATTATTTCAATATCATGTTTTCGAACGGTATTACCGGCAATGGCAGTCCAGTATCTTAGTTAAACCAGTATGACAGCTTAACTACCAGCCCACGGTTCTTATTCGTGAAATCTTCGGTATATGAATTACCTGTATATACGATATACAGATCCGATACGGGTGCAAAACGCCACTGGAAGCGGATGTTCATATTCAGGTTATCGATCTGGTTGTTGTACTGGACGAATGTGGAGAGGAAAAGTTTATCCGTGAAGGTTATATCCAGTGTAGGCCCCAACAGGATCAGTCGTGCGCTGTTGTAGGGCCCCGGTAATGAGATGTCGTTATAGTTTACTGACATACCTATACTTCCATATGGCTGTACCCGGTAATTCATCAGTCCGCTTACATACCAGCGATTTCCGTTGTAGTACCCCCCTATGCCTGCATTAAGTGCGTAGTTGAACAATTTACGTGCGTCTGATGTAAACTCTGCTTTTGCGCTTTTCCATTGAAACCGGTCGCCGGCGGCAAGTTTCTCTCCCCCAGTATTTGTAGGATCGAAATCACGATCAAGCTTAACGAATTCCTCCTGCAGGCTGACGGAAAGCTGGCTTTTGTCCCTCCATCCTATGGTGTAGGAAAGCTCTGTTTCCCGGTCAGTAAGATTTAATTCGGGATCCAGGATAGCATCGAAGCTTGCACCCGGACCATGACTGATGATCCTTTCCGACTTTGAGGGATAGAACAGGTAACTTACTGACGGGGTGATCTCATAAATACCTGTCCTCCTTATATAACCTGCCTCGGCGAGATAGTCCGATCCGATCCACGACTGGTTGATGGCGGCTTTAAGGTATTGAGATGAATATCCGATGTTTCCGGAAAAGGCGGCTGCATTTCTGTCCGCACCAGGATAAAACGACTGGTGCCAGAATGCCTTGCCCTGCCAGCGGTTATCTGCATTGGCAAAATTATATTCAAGTCCTGCCACCCTGTTGTATCGGTAACCGGCGAACTCAGTATCACTGTAAGATTGTGTGATCTCCTTATTCACCAGAAATCCGACAATGCTTGAGCGGCTGAAGATCTCGCGCTGCAGAACAGCCACAGCGTAATTGGAGGAGAGGAGATCGGACTTTGATCCGGTCTGAATATCCATTAACCCGATCCTCCATTTGTTTCCAATCCTTCCTGTCAGTCTTCCGCCGAAATTTACCGGAACATTAAGTCCTATACGCCTCGAAAAGAAAGGCTGAGCCTGACTGTTCCCAAGATTGGAGAACAGGTCACTGTTCTCAAGAAAAAACTGTCGCCTTTCAGGATAGAACAATTCAAACCTGTCGAGGTTTGTCTGCTGTCTGTCTTCCTCAACCTGGGAATAATCAGGATTGAATGTAAGGTCGAGGTTCATGGAGGTTGACAATATCATTTTGGTATCAAAACCCGCATTCCACTTCCACCTGACAGGCTGACCCGCCTCTGTATCTTTTATGACTCTTGAGGTGGCATAAGGTATAAAGGATATGCGTAACCCTGCCTTTTCAAGCGGCTTATCCCATACCAGAGTTCCGGCGTAAGGCAGGGAATTATGAGGAAACTGGCGCGGTACAGGAGCCCATGCTGATTTCTCGTTGGATTTAAGGTCAAGCCTGCCAAAGTTGATGCCCCATTCATTCTCCCCTCCGAAATAACGGAGACTGCGGAATGGAATGGCCATCTCAGCCACCCAGCGGTCGTCGTAGCTCTTTACAGCAGATTTCCATTTTGTATCCCAGGTAAAGCTCGACTGCGATCCGTTAACAATCACTCCATCGCCCTGGGCGCCGGCTGCAGAGATACCGAAGGCATACCCGTTGGTTAGATTATTGTAGGTATCTATATGAACCCTGAAGTTGTCATTCCTGTTAAACTCAAAATCCCTGCGCAGCGATTCCACGGGTCTTTTCCCGGGCAGAGGATCGTAGCACACAGCTCCGACATATAAATAGGATTTATCATATGTGATATAGACAACAGTCTGTGCCACTGCAAAGCCCGTATCGACCGGAGTCACCCGGGTAAAATTTCCGGCTCTTTCCATACCCTGCCAGGATTCCTCATTCAGCAGCCCGTCAACTTTTATCTGCTCATCAGTATGGAATATGTTTATACGGTATTTTTCCCGGTTCACAGCCTTAGTCTGAGAATAAAGCGTCATTTCTCCGGAAAGAAAAAACAAGCAAAGGAGCAGTAGTCGTTCGGTGCAGGTCATAATTTTATGAAAGTCCCGCAAAATAGGAAAAAGAATTTAACTATTCCGGTGTTCATGAGGTCAATTAATTTCATTTCCCCTTCCCCCGAAACCTGTTGATGTCACTAAAGAAAGGTTAGTATATGTAGCTGAGGTTGGCCGGAGCAATGCTGTCACGGATCAGGTCCGCGAAGATAAAACATACCTGCATGCAACACTTTCAAAAGGAAAAATTTGATCAGGGTGTATATTATATGTCTTCCCTGACAAACCAACAATATTCAGTACAGTTTGTTACTATTCTTATAGTATAAACGACAGGTTAATTATAATTTAATTCATCTACGGGGAATGTGGTGTTAACCTGGTTTGCATGTATTCGCGATTTTCTGATCCAGGGGAGTTCTGGCATCAGGAAGTGGTTCATAAGACCCTCATATGCTATTAGATGAGATTTGTAACAAAACAATTCATTTTTAAAAATATTCAAGGATGAGTAATAATCTTTCTGAATTCAGATCACATAGCCCGGATGCAGAGCATATACTTTCTCAGCCGGCATCATCTGGAAGTAATTTTCAAACCGATAAAGACTTCATCCAGGCACTTGAGAATTCGATTCCCAGCGGGATTGCTGTAATAGATGAATACGGCACACAGGTTTACGTGAACCAGTCTTTTTGCAGACTTGTTGGCTGGGATAAAGCCGAACTTCTCGGGAAAAAACCACCGTTTGTCTATTGGTCGGATGATGATATTTACAATATCAATAACGCTTTCCGGCAAACCCTTGAAAACAAAGCGCCACAGGCGGGATTTGATCTTGTTTTTTGCAACAGGAATAAAGAAAAGATCAATGTCAACGTCATCGTTTCTTCGTTTAAGATGCAATCTGACCGCACATTTTTTCTGGCAAATGTTTGTGATATCACGGACCGGAAAAGGACAGAAGAAGAGCTTACCAGATCACGTTTATTTCTATTGTCCAGCCTTGAATCCCAGCAAGAGACAATAATTTTCTTAACTGACAGGAATTATAATTATCTCTATTTTAATAAGGCACATGCCGAATCCATGAAATTTGCATATGACGCAGACATAAAGCAGGGTTGCAGCTTTATTGACTATATATCTTCCGATGATGACAGAAAACTTATAAAAGAGTATCTGGACCTCACCCTCGCTGATCAGTCCGCCTCATTTATACAGACTTTTGGAGATACAAACAAGGCATATTATGAATGTTCTGTTAATCCGATCAAAAATGAACAAAATGAAGTCATCGGCAGCACGGTTCTGGCAAGAAATATTACCGAACGAATCCAGGCTGAAAAAGCCCGTAAGGAAAGTGAAACAAAATTCAAGGAGATTATAGACCAGATCAATGATGCCATTTTAGTATTTGACAATAAAGGACAGATCATCATCTGGAACATGGGAGCAGAAAGAATCTGTGGAGTGAAACGTGAAGATGCCTTAACAAAAAATGTCATCGATGTACAGCTTCAGCTCACACCGCCTCCCTATAATAAAAGAGAAATCATTGAAAAGGCAATAACCGGGATGCTGACACTGAAAACACCTGAAAGATTCAATCAGATAATAGACAGTGAAATCATTACCTGGAATTCAAGTGACAGAAAGCAGATTCAGAGTATGGTGTTCCCGGTAAAGCTGAATGAAGCATATCTGTTTTGTTCTGTAATAAGGGATGTCACGGAATTGAAAAGATACGAGAAGGAGTTATTGCGTGTCAACCAGGAAAAAGACAGGATCTATTCAATGATTGCACAATACCTTTACACGCCTTTCAACGTGTTTAATAACTTTTCAAAGTTAATGGCAGAGGAACTTGATAATCTTCCAATCAAAGAAATTCAGAAAATGGCCAGGATGATGAGCAAATCTGCAAGCAACCTGTACGATTTGCTGGATAATCTGCTTCAATGGACAAAAACCAATCAGGGAAAAATCACCTTCGAGCCGCAATTGCTTAATCTGAAGACAACCATTCTTGAATCTGTAACTACTATAAAATATGGCAACAAAATGAATGCGAATAACGTGAATTATTTTATTGAGGACGAGATAACGGCATATGCTGACAAGTTTATGCTGAAAACGGTTTTTACAAACATATTATCATATATCATAAACCGTTCAAAATCAGGAAGCATTAATGATGTTTTTGTCAATAAGAGCAACTCGGAAATAGAGATTTCGGTCCGGAATGAGACCTCAAAACTGAATCATGAAAATATTAATGAAATATTTACCTCTGCATCAATTGCTTCAGATAAAGCCACAATTGATGAGGGAGGAACGACATTAAGCCTGCTGCTCTGCAGGGATCTTGTTGAGAAACACGGAGGAAGGATCTGGGCCGAATCTCAAAACGGCAGTTGTAACGAAATTAGATTCGTCCTGCCTGAAAGGAAATGAACCCTTTTCAGTTGTCGATAGAAATCCATATCGCTATCAGCATGTTTATCTGCAACGTTCCGGCAAATTCTCCAGGCCTGCCAGGAGAATCAATTGAAGCTTTTTTCCGGCCTCCCGGAGAACCTTCACCATGCAGGTTAACCCTTATACTCAGACATCCGAGAAGTTTTGCAGCCTCTATCCAATTCTTATGGTTTTCAACTCGCTCAAGTCTTTCCTTCTCATTTGTGGACGAAAGAGGTCCTTCATCGTCAATCATAATGAGATGGTTGAAGATCCCTGCATCCCTGCTTCTCTTTAAAAGTTCATTAAGATAGGCTCTGTTTCTGGCAGCCTCCTTAAAAGTCGTTTTTTCCCCCGAAGAATCCTTTGACATATTCAACAGCTTTAATCCCGAATTCCTATACATCTACTGAGGGGAAATCAAGATGATCCATTTTGCCTGAATAAAGGGCGCAGTTAAAAGACCACTCAGCAAGCGACAGGTTGATATCGCTGCCGGGAAATTCAGGGATTCTCATTGATGAATACCCGACAAAAGATCCGGCTGCTAAAGCCGACTTGTCAATAAAATCACTTCGTGTTGTCTTAATTTCAGATTTATGATTGCTCCAGACTATTAGCTGATTTACTCTTGAGTGCCCTCGGATGAAGGAGCAGGAAAAGAGTGATTTTTTTATATGAGATAAGACTTGCCTGTTAATCTTATCAGGTACTCATAGGTCTGATAACTTTCTGATTTGAAGTTAGCAAGAATCATCAATTGAGAATGTGATTTCATTTTGCCTTTAAAAGATTATAATCCGCTGCATACTCAGACGATGAATTGCAGTAATAATTTTAGTTTTTAAAATCAAGTCAGATTTATTTATCATAAATTTAAAGATCTAATTTTTAAGACCACATTCAACCATGAAGAAAACAAGGAGAGATTTTCTTAAGTCAGCAGGTGCATTGACAGCAGGTGCATTTTTTATTCCCAACCTTATAAGCTCTTCGCCCGCGAACAAGCTAAATATTGCCGTTATTGGCGTTGGCGGGCAAGGTGGTGCAAACTGGGGCAGAGTTATTAATCAGAAAGATCCGCTCTGGAACGAAAACGTTGTCGCATTGTGCGATGTTGATTACAACAGGGCTTCTGCAGGTTTCAAAGCAATCCCTGATGCCAGGCGATTTAGGGATTTCAGGGTTATGCTCGACCAGATGCACAATGAAATTGATGCAGTGATGGTCTGCACTCCTGACCATACACATTTCCCGGCAGCTATGGCTGCTATGGAGCTTGGCAAACATGTCATTGTCGAGAAACCCCTTGCACACAATGTCTGGCAGTTAAGGACCCTCCGGAAAGCAGCCAAACACTATAAAGTAATTACTCAACTAGCCAACCAGGGACATGCCACAAACGGTATTCGTCAGGTGAAGGAATGGTATGAAGCCGGAATACTGGGCAATGTTACCGAAGTAATAGCCTGGTTTGACGGCCCGGCCTTTGGCAAGGGTATGTATTTCGATAAGCCTGAAAGTTTTCCTCCGGCAGAACAACCTGTTCCCGAATACCTCGACTGGGATCTATGGCTGGGACCGGCAGCAAACAGGCCGTATAATGGTATTTATGCCCCAAAAACATGGCGCGGCTGGTTCGATTTCGGCAATGGTGAAATGGGCGACTGGTGCTGCCACACCCTCGATGCTCCTTACTGGTCGCTGGATATGGGAATGCCTGATGTTGCTGAAACTGAGTTCAAGACACCCGTTCCTGATACCGGATTTATCTCGGATAAGGCTATTATACGATGGGATTTCCCGGCACGGGGTAACAAAGTACCGGTTACTATGCGCTGGTACGAAGGAGGATTGAAACCCGATATCCGTCCGGAATGGAACCTTGAAAAATTACCCGGAAGCGGGATGATCATGGTTGGCGATAAACATTGTCTTATGACGGGAGGTCGGCCAAACAATCCTGTTATTTTATTACCAGGCAAAGAATGGACTGAATTTCAGAAAAACCTTCCGGCTCAAACCATCCCGAGAACATTTGAAGAAAACCCGCAGCGCGAATGGGTTGATGCCATCAAAAACAATAAACTGCCGGGTTCAAATTTCGATTATTCGGCAGGATTGGTGGAGATGGCCCTTATCGGCGTTCTGGCACAACGATTCGATACCCGAATTGAATATGATGCTGAAAATATGAAAGTCAGGAATCATCCTGAACTGGATGTTTATATTAAGGAGCCTGCCCGCAAAGGATGGGAATACGGGGAAAATCTCTGGAAAGTATAAAATCTGCAGGGAGCTATTCTAATTGTTACTGAATGTACTGGCATATTTCCCGGCATCCTCCTTATTCCAGGTTATTGTAGCTGTTCCGTATTTGAAATTAGTATCAAGATACTTGAATTGATTGGATACAGGTATTTCTTCGGATGTACCAAGTTTTATCTTTTCTATCAGCGTCCTCATATCATAAACATACCGGGCGGTAAGTTTTTCCTGTGTTCCCCTCTGCCAGTAATGTCCGCCGTAAAGGACAAGTTTTTCCAGGTTGATAAGATTAGCCGGATCTTCGAAATACCTTATAAGATTCTCAACACTTTTGGTATACGCGACAAAGCTCTCATAATAAAAAAGCCATACTCCACTCCCTGAACCCAGGGCATCACCTGTAAAAACCATATCCCTGCCTTTGATGAAGAATAAGGTCCCATGTCCGGTATGGCCCGGAACCTCGGTTGTGGTGATCAGATAACCACCTCCAAGATCAAGTGATGCATTCTCAGGGAAAAAAGTCGTCCTTTCTTCCGGAAATATGTCCATTCCTCTGAATTCTGCTTCAGGGATCCAGAATTTCACATCCGGATCTTCCTTAAAGGCCGGCAGCATACCTAAATGATCGCCATGCTTATGGGTAACGGTGATATAAAACTCTTTGTTCCCCACCCGTTCTGAAATAACAGAACGCAATGACTCAACTGCTGCGCTGTCCCACTTTATAAAATTCGAAAGATCGATAAGCAGTGCCCTTTCCTTTCCTGCAACCAGGTACATATCAGAGCAATTGTTCATGCTTAAAACTTTGCCATCCTGATCAGTCCTAAGGCCGGCCGGGCGGCTGCTGTTGGCATCTTCGATACGATATACCCCCTCGCCTATTGTATAAACTGTGTAAGGTCCTTTCTCAACGGTCTGTGCCCATGAGTAATAGCTGACTGTTAAAACAATCAACAGACAACATACTTTTATTTTCATCATAATATAATTTCGATTTTAATTGCGTGATGCCTGGCTTTCGGCCGACAGGGAACCCACATTTTGCTAAAATACCTCTATAAGTGTTTTAATTATCATTAAGTGTGGGGTTCATAGTATTAATAATAAAACTTTCATTTTTAAAGATAAGTCAAACTTGAGTTGCATCATAAAAGACAGCATATAATTACTCCTATGAAAGGATTTCTTTAATTTTTGATAATGTATTAGAAGAATCTGAGTACTAATCTATCAGATTTTTACTTTTATTCAGCAAATAACCTTTCTAAATTCAGTTCCCGGTATTAAAAAAGTTGACTTTCCTCTAATCCTGACGTAACTTGCATATGTAAATGACATTTAACCAGCTGGAATCTTTTAATCTGAATCCTTATTTGACAGTTGGTGCGTTCTCCGGGCTCTGATGCACATACCAAACTTGTTTCACTATCCTGTGTAATTCTTATTATAGGCATAAGTTCAGGTTATTGTATCATCTAAAGATGACCAGTATGAAAAAAAGTCATATACTTTTCATTCTCCTGGCGGCTTCTCTTCCCATTTACACGCATGGCCAAAACAGCATCGGATTAAATTTAACTAATCCTCTTAAAGTGAACAGAATTTCAGGTAAAATAAATTTTGATGGAATCCCTGATGAAATAGTATGGCAAAATACAGAGGCACTGCCTTTTGTGATGTTTATGCCAAATCCCGGGTCAGAACCAAGCGAGTCAAGCATAGTCAGAATGGGATATGACGAAGAATACTTCTATGTGTCAGGTATTCTTAATTATCAGGACATGAAATACCTGCGGGCAATCGGCAAACAAAGGGACTATCTTGAATTATCTACTGACTGGTTTGGTTTTACTCTCGATACCTTCAATGACCGGGAGAATGCTGTCCAGTTCTCGACTAATCCCAATGGGCTCCGAAGAGATGCAACAATAAAAAATGATTGTCTGGTTGAGACTAATGATCGTAACTACAGCTGGAATACCTTTTGGGATGTTAAAACAAACATCGGAGATCATGCGTGGTCGGCTGAATTCAGGATTCCATTTTCCAGCCTGAGATTTTTAAATACAAAAGGAAAAACTACAATGGGTATTATTCTTTTAAGATGGATGGCTGCAAAATCCGAATTAATAACCTTTCCGACAGTTTCTCCTGATTACGCAACTCCTTATTATAAACCATCACTATCAAAAGTTATTGAATTCGAAGGCTTGAAACCTAAGAAACCAGTCTATCTGGCTCCATATATAATTGCTGGGGCAGGTCAGGTGAATGAACTTTATGAAGATGAGTCACAGTATGGAATGAACACTACACCAAAGTTGGATATCGGCGGCGATATTAAATATAGCATAACCAATAATCTGACCCTGGATCTGACGGTTAATACTGATTTTGCTCAGGTTGAAGCTGATGATCAGATGATAAATCTTACCCGTTATTCACTCTATTTTCCTGAAAAAAGGATATTCTTTCTCGAAAAATCTGATGTTTTTGATTTTTCATTTCTTCAGGGTGATAATTTATTTTACAGTCGTCGCATTGGATTACTTGAAGGTAACGCGGTAAGAATATATGGGGGAGCAAGGTTAACCGGCAGAATTGGGAAATGGGATCTGGGCCTCTTTGATATGCAGACTGCAAAATTTGAGGATAATCCTGATGAAAACTTTGGTGTAATACGGTTAAAAAGAAACGTCGTCAATCAGAACTCGTACGTCGGAGGTATGATCACCAGCAGGCTGGGTATGAACGGTACATTTAATACCGCTTATGGGCTTGATGGCCAATTCAGGGTGAAAGGGAATGATTACCTGATATTAAGGATGGCACAATCATTTGAAAATGAAGCCGACAATAAAATTCTGGAAATGTCACCCACGCGGTTGTTGTTTCAATGGCAGCGCAGAAGCCAGGTCGACTTAGGCTATGATATCCAATATATTTATTCCGGTGAAAATTATAATCCCGGAATTGGATTTGAGAGGAAGAAGAGCTATCAAGGTCCCAATGCAACAATTCTGTATGGATGGCTCCCAAAAAAAAGTTCATTTTTATATACACATAGAATATCTCTTTCAGGATATAATTTCTGGAATTCTGAAACTGGTTTGCATGAGACAACAAATGCAACGTTGAACTGGTTCTGGCAAACAAAAAAAGCATATGGAGGTAACATTAGTTTAAACTGGTTTACAGAAAAACTGTTAAAAACACTCCCTTTGGGTAATAATCAGGCTAGTGTTCCCCAGGGAAGTTATTCATTTGCCTATCTTACTTTAGACTTTCAATCCTCACGGTCTAAAAAACTATCTTCAACATTATCGTCTACAACGGGTAGTTTTTATGATGGATGGAGGCTATCATTCTATGCTGCTCCAACGTATAAGATAGGAAGTGATTTTAATGTCGGTCTTACTTATTATCTGGATTATGTAGATTTTTCAAAAAGGAATATGAGTTTCACAAATCATATTCTCGGAGTGAAAGGTGAAATGACCCTTACTACAGCCACCCTGCTCAAAAGCTTTATTCAATACAATACTGCTATAAACAGATTTATAATAAATGTCCGCTTCAGATTTAATCCCAGCGAGGGTAATGATTTATGGATAGTTTATGATGAGGGATTGAATACAAATCTTCAAAGGGAGATTCCAGAATTACCAGTCTCAGCAGGGCGGACACTCCTGATCAAGTATACCTATACTTTCAGATTATAAAGTTATTAGTGATTTGCATGGTTTTCATGTTTGACTGGGAAATGCCAGTTTTGGAGAACATCGTGGAATACTACAGAATGTCAAATGGATGTAATAAAAAGAAAATTCCCGGATGCATTTTCGACAAAAAATGGTAATGGATAAGACAAAAATTGCAAACCTCGTTTTCGCTGAATCAATACAACTAATTCTATGAATAAGTGAAGCCGTGAAAAAGTGTGGGTGTTAATCCTCATCCTTTAAAAACTTCAGAGTACGATGAGCGGGATCGAGGGAAAAAGCTGCAACCTGCTAAATTTGAACCTAATGATTTATTCCGGTGTAATCTGAATGATCCTCCCAGGTTTTTCAACTGATACATATATTGACCCGTCAGGTGCCTGAATAACATTTCTCACTCTTCCTGAATCACTTAATAAAACATCTTCCTCCACAAGTTTATCACCAATAACCACATATCTGATGAGTTTTTGTGATACAAGTCCACTCACCAGAAGGTTGCCCTTCCACGATTTGAACTTGTTACTGGTGATAAAGGCTAAACCGCTGGTTGCGATCGACGGGGTCCATGTATGGATAGGAGCTTCAATACCTGCAGCAATATGACCAGCCGAGATAGTCGTACCATCGTAATTGACCCCTATGGAATATGCCGGCCACCCATAGTTTGCTCCCCTGACAATGATATTGACTTCATCTCCTCCCCGGGGGCCGTGTTCACTTGCCCAGATTTCACCTGTTTCAGGATGCATTGTCATGCCCTGAGGATTCCTGTGTCCGTATGTATAAATGGATGTGGGTCTGGAATTACCCGGAATAACCGGATTGTCAGCCGGAATACTGCCATCATCTTTCAGTCTGTGGATCTTCCCCCATGAAGACAGCCTGTCCTGTGCATTATTATTGACCGTATTGGGTCCGCCATAACTACCTGCTCCCCCTTCTCCTACACTCAGATAAAGATATTTATCCCTGTCGAACACTATCCGGCTTCCATAATGACCATACCAGGTGTTCGGTCCGTTGGTAGCAAAGATGTTTTCAATATCCTCAACCTGGTTATTGGCAATCCTGAAACGAATCAGTTTCAGCTGACCACCACCGGCGGGATTTATTGCAGAATAGCATGCATAGATCCATCCGTTTTCTGAATAATCAGGGTGTACCCTGATATCGAGCAATCCACCCTGTCCGGCAGAAAGGACTTCCGGAAAACCGGTAATCTCAGTAACGGTCTCATTGCTCTTCCGATACAGATTTCCCTGCTTCTCACCAAAGATCAGATCCCCGCCGGGAGTAAAATCCATACCCCAGATGATCTCATAATCTGATAATATGGTTTTAATATTCAATTGAGGAACACCCGTCAGATCTTCCTCTTCCTCCAGCTCATTCTCTTTTTCACATGATAAGAGACTAAACAGAGTTATACTCAGAATTATCAGTACTTTTTTTCTCATATATGTTCTCTAACAAAGTTCGACAGGAATAAGTTCAACTATACCGGGATTCAGGATTCAGTCTACAGTTGCATCTTACCCTTTTTAAGAACTCATTCAGATCATCCTCAGGGTTAACTGGCTATTGGGAGGTTCAGAAACAGGTTGAATCCGAGATCTGATATCAGAGAAGCGAAACCTGTTTCATCCTTCACTAACTTTGCTCTTTTTCTCCATTTTGATTTTTTTTGCGTAAACTATTTCAGGGCAGGACATCCCTGTTAGCAGAGTTTAATGCTATTACCCAATAGGCATAGGCAGGATTGTAAGGTATTTTTCAGGACTTCGGTTGCCTGACGAAATCAAAATCTTATGCTGTTTGTTATCCGGTTTAAGCATTTTAATGTAATAACTTTGAAAGAAGATTAATTAACCGCACATGATAAAGAAGGTTCTTAAAATTACCGGAATTGCAGTTCTGGCACTAATCATTTCCACGCTGATTCTGACTCCCTCTATTTCCAGGTGGTACATCAATAATAACGGGATGAAACTAATCGGAAGAAAAATTTCAGTTGAGAGGATAAGGATTAATTACCTTACATCCACCTTCAGAATTATCGGGTTCAGGATACATGAAAAGGACAATACAAAGATTTTTACAGGATTTGACACACTACTAGTTGATATACAACCTCTTAAACTCATAAAATCGGAGCTTGCCCTTAAGAGATTGTATTTAATTAATCCTATGGCTGATATCTCAAAGCGTGACACTATTTTCAATTTTTCAGACATAACCCAGTTTTTTACTTCCCCTGACTCAACAGGTTTGCAGGAGACAACCGGAGTTAAGGATACTGCTGAATCAGTATCAGATTTCAAATTTGAATTCAAGGATATCAGGTTTAGTAATGGACTTATAAGTTATACTGATAAAGACGTGAATAACACTACGGTCCTTAAAAATCTAAGCTTTTCTATACCATATATCAGCTGGAACCAGACTGAATCAAGCAAAGCAGGTCTGAAGTTCAATTTTCAGAATGGCGGGTATTTTATGGCTGATGGCAGCATTGATCCCGGTAGTGGGGGCGTCACTTCAAAAATAATTATTAACAATCTGGACATCAATGATTTTGCCGCGTATATAAAACCACATATATACCTGAGCAGCATAAACGGGCTTATTGATTGTAACATGGATGTCAGTGGCAATATTAATTTGCATGACAGTTTATCTGTTTCGGGTCGGTTTACCATCAAATCACTGGATGCAGTCGACAATAGGGAGAGAAAGATCCTGGGAGCCGAAAAATTCCTGGTTACACTCGGCCAGTCAATGCCTCTGGCCGGAAAGTTATTTATCGACAGTATTGCTCTGACTAAACCATATTTGTACTTTGAGATGGCTGATTCGAGTAATAACTTCATCAAATTATTTCATCCACGAAAGACCGACACAATACCTGAGAATGAACCTGATACTTTGTCACTGGCATTGCTTTATAATTTGAACCATTTTGTCATAAGTGATGGAATAATTGATTTTACTGACAGGAACCTTGAGGAACCATTTACATACCATCTCAGCAGGATAAACCTGAATGCTGATTCCATTTCTTCCCTCACCAACTGGCTGACATTGTATTCGACAATGAAACTTAATGAACAGGGAGACCTGAACGCAGAAATAGGGATTGATCCATCAGATCCTCTTGAGCTTAAGGTAAAATATGTTATAAAGAATTTCCAGCTGACAGATTTCAGCCCGTACTCGAAGTTTTACGTCGGATCATCCATCCTGTACGGAAATATGTATTATACCGGAAACACGTCGATTACTGCACGTCAGATAAAGAGTGGGAATGTATTGATTATCAAGGATGCCGAGCTTAGTAAAAGAGCCGGAGGAATTTTTAATCTTCCCCTGCGTTTAGCCTTATATCTGATGAAAGACCTTAATGGCGATATAAAGATCGATCTTCCTCTTAGCGGCGATCTGAACGACCCCGAAATAAAAATTGGACGACTGATCTGGACAGCATTTAAAAACCTGATAACTAAAGTTGCAGCAACTCCATTTATTGCCCTGGCAGATCTATTTGGAATGGACCCAAAAGATATCCGGCAGATTGATTTTAATTATACCGATACCTTATTAACCAATATCAATATTAAGAAACTCGACCGGCTGATTATGATAAAACAGAAAAAACCGGAATTGAATATTGAGCTGGCATATTTCAATGACAGGTTAAAAGAAAAGGAACAGATTGGATTCGAAGAAGCTTTAAGTGTATTTGAAAAGCAGACAGGTGATAAGTATGACAGTAATAATGAGGAATTCCTTGATTTTTTGAAGACTTCACTTCAGAAAGACAGTATCGACCTGTTTAATGATTGCATTAAAATAGCAGGAGTTGAAAGGGTAGATTCCGTTTCCAGGTATCGCGACAGCCTGAGGGTCAAACTGATTGAGGATTATATGGGGCTAAAAGATACCATAAGCCACTTTAATATCTTAATCCCTTCAATCGAATCGGTTAAGAATGTAGGAAGTATGCCTGTTTTTGAGATTAAATTTTCCATGGAGGAGTAGCCTTAATATTTAAATCTTGAAAT
>JAVEZS010000057.1:0-17051 GCA_034002885.1 Bacteroidales bacterium
TTCTTCTCGGATCATTGCCCCTCAAGCACCTGGAAAGGGTTGTCATGAGAAATAACTCCGTCATCCACAGGGAACAGATTCTGGAAGGAATCGGGAGGGTCAGAAATGTGGTTATGGGCCCCGACGGCCTTGTTTATATCGCAACAGAGACTCCAGGTGCAATAATGCGACTGATGCCGGTCGAATAAGATACTTCTGAAATCCAAAAGTGAATAACATAAAATAAGTAATCAAACTGAAAAATTAATTATGAGAAGAATATTGGGTATTTGTATTCTGATGATCATGGCATTTGCTGCCACGAAGAGGACTTTTGCCATTGATGATGCAAGGCTTTTGAGGTTCCCTGATATTAATAAGGACCTGGTAGCCTTTGTCTACGCCGGAGATATCTGGACAGTAGATGCTTCAGGAGGGGAAGCACGGCGGCTTACCTCCCACGAAGGATTGGAACTCTTCCCTAAAATATCGCCCGACGGGCGCTGGATAGCTTTTTCAGGCGAATACTCCGGAAGCCGCCAGGTTTTTGTGATTCCTTCGAAGGGTGGCCTGCCACGCCAGCTTACATGGTATAATCCGGTCGGGGTAATGCCTCCCCGGGGAGGATGGGATAATGTAGTCCTTGACTGGACGCCTGACAGCCGGCAGATCATGATCCGTGCAAACCGTACAGAATTCGGGGAGCGCCAGGGAAAGTATTTCCTTGTTAACCTGGAAGGTGGTTTTGAGAAACCTCTTCCGGTTATCAACGGCGGCTTCGGGGTACTGTCGCCTGACGCTTCAAAAATAGTCTTTACGCCTGTCGACCGTGAATTCAGGAACTGGAAGAGATACAAGGGAGGCCGGGCAACGGACCTGTGGATCTACAACATAAGCGAGAACACTTCCGAGCAGATAACCACCTTCGAAGGAACTGACCAGATACCCACATGGTCGGGCGACAATATTTTCTTTGCCTCCGACAGGGATCTGAGACTTAATATCTGGCATTACAATACTGTCACAAAAGAGACAAAACAGGTTACCCGTCACACCGATTTTGACGTGATGTGGCCTTCGGGGAACGGAGATCACCTGGTTTATGAGAACGGCGGATTCATATACAAGCTTGACCTTACCAACGGGAAGTCAGAGAAAATAAGTGTAAGCATTAACTTCGACAATCCAAACCTGATCCCCTATTATAAGAATGTTAAGGATAATATCCATAGCATGGCAATATCCCCATCAGGCAAAAGAGCATTGTTTGACGCGCGTGGCGATATTTTCTCCGTCCCGGCAGAAAACGGTCCCACAGAAAACCTTACACAAACCCAGGGAGTGAGGGAAATATTTCCTGCATGGTCGCCCGATGGAAAACATATTTCATACTATTCCGATGCTACGGGTGAATATGAGCTCTACCTCCTGGAAAATAAAAAAGGAGCTCTTCCAAAGCAGGTAACCTTCAACTCGCGGGCATGGAAATACCAGCCTGTATGGTCGCCCGACAGCCGCTACCTTCTTTTTTCCGACAGGACCCTCTTCCTGAAACTGGTAGAAGTATCTTCAGGAAAGGTCACTGAAGTCGATCACGCGGTATCGAGTGAACTGAGGGATTACAGCTTCTCGCCCGACTCACGCTGGATCGCCTATCAGAAGGAAGGGACCAACGAGAAACCTGTTATCTGGGTTTACGACATCACCTCAGGTAAAAAAACTCAGGTAACAGACGGGATCTATTCAGATCAGTCGCCTGTTTTCAGCCTCGACGGAAACTATATCTTCTTCGCTTCTGACCGCGATTACAATCTTACATTTTCAAGCTTCGAATTCGACTACCTGTACAACAGGGCAACACGGCTCTATGCAATGGCGCTGAACCTGAAAAGTCCAAGAATATTCAAGGATAAGAATGATACAGAACCGGTGAATGAAGAAAAGGCTGTAGAGAAGCCTGCCCCGGCGGCTAAGGGCAAAAAGACTCAGGATGCCGCCACCGACACTTCATCAGAAAAAAAGGAAGTCAAGGTTGAAATAGATTTCAACGGGATAAACAACCGGATAACAGCTTTGCCGGGAGAACCCGGAGATTACAGAATTGCGGGGGCCTGCGAAGGCGGACTGCTTTTCCTTTCGGGAGGCAAGCTCATGAAGTACAATCTAAATGATGAAAAGAACGAAGAGATCCTCGACAGGGCAATGATGGCAATTCTTACTGCTGACGGAAAGATGGCAATGTACAGGTCAGGTGAGGACATAGGGATAATCAAACTCACCCCCGGCCAAAAGGCCGGAGCCGGAAAAGTAAGTCTCACCGGTCTGGAAATGAAGATAGATCCTAAATTGGAATGGAACCAGATCTACAACGACGGATGGAGAATTTTCCGCGACTATTTCTACGTCGGCAACCTTCACGGTATCGACTGGCAGGCTCTTAAGGAGCGCTACAGCACACTTCTTCCATACGTCAGTCACAGAGCCGATCTCGATTACATTCTTAATGAACTTGTTGCAGAGAGCAATACAGGACACACCTATGTTGACTGGGGCGATTTCGAAAATGTCAAAAGAATCGATAACGGTCTTCTTGGTGCAGAAATCACTGCTGATGAAGCTGCAGGAAGATACAGGATAACCCGGATATACGATGGGGAGAACTGGAATCCGGCAAGAAGGTCTCCGCTCACTGAACAGGGGGTTGATGTAAAAGAGGGAGAT
The DNA here is from genome assembly GCA_034002885.1 of Bacteroidales bacterium. GTDB lineage: Bacteria > Bacteroidota > Bacteroidia > Bacteroidales > VadinHA17 > LD21. The sequence goes on from JAVEZS010000057.1 coordinate 2,701, forward strand.
TACATCATCAGTATCGACGGGAAGGAAATAACCACAGCTGACAATCCATATATGTTCCTTGAAAACAAGGCCGGAAAGAACATAGAACTCATGGTAAGCTCCAGACCCTCTGCTGCCGATGCCCGGACCTCAACAGTGAAAACGGTTAAAAGCGAGCTCGAACTGCTCTATTTCAACTGGGTAAATGAAAGGAGGGCTCTTGTCGACAAACTTTCGGGAGGCAGGATAGGGTACATCCACGTTCCGAATACTTCGACATCAGGCAACCAGGAGCTCTTTCACGGGATGTATACATACTACGACAAGGAAGCTCTTATTATAGACGACAGGTACAATGGCGGCGGTTTTATACCCGACCGGATGGCTGACCTTCTCGATCGCCAGACCCTGACTTACTGGCATCAGAACGGTCTTCTGCCAAACAAAGCCCCGGGAATTGCCCACGACGGACCAAAAGTGATGCTGATTAACGGATACTCCTCCTCAGGAGGCGATGCCTTCCCTTATTTCTTCAGGAAAATGGGACTCGGGAAACTGATAGGTACACGCACATGGGGAGGACTGGTGGGAATATCAGGAAACGCCCGGCTGGTTGACGGCGGATACATCTCTGTACCCAGGTTTGGGATATTTGACAAGGACGACGGATGGATAATTGAAGGAGTAGGAGTTTATCCCGATATAGAAGTTGTCGAGCGTCCCGAGCAGCTTGTCAAAGGGATCGATGTATGTATCGAAAAGGCAGTGGAGGTTCTTCTTCAGGAACTGAAGGAAAAACCTGTGAAAAAGGTTACCGTCCCTCCTCCGCCCGACCGCTCAAAATGGCATGAAAAGTAACAGACTTATTGTTCTGAATTATGTTTACAAGGCTGCCGGGAAAACCGGTGGCCTTATTTTTTACAGATTTTTTCCTGTCAAATGAACAAATTGTCATTTTCACTTGTCTAATGAACGAAAAAGAAGAAAACAAGACCTTAGTGGTCGGATAAGACACAAAGAATGATAATTATTAAAAATATATCAACAGTTATAAAATACCGTATTGCAATATTTACTGCTCTTTTTCTTCTGATCGCCGGAGGAAATGGTAATCTTAATGCTGGAGAGCCTGTAAAGCTTTTCAGCTCGGATGAGATAATAAATATTGAACTGCGGTCCGATTTTACTACGCTTGAAAAAGATCGTACCGGAGATCCTCAATATCGTGATAGTCAGCTGCTATATTACAACCCAGGCGGCGATACGGTGATCCTCAATGTGGGAGTAATGGTAAGGGGAAACTTCAGGCGCGATCCTTCAATCTGCGATTTCCCCCCTCTTATGATCAACTTCAAAAAGAAGGAAGTTCAGGGCACCCTGTTTGATGATCAGGATAAGCTGAAACTTGTCACTCCCTGCGACAGGGAAGAAGAAGTACTGAAAGAATACACTGTATACAGGCTTTATAATGAGGTTACGGATCAAAGTTTCAGGGTACGGCTTGCAAGGATATCTTATTTTGATACCTCAACCCTGAAAAAGTTGTTTGAGAGATACAGCTTCTTTCTCGAAGATAAGGATCATGTTGCTGAAAGGAATGACCATGTTGCAAAGGACAGGTTCCTTACTCCCTTTGACCTCGAAACAGAAAGCTTCAGGAGATTATCCGTTTTCCAGTTTCTGATAGGTAACAAGGACTGGTACGTATCTTCCAGAAAAAATCTTGTAATACTTCAACCGGAGGGCTTCAGCGCTCCTCCCGTGGCTGTCCCATACGATTTTGATCTTTCTGGCTTTGTTGATGCCGGTTATTCCAAACCAGACGGTGTTCCTGCAGAATTTCTTGCCGATAAAAGAGTTTATAAAGGGATTTGTTATACGGAAGATGAGTTCAGTGAGACATTTGATTTCTTCATGAGACTGAAGCCCAGGTTTGAGGAGATCATTTCAGGTCAGCATTTTATTTCCAGAGCCACAAGGAAAAATATTATCAGATATCTCGACAAATCCTACGAGCTTATTGAAAATGAATATCATTTCAGCCAGAAGTTCGGAAGTGCATGCCAGACAAGAAAGGATTATAATCTTGCTGAGCTGAAATAAAACATAGTCTGTACTCTGAAAAATCCTGGAAGATATCCCTGACCGCTTTCAACATACTTATTCCGGTATAAAATATAAAACCACAGAGAATGTAGTTACACTCCCTGTGGTTAGTTTTCGAATTATTTCATTAAGCAACAGAAATGACCTGAAGCCTGATCAGAGTCTGATATTACAGATGATAAGGTCTCCTGTATTCGTAATGCATCAGTCTGTGGCTGCAGGCCTCCTTGTCATCTACGAAGTTAAAGGTTGCAGGATCCCACTTAACAGGTCTTCCCAGTTCATTTGCAATGTTCCCGAGGCAGCAGGTAATTGCCGTGCTGCAACCTACTTCGATGGAAGCGATAGGTTTCTGACGTGAACGGACACAGTCGATGAAGTTCTGCATATGCGGCGAACTGATCTCGAACTGGAGGCCTGCCTGTGTGGGAGCCGGACGTCCCTGGGCAGGTGCGTTTGCCGGGCGGTTCTGACGCTGGCCCTGTGCTGCTGCAGGACGTTCACCTCTCGGCTGGGGACGGTTGCCCTTTATGTCATCCGGAATAAGCGAGGAATCAGAACATGCAATGTAACCACGAGCCACTTCTATCCATCCTTTGGTTCCAATGAACTTGATGCCCTGGGCTCCGGGATTGTCTTCAAGATACGGCTGCTCGGTCATAACAACACCTGTCTTGTATTTAAAGGTCATGTATTGCGTGCCATTATAGCCTTTTGGAATTATCTCACAGGGGGCTGAACCATCCATGCCGATTGCTGCCTGTGCAATGTCGAACATATGTGCACCCCAGTCGGCCGTGTAGCCGTTACCTGTCTCAAGGTACCAGCGCCATGCTCCCCAGAGGGTTTCATTCTGCACCGGATCGAGGGTTATCTGAGGAGCCAGATCTGAATGGTATACAATTTTTGAATCATTAAGGGGACCGAGCCACAGATTCCAGTTAAGATTACCAGGAATTGGCATTGCCGGAAGGTCGAGGGGCTTAGGAGGATCTCCCACCTTTGCATAAATCTTTTCAATATGCCCTATTGAACCATTCTGAACAAGTTCAATGGCTTTCTGGAATTCCCTGCTTGACCTCTGCTGGCTCCCAACCTGAACGACTCTCCTGTTGTCACTGGCAACCCTTGTCATAACAAGCGCTTCCTGTATGGTATAGGATAGAGGCTTCTGGACATATACATCCTTTCCTGCCTGGCAGGCATGTATCGTCATAAGAGCATGCCAGTGATCCGGGCTTACCACCTCAACAACATCAATATCCTTGCGTTCAAGAAGCTGTTCGTACTGTTCATAGGTGTCGCAGCGTGGTGCAAGACCCAGCGCCTTCTGCCAGTCCTCAACTGTTTTTTTATATCGCTGCTGCTTCAGTGTGTCAACATCGCAGCAGGCAACAACCTGAAGCCCCTTTGCTCCTGCAAAACCCCGGAAGTCAGAGAGAGCCTGGCGTCCAAGACCTATGGTTCCCATGAGAACCCGATCGCTGGGAGCAACACGAACACCATTTATAACATAGCTTGGAAGGATTGTAAGACCGGTAAGACCGATGGCCGATAATCCAAGGAAATCCCTTCGATTCAATCCTTTACTTGATTTCTGTTTCATATAAGTTAGTTTAAATTTGATTGGGTTTATGCCAGCTAAATGTAGAAAATAGTTTCAGAGATGCTTATATGCATTAAGAATTTTTAACAATGTCAAATTATTGCACCAAAGGCAGGTTAATAATATCTTTATACTGATTTCAAAACAGATCGGAAGTTCAATATTTTTTACTACTAACTCAAAAAGTAAGCACATGAAGATAAAAACAATCACCCCGATACTGATGGCGCTATTTATAACAGCATCAGCAGTTGTGGCTCAGACTCCGGGAAATGCAGTAACAGAAGTAATCCTGAACTCTTATTCGGCAAAACTGTTCACCGGTGAACCAGTGAAAGATACTGATCTGGACCTTATTCTCAAATGCGGCATAAAGGCTCCCAGTGCACGGAACAGTCAGCCATGGAAGTTCACCGTGATAAAGGATATGAACCTGGTAGCTGATGTTATGAAGAACATTCCCCAGGGTAACGTTATTGTCATAGTATCGGGTCAGGAGGCAGCACAGCCCGGATTAAATGCAGATTTCGACTGTGCTCTTGCCGCCGCGAACATGTATATTGCCGCTCAAAGTCTGGGACTTGGCGCCCACATCTACGCAAGCCCGATAAGCAGCGTCAATGCAAACAAAGCAACTTACGGCATACCTGATGGTTACAAGGCAGTAACCATACTCAGGATCGGGAATGCCGACAAAACTGCAGATGCGACGTCTTCTGCATCAGCCAGAAAACCGATTGAGGAGACAGTAATTTACAAATAAGCTTACCTGATCAGACAAGATCACATGCTTCGGGCGGCATCCAGTGCGCATCCCTGCCTTCCCATTTGATGTTGCATCCGATGGGGTTGGTCACGGGAACTGAAACAGGCCTGCCTGATGTCAGTTCTTCAAGAGCATTGTCGAGATCGTTTATCTTCATCCGCGATACATCTCTCGGACTATCAACGCCTCTGCCCGTATAGACAAGGACTCTCTCCTCGTTGAATACGTAGAAATGAGGTGTGCGAAGCGCTCCATATGTCTTCGCAACAGACTGGTCCCTGTCGTAAAGATAAACCCAGGGGAAACGGTATTTTTCCATACGGATTACCATGTTCGGGAAACTGTCCTCCTCGTAGGTCTTTTCACTATTAGAGTTTATTGCTGCAAAACCAACACCCTTTTCAGTAAATCTCTCAACAGTTTGTCGTGTTACTTCATCGGAGCCAATAACATAAGGACAGTGATTACAGGTAAAAAAGACAACAAGGTATCTGAAATGCGAGAAATCGGATAAGGAATAGATATTGCCGTCTGTTGCAGGCAGCTTAAAGTCAATTGCCTTCGATCCCGGTTGTAATGTATATGACATTCTGTCTGAATTTGCCTAAAATTAATAAACTTAAAACAAATGCAAGGGCGAAATGTTTAGTTTCGCTTCGATCAGCTGTCAGATCATAGGTTTTCTGGCTGGGTGATGAACATCGTAATAATTGAATTCTTAAAATTCTCCATGACATTTGGCAAAAAGGAAATAACTTTAATACCGGTTAAAAAAAAGACTTTTATGGAGAAGGAAACAAAGATAATATGTCCTAACTGCGGAGCTGAACTGGACGTAAACACAATTATTTATCATCAGCTTGAAGATGATCTCAGGAAGAAATTTGCAGGTCAGCTTAATGAAGAAAGGAAAAAGTTTGAAGCCCATTCCGAAGCCTTAGCCAGAGACAAGGAGAAACTTGAGGAAGAAAGGAAGAGCATGAATGAAAAAGTGATGGCCACGGTGGAGCAGAGGATGAAGAGGGAAAAAGAACTGCTTGAATCGAGTCTGCGTAAAAGAATTACTGATGAGGAATCGGAAAAATATGAGCTGCTTCAGAAGGAACTCGGCGAGAAATCCGAGAAACTCAGGGAGTTCAACAAAGTCAGGGCAGAGATAGAAAAGCTTAAAAGAGAAAAAGAGGAGATGAAGGAGGCTATTGAGGCTGAACTTCAGAGGTCACTTAACCAGAAACTACTGGAAGAGAAAGAAAGGATCAGAAAAGCTGAACAGGAAAAGAATGAACTGGTTATCAGGGAGCTCCAGAAAAAGCTTGAAGATCAGAAGAACCTTACCGAGGAAATGAAGAGGAAGCAGGAACAGGGTTCCATGCAGCTTCAGGGAGAGGTGCAGGAGCTTGCCATCGAGGAATGGCTTTCGGCGAGCTTCCCTCTCGATACAATAACTGAAATAAAGAAAGGCGCTCTGGGAGCTGATTGCATACAGGTTGTGAACACTCACACACGTGTTAATTGCGGATCGATTTATTATGAAAGCAAGAGGGCTAAAAACTTTACAGCCGAATGGATCGATAAGTTCAAGACTGATATGAGAGCAAAGGGAATAAATGTGGGTATCCTTGTTACACAGTCATATCCGAGGGGGATGGAAAGGATGGGACTGGTTGATGGTGTCTGGATCTGCAGTTTTGAAGAATTCAAGGGGCTGAGCGCTGTTATAAGGGAATCCGTGATACGTATCAGCGAGGTGGCAGCCAGTCAGGAGAACAAGGGCGACAAAATGGTTATGCTCTATGATTATCTTACCAGTCCGGAATTTAAATCTCAGATTGAAGCGATCGTTGAAGGTTTTACCTCGATGAAGAATGACCTGGAATCTGAAAAGAGGGCTATGATGAAAATATGGAGCGCCCGTGACAAGCAGATAGATAAAGTCATTACAAACACGACATCGATGTACGGCTCTATAAAAGGTATCGGTGGAATGGCAATAGGAACGATCCAGGCGCTGGAACTGGGTGCGGGCGAACAACCGGGAAGTGATCAGGTCTGACCCTTATGAATCCTGAATTCCTCCCTGACAAGCATCTTCAGAGGGGAAACAAAAAAGGCACTGAATCCCATCAGGGCTATGGCACATCCTGAGATAATAAATGCATTGGCAATACCTATATAGTCGGCGATAAACCCTGTTGCCAGAAGTCCGGCCATCGATGGGAAAAGAACAATACTTGTATACATCGAGAAAACCCGTCCCAGAGCTGCGGGTGTTACCATTGTCTGCACTACTACAGTGAAGGATCCCGAGTAAAGGGTCATCGTTATCCCTCCTATTGCTGTAACCGCTGCAAAATAAACAAATCCTGTTACCGGAAGAAGTCCTGAAAAAACAAAGGTGAGTCCAAGGATAAGATACATCAGGTTAATAATGGTTATTTTAAAGTTCCCCAGGCTTTTATACCCCATTATTGCACCACCGACAAGCATTCCGATACCCCAGGCTATTTCCACAATGCTCATCTGAAGCGCCGTGCCTGAAAAGTGCTGAAGTGTCATAAGCGGGAACATTGCTGCAACAGGCATAATAAAGAAATGTGCAGTTACCGATAAGATAAAGATCCATAAAAGCCCCTGTTTGCTGTAGATCTCCATTAACCCCTCATGTATCTCTTTCATAAGATGGGGTTTAACCCTGTCCTTCCTTTCAGGATCGGGAATGCGTACCAGAAGAAGTGACAGGCTGCCTAACAGGGCTCCAGCCACATCTATCAGGAGAATCCATGTAAGATCGAAAAGACCTATCAGAAGAGCGGCAAGAGCCGGGCTGGCGATAGTGCTTACTGACTGGATCATATTGTTTATTCCGGAAATCCTCATCAGCTTGTCCTGTGGTGCAAGCAGAGGGACCGAAGCCTGCAGTGCAGGAACATGGAATGCCATACCAGCCGAACGCATAACCAGTAATATATATATGTATGAGTTCTTTACCTCGCTCGTGTAGAAAAGAATTGCTATGGCAAGGGTGCATGCTGCTATGAATAAATCAGCAAAGATCATTGTCTTTTTTCTGTTCCAGCGGTCGATGTATACACCTGAGAAAAGACCAAGTACCATCTGGGGAAGAAGAGCTGCAATTGTGGCATAAGCAAGGATTCCGGCTGAGCCGGTTTCAATGCTCAGCCAGAATATCACCGAATAGCCGACAACCATGCTGCTGATCGTCGAGAGGAACTGTCCTGTGAAGATTATCGCAAATACTCTCTTCCAGTCTGACATAGCGCAACGAAATTAATGTCTTTTTGAGACAAATACAGCAGTTTTTCTCAAAATGAGAAAAAGTTCGCAGTCCCTTCAGATGTAATACTGCAGTGAATTTACAATATGATGCTGCATCTCTGACAGTTGAGAACGCGAGATCCGGGATCCCGGAAAGATGGCACAAAATTGGATGAATAAAAGAAACCATTCAATCCTAATTCCATGAAGAAAAAGATCAATGTGCTGGTCATTGAGGACAATGAATATTACAGTAATCTTCTATCAAACGCCATCCAGCAGAGTCTAAATCCCTTTCTGGTCAGGGGAGACTATCAGCTCGTTCTGCGCTCCTTCACAAATGCAGGCGAATATATAAGGAAAATAAAATCGGGGGAACTTGCCTGCGATCATACCGCCGTATTTCTTGACTACTATCTTAGCGATGGCATAAACGCCAGCCATGTTGTGAAAATCCTGAAGGAACACGAATGCGATGCGCTTGTTGTTGTCCTCTCACAATCGAAATCCGTAAGAGAAAAAAGCAGCCAGTTCAACTTCGATTACTTCGTTTTCAAGGACAGGTTTGCTCCGGCACTGTGCGGCCTTTATCTTCAGCAATATATTGAAGATAAATATTCTGTATCTTTGGAGAAATGAGTACTTCAGGGACAAGGAGGGTTAAAAGCAATTCAGTCCAGCTGAGAGTCGGCTTCCTGATGATTGCTACGGTAATGCTGCTTACTGTGGTAAGTTATCTGCTTTACCGGAATCTTTCACAGATAGTATCCTCTATAAGGATCGAAAAAGATCCCGAAATGAGTCTCCTTACAATACGCGAAATATCGGCAGACATTGAAAAGGCGGGAAACAGCGTGAGGATTTATACTGTTACTGGCAACCAACGACACATATGGCCATATTATACATTTGTCAGGGAAATCGATGAGAAGGTAACCAGGTTACGCACCGAATTCGAAGGCGATTCGGTTCTTCTGGCACAGACAGATACTATAAGTGTTCTTATCGGAGACAATATTGTAATCTGGAACAAGCTTCTGGCTCTTCACAGGGACGACAATGTAATTGGAGACCTCAGACAACTGTCGGAACAACTTGATTCAGTATCGGTAATACCCAGGAAAGAAGGTATTATAAGAAGAGTATTCAACAGAGAAACAGATACAACTTCTGTAGAAAAGGTGATAGCGGCTGATCTTAACACCATTGTTGAACAGAATCAGGCAAAAAGAGATGAAATGGCCAGGAGAGAATTGCAACTGGCTAACAACAGCAGTGAGATTTCGGCGAAATTCTATGAACTGATAAGAAAGATGGAAACCGAAATCAACGAATCGATAGCCGCCAAAGCCGAAGAAGCCGCTAAAATTGCAGATAAAACTTACCGTTGGCTGATCCTGCTTGTATCTTCCGGGGGACTTCTGGCACTGATGGTTATCTATACCATAATCAGGTATGCAAGGAATGCCAATGCTTATCAGATAGCCCTCGAAGAATCTAAGTCAGTGACAGAAAAGCTTGCCAGGACAAAGGAGATGTTCATGGCAAACATGAGCCATGAGATACGAACACCTGTTACAGCAATATCAGGATTTACAGAGCAACTTCTGAATGAGATACAAGATGAAGGAAGCTTAAGCTCTCTTAAAATAATAAAATCCTCTTCGGATCATCTTCTAAGGATAATCGACGACATCCTCGACTACTCAAAACTGCAGAACGACAAGCTGACTCTCGAAAAGGTCCATTTCATGATCGGACCACTGATGGATGAGGTATGCCGGATGTTCGAAAAACAATCAAGAAAAAACAACACAACCATCAGCTGTTACCTTAATCCTGAAACTCCAGGTGTCCTTATCGGAGACCCTTACCGGCTGAGGCAGATCATGATGAACCTGGTAAGCAATTCCGTAAAATTCACCAAAAATGGCAGCGTTTATTTTGCGATAAACAGTGCCCCAAAGGGACCCGATGAAGTAGAACTGACAATGGAGGTCTCAGACACCGGCATTGGAATTGATGAGTCGAGGATAAATGCTGTTTTTGAGGATTTCACCCAGGCTGAAATGAGCACTACAAGAAAATACGGTGGCACCGGACTTGGCCTGTCGATTGTTAAAAAGCTTGTCGAACTTCACAAGGGTACAATTGACCTGTCAAGTAAAAAGAACAGGGGTACGATAATTTTATGCAGGATACCATTAATGGTGGGTGACGAAAAGCAAATCAAAACCGAAACTGCAAAAGTAACTTCAGGTATCCCCGAAGAGATAAGGAGTCTGAAGGTCCTCGTTGCTGACGATGAAGAGTATAACCGGATGCTGTTCAGAAAAATATTCGACACCTGGAAAGTAAAGTGCAGCCTTGCGGAAAACGGTATGGAAGCTCTTGAATTGCTGAAGGAGGAAAAATTCGACCTCGTCTTTATGGATCTTCTCATGCCCGGTATCGACGGGATAAAAACAACAAGGTTCATCCGGGATGAAATGAAGATCAGCAGCAGGGAAATGCCTGTTATCCTTATCTCCGCCGCTCCGGTTAAGGAAGACTGGCAGATGTACCTCAAGGCGGGGGTAAATTCCTACCTTACAAAACCTTTCATGGAACAAACCCTGCTTGCTGTTTTAATGGAAACCTTGCAGGACGGTAACAATGGCAGAACAGAAGATGATACTACTGTTGAAGAAAAGAAACCTGAAACTGCGGAAAAAATCAACCTTTCCAACCTGAATCACATTTCCGGCGGGGATCAGCAATTTGTCAGGCAGATGCTGGAATCCTTCATCACAACTACTTCAAGGGGTCTGAAAGCTATCCGGGAGGAAACCGGAAGAAAAAACTGGGATGCCGCAGCTGACCAGTCACACAGGATTCAGCCACCCTGCAGACACATCGGAGCTATGGAACTCTATTCAATTCTCAGGAACCTTGAAAAATCGATGAGAGAAAGGGAGAATACCGAAGCTGCCGGTATTGTAGTTGAAAAAGCCTGTCAGGAGTTTGAAGAAATAAAAACACTCATCAACGAACATATCACAAATCTGGCCTGAAACCCTTTCAAATCCCGAAGGTTTTGTTATTTTGCAGTGCATGGGATAAACCGGAACTTTTAAAAACCGACCGATGGCTGAACGACCTGTCAGGATATTCGTGGTTGAAGACAATGAATGGTATAACAAACTCCTGGTATATACCCTCTCGCTTAATCCCGACTATGAAGTGAAGAGCTTCTTCACAGCCTCGGATTTCCTGAAATGCCTTGATGAATCGCCTGATATAGTTACTCTTGATTTCAGGCTTCCCGACGCCACCGGACTGGAAGTCCTTAAACAAATAAGGAAGGAGAACGAACATATCCAGGTAATCCTGATATCAGAACAGGAAGACATCGGAATAGTGGTTACCCTTCTGAAAATGGGGGCTTACGATTATATTACAAAATCGGAGGACATAAAGGAGCGATTGCTGAATACTGTCCAGAACCTGACAAAGGGTATCAGCCTGAAAAAAGAGATCTCATCCCTCCGCAAAGAGGTTCAGAACAAATACAGCTTCAGCAACAGCATCATAGGCGACAGCGAACCGGTAAAAGCAGTCCAGGAACTTATAAGGAAATCGCTCGAAACCAATATCACAGTGATCATTTCCGGAGAAACCGGCACAGGAAAAGAACTTGTTGCCAAGGCAATTCACTATAATTCAAGGAGAAGGGACAAACCTTTTGTTGCTGTGAATGTTCCTGCAATACCTTCTGAGCTGATCGAGAGCGAATTGTTCGGGCATGAGAAAGGTTCATTTACAGGAGCCACATTCAGAAGAACAGGAAGATTTGAGGAGGCTGACGGAGGAACCCTCTTCCTTGATGAGATAGGGGAAATGGATATATATCTTCAGACGAAACTTCTGAGAGTACTTCAGGAAAAAGAGATAGTAAGGGTTGGAAGCAATAAGCCCGTGAAGACCGACTGCCGGATCATTGCAGCAACAAATAAAAACCTTAAGGAGGAAGTCCGAAAAGGAAAATTCAGAGAAGACCTGTATTACAGACTCCTCGGACTTCCTGTTGAAATGCCTCCGCTCCGCGAAAGAGGGAGCGATATCCTTATCCTCGCCCGACACTTCATCGACAGCTTCTGCAGGGAAAACAATCTGCCGGTGAAACCCCTGACACCTGAAGCCCAGCGTAAGCTTCTGAATTATTCCTTTCCCGGAAATGTAAGGGAGCTTAAATCGATGATAGAACTTGCAGTAACCCTGTCAGTAGGAGAGAAAATTGACGCAGGTGATTTTACAATTGAAGCAGGCGAAAATGCTTACGGTACCGCTGAAGATGAATTGACAATGCGCCAGCATGAGATGAGGATAATCAGGAGTGTCCTTAAAAAATACAACAACGATATCTCACTTGCGGCAAAAAAACTGGATATAGGAGTATCCACTATCTACAGGATGCTCAAGAACGAGAGAGAAGCCCAGGACTAGATTTCTTCTGTCGCACACAAGGTTCTTTGGTTTTCCGGCCAGTTCTATTTCATTTTGGTTCTGGCCTGCTTACTAAGGAAAACATCCTTTATCAATTCTCAAAATGAGAATTTTTTTACCATAATGAATAAATCTTTCTACTTACGGCATTTATTAACTAATTGATTATGATCGTTTAATAGTGCCGTGCCAAGGATGGCCCACGATTTGTCTTAATAACCATGAAAAACAAAGTAGAAAAAAAGACAATTAAACTAAATCCTTAAAAAAATGGAAAACAGGGTAAACAATGATCCAAAATCAGTAAATGATAACGCAGTCGTAACCCATAAAGTCGAGAGTGCACGTAAAGAGGGTATAACAAGAGGTGCATTACTTACAGGAATAATCAGCCTGGTTATCTTACTGGGACTGGGAATACTTGCATACTCACTTCATAAGCGCGACCATAACAATCAGCTTGCTCTGATGGAAAACCAGAGGCTCTCATTTACCAATGAGCTAAATCAGCGCGATTCAACACTTAATGACTGGCTTTCCACTTTTACTGAGATTGAAAACAACCTCAGAATGATCAAGGAGAAGGAAAAGCTTATAACAATGAACTCATCAACAGCTGAGGTCTCAAAAGACAGGAGGAATCAGATACTTGAGGACATTAAAAGCATCAATGGTCTTCTTGATGAGAACAGGAAGAAGATAGCCCAGCTTAATGCCCAGCTGAAGAAATCAGGAACAACAATCACAGGACTGCAGGAAAGAATTGCCAGCCTTGAAGAGTCGATGAGAACTTATGAAGGGGAGATCGCCCAGCTCAAGGATAACCTTGTAAGCAAGGATTTTGAGATCGGACAGCTGAATGACAAAGTTCTGGCTCTTAATGATACAGTGTCTGTAAAGAATGACAGGATAAGCGATCAGACTTACGAGCTCAACAAGGCATACCTTGTTTCGGGAACTTTCAGGGACCTGAGGGATAAAGGTCTTCTTACAAAAGAAGGAGGTTTTCTGGGTATCGGAAGGAAAGAATCGATCCTTGAGGATTTCTCAGATTCACTCTTCAAGGAAATTGATATCACACAGACAACAACTATTCAGGTCAATTCAAAGGACATGAAGCTTGTCACGGAACACCCTACGGGTTCATACGAAGTTGTAAAGGAAGGCGAGAATATGGTTGCCTATATTGCAATAAAGGATCCTCAGGAGTTCTGGAGAATTTCAAAATATGCAGTAGTTGAAATTAAGAAATAAAAAAAATCAGCAATTATCAGGTTAGTCGGGGTTAGTTTTATTTTAGGTTAGGTTAGAAGAAGCTGCCAGCTCACAAGCTGGCAGCTTTTTTTTGGAGGTTAATGAATAGTTGCAGATTTACTTGAGGTTCAAGGTAATTCCGGTATGAATATTATACAAAATCATGTTAAAATTATCAGAACTTTTCGTAATTTTACGAAAACCATACCTGCAAATGTCAGTTTATTTCTCAAGGTAAGAAATCATGAAGACAACTGATAAGAATTTCTATCCATCTGAGGACGTTAAGATTGCAAGGTTTGCCAAAGCATTGGGGCATCCTGCCAGGATTGCAATACTCCGGCATCTTGCTTCACTCGATACATGCCGTTTTACAGATATATCCAATGAACTCAGCCTGGCTAATTCAACAGTATACCAGCATCTTGCAGAGCTGAAAAGAGCCGGACTGATCCAGGGCTGTATCGATCCGCCGAAACTTCAGTATTGCATTAATTACGAAAACTGGAAGCTGCTGAGAAAACACTTCAAAGACTTTGCGGAAATAATATTAGTCAAATACGAAAAGAGTTAATACTTACATTAAACAGTGAATAAATGGTTCAAAACAGGTTTCTTTTCACATGGTGTTCATAATCTTACGCCAGGTGAGGCCTTTGCGCAGTGTGAAAGAGGGGCAATAATTGTCGATGTTCGTGAAGATTTTCTGAGTGTTTTCAAAATGTTTAAGTCCGACAAAGTGATTTATCTGCCTTTCAGTCGGCTTGAGGGACATTACAAAGAATTGCCCGATGACAGACCACTGGTTTTTGCTGATTCTGTCGGACTCAGAAGCCGTGAAGGTGTTATTTTCATGAATTCTCACGGATATGACAATGT
>JAVEZS010000058.1:0-15983 GCA_034002885.1 Bacteroidales bacterium
AAAGAATCATTATCCTGGGATTCTTACCATTTTTTTCATAACATTATGATCCTGTTCTGAACCAGCTGTATATTCATCAAAAGGATCACCTCCTTTTAGTCTGCAGTTCAGGCGAAGGAAAAAGAAATAAAAAACACTTATGAGAACGATCGTTTTACTTACCCTTCTTCTTGCTTGCTCTTCCGGCTGTTATTGCATTCAGGATTCTGCATCCCCTGACAGTACTTTTTCAAATCCTCTCTTCCCTTCAGGAGCTGATCCCTGGATCGTAAAGCACAACAAATACTATTACTATTGCAGTTCTTCAGGTAACGGGATCTCCATACGCAGGGGTGAAAACCTCAACTCCCTCAGCCGGTCGGAGGCTGTGAAAATATGGACAGCCCCTGAGGGAACGATGTGGTCAAGGGAGATATGGGCCCCCGAGCTTCATCACCTTAACGGGAAATGGTATGTCTATTTTGCAGCCGACGACGGCAGGAACGTCAATCACAGAATGTATGTAATTGAGAACAGTTCTGAGGATCCCCTTGCGGGGAACTGGATCTTCAGGGGCAAAGTCACTGATCCTTCCGACAAGTGGGCCATCGACGGGACTGTTTTCAGCTACCGTGGCAAATTGTACTTTGTATGGTCGGGATGGGAGGGAGATGTTAACGGGCAGCAGAATCTTTACATAGCCAGGATGTCGGATCCCCTGACTATAAGCAGCGAAAGGGTTCTCCTGTCAGCTCCCGGACTCTCATGGGAAACAGTAGGCGATCTCAATAATCCCGATGATGTTCCACATGTAAATGTTAATGAAGGGCCAGCAGCACTAATAAGGAAAGGCAAGCTGTTCATAGTTTATTCCGGAAGCGGATGCTGGACGGATGCTTATTGTCTTGGCATGATGACCTTTAAGGGAGGCAGGGACCTCCTCGGCAAAGGTGCGTGGGAAAAGAGCAGGGAACCTGTTTTCAGGGGGAAGGCTGAAGCTGGCGTTTACGCTACCGGGCACAATTCGTTTTTCAGATCACCCGACGGGAAAGAGTGGTGGATTGTATACCATGCAAACCCGGCTCCGGGCCAGGGCTGCGGCAGATTCCGTTCACCCAGGGCACAGCAGTTCTACTGGGATCCGTCAGGAAAGCCGGTTTTCGGTGAACCGGTAAAGCCCGGAACTCCTTTAAGACTTCCTTCATCCCAATAGATATCCAACCGCTGACAATTAAAATCTAAATTTTTAACTTCAGCTTTTAATTACTACCTGATCTGGATTACACATGTCATGCTTTTCTCCCGGAAGGTTATTCGCAAATAATCAGGCATGATAAGAAAAGCCGAAAAGAGGTCAGTCTAAACTAATATTCACAACATTTTTAGAAGGATATTCTGCTTTTGAATATATTGCAGATACCTAATCTATACAACCTGATCTTATGAAATTAAGAGGAAGCCCTTCCAGGGGATTGCTTGGGACAACACTCGGTTTCTTCTTCGGGTTTGCAGCTGTTGCGCTGTATGGTCCCACCGCAGTGAAATTCAAGGAGGCAATGGATCTCACTCCGGCTCTTGTAGGATTGCTTATTGCCATTCCTTCCCTTTCGGGATCGTTGTTACGGATACCGTTCGGAGCATGGGTCGACACCACTGGAGGCAAGATCCCTTTTCTGATACTGATGATACTCAGTGCCGTCGGTCTTGGCGGGGTAACTCTTCTGCTTCATACTTCCTATCCCGACGGTATGAAAGGCATGTATTGGCTCGTACTGTTCTTCGGGTTTCTCAGCGGTTGCGGGATAGCAACATTTTCAGTGGGAATTGCCCAGACCTCCTACTGGTTCCCGCGAAACAAACAGGGAAGCGCCCTGGGAACCTTCGGTGGTCTTGGAAACCTTGCCCCTGGCATTTTTTCGATCATTCTTCCGCTTTTCCTTACTCGTTTCGGTTTCATTTCAGCTTACTTTTCCTGGTTCCTTTTCCTTGTTCTCGGCACGGTCCTTTATGGCCTTATTGGTCAGAATTCGTATTTTTTCCAGTTCAGGAAAGCCGGACTTTCAGTCGATGAAGCCATGGCGAAGGCAGGAGAAAACGGACAGGAGATCTTTCCTTCCGGAGGAGTGAAGGAGAGCCTTTTGAACTCAGCCAGGATTCCTAACACATGGGCGCTTGTGGCGCTGTATTTCACAACATTCGGAGGCTTCATAGCACTTACTGCCTGGTTTCCCACTTACTGGAGCGAATATCAGCATTTTGAGCCGGTCAGGGCAGGGCTCTTCACCGCTGTCTTCTCGATACTTGCTTCACTTATCCGTGTTTACGGAGGAAAAGTTGCAGACAAATTCGGCGGCGAAAAGACAGTTCTTTTCTCAATGTCGCTTATCATGATTTCGGCAGCCATGCTGTCTTTCTCTTCTGGCATTGTCGGGAGCATTCTGATAGTGATCCTTCTTGCCCTCGGGATGGGGATCTCAAACGGAGCCATCTTCAAGCTTGTCCCGGCTTATGTTCCGAAAGCTGTCGGGGGAGCCTCAGGCTGGATCGGCGGACTCGGGGCATTCGGCGGATTTGCACTGCCCCCTGTAATGGGAGCAATAGCAGGAAAATACGGGGCGGCAGGTTATGCAAGGGGATTCCTTGTCTTTGTTGCCCTTTCGATAATCAACCTTCTGATAATCTATGTTCTTATCAGGAACAGGGCAAAAGCCGCAGGCAGTCATAAATAAAACAGCAAAAACTTAATCTACAGGTTATGAGTCTGTTAAACAAAATGATCTATTTCAGCAGGAGCGCTGAGAAGAGTGCCGACAAGCATAGTGTAACGACCGATGAGAGCCGCGGCTGGGAAGGATTCTACAGGAACCGCTGGCAGTATGATAAGGTGGTAAGGTCGACTCATGGTGTCAATTGCACGGGATCGTGTTCATGGAAGATCTATGTAAAGAACAACCTGGTGACCTGGGAGATCCAGCAGACCGACTATCCGGAGACGAGGCCCGACCTGCCCAACCATGAGCCGAGGGGCTGCCCGAGAGGAGCAAGCTACTCGTGGTACCTCTACAGCACGAACAGGATAAAATATCCGATGATACGCGGATCGCTGGTGAGGGCCTACAGGAAGGCTAAAACTTCAAATCCCGATCCCGTTATAGCATGGGAAAACCTGATGAACGATCCCGCCGTGACAAAGGAATACAAATCGCATCGCGGCCTGGGAGGAATGATCAGGGCTCAATGGGATGAGGTTAACGAAATAATAGCAGCTGCGAATATTTACACGATCAGAAAATATGGTCCCGACAGGCTCGTCGGTTTCACTCCCATACCAGCGATGTCGATGGTCTCGTATGCTTCCGGGGCAAGATACATGAGCCTCCTGGGCGGACTGGTTCTGAGTTTCTACGACTTTTATTGCGATCTGCCGCCAGCCTCACCGCAGACATGGGGTGAACAGACTGATGTGCCGGAGAGCGCCGACTGGTACAACTCCTCATTCCTGATGCTCTGGGGCTCGAATGTACCCCTGACCAGGACTCCCGACTCGCCTTTTTATACACAGGTGAGGTACAAGGGGACCAAGGTGATAAACATATCGCCCGATTACAACGATGCCGCCAAATTCGCCGACCTCTGGATGAAGCCGAAACAGGGCACCGATGCAGCCCTGGGAATGGCAATGGGGCATGTTATCCTGAAGGAGTTTTATCTCGAAAGGGAAACCCCCTGGTTTTACAATTATGCCATTCAGTATACCGATCTCCCTTTTCTTGTCAGGATTGAAAATAAAAATGGAAGACATGTTGCGGGGCGGATCGTAAGGGCATCGGATCTAGGCAATGATCTTGAAAAGGAAAAGAATGCGGAATGGAAGCCGGTGATCCTGGACAAAACATCAGACGGCTTCGTAGTTCCCAACGGGACCATAGGATCGAGGTGGGATGAAAGTAAAAGATGGAACCTCGAGCTTAAGGATGCGGTCAGCGGCAATCCCGTTGATCCCCTTCTTACCATTCTCGAACGGAGGGATGATGTTGCTGAAGTCTCGTTCCCCTATTTCGGAGGACAAGCCTACAGGCACGAGCACTTCAATTCAACTGATCATCCCGAAATAATAACAAGGAAGGTCCCTGTTAAAAGATCTGCTTACGGCGGTTTCCTTTACTGTACAGTATTTGACCTTATGGCAGCTGCTTACGGTGTGGACAGGGGACTCGATGACAGGAATTCCGCTGCCGGTTATGAGGAAAACCTGCCCTATACGCCTGCCTGGCAGGAAGCCATAACGGGTGTTCCGGCCTCACTTGTCATTTCAACTGCAAGGCAGTTTGCAGAGAATGCTGCAAAGACCTCGGGACGGTCAATGATAATCATCGGGGCCGGTGTCAACCACTGGTTCCATACCGACATGATCTACAGGAGTGCCATCAACATGCTTATGCTGTGTGGTTGTGTCGGTCAGTCGGGAGGAGGCTGGGCCCACTACGTGGGGCAGGAGAAGCTTCGGCCCCAGACAGGCTGGCTGCCCCTGGCCTTTGCACTCGACTGGAACCGTCCTCCCCGCCAGATGAACACCACATCGTTTTTCTACATGCACAGTGACCAGTGGCGCTACGAAAAGGTAGGGCTTTCGGAGCTTGTCTCCCCTCTTGCCGACAAGGATGAATGGAGCAAGCTCTCCATGATCGACTGCAATGTAAAGGCCGAAAGGATGGGCTGGCTTCCCTCGGGTCCTCAGCTCAGTGAGAATCCTCTTGAACTGTGCAGGGAAGCAGAAAAGGAAGGGCGCGATATCGAAGAATTCATTACGGCGAAGCTTAAGCTTAACGAGCTTTCCATTGCCTCAGAGGATCCCGACAATCCAAAGAACTTCCCCAGGAACCTGTTTGTCTGGCGATCGAACCTTCTCGGGTCGAGTGCAAAGGGAATGGAGTATTTCATGAAACACCTTCTGGGGACACAGAATTCAGTTCTGGGAGAGGATCTTAAATCGCAGGGAGGGCAGCTCCCGGCAGAAGTCAGGTGGCACGACAAGGCACCCGAGGGGAAGCTTGATCTTCTTGTCACCCTCGACTACAGGATGTCGACCACCGCCCTTCATTCAGACATAATACTTCCGGCGGCAACATGGTATGAAAAGGACGATCTGAGCACTTCCGACATGCATCCTTTCATTCATCCCTTTTCAAAGGCTGTTGATCCGCTCTGGGAATCACGTTCCGACTGGGATATATTCAAGGGACTGGCGAAGAAGTTCTCTGAACTGGCTCCAGGCCATCTTGGAAAGGAAAAGGATGTGGTCCTGCTCCCGCTTCAGCACGACACTCCCATGGAACTGTCGGAGACCTCAGAAGGCTTTGACTGGAAGGAGCAAGGCCTTGAACCGAAACCCGGAAAGAATATGCCAAAGATAATTCAGCTTGTGAGGGACTACCCTGAAACATACAACAGGTTCACAACCCTCGGTCCTCTCATGGAAAAGACAGGAAATGGCTCAAAGGGGATAACGTGGAATACCGTTGAGGAAGTAGGGTTCCTGAAAAAGCTGAACATGACCTCGGGACATGAAGGAGAGACAGGCGGACTGGTAAAGATCGAGACGGATATTCAGGCTGCTGAGGTTATACTTACACTTGCTCCCGAAACCAACGGGCATGTGGCTGTAAAGGCATGGGAAGCGCTTGAAAAAACGACAGGGCGTTACCACAGGCATCTTGCCGAGGGCCGCAGCGAGGAAAAAATAAGATTCGCAGATCTTCTGCGCCAGCCCAGGAAGATAATCACCTCTCCCATCTGGAGCGGAATAGATTCCGAGGAAGTGTCGTACAACGCCGGCTATACCAATGTTCATGAACTCATCCCGTGGAGGACACTGACGGGTAGGCAGACAAGCTACCAGGATCATCCGTGGATGCAGGCTTTCGGAGAGAACATTGTATGTTACAAACCTCCGATAAACACAAAATCGGTACTCAGCGTAATGGATAAACTCGGCAGCGATGATAATTACCTCATAATAAACATGATGACACCACACAACAAATGGACTATCCATTCATCATGGTCGGATAATCTTATAATGCTTACTCTCGGACGAGGCGGACCGGTGGCCTGGCTCAGCGAGACTGATGCGCGCAAGATAAACCTGAGCGACAACGACTGGATTGAGGTGTTCAACAGCAACGGAGCTTCGGTGGCGCGCCTTGTTGTCTCGCAGAGGGTCCCGGAGGGCGCCCTGATAATGTATCACAACCAGGAAAGAACAGTCAACATGCCTGTCAACCAGATTAACGGCAACCGGGGAGGAGTGCATAACTCCGTTGAAAGGCTGAGCCTCAAGCCCACCCACATGATAGGAGGCTATGCCCACCTGAGCTACGGATTTAACTACTATGGAACGATAGGTTCGAACCGCGACGAGTTTGTGATAATCCGCAAGCTGAAAAAGGCAGAATGGAACGATGAAGGTTACGAGGATAAATAAAAAGCAAGATCATGCAGATACGTGCACAACTGGCAATGGTACTGAATCTGGACAAATGCATTGGATGCCATACTTGTTCAGTTACATGCAAAAACGTCTGGACTTCCCGGAAGGGAGTCGAATATGCATGGTTCAACAATGTTGAGACAAAGCCCGGTACAGGTTATCCCGATGAATGGGAAAACCAGAAGCGCTGGAAAGGAGGCTGGAAACTCAGCAGGGGAAGGCTTATCCCGGCTGCAGGAAGCAAGACAGGGATAATGAAAAACATCTTTGCAAATCCCTTCATGCCCCAGATAGGCGATTACTATGAACCTTTCACCTTCAACTACTCAGTTCTTCACAGCGGTTCACGCTTCAGGACGCCCCCGTCGGCAAGACCTTTCTCAGCTATTACCGGGAAGCCGATGAAGAAAATTGAAAAGACAGCCAACTGGGAGGACAACCTCGGAGGTGAATTTGCCAAGAGAAGCAGGGAAACAAATTTCGCGGATCTTGAAAAGGAGATCTACGCAGGGTTTGAGAATTCATTCATGATGTATCTCCCCAGGCTTTGTGAACACTGCCTGAATCCGGCATGCGTTGCCGCCTGCCCTTCGGGTGCAATATACAAGCGGGAAGAAGACGGGATAGTACTTATTGACCAGAACCGCTGCCGCGGATGGAGGCAATGTGTAAGCGCATGCCCTTATAAAAAGATCTATTTCAACTGGGAGACAAGGAAATCAGAGAAATGCATCCTGTGCTACCCAAAGACTGAAAACGGCGAACCCACAATCTGTTCCGAGTCGTGTGTCGGAAGGATAAGATACATAGGTATCATGCTTTATGATGCAGACAGGATTCACAAGGCGGCATCACAGGAAAATGAAAAGTTCCTTTACGAAGACCATCTCGGCCTGTTCCCCGATCCCCGCGATCCCGAAGTTATAAAGCTTGCCCTCGAACAGGGAATTCCTCAGAGCGTGCTTGATGCCGCAGCCGCTTCGCCGGTTTACAGGATGGCCGTGGAATGGAAGATCGCCTTTCCCCTGCATCCCGAATACCGAACCCTTCCCATGGTATGGTATGTTCCCCCACTCTCTCCGGTAATATCGGCTGCAAACAGCGACGGAGAAGGGGTAAACGGCATACTTCCCGATGTAGGACAGTTAAGGATACCAAATAAGTATCTTGCCAACATGTTCACTGCCGGTGATGAAAAACCGGTTGCCGATGCGTTGAGGAAGATGCTTTCCATGAGGGCATACATGAGAAGCAAGACGGTTGACAACGAAATAAACACCGGGGCTCTTGAAGGTACAGGCCTGACCCCTGAAGCAACGGAGGAGATGTACCGTCTGATGGCACTTGCCCATTACCGCGACCGCTACGTAATTCCGACATCACACAGGGAGCACTCGGGCAAAGCCTTTGAGGATAAGGCAGGATGTGGCTTTCACGATGATCCGGGCTGCGGTACGGGTAAAATGAAAAATCTCTTCGGAGGGATATAGGATGATAAAAACATACAAAATATTGTCTTTGTTCCTGTCATATCCCGGTCAGGACCTCCAGGATTTCCTTCATGAGGGCACGGAGGAGCTGAGAAGAGAAGGCCTTCTTGAAGAAACAATCCTGACCAGTCTGGAAGAATTTGCCTCTCATTTTTCAGGCATGGATCTTATCGACTGGCAGGCTCATTACGTAATCCTTTTCGATATATCCAGAAACACATCCCTTTATATCTTCGAACATCTCAGTGGCGATTCAAAGGAAAGGGGACAGGCGATGGCCGATCTGCTTGATTTCTACAATGGGGAGGGATTTGAAATGAAAACAGGAGAGCTTCCTGACTACCTTCCTGCCTTTCTTGAGTTCCTTTCTTCCCTTGATAAACAAAAAGCTTCTGAACTTCTTTCCCAGCCGGTTGACGTCATCAACCGTATTTACTCCGTCCTCAGGGAAAGTAACAGCATTTACAGGCATGTGTTTAAGGCAGTAATTTCGCTTTCACCTGTTATGCCTGACAAAGAAGACTTTAAATATACAGCCGGCAACATTATGAATGCCGGTTTTGATGAATTATACCAGGAGCCCCCGGCATTGTCCGGGGAATCAACCAGGCCAGAAATATAAAACAATGCACCATGGAAAATTACATCAATAACCTGCTGTTCACATATCTTCCGCATATTGCCTTTGCTGTGTTCTGGTTCGGACTGATAACCAGGATAATCTATGCCAACAGAAGCATTCAGGCCAGGTCGACGCAATTGCTCGCCGACAACAGGATCAGGCCAGGGAGCAACCTTTTCCATGCAGGCATCCTTGCCGTTTTGCTTGGTCATTTTACGCTCTTTATCCCAGAAAAACTATATCACCTGATAATGACCACCGAAACAAAACGGCTTATTGCACTGAGCATGGGTTCATTCTTCGGGATATTAGCTATCGTCGGGATGATACTTCTTGTCTACAGGAGGTTAAGCGTTGAGACAGTCAAAAAGACAAGCAACTTTCACGATCACTTTATTCTGATCCTTTTGCTTGCAGAGGCAGCACTTGGGATGGGATCGGTCGGAATAACGGCTTCAGGCACGGTAGAGCAGTATGCGGCCCTTGGCGTCTGGGCCCAGAAGGTGATCACCTTCCAGCCTGATGCAGGAGCAGTGATCGCATCTCATGGTATCATCTACAAAATACATATCTTCATCGGTCTTGTTGTCATAATGATATTCCCCTACACCAAGCTGATGCATATGCTTGTAATGCCCCTTGTCTATTTTTTCAGGACGGGATTCCAGCTTGTACGGAAAAGCATGCGGGCATAATCTTTCAGATACAGGTCTGTTCTCCGGATTGATCCTCATCAGCAAAAAGGAAATAGAAAACCAGTGAGGTTTTCGTTACTGCCTGAAATCAGTATGATTTAAGATTGCGATCACGGCTTCCCGGGTACTTGTTTTACCTGTTTCGAGGATAACGGCATTATCAAGATTCCATTTTCGCTTTACATTATCGGCGTAAGAGTTTCTGACAGACATCAGAATTATCCTTGCCGGTCCGGATAACAATTTTTCAATCGCCGGAGCCCATCCCCGGTCATTGGTTTCGAGCATCCCCACCTCATCGATGACAATTACCCCGGCTGAGGATGTCTGAAGGATGGCCCTCCCTGCTTCGAGGCCCTCACTGCAAACCGAGAACCTTCCAATTCTCTCATGACCAGCTTCATCATTTTGACGAAGAAATGCTTTTCTTTCACCTGTTTCAATATTCACGACATCATATCCTGTTGTTATCGCACCATCCTGGATCCGTTCTGAAATAATTCCTGCCGGCCGGATACCGTTTCCCCTGAGATACTCAATAACTTCCTTTATGAATGTCGTCTTGCCGCCTCTTACCGGCCCGGTGACCATGAATACTCTGGTAAAGCCGGTATTTTTGCTCCTTATTTCGCCAAGTCTCTTCTCAGCCTGGGCCAGTATCTGGTAAAATATTGATACGGGGCTTTTTACAAGACTTTTCAGATCGGGCACCGATGCGATGAAGAAGGGAAGGCTTTCAGCCGACAGTTCAAGTGCCAGCGGAAGGTTCCTGAAAGCAGTCTTCTGGAAATAATTTCTTATCCGCGGATTATATAACTCAGTCCCCAGCACCGCGAAGCCGACAATTATCACCGCTGCCCTGAAGTTCATCTGTATCCCGGTCAGGAGTCCCTGTTGCCACGAGATCTGACCATTCTGCGCTCTTGAGAGGGCAAAGGCAGTTATCAGTGTTATCAGCACAAAGAACACCCAGAATTTTGGTCTTGACAACTGCCGAAGGGCTCTTTTGTACCTCGTTGACCATAAAACTATTACAGATATTACCGCTACGCTCCACACAAACCACGAAGTATAGTTCAGCAGGAAAAAACAACCCACCATTAGTATAAGATCTGCAATGAGCCAGAGTATCGAATGGTTAAAATCCGTTCCGGCTGAGCGACGGAATTCCCTGACGGCATTATTAACCGGAGCCGCAACGCCTTCAGGAGGCTGATCCTTCATTTTTCGCCCGACCATGATCCCCGTCACTCCGGCAAGAAAACCAAACAGTGCAAAAACTATCAGAAGGATGATGATTGGCATCCAGACGATATCAGTCTGGATATTGAGCTGCTTCTGGGCCATCCGGAGAAGGTTGTTATAGACTTCAATTATATTGGCTCCGTAGAAGATAATATAGTTGGCTATTTTCTGAAAAAGGTTCCACGACATTGCCAGCACAGCTCCTGTCAGGTAGCCCGCAAATGTTCTTCCCATTAGCCTGACTGATGATTCAATCAGAAAAGCCTCGGCAAGAATAGCTATCATAGGCCCGAAGATCACCGCGCTTGGCGACATTGTCTTCATAAGGGCGCAGACCAGCCCGGCACGCCAGATCAGTCCTTTTTCGGTCCAGATATAGCTGATTGAGATCAGGATCACAATCCCTATGGCAGTGAGCACATTCCCGCTGAAAGGGACCTTGAGGTTATGAAGAAAGCTTCCAAGAACGATTTCAGATGCTGCCCATATCGTTCCGGTAATCGAAGCTTTTATCCATTTTTCGCTGAGTTTATTTTCCATCCTCTCTGAGAATGCATATTTTTTGAGCACAATATTCAAACAGATGATAGCCTGTACCTCCCTCCTTTACAATATTGAAAAGAACATCAGGTTCTGTAATCCTTATTGTTCCGATTGCGCTAACCTTGTTAACAAAAAGAAGGTCAGGAAGTATTCCACTTGATGGCCCTGTAACAATAACCTGGCTTCCGGGCCTTATTGCCTCAAGAAGTTCATCAATGGTATCGTTTACCAGGGTCTGGCCCGTAATGATGACAATATCCGACTGCGGAAGGATCTTATTGAAATCCTCATGGGGCACATAAAACTTCTTCTGTTCATCCGTGAGAGCATTTTCATTCATTTCAAGAACAAAAAGCCTGTTACCGGTAAGTGAAATCTTCCTGATGTACGACTGAAATGCTCCGACAACTGTTATTGTTTTCTGTGAACCGAGGTCAAGAAGTTCGACCGGATCAAAGTTTTCCAGTATCCTGTAGGTTCCGGACGAAATTATTTTTGAAGAAAAGGCATTCAGGACAGCCGTTTTCAACGAGGATATCAAAGCTGACTTTTTCTCTGTCGCCATGAGATCTGTGACTTTCTGACCCTTTATCCTGAGAGGAGTGAAAGATCCGAAATCCCTGTTGTGTTTTCCACAAACTGGAGTATCATCCCTGAAAACAGAAGAAGTCCCGGTACTTCCGTCGGAAAGACGAACGGCCGTCAGGTACATTCCTGCTGCTGCATCGGTTATCGTAAGCTTTTCGGGTTCGTTGCCGAACCTTGCTTTAATGAGATCGAAGGTCCTGTCGATGAACATAAGGATTCTTTTGGCCACTAAAATTATAATAATTTTCATCCCTGCGGCCTCTGATATGCAATATTTCAGTATTGACCGGGATTATGGCTTGATGGAAAGATGGCTGTATTTTTTTTTCTATATTTGGATACCCGGCTTTTCGGGTCCTTAACCAATAACAGAATAAAGTGGCTTTATTTATAATTGCAATAGTGGTATTAAGCGGAGGATTTTTCCTCTTCATATACAACCGGCTTGTCAGACTTGTAAATTATGTCAGGGAGGCCTGGAGCGGCATCGATGTTCAGCTTAAGAAACGGCATGATCTGATCCCCCTTCTGGTGAACACGGTAAAAGGTTATGCTGATCACGAACGAAAGCTACTCGAAGCCATCACCTCGCTCAGGACTCGCGGCATGTCCGCATCATCAGTCAGGGAATCTGAAGAGGCTGAGGTGGGTTTGTCGAAGGCTCTTGGCAGGCTGTTCGTGGTAGTGGAGAACTATCCAGAGCTTAAGGCCAGTCAGAATTTTCTTGAACTTCAGAGGGATATTTCGAAAGTTGAGAACGATCTTCAGAAGGCAAGGCGTTATTACAATGGAACTGTACGCAACTACAACATACTGATAGAGCAGTTTCCGTCCAGTCTGGTAGCAAAGATAGCTGGCCACCGTCAGAAGGAATTCTTTGATATAGGCAACGAATCGGAAAGGGCAGTACCTGACATAAAAATGTAATATTTTACCTATGAAACCCACATGTATCAAATGCACAAACACGTATTTTAATAAATTTCAGTCATGTGGATTCCCTGTCTGCCGACAGGCAGGCATAATACCATTAAAATAAAAATTGTATTATGATGAAAAGAGTCATAACGTTGCTATTTATGGTCCTCACTGTGCTTTCGGCCAATTCGCAGGAAAGGATACTCTCGTATGATATTGTTGCAGAAATCGAAAAGAACGGTGCACTGCTGGTCCGGGAACAGATAAGAGTTGTGGCTGAAGGGAATGCGATTAAAAGAGGTATTTACAGAACTTTCCCGACGAAATACAAAGACAGGCTTGGGAACCGTTTCAAAGCAGGCTTTGAGATCACGGAGGTGCTGAAAAATGGCGTTTCAGAACCATGGTTCACAGAGGAAAGATCGAATGGCGTTGTCGTATATATCGGTGACAGTAACGTTGAACTTGAACCCGGAATTTACAATTACAGCCTATCGTTCAGGACTACGAGGCAGATTGGTTTTTTTGATGACTTCGATGAACTGTATTACAACGCCATCGGCGGCGACTGGGCTTTTACAATTGAATCAGCCACCGTTACCCTGAAGCTTCCGCAGGGAGCCACTGTAGTACAGAAAGCTGCCTACTCGGGCTATGCGGGATCGACGGGTTGCGACTGTGAGTTCACCGAAAGCGGAAATGTGTTCAGCCTGACCACCACCAGGCCTCTGCAGCCCCAGGAGCAGCTCACCATTGCGGTGGCGTGGCCGAAGGGATTTGTGGACCGACCGTCAACCATAAAAAGGATAGGATATTTTTTGAAAGACAATCTCTACATTCTTTTTGCCCTTGCCGGACTTGCCGGTGTGGTGATGCTCTATTACAGGAGATGGAAGACAGCTGGGAAAGATCCTTCCGGAGGAACAATAATTCCCCTTTTTGATCCGCCTGAAAACTTCAGCCCGGCCGATACAGGATACCTCTCTTCCATGGGCATGAAAGAGGAGGTAATAACAGCTGCTTTTGTCAATATGGCTGTGAATGGTTATCTGAAGATCAACCGCACAAAGAAGAAATACTCTCTTGAGCTTGTTCCCGGTGCTGCTGCAGAGCTTACCCAGGAGGAAAAGGCATTGGCTTCTGTACTCTTTCAGCACGCTCAGGAAATAGATCTTGACAATAAAAACCATGTCGTGTTTCAGAAAGCCAGGAGTGAGGCAGAGAAGATCCTTAAGGAGAAAATGATACCGGAGTTTTTCAACTTAAACGCCAAACATCTTCTTCCCGGAGTTCTCTCTTCGGTAGCTCTGGTCATACTTGCCTTTGTCATATCTCCCACCCCTGCCGTTCCGGTGATTCTGATCATCCTTCTTTTAGGGCTGGGCATTCTTTTTTCATGGCTGATGAAAGCTCCGACGCCCCGGGGAAAAGCCCTGATGGATGAGGCAGAAGGTTTTAAAATGTATCTCTCTGTTGCTGAAAAGGACCAGCTCAATATGATGCATGAACCCGATCTTACTGTCGAACGCTTTGAAAAACTCCTCCCGTACGCTATTGCTCTGGGGGTGGAAAATGAGTGGGGAAAGAAATTTGAGAATGCACTTAAGCGTTCGATGCAGGAAACCAAAGCCTACAACCCCGCGTGGTATACCGGCACCGGAGCAGGAGCAGCTGCATTCTCGCCGTCGAATTTCACCTCAACAATGGGTAGAAGCTTTTCCTCGGCTATCTCATCAGCATCCACTGCACCAGGATCGTCTTCGGGCAGCGGAGGAGGAGGGAGTTCAGGTGGCGGCGGTGGCGGCGGCGGCGGTGGGGGCTGGTAAACCATCATAATACGAATTATTTAATCCAGACTCAGGCTGTATCAGAAGCAGCCTGATAAATAATAATTATAAACTCTATGCCTTATTGTAAAAACTGTGGAGCTGAAATAAGCACTGGCTCTAATTTTTGCGGAAACTGCGGGACAAAAGTCTCATCCACAGAAACAAAAAAGAAGACCTCGTCTTCTGACCCTGCCGCTAAAAAGGCAGTTAACGGTAAAAAAGGCTGCAAAAAAGGATGCCTCACTCCGGTACTGACCATACTCTTTATCTTAGTCATTGCCGGCCTTTCCACTGTGTATTATTATTACCTTGAAGACCAGGAAAAATTCAGGGATTCAGGAATTGCCACAGGCTCTGAGGAAGCTGAAGAACCCCGGGAACTGACAGGTACCGATATCCCGGGGATCGTTCCGATAGGAGATGAAGGCGGCAAAAATAATCCCGTTGAAAATGTTCGATCGACGGAATCAGGAGATGTAAAGAAAGCTGCGGATCTTGTTGAAAAAGCCTTTTCCGGGGCAGATACTGCTCTTCTCAAACAAATACTGACTCCTGCCAGCCTTGAAGTTTATAACGGAGTCTTCAGGGAGATCAGCCCCTATATGAAGGAATATGCCCGGGCATTCAAAAACAGGAAGCTGGTAATGTCAGGTCCGATCTATGCCCTTTACGAGTTCAGTAACGGTGCGGGAAAAAAATTCACTGCCGAGTTCACACTGGACGATGATGGTAACTGGAAACTGGTAAGATTTTAATGCGAAAGTCATTATGGAAAGAATAAAAATACCGGCAGCTGCCATAATTATAATCCTTACGCTGGGATTCTGGATCCTTCTGACGGGCTACGGGAATACCAAAAATCATCCTACCCTTAACACATTTATTGTGAAACATTTCACAGCAAAAAACAACAAGGGCGGGTTTTCGATGAACAAGTTTAAAAATTATGAATTTGATTTCGAAAGGGTAAAACTCAAGGGCAATTTCATTACCGCACCGGGGCTTTTCCATCCATCGGAGATTGATAACTTCACTGAAGAGATAGCTTTCTGGGTTTCTGAGAAGATTTATGGCAAGGCTACCTACACTGAAGAGGTGCGCGATAAGACCCCGCTGGAATGGATATCTCACGGAGGCTTTTCAGCCGACGTTCCGGAAATCCCTGCAAGCCTGCGCCATTTTTACGATCCTACCCGGGCTGCAGGAAAGAGGTATCTCACCGACAGTGCCAATGGAAAGCTTGTTAAATGGGCCAAAGCGAAATTCACAAACCCTGAAACTGACGGTGTGCAATGGGCCGTTGGACAGGCAGGATCGTTTGGTGTGCCCGAACATAATTATACCTGGGAAAACGGGAAGCATTTCATGAAGGGTGCACTCGAAGAAGCTGATCCCGTAAAACGTCTTGAAATAATGGCTCGTGTATGGCGATCGCTGGGCGAAACCCTTCATATGATTGCTGATAACGGATGCCCGGCACATGTCAGGAACGACGCTCATCCTCCGATCCCGGTTCCTGTATTTTCGTACTTCGGAAATCCGGATACCTACGAGGAAATGATGGACGAATTCCAGAATGACGAC